>CAWADD010000012.1:0-143122 GCA_963780585.1 uncultured Actinomycetes bacterium
CGCGTACTGCGGCGGCGCGGCGCCGATCGACTCGATGCAGCGCGCCGCGGCGCGCCCGTCGAGCGAGCGGATCTGCTCGAGCGTGAGCTCGACGCGCCACTCCTCGGCGAAGTCGAAGACGTACGCGATCCGCTGGCCAAGCTCGAGGCCGAGCTCGCCGAGGTGCGCGACGGCGCTCTTGCCCGGCGGATGCACCGACGCCGCGTGGTAGGGATGCATGTAGTGCCCGCTCTCGGCACCCCAGAACGACCCACCCAGCCAGAACGAGTAGAGGTGGTCGTCGTCCCAGCCGAACGCCGACTGCAGCGCGTAGTGGAGGTCGACAAGCGCAAGATCCTCGCGCACGGTGACCGTGCGGCGGACTCCTTCGAATCCCACGAGCTCGGCTCTGAACACGTAGGTGTGCAGCGGCATGTCGCTCCTCTCGCCCAAAGCAAACGCGACCGTATGCGTTCGACAAGACAGAACACCTTTAGGGATCGTGAGTTTCCGTCGCGTACCCTTCGCCAGCCGTCCGTGCTCGAGCCCGCCCCGAACAACTCCACCCCCGTTCCGGCCCCGCTCGGGCGTGCGCTGCTCGAACGCCTGCGCGCGATCTGCGGCCGCGAGCACGTCCTCACGGAGTCGATCCAGCTGCGCACGTACGAGTCCGACGGGCTGCTGCAGTACCGCGTGACGCCCGGCGCGGTGGTCCTGCCGAGCAGCGCGGGCGAGGTGCGCGACGTCGTGCGCGCGTGCTCGGACGAGGGCGTGCCGTGGGTCGCGCGCGGCGCCGGCTCGGGCCTGTCGGGCGGCGCGCTGCCGGTCGACGACGGCGTCCTGATCGCCGTCACGCGCATGCGCCGCGTGCTCGAGGTCGACCTCGACGGTGGGCGCATCGTCGTCGAGCCCGGCGTCACGAACATGGAGGTCAGCGCCGCCGTCGCACCGACGCACTTCTACCCGCCCGATCCGTCGTCGCAGATCGTCTGCTCGATCGGCGGCAACGTCGCCGAGAACTCCGGCGGCGCGCACTGCTTCAAGTACGGCTTCACGACGAACTACGTCACGGGGCTGGAGGTCGTCCTCCCCGACGGGCACGTCGTCACGCTCGGCGGCAAGGAGCTCGACATGCCGGGCTACGACCTGCTCGGCGCGTTCGTCGGCTCGGAGGGAACGCTCGGGATCTGCACGAAGATCACGCTGCGCGTCATCCCGGTGCCGGAGACCGTCAAGACGATGGTCGCGTTCTTCGCCACGACAGGCGAGGCCGGCGAGACGGTCTCGGAGATCGTCTCGGGCGGCGTCGTGCCGGGCGCGATCGAGATGATGGACACGCTCACGATCCAGGCCGCCGAGCAGGCCGTCGGCGCGGGCTTTCCGACCGACGCCGGCGCCGCGCTGATCATCGAGCTCGACGGCTCGCAGCTCGAGTGTGAGGCGCGCTTCGACGAGGTCGTCGCGATCTGCGAGCGCAACGGCGCGACCGGCATCCGGATCGCGCAGGACGACATCGAGCGTGCGCTGATCTGGCGCACGCGCAAGGCGGCGTTCGCCGCGATGGGGCGCCTGGCGTCGAACTACTACGTGCAGGACGGCGTCATCCCGCGCACGAAGCTGCCCGAGGTGCTCGCGCGCATCGCCGCGCTGTCCGACGAGTACGGGATGCGCGTCGCGAACGTCTTTCACGCCGGCGACGGCAACCTCCATCCGCTCGTCCTGTACGACGGCGAGGAGCAGGCCGAGCACGCCGAGGAGCTCGCCGGCAAGATCGTCGAGGCCTGCGTCGACGCCGGCGGATCGATCACCGGCGAGCACGGCGTCGGCGTCGACAAGAAGCGCTACATGCCGAGCATGTTCGAGGACGCCGACCTCGCCGCCTTCCAGCACCTGCGTTGCGCGTTCGATCCGCGCGGCCTGGCGAACCCCGGCAAGGTCATGCCGACGCCGCGCCTGTGCGGCGAGGTGCCCGGCCCGTACCGCACGCACCCGCTCGAGCGCGACGGGATCGCGGAGCGGTTTTGAGGGCTCAGGGGGTACGCAACGAGACGCCGCAGACGGCACAGGACGCGGCCGCGCTGCTGCGGGCGTGCGCCGCCGACGGCGTCGCGGTGCGGATCGCGGGCGCCGGCACGAAGCCGTGGGGCAGCCCCGGCGCTGACTGCGGCGTGCAGCTGCGCACGGCCGCGCTCGACGCGACCGTCGAGCACAACCGCGGCGACCTGACGGCCGTGCTGCAGCCGGGCGCCTGCCTGCGCGAGCTCGACGAGACGTTCGCCGCCGCCGGCCAGATGCTCGCGCTCGACCCGCCGCTCGGCGAGGGCGACGCGGCGACGATCGGCGGCGTCGTCGCAACCGGCGACTCGGGCCCGCTGCGCCATCGCTACGGCGCGCCGCGCGACCTCGTCCTCGGGATCACCGTCGCGCTGCCCGACGGCTCGCTCGCGCGCGCCGGCGGGAAGGTCATCAAGAACGTCGCCGGCTACGACCTGGCGAAGCTCTTCAGCGGGGCGTTCGGGACGCTCGGCCTGATCACCGAGCTCGCCGTGCGCCTGCACCCGCGTCCGCCCGCGCAGGCGACGGCGAGCGGCACGACCGACGACCCGGCGCTCCTGCAGCGGGCCGCGATCGCGCTCGCCGGCAGCTCGCTCGAGGCGCAGGCGCTCGACGTGCGATGGGACGAGCAGACGGGCACCGTGCTCGCGCGCTTCGCCGGCGTCGCGGCCGTTCCGCAGGCGTCGAGCGCCGAGGGGCTGCTCGCGGGTCTCGGCCTCGAAGCGGCCACGAGCGAGGACGACGATGCGCTCTGGGCGGGCCAGCGCGCCGCCCAGCGGGCGGCCGAGGGTGGCGCCGTCGTGCGCGTCTCCGGACGGCCCGGCGCGCTCGCCGACGCCTGCGTCGCGGCGCAGGTCGCGGGGGCCACGCTCGTCGGCCGCGCCGCGCTCGGCCTGCACTGGATCGCGCTGCCGACCGCCGCGCCGGGCGACCTCGTGACGGCGATCGCGCGCCTGCGCACGGTCCTCGCGCCGTCGCCCTGCGTCGTGCTCGACGCGCCGGTGTCCGTGCGCGCCCACCTCGACCCCTGGGATCACGTCGAGGACCCCGGCGTCGTCTTGATGCGGCGCGTGAAAGCGCGCTTCGACCCGGCGCGCACGTGCAACCCGGGCATCTTCGTGGGCGGGATCTGAGTGACCGCCTTCGACGCCCACAAGCCGCCCGAGCTCGAGCTGATCGAGGACTGCGTGCACTGCGGCTTCTGCCTGCCGACGTGCCCGACGTACGTGCTCTGGAACGAGGAGATGGACTCGCCGCGGGGCCGCATCGTGCTGATGAGCGAGGGCCTGCAGGAGGACAGCGTCCTGTCGGACACGATGGTCGGCCACTTCGACAACTGCCTCGGCTGCATGGCCTGCGTGACGGCCTGCCCGTCGGGCGTGCGCTACGACCTGCTGATCGAGGACACGCGCCAGCAGGTCGAGCGCCTGCACCCGCGCACGCGGCGCGAGCGGCTGCTGCGGCGGATCCTGTTCGCGACGTTCCCACACCCCGGGCGGCTGCGCGCGACGGTCCCGCTGATCGTCGCCTACCGCCGTTCGGGCCTGGCGAAGTGGGCACAGCGCTCGCGCCTCGTCGGGCGCCTGCCGCTCGCGCGGACGCTCTCCGAGCTGGCGCCGCCGGTGCGTCTGCGCGACGCCGTCCACCGGCTGCCGGCGCTGACGCGCGCGGTCGGCGAGAAGCGCGGCACGGTCGGCTTCCTGCAGGGCTGCGTCCAGCGCGCGTACTTCGGCGACGTCAACGCCGCGACCGTCGCGGTGCTCGCGGCCGAGGGCTTCGAGGTCCACGCGCCGCGCGCGCCGCGCTGCTGCGGCGCGCTCGGCCTGCACGCCGGCCAGGAGGAGGACTCGCTGCCGCTCGCGAAGGCGACGATCGAGGCCTTCGAGCGCTTCGACCACGTCGTCGTCAACGCCGCCGGCTGTGGCTCGGCGATCAAGGACTACGGCCACCTGCTGCGCGACGAGCCGGACTGGGCCGAGCGAGCGAAGGCGCTGTCGGCGCGCGCGCGCGACGTCCACGAGCTGCTCGCGTCGGTCCCGCCGCGCGCCAAGCGCCACCCCGTCGAGATCACCGTCGCCTACCACGACGCGTGCCACCTCGCCCATGCCCAGAAGGTCCGCTCGCAACCACGCCAGCTGCTGCGATCGATCCCCGGCCTGACGCTCGTCGAGCCCGCCGAGTGGGAGCTGTGCTGCGGCTCGGCCGGGATCTACAACCTGACGCGGCCGGAGGCCGCCGACCAGCTCGGCGCGCGCAAGGCCGACAACCTGCTCGCGACGGGCGCCGAGGCAATCGCCGCCGCGAACCCCGGTTGCACGCTGCAGATCACCGCCCACCTCGAGCGCAAGGGCCGGCCGCTGCCGCTGCTGCACCCGATGCAGCTGCTCGCGCAGTCGATCGACGGCGGCCCGCGCAGGCGCTGGCCGCGCCTGCGCTGACCCTTCGCCGGGCGCCGCCGCGCCGCCGCGCGGCTACGGTGCGCGCGACAGCCTGCGGACGAACTCGCCGAGGGCGTCGAGCGCAAGCTGCAGCGAGCTGTACGAGCGCACCTGCGTCGGCGCGCTCACCGCCGGCACGTCGCCGAGCTCGGTGATATCGAGGTTCGCATCGAGCTTGGCGCGGCGGATCCCGAAGAGCAGCTTGCGGTCGCGCGAGGCGACGACCAGCTCGCCGTGCGCCTTCGCCTTGCGCAGGACATGGTCGTCCTTGCCGATCCAGGCCTCGCCGCGGGCGACCGTCACCGAGCGGGCGAGCGCGGCGACGACCTTCGGGCCGAGCGCATCCGGCAGCCCCAGCGCCTGCGTGATGTTCAGCCGCCGCAGGAAGCGGACCATCCGCGACAGGTCGAGGAAAAACGCCTTCGGGTCGACGTCGGCCGTGATGTGCTGCACGCGCTCGCCCTTGAGCGTCGTCTCGCCGACGAGCTTGGCGTTCGTCTGCCAGTCATGCGGGTTGATGAAGAACATCGCGCCGGTCTTCGTCAGCCCGTTCTTCGCCAGCTCGGCGGGCTCGACGAGCTTGCTCGCGATCGAGCCGGGGATCTTGTAGCCGGTCGAGCCAAGCCGGATGAAGCCGGTCTTGTCGGCGAGCACGATCGCGCCGCCGAGCCCCTGGCCGGCGTGCGAGAGGCCGACGTCGATGTCGAGATCGGGCACCGACGCGCCGGACGGCAGGTTGTAGGTGCCGTCGGCGGTGATCTGCGTCTTGCCGGTGAGCGGCTGGCGGCCGCCGACGATGTCGACGTCGACGCTGCCGCTGACGCGCGCCGAGTCGGCCGCGGGGTTCGTCGCAATCGCTTGGGCGATGAGCTTGTCGGCGGCCGCGCGGGCGGACGCGCCGCTCGTGACGGAATCGCCGGAGTCGTTGCTCGAGTCGCCGCATGCGGCGAGCGCCGCTGCGCTAAGCACCACCGCGAGCGCCGCGGCCTTCGGACGGACCTGCCCAGTCATACCGACTCCTCCCGCCGGGGCCCGGCTATCTTGCGCGGGCCGATGTCTCATCGTACCGTGTCATCGTCAGCGCTGCACGGCCGCGCGGCGGCGAAGACGCCTCGTCGGGTGGGGCACCCGCGTATCCCTGCGCCTGATAGACCGAACAGCCACGTGGACGTCTTCCTCAAGGCACACGGGACCGGCGACGCGCCGCTGGCCGACCACTGGCTGCAGGCCGGCAGCTGGCTGATCGACCCCGGACGCACGGCCTTCCCGCGGCGGCCGCGGATCGCAAGCGGCGACCGCCTCGTGCTCTACGCGTCGGTCTGGCGACGGATCTTCGGGGTCGCCGAGGTCATCTCCGAACCCTCGGACGAGGATCCGATCACCGCGCGCTGGCCGTGGTCGGTGCAGGTCGATCTGCTGCTCGTCGTGCCGGTGCTGTCCAACGCTCCGCCCGTCGAGGCGATCGGCGTGGCGCCGCGCTCGATGAGCCAGCAGAGCCACATCCGGCTCGAGCCGCGCCATCTCGAGCTCGCGCTCGAGGCGCTTGCGAGCGTCGGTCGCTAGGGGAGGGCGCGCGGCGCGCTGAGCCCCTGGAGCTCCGCTCCGGCGAGTTGGGCAGCGCGCGGCGTGGTCCGGAACGGCATCGATGAGGAAGCGGCCGGACCGTCGGGGTGTCATTGAGCGTGGCACCTATTGGGCTATATCCGCCCATTAGGTGCCACGGAGGTGTTCGGTTGGCTGTCGTCCCGCCTTCCCTCAATGCTGCAGTTCACGAGCGCTGGCTGACAATCAGCCGTCCGAGTGACCACACTGCAAGCCGTGACCCGCGAGCTCTATCTCTCCGTCGACGTCGAGCCCGACGGCCACGTGCCGGGGACGAACTCGATCGTGTCGCTCGGCGCATGCGCGGCGGCGATTCGCGACGACGACGGCATCATCGACGCGCTCGATCGCGACGCGCACACGTTCTACGCGGTGCTGCGTCCGATCAGCGACCGCTACATCGAGAAGGCGCTGCGCGCGACGGGCTTCGAGCGCGCCGAGCTCGAGCGCGACGGCCGCGCTCCCGAGGAGGCGCTACCGGCGTTCGCCGACTGGATCGACGCGGTCAGCCGCCGAGCACGGCGCGCAGCCGGTGCTGGCCGCGTATCCGCTCGGCTTCGTCTGGCAGTTCACGCAGCACTACCTGCACGCGTACGCCGGCCGCAGCCCGTTCGGCCAGTCGGCGCACTACGACATGAAGTCGGCCTACGCCGCGCTCGCGCCGAGCGCCGTGCGCGACGCGATCAAGCGCCGCATGCCGAGCGCCCTGCTCGGCCCGCGCGACTCCAAGACGCACCACGCGCTCGACGACGCGCAGGGGCACGTCGACCTGCTCGTCGGGCTGCTGCGCTGGCAGGATCGCTGCTGACTAGCAGTCCTCGAAGCCCCGCTGGCGCGCGTACCCGATGATCCCCGACGCGCCGTAGATCGGCCGGTAGGCCTGGCTCGAGCGCGCCGACGTGACGCGGAACGGCTTGCCGCCGTCGTCGACGACGATCGTCGACGCGCGCCCGTCCTTGTCGCGCACCGACAGCTCGGCGGTCCAGGCGACGCGGTGGCGCGTCGTCGAGGCCTGCAGCTCGAGCACCCGCGGCGTGTCGCGGTCGACCTCGAGCGCAAGCGTGCGTGCGCCCGCGTCGTCGGCGCCGACGTAGCGCACGGTGCCGCGTCGCGAGTCGAGCGACAGCCGGGCGCGCGGCACGGGCGTGACCTGGCAGCCGGCCAGCGCCGTGTACCAGCCGCGCAGCGGACGCGCGTCGCTGACGACGTCGAAGCGCACGCCGTCGACGGTGACCGGATCGCCGGAGGCCGAGCGCAGCGACAGGCGCACGATCTGCGGGCTGCCGGCGAGCGCCCCCTTCGACAGCGCGCTCTCGGGCTTGGAGACGAGCTTGTTTCGCGCCAGGCGCGTGAGCTCCGACGGATCCTTGAAGCGCTTGAGCGGGATCACATAGTACGGCGCGTACGGATGTGCGCCGGCGAACGTCCCGGGCCGCAACAGCCGCACCTCGAGCGCCGGCCCGGCGGGCGCCTTGGCGTCATCGTCGTCGTCGAGCAGCAGCGTCTTGACGGCGTACGCGCCGCCCGCGATGACGCACAACGCGACGACGACCGTCGCGGCTCGACGCAGCGCCTTCCTCACCACCGGCGCAGCCTAGACGGACTTCTCGCGGATCGTTGCGCCACGCGTGGCGCGCCGGACGGGGAGGGGGGCTCCCGTCCGGCGCAGTCCCGCCGCGCGTCAGTTGTAGATCGCGCCTTCGATGATCTCCGGCCGGCCCTCGCCGGGCACGAACGTGCCGGGGCGCATCATCTTGCCCGCCCGCGGCGGTCCGCCGCGGAAGTGGCGGTGGAACCGCAGCACGCGCTTGGACCCGAGCGCCTTCAGCCGGGACGTCAGGTGCTCGAGGATCTTGTCCGCCTGCGCCTGCGTGAGGTCGCCGTCCTTGACGGCCTTGTCGAGGCGCGTCTTCGTCGCCGCCTTGATCGCCGAGCGCACGCCGGCGAGCGACTTGCCCTGCGCCTTCGCGATCGCGGCGATCGACTTGCCCGCGCGCAGCTGGGCCATGAGCTTCGCTTCCGTGATGCCGAGCGCGTCGGCGAGGTCCGAGAGGCCGCCTCGGAGCTCGAACGCGCCGTGGCCCGGTCCGCCGTGCGGGCCGAGCTTGCCGGGGAATCCGGGTCCGCCGTGGAAATCACGTCCGCCGAGCACGCCCGGTCCGCCGAGCACATGACCGGAGGCCTTGCGTCTGGCCTTGATCGCGTCGGCCTGCTTCTGCGTCAGCTTGCCGTCCTTGACGGCCTGATCGAGCTGCGCGTCCTGTGCCGCGGCGAGCGCGTCGCGCAGCTTGTCGGGCGCGACGTCCAGCCGCTTGGCGGCATCGTCGAGGATCGCCTGCTCCGCCTTCTTGCCGTCGTCCGTCGTGACCGCGGCGATCGCGGCTCCGCTGCCGCCGAGGATCAGTGCGCCGCCCAACGCGATCGCTGCGATCCGTCGTGCGCTCATGTCGTGTCCTCCTTCGTTCTCATCCTTGCGGCCCACGATCCCAGCCGAATGTAAGAACGGCGTAGGAACCTCGATCAATCGCTTAGCTCTTGAGCCGCGCTTGAGGCTCGCGCGCTGGAGTGCCAAGCACGTGTCAGCAGTCGCCCCACAGCCAGCGGCGGCGATGGAGCAGCCGACCGCCGCCATCGACCTCCGGCCGCACAGCGCCGATCAGCGCGGCGAGCCCGGTTTCGACGACCTCGGCCCCGGCCGCTACCTGCTCTGTGGCGAGCATGCCTTCGCGCTCGACGCCGACGTCACGCACGTCGGCCGCGGGATGACCGCCGACCTGCGACTCGACGACCACACCGTGTCGGCGCGCCATGCGATCGTCGTCGCGCGCGCCGACCGCGTTCGCATCCTCGACGATCGCAGCACGAACGGCACGATCGTCAACGGACGCCAGGTCGACGAGGCCGAGCTGCGCGACGGCGACGTCGTCGTGCTCGGGCGCGTCGTGCTGACGTACCGCGAGATGACGGTTTCGCCCTTCGGTCACCGCAAGCGGCGACCTCCGGTCGACGTTACTTGACCTCGCTCGCCGCGTCGGGGTGCGCCTGGAGGATCTCCTCGCCGGCCTCGCCGGTGCGCACGCGGTAGGCCTCCTCGACCGGCAGCACGAAGACCTTGCCGTCGCCGACGCCGCCGGTGCGCGCGTGCCTGAGGATCGTGTCGACGACGAGCCGCACGTCGCCGTCGGCGACGACGCACTCGATCTTCACCTTCGGTCGCAGGTAGTTCGTCAGCTCCGCGCCGCGGTAGCGCTCGGTGATCCCCTTCTGCCGCCCTGAGCCCTTGACCTCGCTCACGGACAGCGACGGAAAGCCCTTCACGAGCAGATCGGCGCGAATCGGCTCAAACGCCTCATGGCGGATGTAGGCAATCACCATCTTCATGCGGTCACCTCGAGATCAGAAAGCGGGCGGCCCCCGGCACGAGGTCGGGAGACGCCACGCTACCCGACGCGCTCCGCGCCGGGCACGAAATTCGGGCTAGGCCGGCTCCTTGACGCGGCGCTCCTCCTCGACCGGGGGGGCCTCGGCCGAGATGAGCAGCGCGCCCTCGCCGGTCGCGTAGGCCTCCTCGCCGTGATGGACGATGTCCATCCCGAGCGCCTCGTCGTGGTCGCTGCCGCGCAGCGGCATGACCGCTCCGATGATCTTCAGCAGCGCGTAGGTCATCCCGAACGCGTAGGCCGGCGCGGCGACCGCCGCGACGAGCTGCGAGCCGAGCTGGCCCGCGTCGCCGTACAGCAGGCCGTCGGCGACGTCGTTCCAGGACGTCTGCGCGACGAAGCCGATGAAGACGATGCCGAACAGGCCGGCCACGCCGTGCGCGGCGAGGACGTCGAGCGTCTCGTCGATGCGCGTGCGGGTGCGCCAGACGATGACGGCGTAGCACGGCAGCGCGGCGAGCGCCCCGAGCACCATCGCCCAGATCGGGCTGACGAAGCCGCCCGCGGGCGTGATCGCGACGCAGCCGACGATGATCGCCGTCGCCGCGCCGATCGCCGTGACCTGGCGGCCGCGGGCGAGATCGAGCAAGAACCAGACGAACAGCGTGCAGGCCGGGGTCAGCAGCGTGTTGGCGAACGCCAGCACGCTGGCGTTGCCGGTCGAGAAGCCGCTGCCGCCGTTGAAGCCGAACCAGCCGAACCACAGCAGACCGGCGCCGAGCAGGCAGTAGACCGCGTTGTGCGGCAGCAGCGCCTGGCGTCCGTAGTCCTTGCGGGCGCCGACGACGAGCGCCGCGGCCAGCGCCGAGAAGCCCGAGCCCATCTCGACGGGCACGCCGCCGGCGAAGTCGAGCGTCCCCTGTTGCATCAGCCAGCCACCGCCGAACGCCCAGTGCGCCATCACGGCATACACGAGCACCGACCAGAGCGAGGCGAAGACGAGGAACGGGCCGAAGCGCATCCGCTCGACGACGGCGCCCGAGACGAGCGCGGTCGTGATGATGCAGAACGTCGCCTGGAAGGCGAAGAAGACGAGGTGCGGGATCGTCGTGCCGTCGCGCGGCTCGAAGCCGACGTCGGTCATGAAGGCGTGGCCGAGACCGCCGACGATCTTCCCGTCGCCGTCGAAGGCCAGCGAGTAGCCGACGAGCGCCCAGGTGATCGTCGCGACCGCGAGCGCCGCGATGCACATCATGAACGTGTTCAGGGTGTTCTTGGCGCGGACGAGGCCGGCGTAGAAGAGCCCGAGGCCGACCGTCATGAGCAGGACGAGCGCCGTCGCGACGAGCATCCAGGCGGTGTCGCCCGTGTCGACCGTCGTCGCTGCCGCGAGGATGTCCATCACGCGCCGCCGACCGGTGTGACGGCGCCGTGGTCGCGCTCGCCGGTGCGGATCCGGACCGCGCGCTCGAGATCGATGACGAAGATCTTGCCGTCGCCGACGTCGCCGGTCTGGGCGCCCTCGCAGAGCGCGTCGAGCGTCGGCTCGACGAACTCGTCCGAGACGGCGATCTCGAAGCGGATCTTCTCGGAGAGACCCATCTTCACGCGCGTGCCGCGATACGTCTCGACGCGATCGAGCTCGCCGCCATGACCCTGGACGCGGCTCAGCGAGAACCCGCGCACCTCGGCGCGGTAGAGGGACTCGAGCACGTCGTTGACCTTGTCCGGTCTCACGATGCCGATGACGAGCTTCATGCGGCGGCCGGCCTCGCGGCCGTCCAGCGTCGCCTGGTCATGCGTGCCCTCCCCGGTCGATGTCCTACGCAGGCTCGCCGCCCGTCACCAGAGGGTCTTTGTCCCTGCGGACAAAGATCGCCGCGCGTCTATGGCCCGGATGTACAACCATCGGGCGATCGACCTGGACCGAGTGTCAGGGAACCGCTCTCCGCGGTGTCTGCCCGGACATCCGGGTCGACCCTTCGCGAGTCGCTCGGCGGTGTCCTGTCCTGTCCTGTCCTGTCCTGTCCTGTCCTGTCCTGTCCTGTCCTGTCCTGTGCGGGCTATGAGCACACAACCCAGGACAGGACCACCGAACGATGGCATCAGCGAGCCAAGCCCGGAACACCTCGGGAG
Organism: uncultured Actinomycetes bacterium; assembly: GCA_963780585.1. Taxonomy (GTDB): domain Bacteria; phylum Actinomycetota; class Thermoleophilia; order Solirubrobacterales; family Solirubrobacteraceae; genus CADCVQ01. Next base: position 11,591 of record CAWADD010000012.1, read on the forward strand.
CGCGTGTCCCGTTGTGACGCCCTTGCGCCGGACGGTGCCAGCGCGGGACGCTCCGCGTCGATGGATCCGGACTTGCCCATCCGTCTCGCGGCGATCGAGCACATGCACGCGCTGTCGCGCGACTTCGATGATCTGATCCCGCGCCGCGAAATCCTGCAGAACCTCGTCATCGAGGGAGAGCGTTATGCGATCGTCAATCCCCAATCCGGTATCCATCGGCCGCGCCGATTCAAGGGTGCGGCGGCGATGACGATCGTCACAACGGCGCCGAAGCCGGGCTCGCCGCCGCCGTACGAGGACGTGTTCAACGATGTGGACGGCACCATTCTCTACAGCTACCGTCGGGGATCGATCGACAGTCCGGACAATCGCTCGCTAAGGGCCGCGCATGCCGAGCAGGTGCCGCTGATCTATCTGCTGGGGATCGCGCCTTCGGTCTACTCTCTCGCGGCTCCCGTCTACGTCGTGAGGGACATGCCAGCAGAGCGCGCGGTGCTCATGCAAATTGGCAGCCGCGCCACTGACCTGACACCCGACGGCCTGCGCTCTGACTTCGAGGTCCGTCGCTATGCGCTACGAGAAACCCGGTATCGCCTTCATCAGCACCGGTTCCGATTTGCGGTGCTGGCGGCGTACCGCCAGCGCTGCACGATCTGCGCCCTCAAGGAGCGGTCATTGCTTCAAGCTGCCCACATCGTTGAGGACGTTCATGAGCGAGGTGAGGCGAGCGTAAGAAATGGCCTCGCATTGTGTGCGATTCATCATCTTGCGTATGACCGCCACGTCCTCGGGATCGATCCCGAAGGGACAGTCCATATCGCCGCGCGGCTTCTCGATCAGGAGGATGGGCCGATGCTGCGGCAGGGGCTTCAGGGCTTCCATCGAGCGCGAATCGTGATGCCACTGCGGCCGCCTGACCGACCCGATCCCGAGCTACTGAACCACAGGTTCGAACGATTCCTGGCGGCGGCATAACCCGCTAGGAGAGCGCTCCGGTGGCACTGCCATGGCGCCTGCGCCGCACCTCGCGCAGCGCCACCGCGAGCCGTCGCACGCCCTCGTCGTGCAGCTCGGGCTCGACGAGCCCGAACGACAGTCGGATGCTCGTCCGCGTCGACTTCTCAGCCATCACGGCACCGCCCGGAAGGAACGCCGTGCCGGCTCGCATCGCCTCGACGTAGAGCGCACGCTCGTCGATCGGCTCGCGCATCGTGACCCACGTGTGATGGCCGCCGGTCGGCAGCGTCCACGTCGCGTCGTGCGCGAGGTGGCGCTCGAGCGCGGCGAGCAGCGCGTCGCGCCGGCGGCGGTAGACGGGCAATGCCTTGCGCAGCAGCAGCTCGTGGCGATCGCCGCGCAGGTAGCGAGCGGCGAGATGCTGCGGCAGCGCCGACGTATGGATGTCGCTGTCGATCTTCAGCTGGATCAGCCGCGCCATGACCGGGCCGCTGGCCGCGATCCAGCCGATCCGCAGCCCGCCGCCGATCGTCTTCGAGAGCGAGTCGACGTAGATGACGTGCGACGGCGCGTCGGCGCGCATCCGTCGCAGCGGAGCGCCGTCGTAGCGCATCGTCGCGTAGACGCCGTCGTCCATGACGAAGAAGCCGCGCGTGCGCGCGAGCTCGAGCAGGCGCGCGCGGCGTGCCGCGGAGAGGTCGGCGCCGGTCGGGTTCTGGCAGGCCTCCTGCAGGACGACGAGCTTGACCTCGTGGCGCGCGAGGATGCGCTCGAGCGCATCGATGTCGGCGCCCTCGGCGTCGACCGGCAGCGGCAGCACGCGTGCGCCCGTCGCCTGCAGCGAGGCCAGCGCGCCGGCGAACGTCGGCGACTCGATGACGGCGACGTCGCCTGGCCCGAGCAACGCGCGGGCGACGAGATCGAGCGCCTGGCGGGCCCCGCTCGTGACGAGGATCTCGTCGGCGCTCGACGCGTAGCCGGAGTCGCGCCCGAGCTCGGCGAGGCGCTCGCGCAGCTGCGGCAGCCCCTCGACCTGCAGGTAGTCGGTGACCGCGCGCGGGTCCTCGCGCGCGATCTCCGCGGCGAGCGCGGCGAGCTCCTTGGACGGGCACAGCGCCGGATCGGGAAAGCCCGAGCCGAGCGCGATCACATCGCCGGCGAGCGGCGCGTGCAGCGAGTCGCGCAGCATCTCGTCGGCGTACGTCATCGGCCGCACGGCGAGCATGCCGAGCTGCCAGTCGTCGCTGTCGGCCGCGCTCCTGCCGCCTGCCACGCCCGCCGCCGGGACGGGCACGCGCTGGCGCACGAACGTGCCGCGCCCGACCGCCGACGTCACGTAACCGAGCTCGGCGAGGCGCCGGTACACGCGCACGGCGGTGAGGTGGTTGATCGCGACGTCGGCGGCGAGCGCGCGGGTCGCCGGCAGGCGTTCGCCGGGCGCCAGCTCGCCGCTGTCGATAAGCGTCTGAAAGAGCGTGACGAGCTGCTGCGTGATCGAGATCTCGCCATCGCGATCGAGGTCAAACATCTTCAACTTGTGTGACATTGACATACCAGTGTGTGATCGTACAGTACGGATCAGATACGCACAATGGAGAGCGAGATCCAACATGTGGCATCCCCTCGAGAACATGATTGATCGATTCAATCCCCGCGCCGCAACGCCGTCCGACGTCGTCCGCGAGCACTATCCGGTCGCGATCCGTCGCGCCCGCGACAGCGACGTAGCGCTCCTTCACGAGCTCGCCGAGCTCGACTCTGCGGTACCGCTCGAGGGCCCCGTGCTCGTCGCCGTCGTCGACGGGCGGATCTGCGCCGCGCTCGAGCTCGACGGCGACCACGGGATCGCCGATCCGTTCGTGCCGAGCGCCGCCGCCGTCGAGCTGCTGCGGCTGCGCGTGCGACAACTGCGGGCCGCCGACGGCCGACCGCAGCGCGGCGTCCTGCCGCGCTGGATCGCCGGCCGCGCGCGGGCGTAGAGCCTCGGGACTGAACACCCTGCGCACGGGCCGGCCCCCCGCCGGCTCGTGCGTCGAGGCTGCCCGCCCGCGGGCGCCGGCTGCACGACGACGGCCGGGCATGGCACGATGAAGAAGTGGAGTCCGCGCCCGCCCCCGCCTACTCGATCGCCGCCCTCGAGCTGCTCAACGACGTTCTCGCGCAGGTCGACGGCGACCACGGCTCGGCGGAGTTCTACTCGCGCCTGGCGGAGGCGGTCTGCCGCCTGGCGCAGATGCGCCGCGCCGTCATCTTCCGCTACGACGACGCGCGCCGGCGCGTGCACGCCGCCGGCGCCCACGGGATCGGCCTCGATCGCTTCACGAGCGGCGAGATCAAGGTCGAGTCGGCTCCGATCGCGCGCCAGGCGCTGACCGAGGACCGCGTCATCGAGGTGCTCGGCGATCGCGGCCACATCATCTCCGACGACTTCGCCGAGCTCGTCGGCGACCATCCGATCGTCTACGTGCCGATCGTCGCAGCGGGACGCTGGCTCGGGGTCATCCTCGCCGAGCCCGAGCATGGTGCCGCGCCGCTCGACGAGCGCCGCCGCGATCTGCTCTGGATCCTCGGCAAGACGCTCGCGCTCGCCTCGACGTCGCGCATCGCGACGACGCTCGGCGAGCGCGCGCGCGAGCTCGAGGAGCGCATCGACTTCGCGCGCAGCATCCACGAGGGCGTCGTCCAGCGGCTGTTCGGCGTCTCGCTCGTGCTCTCGTCCGAGCAGCCGCTGACCGCCGAGGCGCGCGCGCGCTGCGCGCAGGAGGTCGGTGGCGCGCTCGGCGAGCTGCGCTCCGCGCTGCAGCGCCCGCTCGGACGCTCGTCGGCTCCGACGACCGTCACCCTACGCGCCGAGCTCGAGCGCCTGCTCGACGAGCACGCCGACCTCGGCCTGTCCGTCGAGGGTCCGCTCGTCGACGTCCCGGCGGCGCTCGAGCCGCTCGCCCAGTCCGTCCTCACCGAGGCGGTTCGAAACGCGCGCAAGCACGCCGACGCGCGTCGCATCATCGTTCGCACGCACACCAGCGAGGGGACGCTCGTCGTCGAGATCGAGAACGACGGCGTCCCGCTCGAGCGCACCGCGTCGACCGGCGTCGGGCTGCGGCTCGCGGCGCTCGAGGCGCTGCAGTCCGGCGGCCTCGTCGAGTTCGGTGAGCGCGCGCCCGGCACGTGGGTCGTGCGGCTCGTCGTGCCGCTCGCTGCCAACGGCGGAACGGGGTAGCCGTGCCGGCCGATGCCGAACGACTGCGCGTGCTCGTCGTCGACGACCACGAGGTCGTGCACTGGGGCTTTCGGCTCATGCTCGGCGAGCTCGACTGGGTCGAGCGCTGCGTCTCGGCGAGCAGCGGCGACGAGGCCGTCGCGCTGTCGCGCGAGCACGCGCCGGACGTCGCGCTCGTCGACCTCTTCCTCGGCGAGGAGTCCGGCCCCGAGGTCTGTGAGCGGCTGCTGACCGAGCGCCCGGAGCTGCGCGTGCTGCTGATCTCCGGCGCCGGGCGGATCTCGCCGGCGACCGCGCGCGCGTGCGGCGCGAGCGGCTTCGTCCCGAAGGACTGGCCGGCCGCCGACGTCGCGCGCGCCGTGCGGATGGTCGCGCTCGGGATGGCGCTCTTCGAGCCCACGCCGGCGCCGGCGAGCGGCGCGCTGACGCTGTCGGGGCGCGAGCGCGAAGTGCTCGGGCGAATCGCCGACGGGGCGACGAATCGCGAGATCGCCGGCGCCCTGCACCTCTCGCCGCACACCGTCAAGGAACACACGAGCGCGCTCTATCGCAAGCTCGACGTCCGCAACCGCGCCGAGGCCGTTCAGCGCGCGCAGCGGATGGGCTTGCTGTCCTGACCCCCCGACCGGGGGGTGCGGCTTCCCACCGGTGGGGGGAACCGGTTGTTGGCCACGCGGTCGCGGTGCAGGCTGACGCACATGCCTACCACCACCCAGACGCAGGACATCGAGACCATGGTCCTCGAATCGCTCGCCAGCTTCGGCGCCGACCCCGACGTGCTGTCGCGTGACGCGACGCTCGAGGCCGTCGACGTCGACTCGCTCGATCTCGTCGAGCTCACGCAGCTCGTCGAGGAGACGTACAAGATCGATCTCGAGAACGCCGACTTCAAGCAGATCAAGACCGTCGGCGACGTCGTCGATCTCGTCGTCGAACGCGTCCAGGGGTGACCTTGCGCGACGTCGTCATCACCGGAGTCGGGGCCGTCACGCCGCTTGGCGTCGGCGCGCGCACGCTGCACGAACGCTGGACGGGCGGCGCGTGCGGCATCCGCGACGGTGAGGCGCCGTGCGCCGACTTCAGCCCGGCCGACCACATGTCGGCCAAGCAGGCCCGCCGCGCCGATCGCTCGACGCAGCTCGCGATCGCCGCGGGCGCCGAGGCGCTCGACGATGCCGGCTGGGCCGACGAGCTGCCCTACGACCCGGATCTGATCGGCTGCGTGCTCGGCACCGGCATCGGCGGGATCGGCACGCTCGAGGACAACCACGACCTGTTGCGCGACACCGGCGCGGACTCCGTCTCGCCGCTCGCCGTGCCGCTGATGATGAGCAACGCCGGATCGGCCGCGCTGTCGCTGCGCCATGGCCTGCGCGGCCCGGTCTTCAGCGTCGTGTCGGCCTGCGCGGCCGGCAGCCACGCGATCGGCACCTCGCTGCGGATGATCCAGCACGGCGAGGCCGAGGCGATGGTGACCGGCGCCGCCGAGGCGCCGCTGACGCCGCTCTCGCGGGCGGCCTTCGGGCGCATGGGGGCGATCTCGCCGAGCGGCGTCTCGCGCCCGTTCGACAATCGCCGCGACGGCTTCGTCATGGGCGAGGGCTCCGGCGTGCTCGTGCTCGAGGCCGGCGACAGCGCGCGTGCGCGCGGCGCTCGCATCCTCGGCACCGTGCGCGGCTACGGCTCGACCGGCGATGCGCACCACATCACGGCGCCGCACGCCGAGGGTCGCGGCGGCGCGCGAGCGATGCAGATCGCGCTGCGCGACGCGGGCCTGGACGCCGACTGCGTCGACTACGTCAACGCGCACGGCACCTCGACCCAGCTCAACGACCGTGCCGAGACACGGGCGCTGAAGGTCGTCCTCGGCGACCGCGCGATGCAGGTGCCGATCTCGTCGACGAAGTCGGCGATCGGCCATCTGCTCGGAGCCGCCGGCGCCGTCGAAGCGGTCGCGACGATCCTCGCGCTGCGCGACCGGATCGCCCCGCCGACGATCGGCTGGGAGGAGCCCGAGGACGGCATGGACCTCAACTACGTCCCGGGCACCGCGCATCCGCTCAAGATGGCCAACGGCCGGCCGCCGGTCGCCCTGTCGAACTCCTTCGGCTTCGGCGGCCACAACGCGACGCTGTGCCTGCAGGCAGCATGAGCAGCCCGGGTCCGCTGCTGCTGACGGGCGCCACCGGCTTCGTCGGGATGGAGCTGCTCGCGCGGGTGCTCGAGCACACCGATCGCGACGTCGTCGCGCTCGTGCGGGCCGCCGACGACCGCGCCGCCCAGGCGCGGGTCGACGAGCTCCTGAAGACGCTCGTGGCGCCCAGCGCGCGTCCGCATCGCGGGCGCGTGCGCGCGCACGCGGCCGACCTCGAGACGCCCGGGCTCGGGTTGTCTGCATTCGTACGCAGGCAGCTTGCCGGCTCGGTCACGGCGGTCGTCCACTGCGCGGCCTCGATCAGCTTCACGCTGCCGCTCGAGGACGCGCGCCGGATCAACGTCGAGGGCACGCGCGAGATCGTCAAGCTCGCCATCGAGGCGCGCTCGCGCGGCGTGCTCGATCGCTTCGTCCACGTGTCGACGGCGTACGTCGCGGGCGACCGCGTCGGCGTCGTCAGCGAGCACGACGGCAACGTCGGCCAGGGCTTTCGCAACACGTACGAGCGCACGAAGCTCGAGGCCGAGGAGATCGTCACCGACAGCGGGCTGCCGGCCGCGATCGTGCGCCCGAGCGTCATCGTCGGCGACAGCGCGACCGGCTGGACGCAGGCCTTCAACGTCATCTACTTCCCGCTGCAGGCGTTCGCCCGCGGGCTGTTTCCGACCGTGCCCGGCGATCCCCGCGCGCGCCTGGACATCGTGCCCGTCGACACCGTCGCCGACGCGCTGCTCGAGCTGCTGCGCGGGCCCGTGCGCGGTGGCGCGTTCCACGTCGTCGCGGGCGACCAGGCACCGACGAACGCCGAGCTGGCGACGATGGCCGCCGATGCCTTCGACGCCGAGCCGCCGCGCTTCGTGCGGCTCGGCGAGGACGAGCAGGCCGAGAAGCGGGCCGGCGCGCTCGTGCCGTACTTCAGCGTGCGCTGCACGTTCGACGCCCGCCGCGCGCGCGAGCTGCTCGGCGCGACCCCGCCGCCGATCGCGCAGTACTTCCCATCGCTGATGCGCTACGCCCGCGAGGCGAGCTGGGGCAAGCAGCCATCGCCGCGCTGGGACGTCGGGCTGCAGCGCGCGGCCTGACTGTTCGTAGGGCTCGTCGCCCTCCGGCTGGCGACCCGCCACCCGTCAGCCGGAAGCCAGCACCGTCCCATCAAGCGACCGACGGCGCGCCCTGCGGCAGCGCGGCCAGCGCCACGTCGAGGTCGTCCTGCGAGAACTCCGGGTCCTCGAGCGTGCCCGCCAGGTACGCGTCGTAGGCCGCGAGGTCGAAGTTGCCGTGGCCGCAGAGCCCGAACAGGATCACGCGCTCCTCGCCGGCCTCGGTCGCCGCCTGGGCCTCCTCGATCATCGCCCTGATCGCGTGCGCGGGCTCGGGCGCCGGGATGATGCCCTCCGTGCGTGCGAACTCGAGCGCCGCCGCGAACGTCTCGTTCTGGCGGTAGGCGCGCGCCTCGAGCATGCCCGCCTTCAGCAGCGCGCAGACCATCGGCGCGTCGCCGTGGTAGCGCAGGCCGCCGGCGTGGACCGGCGGCGGGACGAAGCCGTGGCCGAGCGTGTACATCGGCATCAGCGGCGTCAAGCCGGCGGTGTCGCCGAAGTCGTAGGCGTAGACGCCCTTCGTGAGCGTCGGGCAGGCGGCGGGCTCGGCGGCGACGAAACGCGGGCCGTGACCGCTGCGCATCTTGCGCCGCATCCAGGGAAACGCCAGGCCGGCGAAGTTCGAGCCGCCGCCGACGCAGCCGATCACGACGTCGGGCTCCTCGCCGGCCATCTCCATCTGGGCGATCGACTCCTGGCCGATGACCGTCTGGTGCAGCAGGACGTGGTTCAGCACGGAGCCGAGCGCGTAGTTGCACTCAGGGTCCTGCGCGGCGACCTCGACGGCCTCGGAGATCGCGATCCCCAGCGAGCCGGTCGGGTGCTCGGCGTTCGCGCGACCTGACGCCGTCAGGTCCGACGGCGAGCGGTGCACCGTCGCGCCCCACGTCTGCATCATCGAGCGCCGGTAGGGCTTCTGGTCGTAGCTCGAGCCGACCATGAAGACTTCGCACTGCAGGTCGAACAGCGAGCACGCGAACGCCAGCGACGAGCCCCACTGGCCGGCGCCCGTCTCGGTCGTGAGCTTCTTGACGCCCGCCTGGGCATTGGCGTAGGCCTGCGGCACGGCGGTGTTCGGCTTGTGCGAGCCGGCCGGCGAGCCGCCCTCGTACTTGTAGTAGATGTGCGCCGGCGTGCCGAGCGCGCGCTCCAGGCGCCGCGCGCGAAACAGCGGCGACGGACGCCAGAGGCGGTAGACCTCGCGAACCGCGTCGGGGATCTCGATGTCGGACTCGCCCGACACCTCCTGGCCGATCAGCTCCATCGGGAAGATCGGCGTCAGGTCGGGCGGCCCGGCGGGGGCCATCGTCTGCGGGTTCAGCGGCGGCAGCGGCTCGCCCGGCAGGTCGGGGAGGAGGTTCACCCAATGGGTCGGGATCGCGTCCTCTGAGAGCAGGAACTTCGTCGTCTCGGCCATGGGCCGACTCTAACCGCGGGCGCGCCGCGCGAATCGCGACCGCCCGCAGCGAGCTGGGACGTCGGACTATCGCGCGCTGCCTGGGTCGCCCAGCGGACGTGCTCCGGGATGCGGCAGCATCCGCAGGAGCGCTCGGTTGGCGGCGCTGTCGGCGAGATGCTCGTAGACCGCGATCCGCATCGTCACGACGGTGCGGTGCAGACGCCGGCCGGTTCCGCGCGCGAGCTGATCGGTGACGTAGACGAGGCGTACGGGCTCGGCGGTCTCGGGGTCGAGCTCGTAGGTGACCGTCTGACGCTGGACCGACGCGCTGGGCTCGGTCCGCTGCACCGTGTAGCGGTTGGGTCCCGAGGGCTTCAGCCTGCCGAGGCGATAGGCCTCGCGGAAGGCCTTCAGCGGATCCCCCGGCGGGATCAGCCCGATCGCGGTCATCACGTCGACCGATGGCGCGAGGCTGTCGAACAGCCGGTTGGCGGTGCGCACGAAGGAGCGCATCCGGGTGCCGTCGATGCGCTGTTCGCTCGTGAGGACCGCACGGCCGCCGCGGACGTCGGAGTTGATGATGTGCTGCACGCGTCCACGCGCCCAGCCCTCGATGCGCTTCGGCCGGCCCGGACGACCGTCGGTCCGGGTCTGCACCTCGGTGCGCCAGTGCACGATCCCGCTGCCGCTCGTCGCTGCGTAGGCGCGCGCCGCCAGCTCGAGGCCGTTGCCGCTCCCGCCCGCGCCCGCGTTGAGCAGCAGGACGACCGCCAGCGCCGCGGCGACGCCGGCAGCGGCGAGCGCGAGCCGCCCGCGACGCCCGCGGGCGACCGGATCTGGTCCTGCCAGCACACGCGCGCGCAGCCGCGGAGGAACCTCGAGCGCGTCGCGATCGACGGGATCGGCATCACGCAAGCGGTCGAGCAGGTCGGTCATCGCGTCGGGACCTCATGGGTTGTGGGTGAGACGGCGCACTCACCGCGGTCGGTGAGCTCGGCCTGCAGGCGGCTGCGCGCGCGGTGCAGCCTCGTGTGGACGGCGGGCACGCTGCAGTTCAGGACGACGGCAGCACGCGCGGCGTCGAGCCCCTCCCAGGCGGTCAGGATCAGCACCTCGCGGTCGGCCGGGCGCAACGCGGCGAGCGCCTCGAGCAGCGCCCCCGGCGCGGTCGGCGTCTCGGGCGAGCTGCGCGTGCGAGCGACGGCGCCCAGCGCGCCGGCGAGCGCGCTGCGACGCCGCGCTGCGCGACGCTGGTTGGCCAGCACGCGTCGCGCGACCGCGTACAGCCAGAGCACCGGCTCGAGCTGCGGGATCCGGTCCGGACGCCGCCAAGCGACGAGGAACACCTCCGAGACGACCTCCTCGGCCGTAGACGGATCGCTGCGGCGCAGCGCATAGGCGAGCACGTCGGCGCCGTGATCGCGAAACAGCGCCTCGATCACCGGAGCGTTCATGTGACGCCCATGTCCGGCCACGCCTCGCTCCTTACAGCTCGCTGCCATGACCGCGCACGGCGGCGCGTGAGCGGGCCCGCTAGTTGACGCTGGGGTCGATCGGCATGCGCGCGACGAGCGCGAAGTGCGCGCCCTTACGCGTCAGGACGCGGCTCCACAGCTCGTCGGCATCGGGGTTGAAGATGTCGTCGACCCCGGCCGGCGCGACGAACCAGTCCTCGCGCTCGAGCTCGGCGTCGAGCTGTCCCGGTCCCCAGCCCGCGTAACCGGCGAAGACCCGCGCGCGCAGCGTCTCGTCGACGAGCTCGTCGATCTGGCTGCCGTCGCCGACGAGGCCGATGTTCTCGACGACGTGGATCCCGGCCTGCGAGGGATCCTCGAACTCGGCGAGCACGAGCAGCGCATCGGGCTGCACGGGGCCGCCCGAGTCGATCACCGCGTCCTCGCCGGTCAGCTCGGCCAGCTCGGGCGCCGACTCGCCGACGACGAGCTCGCCCGGGCGGTTGAGCACGAGGCCGAGCGCGCCCTCCTCGCTGTGCTCGCAGACGAGCACCACGGTGCGGGCGAAGTTCGGGTCCGGAAGCGTGGCGCCCGCGATCAGGAGTTGTCCGCGCAGAGAATCGATCCGCAGTTTGTACCCGTTTCGACGCGCGCGCGCGGACGTTCCCCCGCAGGGGACAGCGGGTACTCGCTGCAGCGAGATGAACGGAAGGCCGAGCCGCTGGTGGTACGCGCTCTTGGCGCTCCCGGTGCTCGGGCTCATGTACCCGCCGCTGTACGCGCGCCATGACCCCGAGATCGCCGGCATCCCGTTCTTCTACTGGTACCAGTTCGCGTGGGTCCCAGGGGCGGCGATCGTGACGGCGATCGTCTATCGCGCGACGCGCCGCTCGCGATGATCGCCGCCGTCGTGCAGGAGGCGCACGACACGAACACGACGGCGCTCGTCGTCTTCGCCGTGCTCTTCGCGTTCGTCTCGGTGCTCGGCTTCGTCGCCGTCCGCTGGCGGCGCGCCAAGCTCGACCACATCGACGAGTGGGGGCTCGGCGGGCGCCGCTTCGGCACGGTCGTGACGTGGTTCCTGCTCGGCGGCGACCTCTACACGGCGTACACGTTCATAGCCGTGCCCGCGCTCGTGTTCGGCGTCGGCGCGCTCGGCTTCTTCGCGCTGCCCTACACGATCATCATGTACCCGCTCGTGTTCATGGTCCTGCCGCGGCTGTGGACCGTCTGCCGTTCGCACGGCTACGCGACGCCGGCGGACTTCGTGCGCGGCCGCTACGGGTCGCGGCCGCTGGCGCTCGTCGTCGCGCTCACCGGCCTGCTGGCGACGATGCCGTACATCGCGCTGCAGCTCGTCGGGATGCAGGTCGTGCTCGGCGCGCTCGGCGTCGAGGGCGACTGGCCGCTGATCATCGCCTTCGTGATCCTGGCGGCCTACACGTACCAGTCGGGGCTGCGGGCGCCGGCGCTGATCGCGGTCGTCAAGGACACGCTGATCTACGTGACGATCATCGTCGCGGTGATCTACATCCCGTCGAAGATCGGCGGCTTCGGGGCGATGTTCGAGGCCGCCGAGAAGGCGCTGCCGACGCACACGCCGAAGCCGGGCACGCTGATCCCGGCGGGCGCCGACGCGCACGTCGCCTACGCGACGCTCGCGTTCGGGTCGGCGCTGGCGCTGTTCCTCTACCCGCACGCGATCACGGCCGTGCTGAGCGCGAAGAGCGCGCAGACGGTCCGCCGCAACACCGCCCTGCTGCCGGCCTACACGTTCCTGCTCGGGCTGATCGCGCTGCTCGGCTACATGGCGATCGCGCGCGGGATCTCGCCCAGCGATCCGAACTTCGCCGTGCCCGACCTGTTCCTCAACGTCTTCCCGTCGTGGTTCGTCGGGATCGCCTTCGGGGCGATCGTGATCGGCGCGCTCGTGCCCGCGGCGGTCATGTCGATCGCCGCCGCGAACCTCTTCACCCGCAGCATCTACAAGGAGTACCTGCGCCCCCAGGCGACGCATGCCGACGAGGCGCGGGTTGCCAAGATCGCCTCGCTGCTCGTGAAGATCGGCGCGCTCGTGATCATCGTCACGCTGCCGACGAAGTACGCGATCGAGCTGCAGCTGCTCGGCGGGGTCTGGATCCTGCAGACGCTGCCGGCGATCGCGATCGGGCTCTACACGCGCTGGCTGCACCGCTGGGCGCTGCTCGCCGGCTGGGCGGTCGGGATGACGGTCGGCACGCTGATGGCCGAGTCGCAGGACTTCGCGCCGACGTACCCGCTCGACCTCCTCGGCCTGCACCTCAACGCGTACACCGGGGTCTACGCGCTCGCCTCGAACCTCGTCGTGACGCTCGTCTTGACGGCGCTGCTGCGACACGGTTCCTCCGTCGAGGACGACGCCGACGAGACGCAGCCGGCGGACTTCGACGAGCTCGCCGAAGACGCGGTCTACCCGCCGCCGCGCGGCACGCCCGCGCCGGTGGCGTAGCGTGCTACGGCGCGGGCAGCGGGCGATCGGGGCGTTGAAAGCGCGCGCGCCAGCGCGCCGGAACGCCGGGCTCGCGGACGTCCTCGATGCCGATCGACTCAAGGCCGTCGCAGGCGAAGGCCTCGATCTCGGCGCGCGTGAGCGGCCAGGGCGGGCCGTCGACCGGCCCGTCGGCGGCGACGCGCGCGGTGGCGACGACGAGCAGCGTCCCGCCGCGCGCCACCATGCGGGCGACGTTGGCGGTCGCCCGCGCGTGGAAGGACACGGGCATCGACTGCACCGTGAGGCTCTCGACGACGAGGTCGAACGCGTGGCTCCAAGCAGGCGGCGGGTCGAGCAGGTCGGCGACGCGATAGTCGACCTTCGACTGCGGGAAGCGCTCACCGGCGGTCGCCACCGCCGTCGGCGACACGTCGAAGGCGACGACCTCGAAGCCACGTTCGGCGAGCAGCTCGGCGTCGGGCCCGAGCCCCGCGCCGACGACGATCGCCGGGCGGCCCGCGCCCGCCACGCCGCGGGCCCATTCGGCGATCAGCGGGTGCGGACCGCCACGGTCCCACGGCACCGAACGCTCGCCGGCTGCGGCGGCGACGTAGAGGGGCTCGAAGAAGCCTGTCGGATCGGGGTCGCCCATCTCGCCGGGAGCCTAAGGCCGCCGGCGAACGGGCGATCGATGGCTACACGAGCAACACGACCGCCACCGCCACCCCGTAGGCGATCACGACGCCGCGCAGCACCGGCGCGGGCAGCCGGCGCGCGGCGCTGACGCCGATCGCGCCGCCGAGCAGCGAGGTCAGGCCGATGATCGCCGCGGCGTCCCAGGCGATCGGTCCGAAGATCGCGAAGCCGATCCCGGCGACGACGGCGACGAGCAGCGACAGCAGGCCCTTGAGCGCGTTGAGGCGCTGCAACGCGTCCTCGACGAAGACGCCGAGGATCGCCAGCAGCAGGATGCCCAGGCCGGCGCCGAAGTAGCCGCCGTAGAGCGTCGCCGCGAAGAGCGCGGCGTGCAGCACGAGCGGCGATCGCGCGTGCCGCGCGCGGCGCGCCAGCGCGGCGATCCGCGGCTGCGCCGCGAGCAGCCCGCAGGCGGCGAGGATCAGCCACGGCACGACGGCCTCGAAGACGCTCGCCGGGCTGACGAGCAGCAGCGCCGCGCCGGTCGCCGCGCCGAGCACGCTCGTGCCGGCCAGCGCCCGGATCCGCGCGCGCTGGCCGGCGAGCTCGCGGCGGTAGGCGAGCGACCCGCCGGCGTATCCGGGCAGCACGGCGATCGAGTTCGTGACGTTCGCCGTGATGCTCGGGTAGCCCGCCGCGAGCAGCGCCGGGAACGTGATCAGCGAGCCGCCGCCGGCGACGGCGTTGACGACCCCGGCGCCGAAGCCCGCGCTTGCGAGCAGCGCGGCGTCGCCGAGGTCCACTAGCGCGGCGTCCCGGCGCGCTCAGCCATCGAGCTCCACGAGCGGTCGCGCGGGCACCCCGCCGACGGTCGTGCCCGGCGCGACGTCGTGCGTGACGACCGCATGCGGGCCGACGACCGCGTCGGCGCCGACGGTGACCCCGCGCAGGACGCCCGAGCCGAGGCCGATCCGCGCACGCTCGCCGATCGCGATCGGCGTGGCGATCAGCGGCTGGGCGCGGATCGGCAGCTCGACGTCGTCGACGACATGGTCGAAGTCGACGAGCACGGCGCCGTCGTCGAGCCTCGCGCCGGCGCCGATCGTCACGCCGGCATGGGCGACGATCGTGCAGCGCTCGCCGAGCCTCGCGCCGGCGCCGATCTCGACGCGCCCGGCCTGCACGACGATCCGCGTGCGCTCGCCGATCCGGCAGCCGTCGCCGATCACGAGCAGCGCGCCCGGCAGCACCTCGAGCTTGACGCGGCGGCCGAGCGCGACCCGGCGCCCGGCGCGCACGCCGGGCTTGCGGACGGTTCGCAAGAACGCCATCGCAACGGATGCTACGGGTGCGCTCGCCGCACAATCGGCGCGCCGCTCAGCGCGGCGGCAGCGCCCGCTCGCGCGCGCGCCGGACGAGGTCGCGAGCCAGCGCGCGAGCGTGCGCCGGCGCGTAGCGCGCGTCGTGACAGCGGCGGTCGGCGACGAGCTGCGACGGAAGCACCGCGGCGCCGAGCGCGCGCGCGGCGCGGTCGGCGATCGCCACCTGGCCGACCGCGGTCGGGTGCACGACGTCGGGCAGCACGTTCGTCCAGCCGCCGAAGTCCGCGAGGTCGGCGAGCGCCGAGCCGTGGCGCTCGGCGACGCGCCGCACGGCGACGTTCGCGCGCGCCGGCTTGGGCGCCGCCGAGGGGCGGCCGAGATCCTCGGGCAGCGTCAGCAGCAGCAGGCGGTCGCTGCGCTGCGCGAGGCGGGCCGCGATCGCGTCGAGGTCGCGTTCGTAGGCGGCGGCGTCGAAGTGCGCCCAGCGGACGTCGTTGACGCCCGCGTAGAGCGCCGCGACGTCGTAGTCGCTGCGCACGCGCGGCAGCTGCGCGCGCAGGACGTCGTGCGCGAGGGCCCCGTTGACGGCGTAGGACGTGTAGGGCAGATCGAGCGCGATCGCCAGCCACTGCGCCCACGACAACGGCGTGATGCCGAGCGCCATCGAGCCCTCGCCGACCGTGATGCTGTCGCCGAGCGCGACGAGCCCCTTGCTGCAGCGCTGCCCGTCGGCGCTCAGCGCGGCTTCCTTCCGGCGATCATGAGGTTGTAGAAGACCTTCGCCGGCAGGCGGCCCTCGAGCAGCGCGACGTCGACGCGCTGCAGCGCGAGGTAGCCCCGAAACGCGTACTGGCGCCACAGCCACGGGATGTCCTCGGGCCGCGCGGTCGCCTCGAGCGTGCGGTTCATCCAGCCGAACCAGTTCGCGAGCAGCTCCTCGCCGCGCACGCGGACGTCCGCGAAGCCGGCGTCGCGCGCCCAGACTCCGACCTCGTCGGGCGTGAACGCGTGCACGTCGACGAACGGCTCGAGCGACTCGCCGTCGAGATCGCCGTGCTCCTGCGGCCACTCGCCGTGCCCGTTGGGCGCGTCGTAGCCCGCGGCCGGGCGCGCCCGCATCAGCGTGCGCCACAGCGGGGCGCTGGCGAGCGCGGCGCGCTTGGGGTAGGCCGCGATCCGGTCGCCGGTCTGCGACGGCTCGCCTGCGAAGAGAAACTCGCCGCCGGGCCGCAGCACGCGGCGAAACTCGGCGAACGCGCGATCGAGGTGCGGGATGTGGTGCAGGACCGCGTGGCCGAGCACGAGGTCGAAGGAGTCATCCGCGAACGGCAGCGCCTCGGCGTCGCAGGCGACGGTCCGAACCTCGACGCCGATCCGCTGCGCGTTGGCCTGCAGCGCCTCGAGCATGCCCGGCGAGATGTCGGTCGCGACCGCCTCGCGCACGACGCCGTCCTGCAGCATGTTCAGCGTGAAGTAGCCCGTGCCGGCGCCGATCTCGAGCGAGCGGCCGAACGTCGGCAGCGGCGTGCCGAGCAGCTTGCGCAGCTTGCCGCGCACCTGGTTGCGGCCGATCTCGCCGTAATCGACGCCCCACTTCGTGTCGTAGTGCTCGGCGGCGGCGTCGTGGTAGCGCGTGTTGACGTCGCGAATCGCCTCGGCGGTGGCGGGAGCTGCCATGGCGGCGGCAGTCTATTCGCGGGGCCGGGTTTCGCTCGGGTCAGCTCGCGAGGCTGCGCCGGCTGCGAGCGCACGCGAACGGCATCGATGAGGACGAAGGGTGCGGAGCGCGAGTACCGCCCCGCGCCGGCGATGTGTGGCAGCTAACGGGCGGATACAGACCGTTAGCTGCCACACATGCGCGCCTGGGCCCTCCGACTCACCGCGGGGTACCGCACCCGCGTTCCTCATCGATGCCGTTCGACCCGCCGCTCACGCCAAGGGGAGACGAGGCCCTGCGATGCGCGTCTCGCGATGGCCGAGGCGATCCTCCGCCATGCCGCCTGAGGCGCCTACGCCCGCCCCGCCTCCTCGGTCGCCGCGCGCAGCCGCTTCGCCAGCTCAGCCGGTCAGCGCGCCGGGCCGCATCCGCCAGCGCCACGATCCGGTCGCGCGGCCGGGGATGTTCATCCGTGCCTCGCTGCCGAGCCCGAGCACGTCCTGCGCCTGGATCATCGCCAGCCGCGCCGGTGACGAGTAGGCGAGGCGGATCATCGACCACCACGGCTCGGGCTCCTCGAAGCCGCCGGCGGCGATCTGCGACGCCGCCGCGGCGCGCGTCGCGGGCGCCAGCGACGACCACCAGCCGCGCAGCGTGTCGTGGTCGTGGGTGCCCGTGTAGACGACGCTGTCGTGCTCGTGGTGCTCGAGCCGGTGCGGGCCGTGCGGGTCGTCCGGGTCGAAGCCGAACTGCATGACGACCATCCCCGGAAAGCCGAGCGAGCGGCGCAGGCGCTCGACGGGCTCGGTGATGACGCCGAGGTCCTCGGCGATCAGCGGCAGCGGGCCGAGCTCGCGCGCGGCGGCGTCGAACACGGCGCGCCCGGGGCCGCGCCGCCAGCGCCCGCCGCGCGCGTCGGGCGCCCCCTCGGGCACCGCCCAGTAGGCGACGAAGCCGCGGAAATGATCGATCCGGGTGACGTCGAAGAGCGCGAAGGTGCGGCGCAGGCGCTCGGTCCACCAGCGGTACCCGCGGCGCTGCAGCGCCGGCCAGTCATACAGCGGGTTGCCCCACAGCTGGCCGCGATCGCTGTAGGCATCGGGCGGCGCGCCCGCGACGGCGCCGGACACGAACAGCTGCGGCCAGGCTCGGTGGTCGGCGCTGCGGGGCGCGACGTAGATCGGGACGTCGCCGATCAGCCGCACGCCGCGCTCGCCGGCGTAGGCCCGCAGCGCGCGCCACTCGCGGTCGAAGCGAACCTGGTCGGCGGCCGCGCGGCGACCGCCCGCGACGCGTTCCCAGTCGCCGATCCAGTACGCCTCACGTGCGCGGAACTCCTCCAGCTCGTCATCCGAGACGGGCGCCGCGGGATCGGCCAGCAGTCCGCGCCAGGCGGCGAACGCGGACGCCGCCTTGTAGGGCGAGCGGGCGCGATCGGGAGGCCCGAGCGGGAGCATCTGCCACCACGACTGGCCCGCGTCGGCGAGCCAATCGACGAAGCGAAACGCGTCGTCGCCAAGCCGCCCCGCCGCGAGGCTGGTTGGATGCAGCTGCACGCCTGCTGATCGGTCTGGAAGCTGTGACATGACGTTACGAAGTCTTCGAATCGGAGAGAGTGTTGGAAGTGCCCACGCCAAAGGCCGCGAAACCCCCGCCGCGGATCCAGATCGCCCAGCCTGCGCCGATGATCGATTGCGGGCGCTACCCCGCGAAGCGGACCGTCGGCGACATCGTCGACGTCAGCGCCGACATCTTCGCCGATGGGCACGACGTCCTGCGCGCGGTCGTGCGCTTCTGCGCGCCTGACTCCAAGCGCTGGGAGGAGAGCCCGCTGCAGCGGATCGACGCGCATGTCGACGGCGATCGCTGGGCCGGCGGCTTCACCGTCGACCGGCTGGGCCGCTACCGCTGGACGATCGAGGCCTGGAGCGACGCCTTCGCGAGCTGGCGCGAGGAGCTGCGGCGCAAGATCGATGCCGGCCAGAGCGACCTCAAGGGCGAGCTGTCGGAGGGCGAGGTCCTGCTCGAGCAGGCCGCCAAGCGCGCGAAGGGCGCCGATCGCCAGCGCATCGGGCGCGCGATCGCCTGCCTGCGCGAAGACGACCCGAAGCCGCAGGTCGCGCTCGACCCCGAGCTCTACGAGATCGTCGAGCGCTATCCGGACCGCAGCCGCTCGACGACGATGGACGCCAAGCTCCACGTCGACGTCGACCCCGTCCGCGCCCGCTTCGGCACCTGGTACGAACTCTTCCCGCGCTCCTGGGGCGGGCTGCGCGGCGTCGAGCGCCAGATCCCGAAGCTCGCCGCGCTCGGCTTCGACGTCGTGTATCTGCCGCCCGTGCACCCGATCGGCCTGGCGAACCGCAAGGGCGTCAACAACGCGCTGCAGGCCGCCCCCGACGACCCCGGGTCACCGTGGGCGATCGGCGACGCGACCGGCGGGCACAGCGCGCTGCACCCGGACCTCGGCACGATCGAGGACTTCGACGCGCTGACCGCCACCGCGAAGGAGCACGGCATCGCGATCGCGCTCGACTTCGCGATCCAATGCTCGGCCGACCACCCCTGGCTGACCGAGCATCCCGAGTGGTTCAACCGGCGCCCCGACGGGACGCTGAAGTACGCCGAGAACCCGCCCAAGAAGTACCAGGACATCTACAACGTCAACTGGGAGAGCGACGACTGGCGCGGGCTGTGGCACGCGCTGCGCGACGTCGTGCGCCACTGGGCGGACCACGGCGTCACGATCTTCCGCGTCGACAACCCGCACACGAAGCCGCTCGCGTTC
This sequence comes from uncultured Actinomycetes bacterium, assembly GCA_963780585.1. Lineage (GTDB taxonomy): Bacteria > Actinomycetota > Thermoleophilia > Solirubrobacterales > Solirubrobacteraceae > CADCVQ01. The sequence goes on from CAWADD010000012.1 coordinate 30,749, forward strand.
TGGGAGTGGATGATCGCCGAGCTGCGCTCCGAGCACCCGGACATCATCTTCCTCGCCGAGGCCTTCACGCGGGCGACGATGATGCGCCAGCTCGCGAAGGTCGGCTTCAACCAGTCCTACACGTACTTCACGTGGAAGAGCTCGAAGTGGGAGCTGACCGACTACGTCACCGAGCTGGCGACGAGCGGCATGCAGGACTACTACCGGCCGAACTTCTTCGTCAACACGCCCGACATCCTCACCGAGGAGCTGCAGCACGGAGGGCCGCCGAAGTTCGCCAGCCGGCTCGTGCTTGCCGCGACGCTGAGCCCGAGCTACGGGATCTACTCCGGCTTCGAGAACTTCGAGCGCGTCGCGGTGCGGGCGGGCAGCGAGGAGTACGACCACTCCGAGAAGTACGAGCTCAAGTCACGCACGCTGAACGGGCCGCTGCTGTCGCTGATCGAACGCATCAACACGATCCGGCGCGAGAACCCCGCCCTCCAGCAGCTCGACAACGTCCACTTCCTGACGACCGAGAACGACGCCCTGATCGCCTACGCCAAGCGCACGGGCGACAACACGGTCATCACCGTCGTGACGCTCGACCCGGTGACCGCGCAGGAGGGGGTCGTCGTCGTCCCCTACGGCCTCGGCCTCGCGCCGGTCTTCACCGTCACCGATCTGCTGTCGGGTGAGAGCTTCGACTGGCGCATGGGGCGCAACTTCGTGCGTCTCGATCCGTACCGCGTCGCTCACCTGCTGCAGGTCACATGAGCGTCGCGCGCCCGAACTGGTTCGAGTCCGACCCGCTGTGGTTCAAGACGGCGATCTTCTACGAGATCCACCTGCGCGGCTTCTACGACGGCACGGGCGACGGGCACGGCGACTTTCGCGGTCTGACCGAGAAGCTCGACTACCTGCAGTGGCTCGGCGTCGACGTCATCTGGCTGCTGCCGATGTACCCGTCGCCGCTGCGCGACGGCGGCTATGACATCGCCGACTTCTACGGCGTCCATCCCGACTACGGGACGATGGACGACGTCCGCGCGTTCATCGAGGCGGCGCACGAGCGCGGCATCCGCGTGATCGCCGACCTCGTCATGAACCACACGTCGAGCGAGCACGAGTGGTTTCAGGAGGCGCGCTCGAGCCGCGACAACGCCAAGCGCGACTGGTACGTCTGGTCGGAGGACCCGACGCGCTACAACGAGGCGCGGATCATCTTCGTCGACACCGAGACGTCGAACTGGACCTGGGACGAGAAGGCCGGCGCGTACTACTGGCACCGCTTCTTTCACCACCAGCCCGACCTCAACTACGACAACGCCGAGGTGCGCGAGGCGATGCTCGACGTCCTGCGCTTCTGGCTCGAGGCCGGCCTCGACGGCTTTCGACTCGACGCCGTGCCCTACCTCTACGAACGCGACGGCACGAACTGCGAGAACCTCGAGGAGACGCACGCCTTCCTGCGCGAGGTGCGCGCGATCGTCGACGCCGAGTACCCCGACCGCGTCCTGCTCGCCGAGGCCAACCAGTGGCCGGCCGACGTCGTCGACTACTTCGGCGACGGCGACGAGTGCCACATGGCCTTCCATTTCCCGGTCATGCCGCGGATGTTCATGGCGCTGCGCCGCGAGGAGGCGACGCCGATCCTCGAGATCCTCGCGCAGACCCCGCACATCCCCGTCAACTGCCAGTGGGGGCTGTTCCTGCGCAACCACGACGAGCTGACGCTCGAGATGGTGACCGACGAGGAGCGCGACTACATGTACTCCGAGTACGCCAAGGATCCGCGCATGAAGCTCAACGTCGGCATCCGCCGCCGGCTCGCGCCGCTGATGGACGGCGGCCGCGACGAGATCGAGCTGCTGCACGCGATGCTCTTCAGCCTGCCGGGCTCGCCGGTCCTCTACTACGGCGACGAGATCGCGATGGGCGACAACGTCTACCTCGGCGACCGCGACGGCGTGCGCACGCCGATGCAGTGGACCGGCGACCGCAACGGCGGCTTCTCCCGCGCCGACTTCGCGCAGCTCTACGCGCCGCCGCTGATGGACCCCGTCTACGGCTACCAGGCCGTCAACGTGGAGGCCCAGCTGCGCACGCCGAGCTCGCTGCTGCGCTGGCTGCGGCGCTTCATCGCGCTGCGCAAGGAGCACCCGGTCTTCGGCCTCGGCAGCTTCGAGGCGCTGACGCCCGGCAACCCGAAGATCTTCGCCTGCATCCGCACGTACGAGGACGACGTCGTCCTGTGCGTGCACAACCTCGCGCGCTCCGCGCAGGCCGTCGAGCTCGATCTCAGCTGGTACAACGGCCGCCGCCCGGTCGAGATGTTCGGGCGCACGTCGTTTCCGCGGATCGGCGAGCTGCCCTATCTGCTGACGCTTGCGCCGCGCGGGTTCTTCTGGTTCCGCCTCGAGGAGGACGACGTTGAGTCTGCCTGATCAAATCGACCGCCCGCTCGAGGAGTGGGTCACCGAGCAGCGCTGGTTTGCCTCCAAGTCGCGCGAGGTGGCGTCCGTCAACGTCCTCGCGCGCGTCGCCCTGAGCGAGGATCCGGCGCTCGGGCTGGAGCTCGTCGAGACGCGCTTCCAGGCCGGCACGCACGAGCTCTACCAGCTGCTGCCGGGCGAGAACGGCGCCGTGCGGGTGATGGCAGGGCTGCTCGGATCGGAGGCGACCGTCGACGGCGTCGCGTTCCACGGTGGGCTCGAGCCGACCGGCGAGATTCGCGCGATGGGCGCCGAGCAGTCCAACTCGTCGATCGTGTTCGGCGAGCAGCAGGTGCTGAAGGTCTTTCGCCGCGTCGAGCCGGGCGTCAACCCCGAGCTCGAGATGCTGCGCTTCCTGTCGACGCGCGGCTTTGCGAACATCGCCGCGCTGACCGGCTGGTACGACTACGCCGGCGAGCTCATGCAGGCGACGCTGGGGATCATGCAGGAGTTCGTCGTCGGGGCGCGCGACGGCTGGGAGCTCGCGCTCGACGACCCGCAGGGCGTGCTCGCGCGGATCGGAGAGCTCGGCGCCGCGACCGGCGAGATGCACACCGTGCTGGCCTCCGACACGACCGATCCCGCGTTCTCGCCGGAGGAGCCGAGCGCCGAGGCGCTGTCGCTGCTGACGGCGACGATCGACGAGCAGATCGAGCGCGTCTTCCTCGACCTGCCGCGCGACAACCCGGCGCTGGCGCCGATCATCGGCCGCGGCGAGGAGGTGCGCGACCGCCTGCAGCTGATGTCGCACGTCGGCGTCGGCGGGCGGCTGATCCGCCACCATGGCGACTTCCACCTCGGCCAGACGATGCTGCGCGACGCCGGCTGGGTGATTCTCGACTTCGAGGGGGAGCCCGCCCGCTCGCTGCTCGAGCGCCGCCGCAAGCGCTCGCCGCTGCGCGACGTCGCCGGCATGCTGCGCTCGTTCGCGTACGCCGCGTCGGCCTCCGAGCTGCTGCGCGGGGTGCCCGCGCCCGACGGCTGGGAGGAGCGCGCGCGCAGCGCCTTCCTGGAGGCCTACATGGAGACCGTCGAGCCCTCGCTGCTGCCCGCGGGGCGGCCGGCGACCGAGAAGCTGCTGGCGATCTTCGAGCTCGAGAAGGCCGTCTACGAGCTGCGCTACGAGCTCAACAACCGACCGGACTGGGTACCGATCCCGGTTGCGGGTATCGCACGTCTATTGCACGAGGATCTGAGCCAATGACCGCCACGCCCGTCCCGCCCGTCAGCGTGGCCGATCTCGACCGCCTCGTCGCGCGCGATCACCACGACCCGCACGCGATCCTCGGCGCGCACGCGTCGCTCGACGGCGTGACGATCCGCGCGCTGCATCCGGCCGCCGAGTCCGTCGTCGTCCAGCCGCAGGGCGTCGCGCTCGAGCGCATCCACCCGGGCGGGCTGTTCGAGGGCGAGCTGCGCGGCGCCACGCTGCCGGCGAGCTACGAGCTCGAGGTGCGCTACCCGGACGGCGGGACGTTCATCACGCACGATCCGTACCGCTTCGCGCCGACGATGTCCGACCTCGACGAGCATCTCTTCCGCGAGGGCCGCCACGAGCAGCTGTGGTCGAAGATGGGCGCCCACGAGCGCGAGCTCGACGGCGTGCAGGGGACGTCGTTCGCCGTCTGGGCGCCGGCCGCGCGCTCGGTCTCCGTCGTCGGCGACTTCAACTTCTGGGATGGCCGCCTGCACATGATGCGGGCGCTCGGCGACTCGGGCATCTGGGAGCTGTTCGTGCCCGCCGTCGGCGACGGCGCGCGCTACAAGTTCGAGATCCGCGCGCAATCCGGCGAGCTGCTCGTCAAGGCCGACCCGTTCGCGTTTGCGACCGAGCTGCCGCCGCAGACGGCGTCGGTCGTGCACCGTTCGACGTACGAGTGGAACGACGCCGAGTACCTCGCGGCGCGTGCCAGCGACGCGCCGCACGGCCGCGCGATGTCCGTCTACGAGGTCCACCTCGGCTCGTGGCGGCTGAACCCGCTCGAGGACAACCGCTCGCTGACGTACCTCGAGCTCGCCGACGAGCTCGCCGCCTACGTCTCCGATCTCGGCTTCACGCACGTCGAGCTGATGCCGGTGATGGCGCACCCGTTCAGCGGCTCGTGGGGCTATCAGGTGACCTCGTACTACGCCCCGACGCCGCGCTTCGGCTCGCCCGACGACTTCCGCGCGTTCGTCGACCGGATGCACGAGCACGGGATCGGCGTGATCCTCGACTGGGTGCCGGCGCACTTCCCGCGCGACGACTGGGCGCTGGCGCGCTTCGACGGCACGGCGCTCTACGAGCATGAGGACCCGCGCCGCGGCTCGCACCCCGACTGGGGCACGCTCGTCTTCAATTACGGGCGCAACGAGGTGCGCAACTTCCTGCTCGCCAACGCGCTGTTCTGGGCCCGCGAGTACCACGCCGACGGGATCCGCGTCGACGCCGTCGCGTCGATGCTCTACCGCGACTACTCGCGCAAGGCCGGCGAGTGGGTGCCGAACGAGTTCGGCGGCCGCGAGGACCTCGAGGCCGTCGCGTTCCTCAAGGAGCTCAACGAGGTGCTGCACCGCGACGAGCCCGGCGTCATCTCCGCGGCCGAGGAGTCGACCGCGTGGCCGGGCGTCTCGCGGCCCACGTACCTCGGCGGCCTCGGCTTCGGCTTCAAGTGGAACATGGGCTGGATGCACGACACGCTGGGCTACTTCCAGGAGGACCCGGTCCACCGGCGCTACCACCACCACGAGCTGACGTTCGCGCTCGTCTACGCCTTCAGCGAGAACTTCATCCTGCCGCTGTCGCACGACGAGGTCGTGCACGGCAAGGGCTCGCTGATCGACAAGATGCCGGGCGACCGCTGGCAGAAGCTCGCCAACCTGCGCTCGCTGTACGCGTTCATGTGGGCGCATCCCGGCAAGAAGCTCTTGTTCATGGGCCAGGAGTTCGCCCAGAGCGAGGAGTGGAGCCACGCCCGCTCGCTGGACTGGCACCTGCTCGAGTACGGCGAGCATTCCGGCGTGCAGTCGCTCGTGCGCGACCTCAACCGCGTCCTGCGCGACACCCCCGCGCTCTACGAGGTCGACTTCGACCCGCGCGGCTTCTACTGGGTCGAGCCCAACGACGCGGACGCCAACGTCGTCGCGTTCGCGCGCGCCGGCGAGGACACGAGCAAGGACGTGCTCGTCTGCGTCGCCAACCTCTCGCCGGTGCCGCGGCCCGGCTACCGGCTCGGGCTGCCGCGCTCGGGCCGCTGGGTCGAGGCGCTCAACACCGACTCCGCCTTCTACGGCGGAACCGACACCGGCAACCTCGGCGGCGTCGAAGCCGAGCCCCAGCCGTGGCACGGCCAGCCCTGCTCGGCCGAGGTCTCGCTGCCGCCGCTCGGCGTCGTCTGGCTCGTGCCGGAGGATCTCCCGACGCTGGCGCTGCCGGAGCCCAAGCCCGGCCGGTAGGTCGTCAGCGCGTCGTCGTCGCTCCCCAGTCCTCCGGCGCGAGCTCGCGGATCGGCTGTGAGAAGTACCACTTGTGGCCCTCGGGATCGGTCGCTCCGAAACGCCGCTCGCCGTACTCCTGGTCGGTCGGCGGCTCGTCGATCTGCGCACCGGCGGCGCGCGCGCGCTCGTGCAGCGCATCGACATCCTCGATGCCGTCGACGCTGATCATCACCGTGGCGGCGCCGAGCTTCGCAGGGTTGCGGTAGTCGTCGCCGGGATCGCCGAGGTAGATCGCGCCCTCGCCGAGACGCATCTCGGCGTGGTTGACGTATCCCTCCGCGCCGGTGTAGCGCAGCACCTCCTCGAAGCCGAACGCGCGCTGCAGGAACTCGAGCGCCGCGTCGACGTCCTCGTAGAGCAGATAGGGGCTGATCGTCATCGGTTCTCCTTGTCGGGGTGGGTGCGCCGTCGCCGCCGGATCTCGGTGTCCAGCGCGTCGAGGCGGTTCGTCCAGAAGCTGCGATAGCGGTCCAGCCAGTCGTCGAGCTCGGCGAGCGGCGCCGGATCCAGCGAGTACAGCCGCCGCGTACCGTCGCCGCGCGCGCGCACGAGCCCGAGTTCGCGCAAGACGCGCAGGTGGCGCGAGACGGCCGGTCGGCTCGTTTGAAACGCTGATGCGAGCTCGCCGGCGCTCTGCTCGCCGTCGGCGAGCAGCTCGACGATCCGCCGCCGCGTCGGGTCGGCGAGCGCCTGGAACGCGTTCACCGACCGACCTCGCGTCCGAAGCGGCGCAGCGCGCTCGACCAGCGCGAGATGTAGGTCATGCCGAAGCGCTCGTCGATGCGCTGGTGGTCGAGCGACAGCAGCGTCCCGTCGCCGTCGGCGCAGAGCTCGACGCGGACGACCGATCGGTCCTCGTCGGCGAAGCGCCAGTCGAGCTCGAGGACGCGCTCCGGCTCGAGCTCGCGAACCGTGGCCTCGATGCCGTTGGAGAGCGCGAACGCGCCCCCCGGGCGCAGCTCGATCGCAACGGCGGGCGCGAGCCAGCGGCCGATCGAATCGGGCTCGGTCAGCGCTGCCCAGACCTCGGCCGGCGTGGCGTCGTAGCGACGCGTCAGGCGGACCTCGCAATGGCCGGGACTCGTCGTCATCCACACACAACGTAACACAGACGTTACGTAACGCATAAGTTACGCTGTCTTGGCGGCGGGCCGTCGGCGCGTCGTTGCATGCTTGCTGCGCCATGCGGGCGGTCATGCGGATGCGTGCCTCGCCAGCCTGGCCAGGTTCCTCAGCGCGGGGGACGGGTACCTTGGGCGCGTGATCGTCCCCGCAGCCACGCCCGCCCGTGCCGACGGGGACCGCCGCTAGCGTGTCGCCCGCGACAGCGCCATACCCCTGGGAGCGCCGGCTCGGCGCGACCGCCCTCGATGACGGGCTCGTCGAGTTTCGCGTCTGGGCGCTGAACGCGGGACGCGTCCGCGTCGGCGTCGCCGGCGAGGAGCACGAGCTGCGTCCCGCCGGCGGAGGGATCCACGAGGCGAAGGTCGACGCGCACGGCGGCGACGACTACGTCTTCCTGCTCGACGACGATGGTCACGAGCTGCCGGATCCGGCCTCACGCCACCAGCCCGCCGGCCTGCGCGGGCCCTCGCGCGTCGTCGATCCGCAGGCGTTCGCCTGGACCGACCGCGGCTTTGCGCCGCACCCGCTGGCCGCGCTCGTGATCTACGAGCTGCACGTCGGCACATTCTCGGGCGAGGGCACGTTCGACGCCGCGATCGAGCACCTGCCCGCGCTCGCGCAGCTCGGCATCACGGCGATCGAGGTGATGCCAATCGCCGAGTTCCCCGGCCGCCACGGCTGGGGCTATGACGGCGTCTACCTCGGCGCCGCGCAGTCCAGCTACGGCGGTCCGCTCGGCTTCCAGCGGCTCGTCGACGCCGCCCACGCGAACGGGCTCAGCGTCATCCTCGACGTCGTCTACAACCACGTCGGCGCGTCCGGGAACACGGCGCTGGCCGCCTTCGGGCCGTACTTCACGGAGCGCTACTCGACGTTCTGGGGCCAGGCGATCAACTACGACGACGAGCACTCCGAGCCCGTCCGCGAATGGGTCCTGCAGTCGGCCGAGGGCTGGGTGCGCGACTTCCACGTCGACGGGTTGCGGCTCGACGCGATCCACGCGATCTACGACACCGGCGCGACGCCGATCATGGCCCAGCTCGCCGAGCGCGTGCACGCGGCGCGCGGTGGCGCGCTCGTGATCGCCGAGTCGGGGCTCAACGACCCGAAGGTCATCCGCCCGCGCGAGCAGGGCGGCTTCGGCCACGACGCGCAGTGGGCCGACGACTTCCATCACGCCCTGCGCGTGCTGCTGACCGGCGACCAGGACGGCTACTACGAGGAGTTCGGATCCGTCGCCGATCTCGCGAAGGCGTTCCGGCGCCCGTTCGTCCACGACGGGCAGTACTCGACGTTTCGCAAGCGGCGCTTCGGCGCGCCAGCCGACGATCGCGATCCCTCCCAGTTCGTCGTCTTCGACCAGAACCACGACCAGGTCGGCAACCGCGCCTTCGGCGACCGCCTGCCGGCCGGCGCCCGCCCGCTGGCGGCGTTCTGCACGCTGCTGTCGCCGTTCACGCCGCTGCTCTTCATGGGCGAGGAGTACGGCGAGCCGGCGCCGTTTCAGTTCTTCTCGGACCACATCGACGGGCAGATCGCGGTCGCCACGCGCGACGGGCGCCGGCGCGAGTTCGCGGCCTTCGCGCAGTTCGCGGGCGAGCAGGTGCCCGATCCGCAGGACCCCGCGACGTTCGAGCGCTCCAAGCTCACGCGCGAGCGCGACGAAGAGCTCGCCGAGCTGTTCGCCACACTGCTGCAGATGCGCCGCCAGCTGCCCGACGACGAGGTCCTGACCGAGCACGACGCGTCGGCGCGCTGGCTGGCCGTCGACCGCGGCCCGTACCGGCTGGCCTGCAACTTCGCCGACGAGCCGCGCGAGGTGCCGCTGCTGCCGTCCCACCGCGAGCTCGTGCTGGCGACGCGCGAGGGCGACGCCGACGTGCGCGACGGCGCCGTCCTGCTGGCGCCGCGCGCCGGAGCGCTCGTCCGATGAGCGACGCCGGCGACACGCTCGAGGTCTGGCCCGGGCGCCCGTTCCCGCTCGGGCCGACGTGGAACGGGCGCGGCACGAACTTCAGCCTCTTCAGCGAGAACGCCGAGCGCGTCGAGCTGTGCCTGTTCGACGAGGACGACGTCGAGACGCGGATCGAGGTCGTCGAACGGACGGCCTACAACTGGCACTGCTACCTGCCCGGCGTCGGGCCCGGCCAGCGCTACGGCTACCGCGTCTTCGGGCCCTACGAGCCCGAGGAAGGCCACCGCTTCAACCCCTGCAAGCTCCTGATCGACCCGTACGCGAAGGCGATCGAGCTCGAGATCCTCTGGCACAAGGCGAGCACGCTGCCCTACATCCCCGACGACACCGACGTCGCCGACCTCGAGCCCGACGACGAGGACGACGCCGAGGCGATCCCGAAGGGGTTCGTCGTCGATCCGGGCTTCGACTGGGAAGGCGACCGCCTGCTCGGCACGCCCTGGACGGAGACCCTCATCTACGAGACGCACGTCAAGGGCTTCACGAAGCTCCATCCCGACGTGCGCGAGGACCTGCGCGGGACCTACGGCGGCCTCGCATCCGAGGCCTCGATCGCCTACCTCAAGGAGCTCGGCGTCACCGCCGTCGAGCTGCTGCCCGTCCACCACAAGGCCGACGAGCACTTCCTTGTCGAGAAGGGCCTGAGCAACTACTGGGGCTACAGCTCGATCGGCTATCTCGCGCCGCACGCCGAGTACGCCGCGACGGGCTTCAAGGGCGAGCAGGTGCGCGAGTTCAAGGGCATGGTCAAGGCGCTGCACAAGGCCGGCATCGAGGTGATCCTCGACGTCGTCTACAACCACACCGCCGAGGGCAACCACCTCGGCCCGATGCTGTCCTTCAAGGGCGTCGACAACAAGAGCTACTACCGGCTCATGCCCGACGACGAGCGCTTCTACATGGACTTCACGGGCACCGGCAACAGCCTCAACCCGGTCCATCCCAGCGTCCTGCGGCTGATCATGGACTCGCTGCGTTACTTCGTCATCGAGTGCCACGTCGACGGCTTCCGCTTCGACCTCGCCAGCGCGCTGGCGCGCGAGCTCTACGACGTCGACCGCCTGAGCGCGTTCTTCGACACGATCCACCAGGACCCGGTCCTGTCGCAGGTCAAGCTGATCGCCGAGCCCTGGGACGTCGGCCCCGGCGGCTACCAGGTCGGCAACTTCCCGGTCCTCTGGACCGAATGGAACGGCATCTACCGCGACACGATGCGCGACTTCTGGCGCGGCGAGGCGAGCGTCGCCGACTTCGCCAACCGGCTGACGGCCTCCAGCGACCTCTACAAGGCCGACGGCCGCGAGCCGTTCGCGTCGATCAACTTCGTCACCGCGCACGACGGCTTCACGCTCGCCGACCTCGTCGCCTACAACGAGAAGCACAACGAGGCCAACCTCGAGGACAACAAGGACGGCACGGACGACAACCGCTCCTGGAACCACGGTCACGAGGGCCCGACCGACGATCCGGAGATCAACGCGCTGCGCGAGCGCCAGCAGCGCAACTTCCTCACGACGCTACTGCTCTCGCAGGGCGTGCCGATGCTGCTCGGCGGCGACGAGTTCGCGCGCTCGCAGGGCGGAAACAACAACGCCTGGTGCCAGGACAACGAGATCTCGTGGTTTGACTGGGACATCGACGAGCGCGGCCGCCGGCTGCAGGCCTTCACGAAGCGCGTGATCAGGCTGCGCCACGACCATCCGGTCTTCCGCCGCCGCCACTTCCTTACCGGCGACGCGACCGGCGCGACCGGGCAGGGCCTGCCCGACGCGTGGTGGTTCCGTCCCGACGGTCGCCGCATGACGCAGCGCGACTGGCAGCAGAACGGGCGCGTCATCGGCCTGTTCCTCAACGGCCAGGAGTTCCCCTACCGCGGGCGTCACGGCGAGCAGATCGTCGACGACTCGTTCCTGCTGCTGATCAACGGCCATCACGAGGACATGACGTTCTTGATCCCGGGCCGGCGCTTCGGGAAGTCCTGGGCGCTCGAGCTCAGCACCGATGACCCCGAGGCCGAGCCGGGCTCGCTGACGGTCGGCGCGCGCGAGCCGATCGACATCAGGGCGCGCTCGGTGACGCTGCTCAAGCGCGTCGACCCCGCGCAATAGTGCCCGAGCTGCGCGCAACGTACCGGCTGCAGCTCGGCCCGCAGATGCGCTTCGACGACGTGCGCGCGCTCGTGCCCTACCTGCGCTCGCTCGGTGTCAGTCATCTGTACCTGTCCCCGTCGCTGCAGGCGCGCTCGGGCTCGACGCACGGCTACGACGTCGTCGACCCGACGCGCGTGTCGGAGTCGCTCGGCGGCGAGGCGGCGCTGCGCGAGCTCGCCGGCGCGGGCCTGGGGATCATCCTCGACATCGTCCCCAACCACATGGGCACCGGCGACGAGAACCGCTGGTGGGCCGATCCCGACGAGCGCGCGCGGGTCTTCGACGTCGATCCGCAGACCGGCCACTACCGGCGCTTCTTCGACATCGACGACCTCGCGGGCGTGCGCGTCGAGGACCCCGAGGTCTTCGAGCTGACGCACGCCAAGGTCCTGGCGCTGCTGCGGGACGGCGTGCTCGACGGGCTGCGCGTCGACCACCCCGACGGGCTCGCCGACCCCGCCGGCTACCTCGAGCGCCTAGCCGCCGCCGGCGCGTCGCGCGTCTGGGTCGAGAAGATCCTGCACCCCGGCGAGCAGCTGCGCGACTGGCCGGTCAGCGGGACCGTCGGCTACGAGTTCCTCAACGACGTCCAGGGCCTGTTCGTCGACCCGGCGGGCGAGGACGCGCTGACGGCGCTCGCCGCCGAGCTGACCGGCGAGCAACGCAGCTTCGACGGGGTCGCGCTCGAGGCGCAGCTCGAGCAGGCGCGCGGCACCTTCGATCGCGAGCTGCAGCGGCTGCGCCGGATCCATGACCCGGGCGAGCTCGAGCAGGCGCTCGCGCGGCTGCCGGTCTACCGCACGTACGTGCGCGACGGCGTCTACGGCGACGCCGACCGCGCGGCGCTCGCCGCCGCCGGGCGCCCGCAGCTGTTCGAGGGCGCGCCCGAGGAGTTCGTCGCGCGCTTTCAGCAGACCTCGCCGCCGGTGACGGCGAAGGGCATCGAGGACACCGCCTTCTATCGCTACGTACGGCTGCTGGCGCTCAACGACGTCGGCGGCGACCCCGGCCGCTGGGGCATCTCGGTGGCCGAGTTCCACGCCGCCAACCTCGAGCGCGCGCGTCGCTTCCCGCAGAGCCTGCTCGTCACCCAGACGCACGACACGAAGCGCTCCGGCGACGCCCGCGCGCGGATCGGCGCGCTGAGCGCGATCGCCGACGCCTGGGCGGCCCGCGTGCGGCGCCTCTACGAGCTGACCGACGAGCTCGTCGTCGACGGCGCACCGGACCGCCTCGAGCGCTACTTCATCTTCCAGACGCTCGTCGGCGTCTGGCCGATCGAGCCGCAGCGGCTCGAGGGCTACGTCGAGAAGGCGCTGCGCGAGGCCAAGCGCAACACGAACTGGGTCGATCAGAACCACGACTGGGAGCAGCGCGCGACGCGCTTCGCGGTCGCGCTGCTGACGCACGAGGCGTTCGTCGAGGAGTTCGAGCCGTTCGTCGCCGGGGTCGCGCGTGCGGGCGAGCGCTCGGCGCTCGGCCAGCTGCTGCTGAAGCTGACGGTGCCGGGCGTGCCCGACGTCTATCAGGGCGACGAGCTGATCGACCTCTCGCTCGTCGATCCCGACAACCGCCGGCCGGTCGACTGGGACGCGCGGCGCGCGGCGCTCGGCGCGCTGCGGGCCGGCGCGCCGCCGTCGCGCGAGACGATGAAGCTGCATCTCATCTCGCGAGCGCTCGAACTGCGCGCGCGGCGTCCGGCGGCGTTCTCGGCGGGCGCGGCGTACACGCCGATCGAGGCCGGCCCGGACGCCGTCGCGTTCAGCCGCGGCGACGGCGACCGCGCCGACGTCGTCGTCGTCGTGCCGCTCCGCCCTGCCGCGGCGGAGGTCAGGGCGGTCCTGCCGGAGGGCGAGTTCGTCGACGTGGTGAGCGGGCGCCGCCAGGCGCTGGAGGGTTCGACGGCGCTGCAGGACGTCGTCGAGCCCTACGGGATGGCGCTGCTCGAGCGCGTCTGACAGGGCGCTCGAACCGCCCCGCCGCCATCGCTCGAGCGCCATACTCGCGTCCGTGAGACCTTCGATCCGACTTGCCCTCGCAACATCGCTGCTGGCCGCGCTGGTGGCGCCGAACGCCGTCGCCAGCCCGGCGGCGGACCTCGCCGCGATCGGGCGCGACTACGCCGGCGACCAGAAGATCACGCCCTGCCGCTTCGCGAAGGAGCAGCTGAAGGCGGCGCGGCACGAGATCACGCCGGACATCGAGACGTACGCGACCGGGCTGCGCGACGCGGTCACGCGAGCGATCAGGCGCTGGACGAACGGTGACTGCCGAGGCAAGCGCGGCGGCGCGCGCCTGAGCATCGTCCTCGTTCGGCCGCGGGGCGAGGCGGGCGAGGAGTCGGTCACGATCAAGAACCTGAGCCGCCGAACGGTCAACCTGCGCAACTACGCGCTACGCGACAGCACCGACCACACGCTGAGGCTCCGCGCGACGAGGCTCAAGGCCGGCCGCACGCTGCGCGTCGTGACCGGCTGTCGCAGCGGCCATCCCGGCGTCGTCCGGCGCGGCTCGAGCTACTACGCGTGCCGTTCCAAGCAGGTTTGGGACGACGCCGGCGACCTCGTCGAGCTGCTCGGGCCGGGCGGCGGGCTGCTCGCGAGCAAACAGTATTAGGCTACCCTTATGAGCGTCGTCAAGATCAATGCCATCACCGTCCCGCGCGAGCGATTCGAGGAGTTCGCGCAGCGCTTCGCGACCCGCGCCGGCCGCGTCGAGAGCGCGGAGGGCTTCGAGGCCTTCGAGCTGTTGCGCCCCAACGACGACCGCGAGGTCTGCCTCGTGCTGACGCGCTGGCGCACCGAGGAGGACTTCAGGGCCTGGGTCTCGGGCCCCGACTTCAGGGCCGGCCACGCGCAGCAGCGCAGCGACGGACCGGTCGGGACGGCGAGCGAGATCTGGTCGTTCGACGTGCTCGAGCTGAAGGGCCCGGCGCCGGTCTAGAACCCGGCCCAGCGCTCCTCCGAGCGCGGGCGCTCGCGCTGGCGGCGGCACAGCACGCAGACGACCTCGGACTCGTCCGGCCCCGCCGCCTCGACGTCCGCGTACTCGTGGTGGCGCTCGCCGGCGAACCAGACGTGGCCGCAGTCGGCGCAGGTCCGGTCGTCGGGATCAGGCCAGCCGTCGGGCTGCTGCGCGCGCGTCGCGCTCATCGGCTCGAGGAGGCGCGTGCCGCGCCCTGGCGGGCGGACAGGTCGCCGCTGGCGACCTTGAAGGCGATCGTGTCGCGGTAGTCGCGGCGGCCGTCGCGCGTGCGATTGGCCGCCTGGCCGGGGGTGACGCCGAGGTCGGCGAGGTCGCGCGCGGCCTGCGGATCGAAGCAGCGCGCTTCGAGCCACTTCGCGGTCTGCTCGTCGTCGAAGCCGGCGTCGGTCCAGGCTTTGGCGGCCACCGCGGGATCCTCGCCGCGGTCGGCGAGCTCGCCGTAGCGGCCGATCGTGTCAACGCTCGTTCTCGACTGTGACCAGTGGCTCATGTCGCCGTTGTACCCCATCCTGGCAACGGTGCCGGCGCTCGTGAACGGCATCAATGAGGAAAGGCGGGGCGCGGATCGTCGCCGCCCACACGGGCGCATGTCGGCTACGAGGCGATATACGCCCCTTAGCTGACACTCGCGCTCGCGGAGGGTCGCTTCCTGATCGATGCTGTTCGTCCCGCCGCTAGCACTACCATCTGCCTCGCGGAACGCGCGCGAGGCGAGAATCGCCACGCTGCGCCCCACCTACTCTTGATGCAGGAGGAGAACAGATGGCTTTCGAGGTTGGAGATCGCGTCTACGCAGAGAAGTCCGGGCGCCGCCGGCGCACCGCGCGCCAGCCCCTGCGCCCAGGGCGCCACGGCGTGATCGTGCGTGTCCTGCGCGGCGACCCGAACCCGCGCTACGAGATCAGGTGGGACGAGGGCGTCACGACGGTCTTCTCGCCGACCGGCGGGGCCCTGCACGCCGACCCGAACTACGACGCCGGCGCGACCGACGCGGGCGCGGCCTGACCGAGCTGCCGCCGCTCCGGGAGCCCCGCTCCCGCCGCGGCCAGATGGTTGATTGCGTGGTCTGGTCAGGCGGGCGCCGCCCATGTCGCCACGCCTCGCCGCGTGGGGTGGCTGATCGTCTGGGCCTGGGTGGCGTGCGGTGCGTGGCGGGCGTGTGCGCGCGCCGCGCGGGAACGGCATCGGTGGGGAGGGGTGTTGGGCGTGGGTGGCGCGCTGTATTTACCGCTGGGGTGCGCGGATCGGTGCGTCGTGTCCTGCCTAGTACGTCCAGGAGACACACAAGGCAGGACAGCACAGCACCGCACCCCGCCAGAACGACCGCGACCGCTCACGTCAACGGCTCCTTCATCGCCGCCGTCACGAGCAGCGGCGCCCAGACAACGCGCCAGGACCGACCACGACCAGCCGCCCAGGCACGACGCCGGCGGCAAGCGCCGCGCAATCAATCGACTAGCGCTCGCGGAAGACGTCGCGGACGCTCGCCAGCGCCGGCTTCGGCTTGCCGGCGAAGTCGTAGAGCCCCTTCTCGTTGAGGCCCGGTGCGAGCATCAGGTCGGGCTGCTCCCTGAGCACCGAGCCGCCGCGGAAGTCCGGGCGTAGCGCGTAGTCGCGCAGGGTCCAGACGATCGCGCCGCTCAGCTCGGGGTTGTCGCCGAGGTCGCGCAGGCGCTGCGCGAGCAGCGCCGCCTGGAAGCCCAGGCTGCCGAAGCCGGGGTCGGGGATCAGCGCCGTGCCCGCCGCGCCGAGCTCGGTGACGACGATCGGCTTGTCTGGGAACAGGCTCCGCAGGCGCGCCAGTCGCTCGCTCGTGAGCTCGGCCTGGCCGGCCGCGTCACGGTCGAGCCCCTCGTACCAGCCGATGTAGTCCGTCACGCCGATCGCGTCGAGCGCGGGAAACATGCCGCCGCGGTCGTTGGGCAGGACGCTGCCCCACAGGTCGGCGGCGACCGGACGCGACGGATCGAGCTTGTGCAGGCGCGCGGCCGTCTGCCGGACGTAGCTCTGCAGCTCGGGCTGACCGTTGCCGGCGGCCTCGTTCGTGAGCGTCCAGGCGAGGATCGAGGGGTTCGCCTGCCCGGCCTCCGCGACGCGCAGCGCGCGATCGCGTGCCGCCGAGACCCGCGCGTCGGTCCGCGCGCGCCAGCGGCCGCCGGGCTCCCACGGTCCGATCTCCTGCCAGACGAGGATCCCAGCGGCATCGAGGCGCGCCAGCATGCCGTCCGACAGCGGCAGCTGCGAGCGCGTCGCGTTGGCTCCGGCGGACCGCAGCCCGGCGATCATGCGGTCCTCGTCGGCGCCCGTCAGCGCGTCGCCGCGGCCGCGCGCGTCCGGTGGCAGGGCGACGCCGCGCAGCCGCAGCGGCTCGCCGTTGAGCTCAAGCCCCGCGGCGCTCCAGGTGATCTCGCGCAGGCCGATGCGGCGTCGCAGCGACGCCTCGCCGGGGACGTCGACGCGAAGCTCGTACAGCGCCGGGCGCTCGGGCGACCAGAGCGCCGGATCGTCGACCGTCACCGACGTCGTCAGCAACCGAGACGTCCCGCCGCCGACGCCCGCGTGACCGAAGTCCAGTCGCCTGACCGTGCGCCCGTCGCGCGTGATCACGCCGCGCACGCGCACCGTCCGCGCCTGGCCGCGGTTGCGCACGCGCACGCCGACGTCGACCCTGGCGCTGGTCGCCGCGCCGTTCAGCCGCGTGCGCACCGTCAGCGCGCCGAGCTCGCTGCGCCCCAGCCGCATCAGCGTCACCGGCCGGTTCAGCCCGCCGTAGTTGAACCACGCCCGCGCCCAGCCGCTGTTGGCCTGGCGCCGCGGGCCGCGCCAGTCGACGCGCGCGACGATCGTGTGACGCCCGCGCTGCAGCGGCACGCGCGCGGTGAAGGGCTCGTAGGCGCCGACGTGCTCGCGCACCGGCTCACCGTCGACGAATACCGTCGCCATGAAGTGGGCGGACTCGAAGCGCACCGCGTAGCGGCCGTCGACCGGCGCGTCGATCTCGGTCGCAAACCAGCCGACCGATCCGTCGTACGCGCGCTGGCCCGCCGCGCCGCTGAACGCCGTCGTGTTGGGCGAGTACGGGACCTGCACCGGCGTCCCGGGCCAGTCGCCGCGCGACCAGCCGCTGTCGCGGCCGCGGTTGTCGGGGTCCGCACGGTAGCGCCAGCTCGAGAGCGTCACGATCGCGCTGCCGGCGGGCCCCTGGCCGGTCTGCGACAGCGCGCTCGCGATCGCGTCGCGGTCGAGCGCTCCCGGGCCGCTCGCCGGCTGGTCCTCGCCGCGCAGGGCGACGACCAGCGCAAGGGCGCAGGCGACGACGACGAGCAGCGCGGCTGGGAGCAGGCGACGAGGCATCCCTTGTGCAACGCGAGGGTAGGCGATCGGTCGCGAACGGGCAGCGACCACATAGGATCGGCCGGCGGGCGCCGGACGGCCCGCCCGCGCCCGTGGCCCCGCGCATCCTGATCCTCTCCTGGGAGTACCCGCCGATCATCGCGGGCGGCCTCGCGCGCCATGTGCACAAGCTGTCGGAGGCGCTCGCGCTACAGGGCGTCGAGGTCCACGTGCTGACGCGCGGCGCGCGCGGCGAGATCGCAGAGGAGCTGCGCGGGGGCGTGCAGATCCACCGCGTCGCAGAGGCGGCGATGCCGCGCGACCTCGATGCGTTCGTCGCCTGGGTCGAGGGGATGAACGCGCACATGCACGCCGCCGGGCGCCAGCTCGGCAAGCGCCTGCGCTTCGACCTCGTGCACGGCCACGACTGGCTCGTCGCGGGCGCCGCCGCAGCGATCGCCGACCGCCTGCGCTGCCCGTACCTGACGACGATCCACGCGACCGAGTTCGGCCGCCACCAGGGCTGGGTCGACAAGCACCCGCAGTCCTACATCCACCGGATCGAGACCTGGATGGCGCGCCGCGCAGACCACGTCATCACGTGCTCGCACTACATGCGCGGCCACGTCGCCGACGTCTACGAGATCGACGAGCAGCGCGTCACGGTGATCCCGAACGGGATCGATCCCGCCGACCTGCAGCCGGTCGGCGACCTCGACGAGCTGCGCGCGCGCTTCGCCGCGCCGAGCGAGCGGCTCGTGCTGCTGGTCGGCCGGCTCGTCTACGAGAAGGGCTTCCAGCTGGCGCTCGACGCGATGCCGCAGGTCATCAGGCGCGCCGGCCGCGTGCGCTTCCTCGTCGCAGGCTCCGGCACGCACGAGGCGGAGCTGCGCAAGCAGGCGCGGCGGCTCGGGCTCATGCGCCATGGGACGTTCATGGGCTGGATCGGCGACGACGCCCTGCACTCGCTGTACCGGATCGCCGACCTCTGCGTCGTGCCGAGCATCTACGAGCCGTTCGGCCTCGTCGCGCTGGAGGCGATGGCGAGCGGCTGCCCATGCATCGTCGCCGACACCGGTGGCCTGCGCGAGGTCGTCCCCAACGCCGACGTCGGCCTGCGCTTCCGCTCGCGCGACCCGCGTGCGCTGGCGGCGATGATGCAGCGCGTGCTGACCGACGACGGGCTGCGCGATCGCCTCGTCGCCGAGGCGTCGGCCCACGTGCTGCGCTTCGACTGGGCGCAGATCGCCGAGCAGACCGCGCAGGTCTACGCCGAGCTCGGCGGGGCGGCGGGCAGCTCGGACGCGTCGGGCGCGGCGCGCCGGCCCGCCTGAGCGCGGTTGCTACTCAGCGGGAGGGGTGTGCTTGACGCCCCAGCGGCCGCGCAACTCGTCGTCGGCCTGCTTGTCGCCGCGGCCCGAGACCATCGCGACGATGATCAGGCCGGTGGCGAGCGCCGGCAGCAGGACCCCGAACGTGAACACGAGCCCGACGGTGTCGTTCCAGATCCCGTGGCCCGTGCTGGCGGCTGCGATGGCGGAGAGCATGCGGCCGGAAGCATACTCAGGCGTCCTCCGGCGCAGCGACCGACTCGCCGAGCCAGCTCAGGTAGTCCGCGGACCCGCCGGCGACGTCGAGCGCGACGAGCTCGAACGTCTCGTAGGGGTGCAGCTCGCGCAGCGCGTCCTCGAGCGCGGCGATCGCGCCGCGCGTCGTCTTGATCACGAGCAGCGACTCCTCGTCGTGTTCGACCGCCCCCTTCCAGCGGTAGACCGAGCGCACCGACGCGACGATGTTCACGCACGCGACGAGCTCGCGGCCGACGAGCGCCTCGGCGATCGGGACCGCCTGATCGGGCGGCGTCGTGACGAGGCAGACGACGGCATCCATCGCTCGCCGAGGCTAGCTGGTCGGTGCCGCACGCTCGATTCATGCAGACAGGCGGCCCGGCGACGCATCCGCTCGTGTGGGCGGGCGCAGCCGCGGTGGGTCTGACGGTCGCGGCCGCCGGCTGGCTCGCGGGGTTCACCGTGGGCGTCGGCGGCTATGTCGGCGCCGGCAACTACCAGCGCCTGCTGGCGCCGGTCGAGCGCACGTACACGCTGATCGGCTACGGGCACCCCCGCTACCTCGCCGCGTTCGCGCTCGCCCTCGTCGCCGTCGCCGCGGCGGCCTGGGGCTGGCGCCACGCGACCGGCTGGGTGGCGCTGGCGGCGATCGTCGTCGCGGCGGCGGCCGGGCTCTCGTTGACGTCGGCCGTGCTCGAAGAGAGCAACGGCCGGTTCGGCGGCGTCTTCATGATCGATGCCGTCAACGAGGTGCGCAAGGTCGCGGCGCAGCGCCCGGAGGCGAGCCACCCCGCGTACGGTGCGAGTGGCTACTCGGCCGATGCGGAGATCGGTTGGCAACTCACGATCGGAGCGTTCGCGGCGCTGCTTGCGATCTCGAGCATCGCGCTCGGGCGGCGCGTCGCGGACGCCGCCGGCTGGATCACGCTCGCGGTGAGCGTCGCCGCGGTGCTCCTCGTCGCGATCGTCCCGGGCGAGAACTGCAGCACCGTGGCGGCCTAAGAGCACGATCCCAACTCCAACCCGCTCGGCCTGCTCGCGCTGTTCGGATCGCTTGCGTGTGCCGGGCTGGGGGTCGGCGCCCTGCTCGCTCAGAGGTGGCGTAGCGGTGGGGTCGCCGTCGGCGTCGGTCTGCTGATGGCCGCCCTCGTCGTCCTCACCGCCAGGGACTGCGGGTTCTCCTGAGCGCGGGGCCCGTACCATCCGACCCGATGGCCTCCGCCACCGAGGCGCTGAGCGACGCCGTCCTCGCGATCGCTGCCGAGCACGCCGTCGAACCGGTGCTGCAGAAGCTCGTCGACGCCGCGCGCGAGCTCGCCGGCGCGCGCTACGCGGCGATCGGCGTGCCCGACGGCGACGGCGGCTTCGCCCGCTTCATCACGTCGGGGATGAGCGACGAGCTGATCGCCTCGCTCGGCACGCTGCCCCGTCAGCACGGCCTGCTCGGCGCGATGCTCGAATCCGAGTCGCCGCAGCGCACGTCGGACATCCGCCGCGACCCGCGCTTCCGCGGCTGGTGGCCGTCCGCGCATCCGTCGATGAGCTCGTTCCTCGGCGTCCCGATCCTGTCCGGCCGCGGCGACGTCGCGGGCGCGTTCTACCTCACCGACAAGGAGGGCGCCGACGAGTTCTCCGACGCCGATCAGGCGCTCATCCAGACGTTTGCGGCGCACGCCGCGCTGGCGCTCGACAACGCGCGCCTGCACGAGCGCTCGCGCGAGCTGAGCATCGTCGAGGAGCGCAACCGGCTCGCGCGCGAGCTGCACGACGCCGTCACGCAGAAGCTGTTCGGCGTCGTGCTCGCGGCGGAGTCCGGCACGGCGCTGCTGCACCGCGATCCGCAGCAGGTCGGCGTCCAGCTTGCGCTCGTGCGCGAGCTCGCGCGCGAGGCGATGGACGAGCTGCGCTCGGTGATCGTCCACCTGCGCCCGGCGGCGCTCGAGTCGCAGGGGCTCGCCGTCGCGCTCGCCACGCACGTCGAGGTCGCGCGGCGCGTGCACCGGCGCGAGATCGTGCTGCTGGTCGAGGGCGACGCGCCGATCGCGGCGGCGATCGAGGGCGACGTCTTCCGGATCGCCCAGGAGGCGCTGCACAACGCCCTGCGCCACGCAGACGCGGCGCGGATCGATGTCCTGCTGCGCTCCCAGCCCGGCCGGGTTGAGCTCGTGGTGAGCGACGACGGCGTCGGCTTCGAGCCGAGGCTGGCCGAGGTCCGGGCGCGCCGGCTCGGGCTGACGACGATGGCCGAGCGCGCGCGATCGGCGGGCGGCACGCTGACGATCGAGTCGGCGCCGGGCGCCGGCACGACCGTCCGGCTCGAGGTCGGGCCCGCGGCCGGGCCGGGAGGGGCGGGCGCGTGATCCGCGTCCTGATCGCCGACGATCACGCGGTCGTGCGCCAGGGGCTGCGAACGTTCCTCGAGCTGCAGGAGGACATCGAGGTCGTCGGCGAGGCCGCCGACGGCGAGGCCGCGCTCGAGGCCGTCGCGGCGCTCGAGCCCGACGTCGTCCTGCTCGACCTCGTCATGCCGCGGCTCGACGGCGTGGCGACGATCGAGCGCCTGCGCGAGCTCGGCTCGCCGGCCCGCGTGATCGTGCTGACGAGCTTCCTCGACGAGGACAAGGTGCTGCCCGCCGTGCGCGCGGGCGCGGCGGGCTACCTGCTGAAGGACGTCGAGCCGGCCGAGCTCGTCGGCGCGATCCGCACCGTCGACGGCGGCGACGCGCTACTGCACCCGGCGGTCGCCGCGCGCGTGCTGCGCGAGCTGAGCGCCGACGACGGTCGCGCCGAGCGCCACGGCTCGCTGACTGCGCGCGAGCGCGAGGTGCTCGCGCTCGTCGCGCGCGGCCGCGCGAACAAGGCGATCGCCTTCGAGCTCGGCGTCGCCGAGAAGACCGTCAAGACGCACGTCGGGAACATCCTCGCCAAGCTCGGGCTGTCGGACCGGACGCAGGCCGCGCTGTACGCCGTGCGCGAGGGCTTGGCCTGACGGCCTGACGGCCTGACGGCCTGACGGCACGCCGCGCGCGGTCCTAGGACCAATTGCCGATGGTGCCCTGGGCGGCGCCGGTCGTAGCGTCGGCGCATGCACACACCGACATTGACCGAGGCCGTGCGGCACGAGCTGCTCGTGCGCTCCGAGGTCACCGAGAGCACGCACCGCTTCGGCGGCATCGAGTTCCGGCTCGGCCGCCGCGAGCTCGGCCACCTGCATGGCGAGCAGATGGCCGACCTGCCGTTCCCGCGCCAGATCCGCGACGAGTTGATCGCCGCCGGACGCGCGCGCCCGCATCACGCGCTGCCCGACTCGGGCTGGGTCACGCGCTCGGTGAACGGACCCGAGGACGTCGAAGCGATCGTCGAACTGTTCCGGCTCAGCTACGAGCGCGCCGTCGCCGCGCGCGCGGCGCGCACGCGGGTGACGCTCGCATGACCCGCACCGCGATCATCACCGGCGCATCGCGGGGCCTCGGCCTCGCGCTCGCCCAGGCGCTCGCCGAGCGCGGCTGGCGGCTCGTGATCGATGCCCGCACGGAGAGCGAGCTCGAGGCGGCGCGCGCCGCGCTCGCCGAGCGCACCGAGGCGCTCGCGATCGCCGGCGACATCGCCGACAGCTGGCACCGCGGCCGGCTCATCTGGCTCGCCGGCGAGCGCGTCGAGCTGCTCGTCAACAACGCCAGCACGCTCGGCGCGGCGCCGCTGCCGGCGCTCGCCGACTATCCGCTCGACGCGCTCGAGCAGGCCTTCGCCGTCAACGCGGTCGCGCCGCTCGCGCTGATCCAGCTCGTCCTGCCGCGGATGGCCGCGGGCGGGCGGATCGTGAACATCACGTCCGACGCTGCCGTCGAGGCCTACGACGGCTGGGGCGGATACGGCGCGACGAAGGCCGCGCTCGAGCAGCTCACGAACGTGCTCGCCGCTGAGCGCCCGGATCTGCGCGTCTACGCCGTCGATCCCGGCGACATGAACACCCGCATGCACCAACAGGCGTTCCCCGGCGAGGACATCTCCGACCGACCGCCGCCGCAGGACAGCGTCCCGGGCCTGCTCGCGCTCGTCGAGGGCGACGTCCCGAGCGGACGCCACCGCGCGGCGGATCTCGGGGCGCTGCACGCGTGACGAGCCCGACCGCCGCGCCGCTCGTGCGGCGCGAGGCGCACGAGCCGCCGGAGGCGCGCGGTGAGCGGCGCGACGGCGTGCGGATGCTCGTCGCGACGCCCGACGGGCTGACGCACTCCAGCGCCCGCGAGCTCCCCGCGCAGCTGCGCGCCGGCGACGTGCTCGTCGTCAACACGTCGGCGACGCTCGCCGCCGCGCTGCCGGCGACGCGCGCCGACGGCCGTCCCCTGGGGCTGCACCTGTCGACGCCCGCGGGCGGCGATCGCCGCTGGGTGATCGAGCTGCGCGACGGCGGCGAGCGCTTCGCCGCGGGCCGCGCCGGCGAGCGGCTCGCGCTGCCCGGCGGCGGGTGGGCGCAGCTGCTCGCCCCGTACCTGCCCGGCGCGCGGCTGTGGCTCGCCGAGCTCGACAGCGGCGCGTCGGCGCTGCTCGACTACCTCGCCGAGCACGGCCGTCCGATCCACTACGGCTACGTCGAGCGCGAGTGGCCGCTGGCGGACTACCAGACGGTCTTCGCGCTGCAGCCGGGCAGCGCCGAGATGCCGAGCGCCGGACGACCGTTCACGCACGAGCTCGTCACGGCGCTCGTCGCGCGCGGGATCGCGATCGCGCCGATCACGCTGCACACCGGGGTGTCGTCGCAGGAGGCCGGCGAGCTGCCCTATCCCGAGCGCTACGCGGTCCCGCCGGCGACGGCGCGGATCGTCAACGCGGCACGCGGCGCCGGCCGCGTCATCGCGGTAGGCACGACGGTCGTGCGCGCGCTCGAGACGGTCGCCCGCGACGACGGGAGGATCGCCCCGGGCGCCGGCTGGACGCAGCACGTCGTCACGCCGTCAAGCGCCGTGCGCGCCGTCGACGGGCTGCTGACGGGCTGGCACGAGCCGGCCGCCACGCATCTGCTGATGCTCGAGGCCGTCGGCGGCCGGGCGCTCGTCGAGGACTCCTACCGCGAGGCGCTGCGCCGCGGCTACCTGTGGCACGAGTTCGGCGACCTGCATCTGATCCTTCCGCGGGCAAGACGCTGCTGCTGACCGCGCCCTAACCTAGGCGCACATGCGCCTTGCGACCTTCCTTCCGCCCGGCTCCGACAAACCGCGCGCGGGCCAGGTCCGCGACGACGAGGTGATCTCGTTCGTCCTCAAGCGCGAGACCGTCCTCGAGCGCCTGCGCACGAGCGACTTCGATCCCGCGCTCGGCGAGCCCTATGCCGTCGCCGACGTGACGCTGCTGGCGCCGGTCCCGCGGCCGCGCGCGATCTTCGGCATCGGGCTGAACTACGCCGCGCACGCGAAGGAGCAGGGCAAGGAGCCGCCGGACTTCCCGATCGTCTTCATGAAGCTGCCGAGCTCCAGCGCGCCGCCGAACGGGACCGTCACGTGCCCGCCGGTCGTGCATCGCCTCGACTACGAGGGCGAGCTCGCCGTCGTCATCGGCGAGGGCGGCAGGATCGCCGGCTACGCGATCGCCAACGACGTCAGCGCGCGCGACCTGCAGCGCCGCGAGCCGCAGTGGACGCGCGCCAAGGGCGCCGACGGCTTCTGTCCGTGGGGCCCGTGGATCACGACCGCCGACGAGGTCCCCGATCCGCGGAACCTGCGCATCACGACGCACGTCAACGGCGAGCTGCGCCAGGACTCCTCGACGAGCGACCTCATCTTCGGCCCGCAGGAGCTCGTCGACTTCATCGCCGAGACGTGCACGCTCGAGGCCGGCGACCTCATCCTGACCGGGACGCCGAGCGGCGTCGGCATGTCGATGGACCCGCGCCAGTTCCTCGCCTCGGGCGACGTGATCCGCATCGAGATCGAGTCCCTCGGCGCGATCGAGCATGCCGTCGCTTAGCCTGGATCCGCAGCTCAGCGAGCGTCTCGGCGAGCTCTCGGACTTGGGACACGCCGGCCAGCTGATGGCCTGGGACCAGCAGGTGATGATGCCCGCCGAGGGCGCCGCCGGGCGTGGCGAGGCGCTCGCGACGATCAGCCGGATGCACCACGACCGGCTCGTCGACCCCGAGCTCGCGACGCTGCTCGACGTCGCCGCCGAGGCCGAGCCGCTGATCGCGCGCGCCGTGCGCCGCGACCACGATGTCGCGCGGCGCGTTCCGGGCGAGCTCACCGCCGAGATGTCGCGCGCCGGGTCGGACGGCTACGCCGCCTGGCTGCAGGCGCGCGAGGCCAACGACTACGCCGCCTTCGAGCCGGCGCTGCGACGCAACATCGAGCTCGCGCGCCGCTACGCCGCCTGCTTCCCCGAGTCCGAGCACCCGTACGACCCGCTGCTGGACCGCTTCGAGCCCGGCACGACCGCGGCGCAGGTGTCGGCGCTCTTCGAGCGGTTGCGGGCGGGGCTCGTGCCGCTGCTGTCGGAGATCGCGCTGAAGCCCGGCCGCCAGGCGCTGGCGGGTGACCTACCGACCGCCGCGCAGCGCGAGATCGGCCTCGAGATCATCCGCTCGATGGGCTTCGACGCGAGCGGCTGGCGTCTCGACGATGCCGTGCACCCGTTCGCGTCGGCGCCCGGGCGCGGCGACGTGCGCGTCACCTCGCGCTTCGACGACCACACCCTGACGGGCCTGTTCGCGCTCATGCACGAGGTCGGACACGGCCTCTACGAGGACGGCGTCGACCCCGCGCTCGCGCGCACAACGCTCGACAGCGGCGTCTCGCTCGGCGTGCACGAATCGCAGAGCCGGCTGTGGGAGAACCTCGTCGGCCGCAGCCCGGCCTTCTGGATGCACTGGCTGCCGCGCATGCGCGAGCGCTTCCCGCTGACGCTGCGCGACATCGAGCTCGACGCGTTCATCCGCGCGGTCAACGTCGTGCGCCCGACGCTGATCCGCGTCGAGGCCGACGAGGTGACGTACTCGCTGCACGTCATCCTGCGCTTCGAGCTCGAGCTCGCGCTGATCGACGGCACGCTCGATGCGGCCGATCTGCCCGCCGCCTGGGCGGCGAAGATGAAGCAGTTCCTCGGCATCGAGGTGCCCGACGACCTGCGCGGCGTCCTGCAGGACATCCACTGGTCCGAGGGCATCATCGGCTACTTCCCGACGTACGCGATCGGCAACGTGCTCGCCGCGCAGCTCTGGCGCGCCGTGAACGCCGACCTGCCGTCGCTGCAGGCCGACATCGAGCGCGGCGAGCTGCAGGGGCTGCGCGCCTGGCTGCGCGACAAGATTCACCGCCACGGTCGCCTGCTCAGTCCGCCCGAGCTGATCGAGCAGGCCGTCGGCGGCCCGCTCGACCCCGCGCCGATGCTCGAGCACCTGCGCGCGAAGTACGGCGCGCTGTACGAGCTGTAGTCGCGAGATGGGCCGGGCGTTGGCGCTTGTGCTGCCGGTTCTCATGAAACGGCATCGATGAGGACAAGGACGGGACGTTTGTGGCGATTCGCGGGGCGGCCCGGGGAGTCCGCGAGGGGGTGACGCACGGTGAACGAGCGACGACTGAACCGCGCGCGTCACTCGGTCGGTCAATCCTTCATCACCAGCGTGAACCAGCGACGACCGATCCCGCCAGGCCGATCCATTCGTCGCTCCTTCACGCACGAGTGGCACCCATTAGGCGCTATACGCCCCAAAGGTGCCACAGACCCCGATCCCACCTTCCTTCAACGATGCTGTTCGCAAGCGTCGGCACAACCGCGGCCACGAAGAGACCGCCGGCGAAGAGACGGCGGGCGAGAGCGAACGCCTAGTGCTGGTCCAGCACCCGGTCGATCAACCCGTACTCGACGGCCTCGTCGGGCTTGAAGAAGCGGTCGCGCTCCATGTCGAGGCGCACCTGCTCCTCGGTCTGACCCGTGTGGTGAGCGTAGATCTCATCCATCCGCTTGCGCGTCTTGAGGATCTCGTTCATGTGAATCTCGATGTCGGTCGACTGACCTTCGAAGCCGGCCGACGGCTGGTGAATGAGCACGCGGCTGTTGGGCAGTGAGAAGCGCTTGCCCTTCGCGCCCGCGGTCAGCAGCAGCGAGCCCATCGACATCGCGACGCCCATGCACATCGTCTGGATGTCGGGCTTGACGAAGTTCATCGTGTCGTAGATCGCCAGGCCGGCGTAGATCGAGCCGCCGGGCGAGTTGATGTAGAGCGAGATGTCCTTGTCGGGATCCTCTGACTCGAGATGCAGCAGCTGAGCAACGATGAGGTTCGCGACCTGGTCGTTGATCGGCGTGCCGAGGAAGATGATGCGCTCGTTGAGCAGTCGCGAGTAGATGTCGTACTCGCGCTCGCCGCGCGCGCTGCGCTGGACGACCGAGGGAATCAGAGGCATGCGGGCATCCTAGTGACGAGCACCCCCTAGCCTGGAGCACGTGTCCAGCGCGCTCGCGATCCGGGGCCTGACGAAGCGCTACGACGATACGCGCGCCGACCGGCGCCGGCGCGTGCGTCGAGGCGGCGAGGCGCCCGGCACCGGCGGCTTCCTCGCCGTCGAGGATCTCGACCTTGAGATCGAGGAGGGCGCGTTCTTCGGCCTGCTCGGACCGAACGGGGCCGGCAAGACGACGATCATCAGCGCCGTCTGCAACCTGATCCGCGTCACCGCCGGTGAGATCGAGATCTTCGGCGAGCCGCACGACTCGATGGCGGCGCGCCGGATGGTCGGTCTCGCCGAGCAGGACGTCAACCTCGACCGCTTCCTCGATGTCGAGGAGACGCTGCTCTACCACGGCGGCTACTTCGGGATGCGGCGCGCCGAGGCGCGCCGCCGCGCGGCGGAGATGATGGACGTCTTCGACCTGCGCGCGAAGGCCGGCGTGCGGGCGCCCAAGCTGTCGGGCGGCATGCGGCGGCGGCTGCTGCTCGCGCGCGCGTTGATGCATGAGCCACGCCTGGTGATCCTCGACGAGCCGACCGCGGGGGTCGACTTCGAGCTGCGCCTGGAGCTGTGGCGCTACATCCAGCGACTGCACGACGAGGGCACGACGATCCTCCTGACGACGCACTACCTCGAGGAGGCCGACGAGCTCTGCGACGAGATCGCGCTGATCCGCGACGGGCTGTTGATCGCGCGCGACACGGCGAAAGCCCTGCGCTCGGCCTATAGCGCCGCCTCGCTGGCGGACGTCTACGTGCGCGCGATGGGGAGCGTTGCAAGGGGCTGACCGCCGGTTGCCAAGGAGCTGACCGCCAAGCAGACTGGTTTTCGGTACGTTACGTTTAGTACGTTCTTAGAAACGTTAGGTCTTAGCTCCACCAGGGTACGGTCGGGGTGGATCCGGCTTCCGCGCTACGAGAGGGATCGGTTGTGCGCGGACGCAACGACGAGTGGGAGGGCATGCATGACCGGTAAGAGACTCGGGGCAGTCGCGCTATCAATCGGCGGCCTCGTGCTGTTCGTCCTGCCGGCCGGCTCGTTTGGCCAGCCGGACCTGCGCGATGCGCTGGTGCAGGCAGGCCAGCAGTTGCAGACAGGGCTTGAAACCACGGTCCAAGAGGCCGGCCAGGGCGCAGACGCGATCGTCCAGAAGGCGACCAACAAGGTCCGCAAGACGGCGAACCCGCGCGCAACGGCCACGGATCCACCGGTCCAGCCGCCGACGCACGGCACGAACCCGCGCGGTCAGGGCGGCGTCGCGATCGTCGACCTCGACCCGAGCTCCGAGCGTCCACTGGGCGCCAAGCCCGATGGCTCCGACTCCGGCGAGGACGTCATCGTCGGTCGTGCCCGCGGCGACCAGGACGCCAGCGGCGCGTACCACGGTCACATCACCATCCTGACGCTCTTCGGCCGCGAAGTGGCCGGCGTCGACAGCGCACCGGGCGAGTCCAAGAACGGCCCGCTGCAGGGGCTGCAGACGAGCGTTCTCGATCCGCTTTGCAACTCCACCAACCAGCAGGTCTGCCTCAGCGTGCTGACGGCGAACTCGGCGACGACCGCTACCGGCTCGTCGAACGACTTCGCGGTTGCTCGCGCAGGGCTGCTCGGACTTGGCGTCGGCGCTGCCGAGAGCCAGGGCAACATCACCCAGGACGCCAACTGCCAGACGGCAGGCGGCCTGTCGAAGACGGCAAACGTGACGACGAGTGGCGGCACGCTCGCCTCGGTGGCGAACTCGGCCAGCCTCTCGAAGTCCTGCCGCGGTCAGGCCCCGCAGGTCGCCAACAGCTCCTCGGTCGTCGGCCTTGGCGGCACGGGCGTCGGCCTGCCGGCCCCCGGATGCGCGAACGGCACTCCGGACACGCTGTCGGGTCTTCCGGCGCTGCTGCCGATCGTGTGTAACGCGGAGGAGATCGCGGGCGCCACGGCAGTGCGTGAGGCGCTCGACGTGTTCGCGCTGCAGACCGGCACGAACTCGCTGCTGAAGGAGACGACGGCAGCGTCCGAGTCGCACAGCGTGGCTCCGGAAGCCGGCGCGCAGTGTGCCGACACGATCGACAACGACCAGGACGGCGTCATCGATGCCGCCGACCCGGGCTGTCACACCGACGGCGATGCCACGAACGCGGCGTCGTACAACGCGGCTGACAACGACGAGACCAACCCCGCTGGCGGAACCACAGGTTCCGGCGATGACGGGACAGGGTCCGGCGACGACAACGCTGGCGACGGCAGCGGCGTGCAGTGCGCCGACGACCGTGACAACGACGGCGACGGCGTCATCGACGCCGCCGATCCGGGCTGCCACACCGACGGCGATGCGAGCAACCCGGACTCCTACGACGCCACGGACGATTCCGAGGGCGGCGGAGGCGGCGGAGCGCAGGACCTCGGCTCCGGCGAGCTGCCGTTCACGGGCACTGATGTCATCGGCATGACGCTGGCCGGCCTGCTCGCCCTCGCGGGTGGCCTGCTGCTGCGCCGCCGGGAGGACATGAACACCGTCCGGTAGATGCGCGATCGCATCACCGAAGCGCTGACACGGCGCCGCCTCGGCGGCGCCGTGTTGTTGTTGGATCGGATCACTGAGCTGCTGGCAACCCGGACCCGTCTCGTCGGGGCCGGGTTGCTGCTGGCCGGCGTGATCATCGGGATGATCGTGCTGTGGCCCGGCGATGATGACGGCGACAAGCCGCCGCGTGCGAAGAGCAAGCCGCTGCCGGTCCGGATCGTGTCGGTGCCGCCGCTCGGGCTGGCCTTCGTGCACCCGAGGACGTGGACGCGGACGGTGCACGAGCGCGTCATCAGCCTGCGCAGCCCGGATCGCTCGATCGAGCTGTTCATCTCCTCGCCGTATGCGAAGCCCGCTCGTGAGGCCGCGAAATCGGTCACCAAGACCGCGCTGCTCAAGCGCTTCGCGCCCGCGACGATCGTCCGTGACGGTCCCGAGAAGCTCGGTGGACGGACGGTCGCGAGCTTTGAGCTCGTGGGCAAGGACAAGCGCGAGCCGATTCGCGCGCTCGTGTTTGCCGCCAGCACGGACTACCGCACGTATGTCGTGACGCTGCTGTCGGGCGAGCATCCGTCGCGTGCCCGGCTGCGGGAGGCCCGGCAGATCCTCGGCACCGTGCGCTTCGGCAGGCCCGTCGCGCCGAGCCGGTGACGGCGCTCGCCGACCGCCACCGCGGGCTGATCGCGCTCGCCGGTCGCGAGACCGAACGCGTGCTCAAGCTCTGGTCGCAGACGATCGCCGCGCCCGTGCTGGCGTCGTTTCTGTTCATCGTCGTCTTCGGCCTGTCGCTCGGCGGGCGGATCCGCCAGATCGGCGGGGTCGAGTACGACGTCTTCATCGTGCCGGGGCTGATCGCGATGGCGATGGCGCAGGCGGCGTACTCGAACAACGCCTCGTCGGTCTTCCAGGCGCGCGCCGATCGCTACATCAACGACGTCCTGTCGGCCCCGATGCGGCCCTGGGAGGTGAACCTCGGGCTCGCCTTCGGCGGCATCGTCCGCGCGCTGGCGATCGGCGGCTCGCTGCTCGTGCTGGCGCTCGTCGTGACCGACGTGCCGGTGCGCCATCCGTTCGAGCTTGGGCTCGCCGTCGCGATCCTGCTCGTCCTGTTCGCCTCGCTCGGGGTCGTCGTGGGCGTATATGCCGACACGTGGGACCAGGCCGGCTTCGTCAACAACATCGTCATCCTGCCGCTGAGCTTCCTCGGCGGCGTCTTCTACTCGGTCGACCTGCTGCCGTCGCCGTGGGAGGAGGTCAGCCACGTCAACCCGATCTTCTTTCTCATCAACACGATCCGCTACGGCTTTCTCGGGACGAGCGACGTCCCGGTCGCGATCGCGTTCGCCGTGACGCTCGCGCTGACGCTGGCGTGCGTCGCATGGAGCGCGACGATCTTCCGCTCGGGCCGCCGGCTGAAGGCGTAGCCGTGCGACGCGGGTTCCTCGTTGCCGTCACGGCGTATCGGCTGTTCTGAGAAGGTGCGCGTCACATGTTCGCGCTGAACCTGCCGAACGTTCTGACGCTGTTGCGGATCCTGCTCGTCCCGGTGCTTGTCGTCGCGCTGCTCGACGAGACGGCGAACGGCGATCTGCTGGCGGCGATCGTCTTCGCGCTGGCGTCGTTCACCGACGCGATGGACGGCTACCTCGCGCGGACCCGCAACGCGGTCACGACGTTCGGCAAGCTGATGGACCCGATCGCCGACAAGCTGCTGATCATCGCGGCGCTCGTCGCGCTCGTCTCGCTCAACCGCCTGGCGGCATGGGTCGCGATGGTGATCATCGCGCGCGAGCTGACGGTGACGGTGACGCGCATGCAGGCCACCCAGCACGGTGTCG
Source organism: uncultured Actinomycetes bacterium (assembly GCA_963780585.1). Classification (GTDB taxonomy): domain Bacteria; phylum Actinomycetota; class Thermoleophilia; order Solirubrobacterales; family Solirubrobacteraceae; genus CADCVQ01. Next base: position 62,630 of record CAWADD010000012.1, read on the forward strand.
TGATCGAGGCGAACTGGTGGGGCAAGGCGAAGACGATCGTCCAGGTGGCGGCGATCTTCTTCCTGATCGCGGTCGGCGAGCCCTCGCCGCCGTGGGTCGACGGGCTCGTCTACGGCGCCGTCGCGATCACGATCGTCAGCGGCATCGACTACTTCTTCGGCCTGCGCCGCGTGCTGCGCGAGGCGGAGGCGAGACGCGACGCGGCCGTCGCCGGGGCGTCGGCGAAGCCGCCGGCGTGACGCTCGCCCACGACGTCCAGGGCGACGGTCCGCCGCTGCTGCTGATCCACGGCGCGACGCTCGACCGGCGCATGTGGGCGCCGAACATGGCGGCGCTGACGGAGCGCCACCGCGTCGTGCGCTGCGACCTGCGCGGGTTCGGCGCGTCGCCCCCGCCCGCTGGGCCCTACTCGCATGCCGACGACCTGCACGAGCTGTTCGCGTCGCTGGAGATCGAGCGCGCGGCGGTCGCCGGGCTGTCGATGGGCGGCGGCGTCGCGCTCGAGCTGGCGCTCGCGCATCCGGGCGTCGTCGGCGCGCTCGTGCTCGTCGACACCGACCTTCCCGGGGTGCCGCTGGACCCGGCGCTGAGGGAGGCGATGGGCGTGGCGCGCGGCCACGTCGTCGACGGCGACCTCGACGCCGCACGCGAGGCGTGGCTGGCGATGCCGTTCTTCGCCCGATCGCCGCAGAACGTCGCGGCGGCGCTGCGCGCGATCGTCGACGACTACACGTTCTGGCACTGGAGCAACCCCAACCCGCACGTCTGGCTGGATCCGCCGTCCGGTCTGCGCGGCGCGGAGGTGCGCGCGCCCGCGCTCGTCATGTGGGGCGAGCACGAGGTCGAGCAGGTCGTCGCCTTCTGCCGGCGGATCGCGGGCGACATCCCGAATGCCCGCACGGCCGTCGTCGAGGGTGCCGCTCACATGGCGAACATGGACGCGCCGGCGGCGTTCGACGCCGCGCTGCTCGAGTTCCTGGCGAGCGTCGAGCTGGTCTAGGCGCCGGCGCCGAGCGGTCAGCGACCGGCCGCGTCGAGCCAGTCGCGCATCGACGTGTGATGGCGGGCGTGCTCGCCGGTCGCGAGCTCGTGGCGCAGCTCGCCGAGCAGGCCGAAGCGCTCGGCGACGACGTTGTGCTGATGGATCGTCTCGAGGTTCTCCTGGCGCGCGCTGACGAAGTGCGCGTCGCTGAAGTCGGACAGCTCGGAGAGGACGCCGCCGATCATCTCGCGCACGCAGTCCTCGACGAAGCGCGGCCGGCGGTGGGCCTTCTCGACGACCGCGCCCTCGTCGCTGCGCTTCATGAGCTCGTAGATCTCCGATGACATCGAGCCCTCGACGATGTCCAGCAGCGTGCGCGCGTCGATCTCCTTCGTGCAGCCCTCGGGCATGCCGATGTGCAGCGTCCCGAGCCCGCGCTGGTTGTGCGTGGCGACCGGGACGTGCTCGAAGATCCGCTCGACCTCGTCCTCGCTGAAGCCGTCCTCGAGCAGGCGCTCGCGCGAGCTGCCCATCACGAGCTGCTGGGCGCAGGGGCAGGCGGTCATGCCCTGGGCGGCGACGCCGACGAGCCGGCGCGTGCCGAGCGTGGACGCCACGGCCATCCCGTAGAGCGTGTAGATCTCCTGCGTCATGATCCCCGAGACCGGCGCCGGCTTGTGCTCGGGATAGCGGGCGGCGACCGTGACCTCGGCGCGCTCGGCGTCCTGGCGCTCGCGCACGAGCTCGGCGACGCGCGTCGCGAGGACCTCGGCCTTGAACGTCGCCTCGCCGAGCACGACCTCGCCGATCGCCTCGTTGACGACCTCCTCAAAACGCGACATATGCGCGCCTTTTTGCCGCGGCCCGAGGTCGACGAAGCATTCGAGGCGGGCCGAGAAGAGCTGCTCGTCGCCGTTCTGGCGAATGCGGACGATCTTCTCGATCTCGGTGACGCCGACGCGCGACAGGCTGACGCGCAGGCTCGGCGTCTGAGCCTGGACGTCGGTGCCACCGAGGCTCAGGCTCTGCGACATGCCACCAGGGTACCGGTCGGTCCGCGCAATCCGCAGTTGCGGGACGGGAATCTTGTGCTATCACTCACAAGCCCGTTCTCTCGCCAGCACCGAGCGAACGAGGCGCTGTGGGTGGACCGGCATCTGAGGGGGGCCGAGCGATCAAGATCGACGTACTGCTGGCGGACGAGGCTCCGATCCATGAATTGGACGAGCTGAGGACGCTCATCGTCGAAGGTCAGGAGCGGGGGTTCCTGACGTTCGAAGACATCACGACGGCGCTCGAAGAGGTCGATGTCACCAAGGAGCAGGTCCAGGAGCTGCACGCCTATCTGTCCGAGCACGGCATCGACGTCATCGGCGCCGACGGTCGTCAGGTCTCGTCGGAGGGCGCGCGCATGGAGGCCGCCGCCGAGGCGCGCAAGGAAGGCGCGGGCAGCGCCGCGGCGGACACGCCGAAGAAGCCCGAGCTCGACCTCACCGTCGAGCCTTCGCTCGACTCGCTGCGTCTGTACCTGCGCTCGATCGGTCGCGTGCCGCTGCTGACCGCCGACCTCGAGATCTCGCTCGCCAAGCGCATCGAGCGTGGCGACATGGACGCCAAGCAGCACATGGTCGAGGCCAACCTGCGGCTCGTCGTGTCGATCGCCAAGGGCTATCTCGGCCGCGGGCTGACGTTCCTCGATCTCATCCAGGAGGGCTCGCTGGGCCTGATCCGGGCGGTCGAGAAGTTCGACTACCGGCGTGGCTACAAGTTCTCGACGTACGCGACGTGGTGGATCCGCCAGGCCGTCACGCGCGCGATCGCCGACAAGGGCCGCACGATCCGCATCCCCGTGCACATGGTCGAAAAGCTCAACAAGGTCGTCCAGGTCGAGCGCCAGCTCGTCCAGTCGCTCGGTCGCGAGCCGACCCCGGAGCAGATCGCCGCCAACCTCGAGTGCACGCCGCGCGAGGTGCGCGACATCCTGCGCATGTCCCAGCAGCCGATCTCGCTCGAGCGGCCCGTCGGCGAGGAGGAGTCCGAGCTCGGCGACTTCGTCGAGGACGAGACGGCCGAGTCGCCGTTCGACCTCGCGTCGGAGAACCTGCGCCGCGAGAACGTGCACCGCGCGCTGGCGGCCCTGCCGCAGCGTGAGCGCGAGGTGATCGAGATGCGCTTCGGCCTGACCGGCGCGCGGCCGCGGACGCTCGAGGAGGTCGGCCGCGCCTTCAACGTCACGCGCGAGCGGATCCGCCAGATCGAGAATCACACGCTGAAGAAGCTCGAATCGCTGCCGGAGGCCCAGACGCTGCGCGACGCGTCCTGAACCGCTGGCGCGCGGGGGACGTAACGTGGTCGTATGCGTCGTGCTCTCGCGCTGTGCGTCCTGTGTGCGTCGCTGACGATCGTCGGATGCGGGTCTGAGGAGCGGGCCTCCGCGCCGGCCGCAGCGCGCGACACGAGCATCCAGGCACCGGCCGCCGCGTCGGCCGACGGCGTCCTACACGGGACGTTCAGGCGCCTGAACGGCGTCCGCGACAACCTCGCTCGCTACCGCGGCGACGTCGTGCTCGTCGTCAACACGGCGACCGCGTGCGGATATACGCCGCAGCTCGAGGGCTTGGAGGCGCTCTATCGCGCGCGGCGCGCAGACGGCCTCGTCGTGCTCGGCTTCCCGGCCAACGACTTCGCCGGCCAGGAGCCGCGCTCCAACGCCGAGATCGCCGAGTTCTGCAAGGCGAACTACGGCGTCACGTTCCCGATGTTCGCCAAGAGCGCCGTGACCGGCGAGCGCGCCAACCCGCTCTTCCGCCGGCTCGCGAGCGCCGCAGGCGCGGCCGAATGGAACTTCAACAAGTACCTCGTCGATCGCCGCGGGAAGGTCGTGGCGCGGTTCGGGGCCGGCGCCGAGCCGGATGGTGCGGAGCTGGTGGGGAGGCTCGAGGCGTTGTTGTGATTCCGTCCGGTGGCGAACATATGTTCGTGATGTGGACGGACGAATCTCACCGCGGGAGCAGGGTGACATCGGCGAGCTCTCGGCGATCGGATGGCTCGTCGACCAGGGCGCCCGCGTGTTTCTTCCGCTCGGGCATAGCCCGGACGTGGATCTCGTGGCAGATTTCGGCGACAGGCTCGCCCGAGTCCAGGTGAAGACCTCGACGGTGTTCCGGAACAACAGCTTCGAGGTCACGCTTGCGACGCGTGGTGGGAACCGGAGCTGGAGCGGGGTCGTGAAGCACTTCTGCGCGACGCGATGCGATTTTCTGTTCGTCCATGTCAACGACGGGCGCCGTTGGTTCATCCCCGCGATCGCGGTCGGCGGTGGCTCTGGCATCCTCCTCGGCGGACCGAAGTATCAGCAGTACGAGGTCGAGTCGGGTCGACCGCTGACGGTGCTTGCGGACCGGCGGCTAGGTACACTGGCCGACCTTCGGCGGGGTTCCGGAGCGGTCAAACGGGCGCGGCTGTAAACCGCGTGGCTCTGCCTTCGCAGGTTCGAATCCTGCCCCCGCCACTGAGGTCGTCAGGGGTGCAAATTCGCCCACCGTCGCTGCGCGATGGACGCCATTTTGCCGCCGCGGCGCCCGCATGTAAGGATCACCGAGTTCCCGAGCCGAAGGAGTCGCCATGGAATCCTCCGCGCCCGCTCGCGTCCTGATCGTCGCGCACCGGACCGCTGCCACGCCCGCGCTGCTCGACGCCGTCGCTGCGCGAGCCGCCGCAGGCCCGGCGGCGTTCACGCTGCTCGTGCCCCGCGCGGCGCACGGGCTGCAACGGCTCGTCGATCCCGAGGACGCTGACGAGCACGAGGCGCAGATCGTGCTCGAGCTCGCGCTCCCGCTGCTCGAGGAGGCGGCCGGCGCGCACGTCGAGGGCAAGATCGGCGACCACAACCCGCACGACGCGATCAGCGACGCGATGAACATCGACGGCTACGACGAGATCATCATCTCGACGCTGCCGGCGCGCGTCTCACGCTGGCTGCACACCGATCTCCCGCACAAGCTGTCGCCGCTCGGCGTTCCGATCACGACGGTCACCGCCAAGGGCGCCCGCGCCCGCAGCGGGGGTCACGCCTAGCGCGCCGCCGGCGGCGGCGGCGCTACGCGAGCGCGTCGCGCAGCGCTTGCGTCGTCGACCAGAACGCCATCTCCTCCCACGGCAGCTCGTCTGGCGAGAACGCGCGCACCTCCGACGCCTCGGCTGTCTCGCGCGGCACACCGAGGGCGCGCGCGTCGAACACGACGAGCACCGATCGCGTGTCCGCGCGCGAGTAGACGCCGACGAGCCTGCCCAGCACGATGTCGATCGCCATCTCCTCGAGCGTCTCGCGCCGCGCGGCGTCCTCGACCGACTCGCCGAGCTCGACGTAGCCGCCGGGGAACGTCCAGCGCCCGGCGCCCTCGTGCAACGTCCGGCGCAGCAGCCAGATGCGGCCCTGCTCGTCGCGCGGGATCGCGGCGGCGACGGGCTCTGGGCTGAAGATCGCCAGGTAGCCGCACGTCTGGCACCGCAGGCTGCGCGGGAACTCGACTTCGGCGGGCTGCGCGCAGCGCGGACAGAAGCGGACATCCTCAAGCGCCGGGTTCAGGCTCGCCATATACGCGCGTGACGCTAGCGCGAGCAACCGCGGGGTGGGCCGTGCCCGTCGCGGCCCTGGCGCTACGCTTCGCCTCTCGCCCTCCTAGCTCAGTTGGTAGAGCACTTCCATGGTAAGGAAGGGGTCATCGGTTCGAGTCCGATGGAGGGCTTGGGCGATTACCAGGGGTTTTGTCTCGCGGCCGCCGCGAGCGCTCCGCGGAAAAGGTACGAAACGGGTACGTCCTGCAGACGTTTCGCCCGTTCGCCGCGCAGTGTTCCGCATCGCTGAAGGGGGCCAGCGTTGCTGTGTTTGCCTCTTTGGAGGCGTGAGCATCGATGACCACCAAGCGGCGTTCCTGCGGGTGTCTGAGGCCGCCGCGCTGGCCGGGCTGTCGACGCGCGCGATCTACCGGGCGATCGAGCGCGGTGAGCTGCGCGCGGCGCGGTTGTGCTCGCGCCTGCGGATCCCGCGGGCGGCGTTCGAGGAGTGGATCGAGCACTGTGCGGTGCAGCCCGCCGAACGCCCGATCGCGTACCCGCCGGTACCTTCGCCGGCGGCTGGGAGCTTCCGCGCGCTGCTCGCCCGCCGCGAGGAGCCCTCGCCGTGAGCATCGAGCGCCTCGAGCGCAACGACGGCAAGGTGGTCTGGCGGGTGCGCTGGCGCCAGGCCGGTCGCAACCGCTCGAAGGTGCTCGGCCGCAAGCGTGACGCCGAGGCCTTCGACGCCGAGCTGCGGCGCCGCAAGCGGACCGGCGAGATCGCCATGCTCGATGTCGGAAAGGAGACGCTCTCGGCATTCGGCGAGGACTGGTGGCGGCTGTACGCCGACCCCAACCTGGCCGCGACGACGCTGAAGGTCTACGCGACGATGTGGGACGCCCACATCCTCCCGCGCCTCGGCCACATCCCGCTGCGCGAGCTCACGCCATCCGGCATCACGCGTTTCCGGCTCGAACTCGAGGCCGCCGGCGTCGGCCGCGTCTCGATCGCCAAGACGCTGACGTTGCTGCAGGGCGTGCTGCAACGGGCCTGCGAATGGGACCGGATGACGTCCAATCCGGCGCGCGCGGTGCGCAAGCCAAGCGTGGCACCGACCCGCAGCGTCACGCCACTGGCTCCGATCACCGTCGAGACGATCCGCTTCTGGCTGTTGCGCCGCGAGCTCGTGCGCGACGCGACGCTCGTGTCGGTCCTGGCCTACGCGGGATTGCGGCCAGGGGAGGCGTTCGCGCTGAGGTGGGAGCACGTCCGCGAGCGCACGCTGCTGATCGAGGCCGCGGTCAGTGTCGGCAAGGTCGCACAGACCAAGACGCGCCGGCGTCGCACGGTGCGGATGCTCACGCCGCTCGCACAAGACCTCGCCGAATGGCGACTGCGGGTAGGCCGGCCGCCGGATGGCGCGCTCGTGTTTCCCGCGTCCAACGGCGGACCGTGGTCGCCCGATCTGTACAAGAACTGGCGCCGGCGGATCTTCGGCCCCGCGGCTGACGCCGACGGTCTGCGAGGCGCCCGGCCATACGACCTGCGCCACTCGTTCGTATCGCTGCTGATCGCCGAGGGCCACAACATCGTCGACGTCGCGCGCCAAGCCGGCCACTCGCCGAAGATGGCGCTGGACACCTACGCGCACGTCTTCGAGGAGTTCGACCCGACCGAACGAATCGACGCCGCCGAACGGATTCGGAAGGCGCGCGAGGAGCGGCGCGAAGCAGCGAGGGATCTGACGCTGTTCGACGTCGTATGAAGCGGTGCGGAGCTGAGGTGCGGCCCTTGAGCGAGCCCTTGAGCAAACCCCGCACTGGGCCCTGCAATTTCACTCAAGGGTCCGGCCGCCGGATCCCCAGGATCTACGGGCGAGTTGGTCCCTCCCCATGCATGACCACCCACCCTCCACGTTGTTCTCTGATGGGTGGTCATGCACGGTTCCGGACGGCCCTGGGATCAGGGGATCCGGCGGCCGGAAGGACTGTCGCTCGCTGGATCCGATGATGGAACGGAGGGTGCGGGCGAGGAGGGCTCTGGAGAGATCGCTATGGCGACCTCTCCATCGCTTGGGGGCGATGGTCGTCGGCCTTCGCGGAGGCATCGGCATGCGGCAGGCCTGTTGCCGTGACCGAACGAGTAATACCTGGGTTCCGGCTGGGCAGGGTCGTACGGCTCCACCCGCGGCGGCGCCGTGAGCCGGCCCTCGCGCGGACCGGGTCCGCGGTCGATCGTCGCGCTGCGCTGGCTGACGCGCGTCGGTGCCTCGCCCGGCGAGCCGCTGGCGTTGTTGATGGGCTGGAGCGACCAGGCGATGTACGACCACGTCGCTCGGCTCCAGCGCGCGGGCCTCGTGACCCGCATTCCGATGACGCGCGGCGACGGCTCGCTGATCGTCGTCACGCGCTCCGGCGCGCGGCTGGCTAAGGGCGACCCGCGCGGAGCTCCACGAGCAGTCGGCCCGACGACCTGGGAGTACGCCGTCGCATGCGCATGGACCGGCGCGTGGTTTGAGGTCCGCGGGCGCGTCTGGCGCAGCAGCCGCGAGATCGCGCGCGAGTCAGGCTGGCAGGGCCATGTGACCTACGAAGACGGGTACGGGCGCACACAAGAGGTCACGCACCGCCCCGACCTCGGCACGTACGTCGGCGAGGAACGCGCACCCGTCGCCGTCGAGGTCGAGCTGCAACCAAGACCCGCAGCACGGCTGCGCGGCGAGCTCGAGATGTACTGGGAGCGAACGCTCCACCCGAACCCCGAACTCGCCGGCGTGCTCTACATCGCGACGAGCAGCGTGACCAAGCCCTTGCGCACGGCCGCGCGCGCCGTCGGTCTCCGCGAATACCCGCACGGCTACCTTCGACTCCTCGCGCTCGAGGACATCACGGCGCAAACACGTGAGATCGGACGCCAGCAGCGGGCGAGCAAGCGATCGACCTCAGCCGATGGAACGAACGGTCAGGCGCGGTCACCCCGATGACGTCGTTCCGGTTTCACGCGCCACCGTCTCGTCATCGGTCGCCCACACCTCGCCGACAAACCCGCTCGCCAGCAGCCGCGCCGGCGACCGAGCGTCGATCTTGTCGGTCTTTGCGGCGTGATGATCATGCACCGCGCTGGGCTCGGTGAGCACCACCCGCGCCACGTGCGGCCGCAGCAACCGCGCGATCGCCAACGCATTCGCGGTCGCCTCGAGCACCACATGCGCGTCCGGGCCAAGGCTCTGCCCGAACAACGTCAGCGACTCCGGTGTCGTCGGCACCCGACCGCACGACCGCACCTGCCCCCGCTCGACGATCGCGACCTCGCAGAAGTCGCGATGCACATCGAGTCCGACAAACCGCATCCTGATCCCTCCTCTCGGTGAGTGACAGTCGACGGAGATCAGGCGGGCGAACGCGGCAGCTACGGATTCGTGCTCTCAGCACACCCGGGCACTCGCGGGGGCGGCCACCTACATTCCACGGGCTCGCAGCCCAAACCAACCAGGAGGCCTGCCCAACCAGCGATCTCCAGAGCCCCCGGCCCGGGACCCGCAGCGACGGTAAATCGCCGCTCGGACGGACCAGCAGGGCTCAGAAAGGGATTGTCATGCCCCTACATCCCGTTTGACCCGCAGGCCGCCAACCTCATGTTCATGCTCGTCTCCAGACACTACGAACGCGCCTCGATGATCGTCACCAGCAACAAACCGTTCTCGGGCTGGGGAGAGATCTTCGGCGACGACGTCACCGCCGCCGCGATGATCGACCGGCTCGTTCACCACGCCGAGATCCTCGCGCTCAAAGGCGACGCCTACCGCCTCAAAGACCGCGACCTCGCCCGCACACCGCCGCTCGAAAACTGACCCCCCCACCGCACGACGCGCGCGCCGACGCCGCTCCGCCTCGGCCTCCGGCCTTCGGCTCCGCAGCGCCGGCGGAAACCTCGGCAAGTGGCCTAGTCACCCGGCGCTACCGGCCTAGATTTCGACCGGCCTTGACAGTTGTTCCGGTTTCACGCGAATGGAGCAGTCGCGCGACGCTGCGCAGCGCGAGCACTCGTCGAGCGGAGCAGGGACTACCCGGCGCCCGAGACGCTCGCCGCCAGGCTCATAGACCGCGAAGCGACGAAGCGCGTTCCGTGCCCCCCTTAACTCCATGGCATGTGTGATCGACCTTAGGGGTTTCCTTCTTGGCGCGTTCGTAGTAGTAAGAACCTCCTGACCACAACGCGTGAGGAGGACAGCGATGGCGACGCCGGACTTGGGGCAGCTCCGCGAGCAGGTGCGGGGGGAGGTGGTCACCGCCGAGGACGGCGCATACGAGGAGGCCCGCCGGGTGTACAACGCGATGATCGACCGGCGACCGCGCGTCATCGTCCGATGCGCCGGATCCGACGATGTCGTGGCGGCGGTGAACTTCGCCCGGGAGAGCGAGCTCGACCTTGCGGTGCGTGGGGGCTCGCACAGCGTCCCCGGCTTCGGCACCGCCGACGAGGCAGTCGTGATCGATCTGTCTCGGATGCAAGCCGTCGATGTTGATGCGGGCGCGAGCACGGCGCGGGCTCAGGGCGGAGCGACCTGGGGCGCCTTCAACGATGCGACCCATGCCCACGGCCTGGCGACCACGGGGGGCATCATCTCCACGACCGGCATCGGGGGGCTCACGCTCGGCGGCGGGATCGGGTACCTCAGTCGCGGCTTTGGCCTGTCCTGCGACAACCTGCTCTCCGCCGAGGTCGTTACCGCTGATGGCCGGATCCTGAGCGTCAGCGATCAGGCGAACGAGGACTTGTTCTGGGCCATTCGCGGCGGTGGGGGCAACTTCGGCGTTGCCACCTCGCTGGAGTACCGGTTGCATCCGGTCCGCGAGATCTACGGCGGGCCGATGCTGTACGAGCTGGGCGACGCCGCCACCGTGCTGAAGTTCTACCGCGAATTCATCCAGGACGCGCCGGAGGAGTTCGGCGGCTTCCCGGCCTGGCAGATCGCCCCGCCGTTGCCGTTCATCCCGGAGGACCGGCATGGCGACACGTTCCTCGTCTTCGTGGCCTGTTGGGCGGGCCCTGTCGCGGAGGGTGAGGCTGCCCTCCAACCCTTCCGTGAGGTGGCACCGGTCGTCGCAGAGGGACTTGGGGTGATGCCGTACCCGGCGCTCAACAGCGCGTTCGACGCCCTTGTACCCCCCGGCCTGCAGCACTATTGGAAGGCAAACTTCGTCAAGGAGCTGACGGACGAGGCCATCGCCGCGCATCTCGAGCACGGGCCGAACGTGCCGGTCGTCAACTCGACGGTGCACATCTACCCGATCAACGGCGCGTGCCATCGCGTCGGCCCCGAGGATACGGCGTTTGCGTACCGGGACGCGACCTTCGCCACGGTGATCGCCGGCATGTGGCCCGACCCCACGCAGAACGAGGCCAATATCGCCTGGGTGCGCGACTTCTACGACGCCACCGCGCCACATTCTGAGGAGGGCGGCTACGTCAACTTCATGGCAGAGGACGACCAGGACAGGATCAAAGCGAACTACAGGCAGAACTACGACCGCCTGGTCGACGTCAAGCGAAAGTACGACCCGGACAACCTGTTCCACCTCAACCAGAACATCAGGCCGTAGGCTTTACCGCGTTCTTCGCCACCGCTGCTTCGGACGACTGCAGCACTCCGCGGCGCGCTGGCAAGAGCGCTCGTATGCGCGCAGAGCGGGTGCCAGCGCTGCTCGCCGACGGGGCGCTCCGTGCAGGCGAATGGAGGGGCGCGCGCCGAGGATTAGACGCGCCCGACGACGCACCAGGCGCGTGCCGTCAGCTCGAATGCGCCGGTGGGACGCCCGAGCCGGCGGTGGAGGGCGTTCCGCAGCGCCCGTCGGCCCTGCTTATCGAGCGACGCGGTGTAGGCGCCCGCCGGGCCGATTCCCTCCGGCAGCGGCGCCCACAGGTCGTGGAAGCTGTCATAGGCCGCGCTGACCGTGGTCGGCTCGACCACGACGTCGCGCAGCCCGCGGTCGCGCCACAGCTCGCCGAGCGACCGCGGCTCGCAGTACCGCATGACCCGGCCCTCGTCGCGGGCGACAGCAGCGTCTCCACCCGCCTCGATGGCAGCGTCCCAGAACGCCCGCAGCAGGCGCATCTCGCCGGCGTAGTCCCAGACCGCGGCGGCCACCACACCGCGTGGCTTGGCGACCCGGCACATCTCGGCCAACCCCGCGTGCGCGTCGGCCATGAAGTTCACGACGAGTTGCGAGAGCACCGCGTCGAACTCGTCATCCCCGAACGGCAGCGCTTCGGCGGCTGCGAAACGGACGTCCGCTTCGGGGACGCGCCGGCGGCAGGTCGCCACAAACGGCTCGCTCGGATCGACGCCGGCCACCGCCGCCGGCCCCAGGCAGTGAGCCAGCACCCGGGTCAACGCGCCGGGCCCGCAGCCAACGTCGAGCGCCCGCATCCCCGGCGCCACCCCGGCGGCCGCGCACAGCCGCTCCGCCAGCGGTTGTCCGTACCGGCCGACGAAACGGTCGTAGGCATCGCCGCCAACCCGGAACGTACTCGCCCCCTCAGGCATTGCCACAGCTTCGCACGCCGGGCCGGGACTGCCACGATCCGCTCCCTCGCGATGCTCCTCCGAGGCACCAGGAACACTCTGCCGACACAGCTAGCGAGAGCGCCCCATCTCGCGCAAAGGAGCGGCGGACGCAACGCGCTGCTTTCGTCGATTTGCAGACCTCTGCGTGCGGGTCGGTGCGCCCGTCCCAAGCCGTCGAAGCGGAAGTCTCGATAATCACGCCCGCGTCCCGCCGTTGAGCAGGTCCTGCGATACTCGCGGGTCGCGCATGGCTGTCCGTCGCATCATGCCGTACCACGAGTCATCGGATTTCGAGGCGACGCGCACCTTCTACACCGAGGTGCTCCGTCTCGAGGAGGGTAGCTTCGGCGGCGGTTACATCGGCTTCGGGTCGGGTCACGCGCAGGTAGTTTTCGCGCCGCCAGGCGCGACGCCCGTGCTGCCCAATATGGGGGTGGACGTCGGTTCGCGCGAAGCCGTCGATGCTGCGCACGTTAAGGCGGTCCGGACACGAGGTCATCTACGGTCCGTTGACGAGCCCTGGGGCGTCCGTCGCTTCTTCGTTCGCGATCCGCAGGGGGTCGTGATCAGCGTGCTGGCGCACGACTGATCCCAGCCTACTCCCGCATCCTCGTGCGTACGTCGAGCGGGTACCCGCGACTGCTCGTACGAGGCACCAGGATCAGTTCGTCCACCCGACTGGCGGTAGCGCTGCTCGTCGCGCATTCCGAAACGCTTGCGGGCCGATCGCTTCCTCGTCTCGTCCAAGGGAGGAGCGGCCGGGCCCCCTGGCGAGCGCGACGTGAGTGCCGCGTCCCAGCGGGTTCTGCGCGTCGAGTCGTCCCTCGGCGCCGGTTGCCTCCTGACGGCCACCGCTGACTATTTGTAGGCGATGCCGGCGCTCGCCGGGCCGGTCAGTGGCAGGATCTGGACGTCGCGGAAGCCCGCCTCGCGACACCATCCGGCGAAGTCGCCGCCTGTGAAATCGAAGGCGTCGCCGAACTCGATCAGCATGTTGAGCGACATCATCAGGCCGAACGCGTTTTCGCGCCGAGCGTCGTCGATGAGGTTCTCGATGATGATGAACGCGCCTTCTTCGGGCAGGGCGTCGTACGCCGATCTGATCAGATGCATCTTCCCCTCGAGGTTCCAGTCGTGCAGGATGAGGCCCATCGTGATCACATCGGCTTGGGGGAGCGGATCGGTGAGAAAGTCGCCCGAGACCACGGCCACGCGCTCGTTGAGCCCGGCCGCTGCGATGGCCTTCTCGGCGATCGGCGCGACAACCGGCAGGTCAAAGCTGGTGAAGCGCAAGTGCGGATGGCGGGCGGCGAGCGCCGCCGAGAGCCGGCCAGTGGCGCCTCCGACATCGCAGACCGTCTCGTACTTCGAGAAATCGAACTTTTCGGCCAGCGCTTGGAAGTTGCCGGTCGAGATGCCCGCCATCGCCTGCATGAACTGCTCGAGGCGCGCTGGGTCGCTGTAGAGCTCGTCAAACATCGGCTTGCCGGTGTGCTTGATCTCGTTCTGTGGCTTGCCGGTCTGCAGTGCGTCGGTGAGGTCGCCCCAGAATCGATAGAGCCGCGCGTTGCTCATCTCCAGGATGCCGCCGATATACGCAGGGCTGTCCTTGTCGAGGAACACCGCGGTGTCAGCCGTGTTGCTGTAGCGGCCCTCGCGGCCGTCACCGTCGCGCTCGAGCAACTTCAACGCCACGAGGGTGTCCAGAAAGTCATAGATCGCTCGCTCGTGAAGGCCGATGCGTTTGCCGATCTCCTCGCCATTGAGAGAGCCGGCAGCCAGGTGGGTGAACAGCTGCAGTTCGACCGCCGACAGCACCACTTTCGATGGCCAGAAGCCCATGCCGACCTGCATGATGTGAGACGGATTGACCTCGGCCTGTGACATCTGCGGCGCTCCCTTCGTCGTGACGCGTCCTCGAGCACGCGTCGCCTGTAGCGCCACGCTACATCCTCACCCCGAGCGCGATCCATCGTCGGCGCCCGCGGTCGTGACCAGGATCGTTTTCGGGCGTCGGCCTTGGAGGCCGCCGCACAGTCCGGACAGGCAACCTCGGCCGTCCGCGAACAAGACATACGCGCTTCTGCTGCATTGCGACTGAGCAGCCGCGCCACTGGACGACAGAGTTCCCCGATCGCGTGAACGAGCGGCGGACGGGCTGCCGCGGCACTGCTCCTTTCGCCTGGCAGCGACACTCTGCTCTGACCGGCGCGCGGCCCGCCAATTCAGCGGGAACGCAAAGGCATCGATGAGCGACACTGCATAGGTGCGCGCTGATGCAAAAGCTCACGTCGCTCTGGATGCCCTTGCCAAGGCCGTGGAAGCCAAGTTCGATCGTGCCGCCTGGCTTGAGCTTGGCCTGATCACCGATACCGAGGCGAGGATTACGGGTCATCGTCGGCTCCTGCGCAGCCTGGATTGGGGCGACGATGACTACGCGGCCAATGTCCGTGAGGTGCTGCGGGTGGTCCTGGGCGAACCTCCTGCCCCGGCGGGTCCCCCCTCGACTCGCGGTTTGCTCGGCCTGCCGCTTGCCGCGGCGCCCGCACGATCCCAGGGGCCGCCTCGCCCAGTCGCGCAGCGGTTCTTGAATCTCCACAAGGTCGAGGAGTTCGTCGGATTGCAGCGTGGATGGCCGAGCACGACCCGGCGCTGCATGATGAGCATTACGGTGACGAGGATCGGATCCTCGAAGGAGTTGCTGGAGACCGTGCTCAAGGCCGTGCTCGGGCTCCACGGCTCTGGACCCGAGACGAAGCGCGATATCCCGCAGCTGATCAAACAAGCAAATGTGAAGCTCGGACTAGATGCCGCCGGCGTGCGCGGCGATGACCCTGGCGCGGCGCACCGCCGCAAGCTGCTCGGTTCGCTTTCCACCATCGTCAATACCACCGGCGAGCTCCGCAATGCCGGGTTGGGGACAGGTCACGGCCTGAGTGTTGGGCCGACTCTCGACGTGGCTAGTGCGCGTCTCGTGGCCCCCGCCGCTACTGCGGTCGCCACGTTCTATATCGAGGCGTACGCCGTTCACAATGAAGCAGCTGAGGTCCGAGGAGCTTCGGCTTGGCTCGCAAGTCCGCCGTGCCTGTCGCGCCGCTACGCACACGCGGACGGAGAAGCGAAGGTGCGGATCGACACGCTTGAGCTGATCGAGAGCACGCTCGGGCGTCGTCAGCTCAGGCTGGTGCTCGCGTGGGCCGAGCTGCATCGAGACGAGCTCGCCGAGAACTGGCGCCGCGCACGCGCCGGTGAGAGACTGCGAGAGATCGAGCCCCTTCGATGATCGGCCTTACCCCCGATATCACCGCCGTTCGCGTCGTCGCGCACGGCGTCCTTTCCCTGACGTTCGCCGACGGGGTCCGCGGCGAGGTTGACGTCCTCGAAAGGATGCGCGGACCGGTGTTCCAGCAGGCGCGCGCCCCCGAAGGATTTGTCCGCGTGGCCGTCGACGAGGAGACCGGCACCATCACCTGGCCGGGCGGAGCTGACCTCGCGCCCGACACGCTCTACGTACGCGTGCGAACCGGCAGCTGGCCGGACAGCGAAGTCGCCGCATAGCGCCCGCCGTAAAGCGGCGCGTAGCGACCACCTCAGGCCTCTCGAGAGGCCCCTCTGAGAGGTACCAAACGGGTACATTCGTCGCAGAAAACCCGATCACGGCCGACACAGGCCCTCCTCGACTTTAGCGTCATTCCAGGTATTTTGTGTCGATCATGACCGCGCGTGATCAGCCGTTTTCGGCCCTAAGCCGGATGGTAAGGAAGGGGTGATCGGTTCGAGTCCGATGGAGGGCTTGGGCGGATCTCCCCGCTCAGCAAGGGGTTTTCGCTTCTGGGGCCGCGTGAGCAGCGACCCTCTCGTGAACTGGTGGGGCGTTTGTGGGGCGCCGGCGCTCGTGATTGCGCCCCACCTGCGGCCGGCCGCACGCGCCGTGTCGTCGCCTTCCGCGGCGAGTTGCTGGAGGCAGGCGTCGGGCCCACGTCGGTTGTCAAGACGATGGCGATGCTCCAGCGCGTCTTCGCGACGCCGTGGAGTACGGCGATGTCGCGTTTGATCCGTTCAAGGTACGCAAGCCATCGCCGGGACCGTCGCGCGTCGCCCGTCCGCTGACGCCGCTTCAGGTCGAGCGGCTCGTGGCCGACCTCGAACCTCGCGGCATCGCCTCAGCGCCGTGCTCGTGCGGCTCATGGCCTACACCGGGCTGCGACCGCAGGAAGCGCTCGCGCTGCACTGGTACGCCGTGCGCAACGCGACACTGCTGGTCGAGCTCGCCAACGCCGACGGCCAGCTGGACCGCCTGAAGAACCGCAGCGTTCACGCAAGCGCAGCCGCACGGTCGACCTGATCGCGCCGATCCGCCACGACCTTGTGACCTGGCCTGCGAGCGCTATCGCTCTTCGTCATGAGCCACGGCTCGCGGTGGCGCGCTCACCGTGCGTCGCACGATCAAACGCGCCGCCATCCTGCGACCTGGCGGTCGGTGAGTCGATCGGGTAGACGTGGCGTCGAACGGCCTCGTGCATTGAGGCTCCGGCACCGGAGATGTCGTAACCGCCGCGTCCCGAGGTGTGTCCCACACTCACTGCGCGAGGCCCATCAGGCGCGCCTCCCGCGCGATGCCGGGGCACGGCGAGGTCTCCGCGGCCGCCAGGGCGGCACCCGCGTCGACCGTCTCCCCGGCGTCGCGTAGGGCCCACGCCCTGTACAGCGCGACCCGCACCCGGTGGGCGACGAGGTCGTTACGCTCGCAAGTCCGCTCGGCGGCGTCGAGATACTCGTGGGCGCGGGCGTGCTCCCCGAGCACGACGGACAGCTGCGCGAGGGCGATGTCGATCGGCCACAGCGCGGTGAACGCGTTCCACGGGGTACGACCGCTCACCGGCTCGAGCAGCTCGCGGATGCGTGCGGCCGCGTCGGCGTCGCGCAGCCAGGTCGCGGCGTCGGCGAGCATCACCATGCCGGGAAACCAGTGGATGATGCGCGGGAGGTTCGCGAAATCCGCCTCGGTGAAGTGCCGCAGGTGCACGCGCCCTTCGTCCGCTTCTCCCAGGCGGGCGTGGAACATCGCGACGGCGGCCCGGAACGCGGGGATCCAGCCCGCGCGCTCCGCCAGCGCCTTCAGGCTCGCAACACCGTCCTCCCACTGCCCACGCTCGATGAGCACGGTGACGCCCGCCCCGACGAAGAATGGCGGATGGGCGCCGACGCGGCGCGCGAGCGCGCAGCAGTCGGCACCGAGTCGCTCGGCCTCGTCGAGGCGCCCGGCCAGTGCGGCCAGCGTGGCCCCGCCCGCCGGATCGAACATACGCAGGAAGGGGATGTCGAGCTCGCCGGCGATCCGATCGGCGCGGTCAAAGGCGGCAGCGGCACCCGACAGGTCGCCGGACTCGAGATGGTCCTGACCGAGCATCCGCAGCGCCTGCGCGAGGACGACCGGGTTGTGCAGGCGCTCGCCCAGGTCGCTTGCCTCCTGCGCCCAGTCCAGGCGCTGATCGAGGTTCAGAGGGTCCAAACAAGCCCAGTGCGCGCTGATCAGCACTTCACCGAGCACATTGCCGTCGCCGGACGCGCGAGCGGCGGCCAGTGCCTCGGCTCCGAGCTGCCTCGCCTGCTCATTGCCGCCGGCCAGGAGGATCGCGGCCGCGATCATCGCCATCAGCCGCGCGCGGCTCGCGGCGGCGCCGGCCGGCAGCCGCTCGAGCGCGTCGCGGGCCACCTGGACGACGTCGTTGCCGCGGGCGCCCATGATCGTCCAGCCCTGATTGCTGAGGGCGAGCGCGGCGCGGGCCAACAGGTCGATGTCGTCAAGCCGCCGCGCGGTCTCCGCGGCATCGAGCAGCACCGCCTGGTGGCCCGGGTCTCCCGCCCGGTGCAGCGCCTCGCCATGCGCGATGGCAAGGTCGCACCGATCGTGGTCGGTGAGCCCCGGCAGCCGCGTGGCGAGCTGAGCGGCCTGTTCGAAGTAGACGGCCGCGTCGGCGAACGCGAAACGCTCGCGGGCGAGCTCGCCGGCGCGCCGGGCGTAGGTGTAGGCGTCCTTGCGATCGCCGAGGGCGGCCGCCGCGCAGAAGTGGCGGGCGAGGTCGGTCACGGGGGCGCCCGCGGCGCGCAGCACGGTGCCGGCGGCGTGGTGCAGGCGCATCCGCCGGCCCGCCGGGATCGCCTCGTAGCGGACCTCTCGCAGAAGCGCGTGGGTGAAGGCGAAGCGTCCCGCGGCCCCGGGGACCGCTACGACGATGCCGAGGGCGGCGGCGCGGTCGAGCGCATCGAGGACATCGGGCATTGGTTGGTCGATGACAAGCGCGCAGACGCGCGCCTCGAAGTCCGCGCCGAGCACGGCAGCTGCGTCGAGTATCGCCGCGTCGGCGTTCGAGAGCCGCTCGAAGCGGGACGCGACGTGATCGCGCACGGTGGCGCTCACGGGGACTGTCCGCAGCAGGCCGTCGGCCGGCAGCTCGCGGACGACCTCGCGCAGGAACAGCGGGCTGCCGCCGGTCGCCCCGTGGAGCGTGCGCGCCGTGCGCGCGACGTCGAGCGCGGCCCGCCCCGCGGTGGCGCGGAGCAGCGCCTCGACGTCGGGTTCGGTGAGCCCTCCCAGGCCGATGCGCCGCACCGCGGGATGACGGCCGAGGTCGGACAGGAAGGTCGACAACGCGCTGGTCAAGTCCGGGGGCACGTCGCGGCTGCTGACCACCAGTAGGATCGAACCGGCGGCGGTCCGCACGATGTGCGCGAGCATCGCGAGCGTTCCCGACGCGGCCCAGTGGATGTCCTCGATCACGACCAGCGCGAGCGGTTGTGCGGTGTGCTGGAGGTAGTCGCCGACGGCGCCGAACAGCCGCATCTGCTCGCCCGCCGGACTCTCACCGGCGACGCGTGCCGCCGTGCCGAAGCGGTCGCGGAGTGCGGGCACGATGCGTGAGAGCTCGCCGGCGACTGTGCCGAGCCGGCGCCCGGCGGCGACGGGGTCGAGCCCGCGCAGATCGAGCGAGATCGCGTCGACGAACGGCCCGTACGGAGGTCGAGGGCTCTCGACACAGGCGCCGTAGAGCACCGGCGCGCCGGCGGCCGCGACCACCTGTGCCAGCTCCGCGATCAGGCGGCTCTTGCCGATGCCGGCCTCGCCGGTGACCAGGCACAGGCGGGGATGGCCGTCAGCGACCGCGTCCCACGTCGCCTCGAGCTCTGCGAGCTCGTCCTCGCGCCCCACGAGTGGACCGGCACCCGCGGCCAGGGCCAGGGGCCCCGGGAGCGACGGGCGTTCGGCCCGTGCCGGAGTTGCGACCCGCGCCGCGGCGGAGGCGGTCACCGCCGACCCGCCGCCGTCGCGGATCTCGTCGGCGAGGGCACGCGTGGCCGCCGACGGGGCCATGCGCAGATCGCTGCGCAGGCGCTCGCGGTGCTGCTCGAAGACGGTCAGTGCGGCCGCGCGGTCCTCGGTGAGGGCGAGGCGGCGCATCAGCGATCGTGCGTGCTCCTCGCAGAGCGGATCGAGCGCGACGAGGCGGCGCGTGTACTCGACCGCCGCGCCCGGGTCACCGCGCTGTTCGGCGTCGATCGCCAGGCGCTCGACGATCTCGGCCAGGCGCCGCTCGTGCTCCTCGCGCGCCTCATAGGCCCACTCGTGGTCAAGCCCGGGCAGCAGTTCGCCGGCCGCGCCGATCGCGAAGGCCTCCGCCAGTCGTCCGTCCGCGGCGGCGTCGGCGAAATCGCGGACGTCGACGCGGACTTCGGGCCCGAGTCCGATCTCGTCACGCGTGCCGAGCAGGTGTCCGGCCACGTGGGGGCCGAGCTCGGCGCGCAGGTCCAGCAGCGCGGTGCGCAGGCTGCGCCGCGCGCTCTCGTCCATCACGTCGGGCCACAGCCGGGCGGCGACGCGACCGCGTGGCTGCATCCCCGGGTGCAGCGCGAGCCACGCCAGCAGTGCGGCGCAGCGGCCCCGCGGGGCGGCCATGGTGACATCGTCATCGGTGACCGTGAGCCCGCCGAGCAGGCGGACGACCAGCATCGCCCGAGCCTACACCCGGGATCGCGCCCCCGCAGCAGCTTTGACGCGGGCTGTCGGCCGGTTGACGTTGCCTGCCGATGCTGGTCTCGACGGGAGGCTAGGCGCGCAGCCGCGACGTCACGACCGCGGCCGCCGCCCGGGCGCCGAGGCGCTCGAGCTCGGCGAGGCTCGCGCGGAGATCGTCCTCGTCGTCGCTCCCGGCCAGCGCGAGCGCGGATTCGTAGGGGCACCCGCGGTCTGTCCACATTGCGGCGGCGCCTCGCGCGTCGCCGCTCAGTTCGGCGGCGAAGGGTGCTGCGAGGGCGGCCGTGCTCTCGTGGTGGAGCCCGGCACGCCGGCGCCAGAGGGACAGCTCGCCGGCCGTCCATGCGTCGCCGCGCGCGAGCGCGAGCTCGAGCACGGCGGTGGTCTCCTCCGCGATGCGCTCAGGCGAGCCGGTGAGCCAGCGAGCCTCGGCGCGAGCTGCTGGGACCGGCCCCAGGTCGTCGGTCGAGCGTGCGAGCTTGAGTGCTTCGTCGAGTGGTTCCCACGGGTCGGCGTCGCCACGCCGCGCCCGCAGCAGCCCGATCACCGTGAGCGGCGTGATCCAGAACACCGGCGCATGGACGCGGGGGTGCTCCAGGACGTGTACCGCGGCCTCGAGTGCTGCGTCCCATCTGCCTTGGATCAGCTCGCTGCGCGCCTTCAAGCCGCTCGCGGCGAGGCGGTATGTCTCGAGGTCGTGCTCGCGGGTGTAGGCGATCGCGGCGTCGAGGTACGGATCGGCGCCGGCGCCGTCGCGCGCGTAGAGAAAGGACAACGAGAGGTTCAGGTAGGCGCGGGCCACGTGATCCTCGAGGCCCGCGTGTAGCGCTAGTGACAGGCTGCGCTCGAGCTTCTCGCGTCCCGACGGTCGCCCGGCGTGGAGTTCCGCCGTTCCCGCGCTATTGAGCGCATGAACGAGGATCTCCCCTGTCTCGCCCAGGCGCTCGGCCAGCGCGAGCGCGCGCTCTCCCCACTCGATGGCGGTCTCGCGCTCGAACCCAATCTGCAGTTGCGCGACGTTCGAGTAGGCCATCGCCAGTTCGCTGTACTCGGGCAGCGTCTGGAGCAGGCGCACCGCCCGGAGCGCATGGTCCACGGCGGCGTCGCGATCTCCGACCATCCACGCGAGGCGCGAGAGCCAGCGCTCGACGTCGCCCTCGCGCCGGCGATCACCCGCCGCCCGGTAGGCAGCGCGCGCGCGCTCGTAGGCGTCCGTCGCCTCGGGCAGCCGCATGATGAGGTGGCACTCGAAAGCCCGCCGCTCCAGCAGCGCGGCCTGTTCGGCAGGGCCTAACGCTCCGGCGTGCAGAAGCGCGCTCTCGAAGTGCGTTGCCGCCTCGCGGTGGGCTCCGAGGCGGGCTGCCCGCTCGCCTGCCGCCACGGCGTGCTTGAGAACCGCTTCGCCGTCGTCGGCGGCTTCGGCGTGGTGGACGAGGCGGGCGGGCTCCGCCCGTCCGACGAGCGCCGCCAGAGCCGCGCGATGCAGTTCGACACGGCGGTGCGGCGGAATCTCATCCTCGATCGTCACGCGCGCGATCTCGTGCCGGAAGCGGATCGTGTTGCCTTCGGCTCGGAGCATCCCGGACGCGAGACACGCCTCGAGCTCTGGCAGCTCCGGATGCGCGAGCCGCTCGAGCAGCCAGAGCTCCGCGCCCGGTGGCACGACGGCGACGGCCTCGAGGAGCCTGCGCGCTCTCGTGCTGAGGCGAGCCGCCCGCGCCAGGACCGCATCACGCACCGTCGCAGGAGTGTCGCCGACGCCCTCGGCGGCGAGGACCTCGGTCACGAAGAAGGCATTGCCGCCCGTCTGCTCGTGCAGGCGCGCATCGTCGATCGCGCGGCCGGCGGCCAGCTCGTGGACGGCGGCCGGCGAGAGCGGCTCGATCCTCAGGCGATCGACCGCGGTGCCCGAGAGCTCACCGAGCACCAACCGAAAGAGGTGGTCGCGCTCCAGCTCCACGTCGCGGTAGGTCGCGATCACCAGGGCCGGCAGCCGGGCCACGCGTCGCGCGAGCAGGCGAACCACGTCCAGCGTGGCTTCGTCGGCCCAGTGCAGATCCTCGAGCACGACCAGCCGCGGACTGCGCAGCGCCCGCGAGAGAGCCCCGAGAAATTCGGCGGCGGAGGGTCCACGCCCGGCGAGCGCCGCGAGTTCGCCGCCGACGTCCGCCGCTATGTCGAGGAAGGGCCCGAGGGGGCGCGGAGTGAACAGCGCATCACAGGCTCCCTCCAGGACCGGCACGTCCGGATGTCGCTCGCAGAGCGCGCGCAGCAGTGCCGTCTTGCCTGCGCCGGCCTCCCCGGCGATGAGCACCAGCCGGCCGCGGCCCGAGGAGCGGACCCGTGCGAGCTGCCGGTCGAGCTCCGCGAGGTGGTGCGAGCGCTCGACGAGCGGACCGGAGTCCGCCGCCAGGGCGAGCATGCCGGTCAGGGCCGCCGCCGTAGACGGCTCGCCGCCGTCGCGGATCTCGTCGGCGAGGGCACGCGTGGCCGCCGACGGGGCCATGCGCAGATCGCTGCGCAGGCGCTCGCGGTGCTGCTCGAAGACGGTCAGTGCGGCCGCGCGGTCCTCGGTGAGGGCGAGGCGGCGCATCAGCGATCGTGCGTGCTCCTCGCAGAGCGGATCGAGCGCGACGAGGCGGCGCGTGTACTCGACCGCCGCGCCCGGGTCACCGCGCTGTTCGGCGTCGATCGCCAGGCGCTCGACGATCTCGGCCAGGCGCCGCTCGTGCTCCTCGCGCGCCTCATAGGCCCACTCGTGGTCAAGCCCGGGCAGCAGTTCGCCGGCCGCGCCGATCGCGAAGGCCTCCGCCAGTCGTCCGTCCGCGGCGGCGTCGGCGAAATCGCGGACGTCGACGCGGACTTCGGGCCCGAGTCCGATCTCGTCACGCGTGCCGAGCAGGTGTCCGGCCACGTGGGGGCCGAGCTCGGCGCGCAGGTCCAGCAGCGCGGTGCGCAGGCTGCGCCGCGCGCTCTCGTCCATCACGTCGGGCCACAGCCGGGCGGCGACGCGACCGCGTGGCTGCATCCCCGGGTGCAGCGCGAGCCACGCCAGCAGTGCGGCGCAGCGGCCCCGCGGGGCGGCCATGGTGACATCGTCATCGGTGACCGTGAGCCCGCCGAGCAGGCGGACGACCAGCATCGGGCGAGCCTACACAGCACCTGCGGGCCGCGTCGCGGATTTGGCGCTGGGTTGGCGGTCGGTTGACGGTCGGTGCGGATGCTCCTCCTTGCCAACCCGGCCCCCGATTGAAGGAGACGCACATGGCCATCAGCGAGAACGCCCTCGACGCAGGGCGACTGCAGGAATTCGTGGGGCGCTTCGCCGGTGACCTCGGCGCGGCGCTGCATCAGACGACCGTGCTGATCGGCGACAAGCTCGGCCTGTACGCCGCGATGAGCGACGGCGACCCCGTCACGGCGGGCGTGCTCGCCGCGCGGACGGGCACCGACGAGCGCTACGTGCGCGAGTGGTTGTGCGCGCAGGCCGCCAGCGGCTACGTCGAGTACGACGCCGAGAGCGAGCGCTTCTTTTTGACGCCCGAGCAGGCGGCCTGCCTGGCTGATCCGGAGAGCCCGACGTTCCTTCCCGGCGCCTTCTACATCGCCGCGTCGTGTGTGCGCGACGAGCCCAAGGTCACCGAGCGCTTCCGGACCGGCGAAGGCCTCGGCTGGCATGAGCACGACGGCGATCTGTTCTGCGGGACCGAGCTGTTCTTTCGGCCCGGCTACGTCGCGAACCTCGTGCCGTCGTGGCTGCCCGCACTGGAGGGTGTCGAGGAGAAGCTGCGGGCCGGCGCGCGCGTCGCGGACATCGGCTGCGGGCACGGCGCCTCGACGATCGTGATGGCCAAGGCCTACCCGCGTTCGCAGTTCGTGGGCTTTGACTACCACGACGAGTCCGTGCAGGCCGCGCGACGCGCCGCCGAGCGCGCCGGGGTCGGCGATCGCGTGCGCTTCGAGGTGGCCAGCGCCAAGGACTTCCCCGGGGAGGGCTATGACCTCGTCTGCGTCTTCGATGCCCTGCACGACATGGGCGATCCCGTCGGCGCCGCCGCGCACGTACTGCAGTGCCTCGCGCCGGACGGCAGCTGGCTGATCGTCGAACCGATGGCCGGCGACCGCACCGAGGACAACCTCAACCCGGTCGGCCGGATCTTCTACTCCGCCTCAACCATGATCTGCACCCCCGCCTCACGCGCCCAAGAGGTCGGGCTCGCGCTCGGCGCCCAGGCCGGCGAGACGCGGCTGCGCAAAGTCGTCACCGACGGCGGGTTCACGCGCTTCCGGCGCGCGACCGAAACCCCGTTCAACCTCGTCCTCGAGGCCCGGCCGTGACCCTCACGCCGGACAGGCGTTCGTCAAGACCGGGGACGACCCACCGAGCGTTCCTCAGGAACAACAGCGCGGAGCCGGTCGTCCTCACGGCCTCCTTCGTTACAGACTGAATCGCACGACATCGGTGACAGAAAGGAAGACACGATGGCGAGCAACGACACCACCGCTGGCTACACCCTGCCTAACACCGCGACCGTCGATCTACCGCTCGGAACGTGGCAGATCGACCCGGTCCATTCGACCGTCGGCTTCGAGGTCCGCGACATGGCGAACATGTTCGCGACCGTGCGGGGCCGTTTCACCGATTACGACGGCGTCCTCGCCGTGACGCCGGATGGCGCTCGGGCCTCGGCGACGATCCGCGTCGCGAGCCTGACCACCGATCACGACGGGCGCGACGAGGACCTGCGCTCGTCGCAGTACCTCGACGCCGCCGGCTCGCCGGAGATGCGCTTCGAGACCGACCGTTTCGACGTCGCCTCGGACGGCACCGTCCACGTCGCCGGGCGCCTTGACCTCAAGGGCACCGCGAGCGACGTCGAACTCGATGGCCGCGTGCTCGGGACCGGCGTCGACTACACCGGCACGGAGCGGCTCGCGATCGCCGTCGAGGGCGCGCTGCCGTTCGGCCCGATGCAGGTCCGGCTCATCGTCGACGTCTCCGCCGTTCGCAGCTGAAAGACACATCATGCCGATCGACATCGAACTCGAACTGCCGAACCTGACCGCCGACACGACGCGGCGATCAACGCGCGCCCCTCCGATCTGGACTACTAGCCGAGCGCCGCGTTGACGTGCCGCGACGTGCAAGCGGCGAACGAGGCGCTGTGTGGTGGGGCGTTAGTGGGGCGCGCGCTCGACCCGCGAGGTACGATCGGGTCCCTCCATGCCCAGCATTCATCGGACTTCCCGGACTCCCGGAGATCTGGTGAAGCCCTCCCGCATCCATGGAAGGGGTCATCGGTTCGAGTCCGATGGAGGGCTCTCGCGACCAGGGGGTTCGAGCGGCTATCACCGACCTGGCCGGACGGGCCGACCTACGTCCTCCGACCGCCGTCGATCCTCGAGACGAGCCGCCGTCCGATGGCTCCACACGCGGGACTGGAGCTGCGGCCGCTGCAAGCCCAAGGGTTGGTTGGCCAGCATGTGTGGGATCTGCGATCGGGCGATGCTCCTCGTCGTGGCCCGGTCGTTCGACGAGGTCGTGCTGTACGCGAGCAGCGCCGCACCCCGTCAGTTGCTGGCCTCGTATTTGAAGGAGATCGCGAGACGGACCCGGAAGCCGGTCACGGCGCCGTTCTCGATCGTCACGTCCTGACGCAGCACCTCCGCGACACGCAGATCTCTGACCGCTGTCCCGGCGGTCTGCACGGCGGCACGCGCGGCCGCCTCCCATGACTCGGTGCTCGTCCCGATCACTTCCGTTACGCGATAGACGCTGTCAGTCATCGATGATCTCCTGTTTCGTGTGATTGTGGGTTCCAAGATCGCGCAGCCCGCAAGTACCGTGCTCGACGTTTGCTCGAAGGCGATGCGATCGAGATCCGGTACTCATTACGAGGACCAGGGGTCCGGCGCGAGTTGTCCTGCCTGCGGCAGGCAACGATAAGCGCTAGTCGCTGTCGTGCTCGCGACGGCCGTGCTGCCCGGTGCATCGGTGGCCGTCACGCGGGCCGCGACGGGAGGCCGGCGAGCAGATCCTCCTTGCTGTTGGCCCCGCGAGCGACTGGATTCTCGAATACGCTCGAGCGCCCCTCGGGGGTGGGACAGCGAGTGCCACTGCGATGCTGGACATTCGTAGTGATCCGCCGCCAGTGGTGTGCGCGCATTCATCTGCACAAGCGCGACGATCGTCTCGCATGAGCGCGGTCGGCGGCCCCCAACCGGAGGTGGTCCAGCCATGTCGATGTTGCTCACCCTCATCAAGGGATTCTCGGGCAAGCCCTCGCACGCGCCCCTGACGGATGTCAGCGTAGGCGCGTACACCGTGGGCGTTGCCATGCTCGTCGCCGGAGCCAGCGGGCTCGAAGAGGAGGAGATGGCCAAGGGTGCACTGCTGGCCATCTCGGGGGGCCTCATTGTTGCGATCCCGACGACGCTGACCGGCCTGCTGGACTACGTCGATCTTCGCAAGGGGAGCAGGGCCCGGATGCTGGCGACGTATCACCTGGTGGTGATGGTCCTTGCGACCGCCTTGTTCGCAGCGACGTGGCTCGCCCAGCGACAGGGATACCTGGATGGCGACGTCACGGCGCCCGGGCTCATTCTCGGCATCGCGGCGTTCACGTTGCTCGTTGTCGGCGGCACGCTCGGCGGCGCGCTGGCGTACGTGTACGGCGTGCGGGTCGTCAAGCGCGACGTCGAGCTCGCCGACGCACTGATCCCAGGGCGCCTGGAGAACGGCGGCGGCGCGCGCACCGACTGGACCGAGCGCCGCCGCTGAGCGTCGCTTCGGACGCGTCAAATGGATCGTAGGAATGGCCTCTTTCACTGATCGCCCTCGCGCGGTCGCGGGCATCGGTTCGAGTCCGATGGAGGGCTCTCATTCGCGCCGCGGGATAGCCTGCCTGCATGACCGCCGAGCCGCCAGGATCGCAGCCGCAGAGCCTCTACGACGCCGTCGGTGGGGAGCCGACGTTTCAGCGGATCGTCGCTCGCTTCTACGAGCTCGTCGAGGTCGATGAGATCCTCCGTCCGCTCTATCCGGAAGCCGAGCTTGGGCCGGCCGAGGAGCGCCTGAGGCTCTACCTCGTCGAGCACTGGGGAGGTCCCGCGGCCTACACGCAGCTGCGTGGCCCGGGGCGTCTGGCGGCGCGCCACATGCCGTTCCGGATCGCGCGAACGCATCGCGACGCCTGGCTGCGAGCGATGCGCATCGCCGTCGACGAGGCTGGAGTTGCGCCGGCGCATCGCGATCGCATCTGGGGCCACCTCGAGACGGTGGCGTCGAACCTGACGACCCACGACACCCCGTCGACCCTCCGGATGCGCTAGCAGGCACGGCCGTCCGTCGGGCGCTGAAGGGACGTACCTCAGCCCGAGATCTCTGGCTCGCCGGGGGTTGGGAAGCCCGGCAGCTTCGAAGTCGCCGGCGCGTCAGGATCGTCGTCATCCGGATCGACGCCCATCGGCGTCAGCTCCGGCTCGCCCTCCGGCATACCGCTCATGGCGTCCTCGTCGGGCTCGAGTTCGTCGCCATTCGGTTCACGCTCCAACTGATCCTCCTCACGCTGTCGGTGTCGCGACCCTAACGCCTGGCAGCCGTTGTGCCACCTCGCTCCCGAACGCGTTCGGGGCGCCCTTGAGGGCGCCCCGAAACACCGACCAACACCGACCAACAGGGCGAAGAGCGCGACGAGCGCCGGCGCCGAGGCGAGCAGGGCGCGCCGAACGCGACGGCGGTGACCATCCCGGCCGTCAGGAAGACCGTCGACTGGCCGATCAGCGTGGCGGCGTCGGTCCACGTTCCCTCGATGCCCGGCGACGCGACGAGCATGCCCGCGGCGGCGACGGCTTGGCGCCGAGCACGCGCGAGCGCACCGGGACGAGCGCGAACGTGATCAAGCCCGTGCGCTGCGACCACTCCGAGGTGACGAGCAGGACGCCGGCGACAGGCAGCAGGACCGCCGCCGGGTTGATCGCGGCGTCGAGGACGGAGGCGAACGTGTGGTCCGCCGCGTCACCGACCATGCAGCGGACGATCACGACGACGACGGTGAGCGCGGCCGTGGCGACCTGCAGCCAGAAGCCGGCGCGCGTGTTGACGATCTTGCGCAGCTCGACGGCGACGAGGCGGCCGAGGCCGGGGCGCGCGTGGACGCCGGCGGTGTTCACGCGGATCGGTGCGGCGAGGGTGGTGGTGCTCATGCGGTCGCTCCTGCCGGCTCGGGATGGATCGAATGCGAATCGGTGCTCAGCGGCGTGGCGCCGCCGCCGGACGTCAGCTCGAAGAAGAGGCGCTCGAGGCCCGCGCCTTCGGCCGGCGCGAGCCGGGACAGCACGATGCCGTCGGCCATCGCCACGCGGGCGATGACCTCGGGCTCGGCCTCGACGAGCCGCCGGTTGCCGTCGGCGGCGTGCGACGCCAGGCCGGCGCGCCGCAGCGCGGCGTCGAGCCCGGCGAGGTCGTCCGCATCGACGACGTCCCGCTCTCGGTCAGCAGCTCGGCGCGGGTGCCCTGCGCCTGGATCCGCCCGCCGCCGATGATCATCATCCGGTCGGCGACCGCCTCGACCTCGGCGAGCAGGTGCGAGGACAGCAGCACGGTGCCGCCGCGGTCGGCAAAGCCGCGCAGCAGCCCGCGCATCCAGCGCATGCCCTCCGGGTCGAGCCCGTTGGCCGGCTCGTCGAGGATCAGCACCTCGGGGTCGCCGATCAGCGCGTGGGCGAAGCCCAGCCGCTGGCGCATGCCGAGCGAGTACTGGCCGACGCGCTTGCGGGCCGCCGTCTCGTCGAGCCCGACGAGCGCCAGCAGCGCGTCGACGCGCTGCGCCGGCACGCCCATCATCTGGGCCGAGACGGCGAGCGCCTCGCGGCCGCGGCGCCCGGCATGCTGCGCCGACGCGTCGAGCAGGATGCCGACGCGGCGACCCGGGTTCGGGAGGTCGCGGTAGCGTCCGCCGAGGATCTCGGCATGGCCGCTGTCGGGCTCGCAGAGTCCGACGAGCATCCGCATCGTCGTGGTCTTGCCGGCGCCGTTGGGGCCGAGGAAGCCCGTGACGGTGCCCGGCTCGCAGCGGAACGTGACGTCCGAGACGACCGTCCGCCCGCCCAGCTGCTTGGTGAGTGCTTGGGTTTCGATCATGCCGGCAGACTCGCGTCCGGCCGGCGTTCCAACCACGGTCGCGGGGCTACGCTCGCCGGGTCCTGAGGCGGTGGCAGGCAACGACTTTGGTAGGGGGTCGCGCGCGTGCCCGCTCGCCTAGCCTTCGTCCACGCGCGATGGCTCGCCCGGCGACACCACGCTTCACCCACGGTCTGTCCGGCTGGATGCGCTCGGCGCTGCCCGGCGTCGTGATCGACGCCCCCGACGAGGAGCGCGGCCGCCGCGACCGCGTCGTCGACGCGACGATCTACCTGCTCGCGTTCGTGATCGGCGCCGCGGGCTTCGTCGACGCGTGGGAGCAGCATCCGCCATGGCTGCGTGTCCCGGCGATCGTCCTCGGGATCGCGACGCTGATCGCGCTGCGCCGGCATCGGCATCGGCATGATCGCGCTCGTCATCCTGCCTGCCTCCGGCGCGATCCTCGCGGCGACGTTAAACGCCGCGATCCGGGCGCGGGGGCGGGATCTGGCGGTCATCGTCGGCCTCGCGATCGCGTGGGCCTTCGTCAACCCGCTGATCTACCCGCCGCGCGCCGGCGCCCCTGGGGGCGGCAGCTACTGGGCCGACGCCGCGGCAAGCCTGTTGATGGCGCTCGTCGTCCTCGGCTGGGGGCTCTTCGTGCGCGCGCGGCGCGAGCTCGTGCGCTCGCTGCGCGCGCAGGCCGACCGCGGCGCGGACGAGGCGCGCGCCGCCGAGCGGCGGCGGATCGCGCGCGAGATGCACGACCTGCTCGCCCATCGCCTCTCGCTGCTCTCCGTCCACGCCGGGGCGCTCGAGTTTCGCCCCGACGCTCCGGCCGACGAGATCGCGCAGGCGGCCGGCGTGATCCGCGAGAGCGCGCGCTCGGCGCTCGACGAGCTGCGCGGCGTGATCGGCGTCCTGCGCGAGGACGGCAGCGAGAGCCTGACGCAACCGCCGCAGCCGACGCTCGCCGACCTCGCCGCGCTCGTCGACGAGTCGCGCGCCGCCGGGATGCGGGTCACGGCGTCGATCGAGCTGGGCGACGCGACGCCCGCCGCCGTCGGCCGCACCGCCTACCGGATCGCGCAGGAGGGTCTGACGAACGCGCGCAAGCACGCGCCGGGCGTCGCCGTGACGCTCACCGTCCACGCGCGCGAGGGCGACCTGCAGGTCGAGGTCCGCAGCCTCGCGGCCGTGGCTGTCAGCGCGGCATCGCCGCTGCCCGGGGCGGGGACCGGCCTGATCGGCCTGACCGAGCGCGTCACGCTCGCCGGCGGCGAGCTCGAGCACGGCGTCGACCCCGACGGCGCGTTCGTCCTGCGCGCCCGCCTGGCGCGATGATCCGCGTCCTGCTCGTCGACGACGACGCGCTCGTGCGCTCCGGCCTGCGGATGATGCTGGCCGGCGCGTCGACGCTCGAGGTCGTCGCCGAGGCCGCCGACGGCCGCGAGGTGCTCGGCGCGGTCGACCGGCACCGTCCCGACGTCGTCCTGATGGACATCCGCATGCCGCAGCTCGACGGCATCGCGGCGACGCCTGCTCGCCGGGCAGCCGAACCCGCCGGCCGTGCTCGTCCTGACGACGTTCGACGCCGACGAGCTCGTCCTGCGCGCGCTGCAGGCCGGCGCGGCCGGCTTCCTGCTCAAGGACACCCCGCCGGCGGAGATCGTGCGGGCGATCGAGCTCGCCCACGCCGGCGAGGGAATGCTGTCGCCGGCGGTCACGCGGCGGCTGATCGCGCTCGTCGCCGGCGACTCGGATGCCGGAGCGCGCACCGACGACGCCCGCAAGCGGCTCGCCTCGCTCAGCCCG
Organism: uncultured Actinomycetes bacterium; assembly: GCA_963780585.1. Classification (GTDB taxonomy): domain Bacteria; phylum Actinomycetota; class Thermoleophilia; order Solirubrobacterales; family Solirubrobacteraceae; genus CADCVQ01. The sequence continues at coordinate 93,705 of CAWADD010000012.1, forward strand.
CGCGAGCACGACGTCGCGCTCGCCGTCGGCCGCGGCCAGGCGAACGCCGAGATCGCGCAGCGCTGCACCTCTCCGTCCCGACCGTCAAGGCGCACGTCTCGCGCCTGCTCGACAAGCTCGGCGTCGACAACCGCGTCCAGATCGCGCTGCTCGTGCAGGACGCGCGCGGGAGCTAGCTGCTCCGGTCAGCGCTCGACGACGACGTGGGACTCGTCGTCGAGGAGCAGCATGCCGCCGTGGGGCAGCCAGTCGGCGGCGCCCGCCGGCCCGCTCAGCAGCGCCGCCTTGGCGAGCGCCTCGGCCTCGAGCGCCGTCGGCGCCAGCGCGGTGGCCTGCACGATGCCGGTGTAGGCCGGAAGCCCGGTCGCGGGATCGATCAGGTGGTGCGCCGGCCTGAGTCGCTCCATCCAGCTGCGCTTCGTGATCGACGTCGTCGCGACCGCGCCGTCGGCGAGCGTGAACTCGTGCAGGACGCGCTGGCTGAGCGGTGCCGTCACCGCGACGGAGCGCTCGAGGCCCGCGCTGCCGCCGACGCGCAGATCCCCCTCGCAGTCGACGAGGAAGCTGTTGTGCTCCTGCAGCATCTCGCCGACGACGTCGGCGAGCAGGCCCTTGACGATGCCGCCGCCATCGAGCCTGACGCCCGGCGGGCGCGTGACCGTGGACGTGCCGAGGTCGACCTCGATCGTGCTCCAGCGGCGGTCCGGATGCGCGCCCGCGGGCCGGCGCGCGGGCGCCAGGGCGAGCGCGAGCGGCAACGCCAGCGAGCCTTGGAACCGTTCGGTCTTGTAGCCGAGCCGCTCGATCTCGCCGAGCATCGTGGCGTCGACGAGACCGCCGGTCGCGCGAGCGGCGTCGATCACCGCCTGGACGAAGCGCGCCATGATCGCGCTGACGGGGACCGACGTCGCCGGATCGTCGTTGAGCGCCGACAGCTCGCTTTCGGGCTTGAAGCGCGAGAACGCGGCGTGCCAGAGGAGCAGCTGATCGCGAGCCGCGATCACGGCATCGCCCGGCTCGCCGAGCGGCCCGGCGCCCTCGACGATGACCGTCGTGTTGCCGCCAAAGCACGTGAACGTCCTGGAGGCTTCGAGCATCCTGTCGCTCCGCGGGCTACGTGCCGCAGAAGGTGCGGTAGTCGCCGAAGCTCGGCGGGGCGGGTTCGGCGTAGCGCTCCAGGCCAGGTCGTTCGTCGAACGGCCGGGCGAGGACGTCGAGCAGTCGCCGAAACGGCTGCAGGTCGCCGGCGGTGGCCGCGGCCAGCGCGTCCTCGACGTGGTGGTTGCGCGCGATGTAGATCGGGTTGACCCGGTTCATCCCGTCAGCGAGCGCCTCTGTGTCGACCGGTTGCGACGACAGCTGCGCGCGCCAGCGGTCTGACCACGCATCGAACGCGGCGGGCTCGGCGAAGAGCGACCGCGCGGCCGCGGCATCTCCGAGCAGCGACGAAGCGAGCGCGCGGAAGCACGCGCTGAAGTCGACCTCCTGCGCATGCATCAGCCCGAGCAGGTCGCCGATCAGCGCCTCGTCTACTCCCGCGCCCTCCGCCACGCCCAGCTTGGCCTGCATCCCTCCAAGCCAGTACGCGTCGTAGCGCTCGGGGAACGTCTCCAGCACCTCGGTGGCCGCCGCTATCGCCCGCTCCTGGGCGGGGTCGAACAGGGGCAGCAACGTCTCGCCCAGGCGCGCGAGGTTCCATTGCGCGACCGCCGGCTGGTTGCCGTACGCGTAGACGCCGCCGTGGTCGATCGAGCTGAACACGGTGGCGGGGTCGAACGCGTCCATGAACGCGCATGGGCCGTAGTCGATCGTCTCGCCGGAGACCGTCATGTTGTCGCTGTTCATGACGCCATGGATGAACCCTACGAGCATCCAGCGCGCGATCAGCGATGCCTGGGCGTCGACGACGGCCTGAAACAGCGCGACGTACGGATTCGCTGCCTCGACCGCGCCCGGGTGATGACGCGCGATCGCGTGATCGGCGAGCCGTCGCACGAGCGCCGTGTCACCGTGCGCCGCCGCGTACTGAAACGTGCCGACGCGGACATGGCTCGCCGCGACGCGGACGAGCAGCGCGCCGGGCAGCTCCGTCTCGCGCGCGACGTCCTCGCCGGTCGCGACGACCGCGAGCGCCCGAGTCGTCGGGATGCCGAGCGCGTGCATCGCCTCGCCGATCACGTACTCGCGCAGCATCGGACCGACCGCTGCCTTGCCATCCCCGCCGCGCGCGAACGGCGTGCGACCCGAGCCCTTCAGGTGCAGATCGCGACGCCGGCCGTGGATGTCGAGCAGCTCGCCGAGCAGCAGCGCGCGGCCATCGCCGAGGCGCCGGACGAACACGCCGAACTGGTGACCGGAGTACGCCTGTGCCACCGGCGACGCGCCCGCGGGCGTGGTGTTGCCGACGAGCACGGCGACGCCGGCAGGCGCTCTGAGCGCATCGGCATCGATGCCCAGCTCGGTGGCCAGCTGCTCGTTGAGCGCCAGCAGGCGCGGAGCCGGCGAGGGCGTGGCCTGCCACGGCACGTACAGGCCTTCCAGCTCACGAACGTACGAGTTGTCGAACGCGAACAGCGGCCGGGCGGCGATGCTCATGAAGCTCAGGCTAACGCCAGCGATCCGCCGTTCGTCGTGAGCGGGAGAGGCTGACATCCGTCCGCGCCCGCAACTTCGCCGCACGGCGGCCGTCCGCTGAGTGTGCGGCACAGCCTCCTGCTCGCGATCCTCGTGACATGCTGGTTGCCGTCGGGAGCGTTCGCCGGCTCGGCCTCGCTGACGGGGCCCACGCCCGCCAGCCCAACCCAGAGCTGGACGCTGACGTACGTCGCCGCGCCGGGCGAGCGCAACGAGATCGTCGTGACTCGTGCGTGCGCGGACGCGACGAACGCAGTCGTGCTGCGCGACGCCGGCGCGGACGTCGTGGCGGGCCCCGGCTGTACGTCGCTCGACCCGCGCGCCGTCCGCTGCGCCGCGGAGTCGATCATCGCTCCGGGCGGCTACTCCACGCAGCCCGTGCCGGTCATCGCGATCTTCGCCGGCGACGGCGACGACAGCGTCGCGTCCTCGCCGACGTCGGTGCAGATGGCGGTGCACGGCGAGGGAGGTGACGACACGCTGACCGGAGCAGGCACGCTCGACGGCGGTCCCGGTCGCGACGTGCTCAGCGGGAGCGGCGTCGGCGCGCTCGGCAAGGGTTCGGACTACAGCGGCGAGACGCTGATCGGCGGACCCGGCGACGACGTGCTGCGCGGCGGCGGCGGGTTCGACACGCTGATCGGCGACGGAGGCGACGGAGGCGACGGAGGCGGCGACGGCGACGCGGCAAGCGCCGATCCCGGCGGCGGCAACGACATCATCGACGGTGGCTCGGACCGCGACACGGTGCTGTATTCGACCCGCCGCACGCGCGTGCGCGTCGACCTCGCAACGGGGACCGCGGACGGTGCCGGCGGCGAGCATGATCGGCTCAGTGGCATCGAGGATGTCGCCGGCGGAGCGGGCGACGACCTCTTGCTCGGCGACGGGGAGCGCAATCTGCTCACTGGTGGCGCCGGTGACGACCGGCTGGACGGCCGTGGAGGCAACGATCGCCTCAACGACATCGGTCCCGGCGCCGACACCCTGCGCGGCGGCGCCGGCGACGACAAGGTCTATGCGCCGGGCCGGCGCGACAGGCTGTTCGGCGGCGCCGGCAACGACGTGCTCTCAACGGCATTCGACGGCGGCCGGCTGCTCGCCCGGACGCTGCATTGCGGCAGCGGGAGCGACCATCTCCGTGGCCAGCCCCAAGGGCAGTTGCTCACCGGCTGTGAGTGGGTCGACCTCAACCCCCCGTACATCGGCCCGACCATGTCGGTGCGTCCGCTGGAGCAGCGCGGCGGGCCGCTGCGCTTTCGCTGGAGCTGCTACGGCCCGGACATCCTGCTCGGCTGTGAGATGGCGGTCACGCTGTATCTGCGTTCGGCAACGACGCGGCGCGCCGTGTCGATCCGCAAGGTCGCCGGACGCAGCTTCGACGTCCGGCCCGTCCGATTCGCGCGAGGCGGCGACATGCTCGGTGTCGCGATCGCCGGTGGTCTGAACTACGGAGCCAGGGGCGGGACGTTCCTCTACAAGGCGGGCTGGCGCGTCCGGCTCTAAGCACGGCCGGCGCCGGGCCGGTGCCCCCCGCGCAGCTAGTCGGGCGGGATGTTCTGGTTGAGCCGGAAGAGGTTGCCGGGGTCGTAGCGGCGTTTCAGCGCTTTCAGGCGGTCGTACTTCTCCATCCCGTAGGCGCGCCTGACCGCCTCCTCACCCTGGTCCATGAGGAAGTTCACGTACACGCTCGTGTGGTGTGGCTCGAGCGCGGACCAGTAGCCACGGGCCCAGTCACGCTCGGCGTCGAAGCCCTCGGCGGTTTCGCTGTTGCCGTTGATGTTGAACGTGAACCCGGCGTCGCGGCCGTTGAAGGCGGTCTCGGCTTCGCCCACGCGGGAGACCGCGCCGCCCATCTGCCACAGGGCGATCGTCGTGATCGGGGAGACGATCCTGCTGCCGTGCTCGACCATGACGTCGATCACGTCGTCGCTGAGCTCGGCGACGTCGCAGGCGCGGAAGTAGTACCACCATCCGTGCCGGAAGGCGGCGTCGAACATCGCCTGATGCGCGAGGTAGGGCTTGGGCTTGCAGACGTCGAGCAGCGGGTTGCCGAACTCCCGCAGCGGACGCACGACCTCCTCACCCTCCGCGGCCGGTCCCGCGTAACAGCAGCCGATGCTGAGCACGTGCTTGCCGTGCAGCTCGGCCGGGATGAACGGCAGCGGCAGCATCCTGCGCTGTACGACGATCGTCATCAGCTCGTCCGGCGCATCGGCGATCCACTCGCGATAGAAGCGCAGGACCTCCGGCGAGTCCTCCATCGCCCAGATGATCGGTCCGGCGAGCACGGTCGGGCCGAGCGGATCGAGGCGGAACTCGAACTCGGTGACGATCCCGAAGTTGCCACCTCCGCCGCGCACGCCCCAGAACAGGTCGGGATTCTCGGTCGCGCTCGCCGTCACGAACTGGCCGTCGGCGGTGACGAGGTCGACGGACAGGAGCCGGTCGATCGTCAGCCCCTGCTTGCGGTGCAGCCAGCCGATGCCGCCGCCGAGCGTGAGGCCCGCGACGCCGGTGTGCGTGACGATCCCGCCCGTCGTCGCGAGACCGAACTCCTGCGTCTCGCGGTCGAGCTCACCCCACAGCACGCCGGCCTGCGCCCGCGTCCTGCGCGCATCCGGGTCGACGCGGATCCCCCGCATCGGCCCCAGGTCGATGAGGATCCCGTCGTCGCAGACGGAGTGACCGGGGAAGCTGTGGCCGCCGCCGCGGACGGCGACCACGGCGCCCGTCTCCTTCGCGTATCGCACGGCCGCGATGACGTCGGCCACCCCGGTACAGCGGGCGATCAACCCCGGGCGCCGATCGATCGAGCCGTTCCAGACCCTGCGCTGTTCGTCGTAGGACGGGTCCGCGGGTCCGATCAGCTCGCCCCTGAACGATGTCCGCAGGTCGTCGATCGCGCCCATGAGCGCGGAGCTTCGCTGGCCGACGGTGGGCTGTCAACGTGGCCGGCGCAGCCGCCTGGCCGAGCTACGCGCGGATCGCCGCGGGCGTCCGCAGCCCCAGCGGCTGCTCGGCGAACGCCTGCTCGGCGTCGACCTCGAAGCACGTGTTCACGCTGGAGTCGCCGAGCGTCGAATCGACGTACTCCTGAATCGCCTCGACGGAGTCGGACTCCCACAGGCAGCTCGCGACCGACCCGTCCACGCTCGGATAGAACTGCAGACCGCGCGCCCCGGCCGGCGCGCCCTCGTTCCTGATCAGCTTCTCGCCGCGTGCGAACGCGGTCGGCGGGTCCTGGAACTCGTGCAGAACGACGACGTACATGGTCAACGCGTCCTTTCATCTGGGATAGCCGACGTCGACGACGGTACGGCGGCGCGACGCCTGCGCGCATCGGCGCGATTGACCAACTTCGCGGCGGCCGCGGGGTGGTCACAATTGACCACGCCGGGCAGTCAGACGAGGTCGTGCTCGTAGGCGAACGCGCCCGCCGCGGTTCGTGACGAGAGGCGCAGCTTGGCGAAGATGTTCTGGACGTGACGGGCGACGGTGCGCTCGCTGATGACGAGCGCCGACGCGATCTCGCGGTTCGTCTTCCCGGCGGCGACGAGCCTCAGCACCTCGAGCTCGCGCGCCGTCAGCCCGTGAGCGTCGCGCTGCCCAGAGCCCGGCGGGATCAGCGAACCGACCGCCGCGAGCTCGCCGGCGGCGCCCAGCTGCGCGAAGATCCCGCGAGCCGCCTCCAGCTCCAGCACGGCCGTGTCCTCGTCGCCCAGCGACCGGCAGGCGAGCCCGACGAGCACGCGGGCGCGGGCGGTCTCGTATGGCGCCTGAAGTTCCTGCCACGCCTCGGCCGCGCGGCGCGCCGCGAGCAGGCCGTCCTGGACGTCGCCCTCGGCCAGCGCAACCGCTGCATGCGCGTATGCCGACATCGCATCGAGCGCATCGCTGCGCTGGCGCTGCGCGATCTCGTCGAGCTGGCGACAGGCGCTGCGGGCGACCTGCACGTCGCCGGCGTCGAGCATGATCTCGACGTAGCCGGGCAGCAGCGCGGCGCGCTTCAGCGGCTCGGTCGTCTCGCCTACCGCGCGCCGGATCGCGCCGGTCGCAGCGGCATGGTTGCCCTGCGCCAGCCGCACGAGCGCAAGACCCGGCTGCGGCTCGCAGCCGCAGCGGCTCGCCTCCCGGTAGGCCCTCTCCGCCGCGCCGAGCTCGCCGCGCAGGCGATGGACCTCCCCCTGCCGGTAGTGCGCCTTGCCGCAGGCGAGGTGGTTCAAGGCGCCCTGGGTGAAGCGCTCGGCGGCGCGCCGGGCCTGCTCGAGCGCGTCCTCCCACGCGCCTTGCAGCTGCATCATCTCGGCCCGATGCACGAGACAGAGGCCGTTGTGGGCGACCATCTCGGGCTGGCTGTCACACCAGCGCGTGAGCGCATTGGTCCACTCGCGCGCATGGCGGATCTCATAGGCGTCCCGGCAGTAGGCGATCGTGTTGCAATAGACGATGCCGGTGACGACCGGCGACAGCTCTCCCGCGGCGGCGACCGCCAACGCTTCGTCGACGATCCGCAACCCGTCCTCGACGCGCCCCTGCTTGACGAGCGCGCGGCCCTGGTCGTCGCGCGCCAGCCAGACGAGGTCCGCGTCGCGAAAGCGCTCGCCGATCGCGGCGGCGTCTGCCGCGGTCGCGCGCCCGGCTTCCCAGTCGCCGCCTGCCATCTGCCCCAGCCAGCGGGGGATCAGCAGCCAGCCTCGCTCGACGCAGTCGCGCTCGTCGCGATCGAGCCGCCGTTGCGCGCGAGCGAACCATCCCCGCGCGCGGACCGTCTCGCCGCGAAACAGCATGTTGTGTCCGATCCAGAACGCGCAGCGCACGGCCGGCAACTCGTCGCCGGCATCGAGGTGTCCGTGCTCGGCACGCTCCAGGCCGCTGACGTAGTCGTCATCTCGACCCAGCATGTAGGCCGAGCGCGCGAGCAGCTCGAGGTCCGGCGCGCCCAGGCCCGCTGCGGCGTCAGCCGCCGCAAGCGCCTCGTACGCCTGAAGCCACGCGGACCTGGCGTAGGACTCGCGGCCCCGCTTGAGTTCGGCCACGGCACGAACCACGATCCCATTATCGCCCGCCGGTCGCGAAGTCAGCTGTACGGCCGCGTGCAAATAGCTGCGTGCGGGGGTAGATGCACGCCGCAGCGTGCATCTACTCGCTGCGAAGCGAACAGAGGTGGCTTGAGATGAGAAGACGTGGCAAGGCCGGCGTCGCGGTTGCGACGGCGGTACTGACCGGGCTCGGGCTGGTTGCCTGCGGCAGCAGCGAGGACGGCGCATCAAGTGGCAAGTCTGGTGGGTCGATCCGGATCGGCAGCGTCCTGCCGGACTCCTACGACCCGGTGATCATCCAGACCAACCAGGCCAACCAGGCGCTGCAGCTCGTCTACACCGGGCTTGTCACCTACACGCACAAGACGGGAACGGCGGCCAACGAGCTCGTTCCCGGCCTCGCCGAGAAGCTGCCGACGATCTCGGCCGACAAGAGGACGTACACGTTCAAGCTGCGGTCCGGCCTGAAGTACTCCGACGGCTCGCCCGTCCGCGCCAGCGACTACGAGCACACGATCAAGCGCCTGCTGTACCTCGGCGGCCCGTACTCCTCGTTCTCCGCTGGCATCGTCGGCGCCGACGCGTACCAGAAGGCCAAGAAGGCCGGCGGCGACATCTCCGGCATCACGTCGAACAACAAGACCGGCGCGATCGTCGTGCGGCTCCGCGCGCCCGACAGCAAGTTCCTCTTCGCGATGGGGCTTGTCAGTGCCGCCCCGACGCCGGCGGCGAAGTCGCCGTTCAAGACGTCGACGAAGATCCCCGGGGCCGGGCCGTACAAGCTCACGATTCAGAACCCGACGCGTCAGTTCACGCTGACGAGGACGAGCTTCGACATTCCGACGGTCCCGAAGCCGAAGCTCGACAAGATCACCGTCGTCAAGGGGACGGTGCCGAAGATGACGCAGGACATCATCAACAACAAGCTCGACTTCATGACCGAGGACCCGGCCGGCGACGACCTGCCGCTCGTCAAGGCGAAGTACGGCGACCGCTTCCGGATGGACCCCAACCCGCCGAACACGTACTGGTTCTTCCTCAACGAGACGACGAAGCCGTTCGACAAGCTCGAGGTGCGCCAGGCGGTCAACTACGCGCTCGACAGCCGCGCGCTGCAGCGCGTCTTCAGCGGGCGCCTGCAGCCGGGCTGCAACTTCCTGCCGCCGGGCTACGCCGGCAACGGCTACGAGAAGATAGATCCCTGCCCGTACGGCGATCCGAACGGCCCGGGCGACGTCGCCAAGGCCCGGCAGCTCGTCAACAAATCCGGCTACAAGGGCATGTCGGTGACGGTCTGGGGCAACACGAAGGACCCGCGCCCGGCGATCGTCGACTACCTGCGCGACCTCCTCAACGAGATCGGCTTCAAGGCCAAGACGAAGGTCCTCGACCAGCAGGTGTACTTCGGCACGATCGGCCTGAAGAAGACGCAGGCCCAGGCCGGCTTCACGGACTGGTTCTCGGACTTCCCGCACCCCGCGGACTTCTTCGAGCCGAACCTCTCGAAGGCGTCGCTGCAGTCCTCGCCGACGTTCAACTTCCAGTTCAAGAGCAATCCCGTGGTCGACGCGGGGCTCAAGAAGCTGACGCCGCAGGACCCGAAGACGGTCGCCGACGAGTGGGCCAAGCTCGACCGCTCGGTCGTCGAGAACGCGAACGCGACGGTCTACGGTCACGAGCTGTCGACGGAGTTCTTCTCGGAGCGAATGGACTTCGAGAACTGCAACGGCGTCAGCCCGATCTACAAGATCGACTGGTTGCAGTTCTGTCTGAAGTGACGCGTGTGGCCGCGGCCGGAAGGGCGCTGGCGCGTCCTTCCGGCCGGCGCGCGCCCGACGCGAGAGCGCGATGGCGACCGAGCCGGTAACCGAGCTCTCGTTCGGCGATCCCGCCGCGCTCGTGGCAGGTGACCCGCGCGACCGCGTCGCCGGCCTCGGCCCCTGGCAGCTGGCCCTGCGCCGGCTGAAGCGCAACCGCGTCGCGCTCGCGTTCGGCGGCCTGTTCGTCGTCATCGTGCTGGCGAGCATCGCTGCGCCGCTGTGGGCCGACCAGGTCGCGCACACCGACCCATTCAAGAACCACCTCACCGAGCAGGTCGAGGTCGGCGGCGAGCTGAAGGACGTCGTCGCCCCCGACGGCGTGCCGATCGGCCCGACCTGGCAGGGGCGCTTCTTCCTCGGTGCCGACGGCAACGGCCGGGACATCGCCGTGCGGCTGCTGTACGGCGGCCGCACGTCGCTGCTGATCGGCGGCGGCGCGGCGCTCGGCACGATCATCCTGTCGATCCTCTTCGGGACGATCGCGGGCTTCTTCCGCGGCTGGGCGGACACGCTCATCTCCCGCGGGCTGGACATCCTGTGGGCCTTCCCGCCGCTCTTGCTGGGGCTCGCGCTCGGCACCGCGCTCGCGCTCGGCGGCTTGAAGATCGGGCCGCTCGAGATCGCCGGCGACTCGAAGCTGATCCCGATCCTGATCATCGCGGTCGTCCAGGTGCCGTACATGGCGCGGCCGCTGCGCGGCCAGGTGCTCGCGCTGCGCGAGAAGGAGTTCGTCGAAGCGGCGCGCGCGCAGGGCGCGGGACCGCTGCGGATCATGTTCTCCGAGATCCTCCCCAACCTCGTCTCGACGATCGTCGTCTTCTTCCCGCTGATGGTCGCCAACGCGATCCTGCTCGAGGCGGCGCTCTCCTTTCTCGGCGCCGGGGTACGCCCGCCGAACCCGTCCTGGGGCACCCTGCTCGACGACGGGATCCAACGCATCGTCACGGCGCCGCACCAGACGATCGTGCCCGGGCTCATGCTCGTCGTCTCCGTGCTGTCGCTGAACGCCTTCGGCGACGGCGTCCGCGACGCCTTCGATCCGCGCGCGAAGGTGCGCCTCGAGCACTAGATGGGGCGCTTCATCCTCAAGCGGCTGATCGCGATGGTCGCGGTGCTGTTCGCGATCTCGGTCGTGACGTTCGCGATCTTCAACGTGATCCCCAACAGCGACCCCGCGCAGCGGATGGCCGGTCGCAACCAGACGCCCGGCCAGCTCGATGCGATCAGGCGCACGTGGGGCTTCGACCAGCCTGTCTACGTCCAGTACGCCAGAACGATGAAGAAGATCTTCACCGGCGACGTCGTCTCCTACGCCAACCAGGTCGACGTCGACAAGGAGATCCTGCACGACATCCCGCGCACGCTCTCGCTGGCGATCGGCGCGGCGATCATCTGGATGGCGTTCGCGGTCGCGATCGGGCTCTACACCGCGGTCAAGGCGGGCCGCTTCGCCGACCGCTTCCTGACCGTGCTGGCGCTCGTCGGCATCTCGATGCCCGTCTTCTGGGTCGGGGCGCTGATGAACTACTACCTCGGCTTCAAGTGGAAGATCTTCCCCAACGGCGGCTACGTGCCGCTGACGCATAACCCGCTCGACTGGCTCTACCACATGATCCTGCCGTGGACGGCGCTGTCGCTGCTGTTCATCGGCGTCTACTCGCGCGTCCTGCGCTCCAACGTGCTCGACACGATCAACGACGACTACGTGCGCACGGCGCGGGCGAAGGGCCTTTCCGAGCGCCAGGTGCTCGTGCGCCACGTCCTACGCAACTCTCTGATCCCGGTCGTCACGCTCTGGGGGCTGGACTTCGCGGCCGTCCTCGGCGGCGGCGCGATCCTCACCGAGACGGTCTTCGACCTGCAGGGCGTCGGCCAGTACGCGGCCGAGTCGGTCGGCCAGCTCGACGTCCCGCCGGTGATGACGATCGTCATGTTCTCGGCGTTCTTCGTCGTCCTGCTGAACACGATCGTCGACATCCTCTACGCCGCGCTCGACCCGCGGATCCGGCTGACATGACGGCCCCGCCGATCCTCCAGGTCCGCGACCTCGCCGTGTCGTTCGCGACCGACGCCGGCATCGTGCAGGCCGTCGACGGCGTGTCGTTTGACCTGCGCGCCGGCGAGGTGCTCGCGATCGTCGGCGAGTCGGGCTGCGGCAAGTCCGTCACCGCGATGACGCTGCTCGGCCTGACGCGCTCGCCCAACGCGCGCTTCGATGGAACGGCGCACTACGGCGACACCGAGCTCGTCGGCGCCTCCGAGGAGCAGCTGCGGGCGATCCGCGGGGCGAAGATCGCGATGGTCTTCCAGGACGCGATGGCGGCGCTCAACCCGGTCCAACGCATCGGCCGCCAGATCGCCGAGCAGATCCAGGCGCACGACGACGTCTCGAGCGCCGACGCCCGCGCGCGCAGCATCGCGCTGCTCGAGCGCGTCGGGATCCCGCGCGCGAGCGAGCGCATCGACGCCTACCCGCACGAGTTCTCGGGCGGCATGCGCCAGCGCGTGATGATCGCGCTCGCGCTCTCCTGCGAGCCGCGGATCCTGATCGCCGACGAGCCGACGACCGCGCTCGACGTGACGATCCAGGCGCAGATCCTCGAGCGCTTCCGCGAGCTGCGCGAGCAGACGAACGCCGCGCTGATCCTCGTCACGCACGACCTCGGCGTCGTCGCCGACATCGCCGATCGCGTCGCCGTCATGTACGCCGGGCGGATCGTCGAGCAGGGAACGCTCGACGAGATCTTCTACGACCCGCGCCATCCGTACACGTGGGGCCTGCTGGGCTCGATCGCGCGCCTGGACCGACCGCGACCCGACCGCCTGCCGACGATCGCCGGCCTGCCGCCGTCGCTCGCCGACCGGCCGCAGGGCTGCCACCTGCGCCCGCGCTGCCCGCACGAGTTCGCGCAGTGCACGACGGTGCCGCCGCTGGCGGTGCGCGGAGCGGAGGGCGCCAAGCCGGCCGGCGAGCACACCGATCGCTGCTGGCTGGCGCACGAGCGCAAGCTCGCGCTGCGCGAGGTCGCGCCCGGCGAGATCGGGCTGCACGCGCCCGAGGTGGCGACATGAGCACGACCGCCGGCGACGCGCCGCTGCTCGAGGTCGAGCACGTCAAGCTGCACTTCCCGATTCGCAAGGGACTGCTGTTCGAGCGCGAGACCGGCCGCGTGCACGCCGTCGACGACGTGACGTTCACGATCGGCGACGGCGAGACGCTCGGCCTCGTCGGCGAGTCCGGCTGCGGCAAGACGACGCTGTCGCGCACGATCATGCGCCTCGCCGACGCGACCGACGGCGCGATCCGCTTCCGCGGGCGCGACGTCACGCGCGCCTCGCGCAAGGCGCTCGCGCCGCTGCGGCGCGAGATGCAGATGGTCTTCCAGGATCCGTACGCATCGCTGAACCCGCGCAAGCGCGTCAGCCAGATCGTCGCGGCGCCGCTGCGCCTGCACGGCGTCGGCCAGCAGGACGCCGATCGCCGCGTGCTCGACCTGCTCGACCGCGTCGGGCTCGCGCGCGAGCACGCCAACCGCTTTCCGCACGAGTTCTCCGGCGGCCAGCGCCAACGGATCGGGATCGCCCGAGCGCTCGCGCTCGAGCCGAAGCTGATCGTGCTCGACGAGCCGGTGTCAGCGCTCGACGTCTCGATCCAGGCGCAGATCGTCAACCTGCTCGAGGACCTCCAGGATCAGCTCGGGCTCGCGTACCTGTTCGTCGCCCACGACCTCAGCGTCGTGCGCCACGTGTCCGACCGGATCGCCGTCATGTACCTCGGCAAGCTGATGGAGGTCTCGCCCGCCGAGGAGCTGTACACGAAGCCGATCCACCCCTATGCCGCCGCGCTGCTCGAGGCGATCCCGATCCCCGACCCGCGCCGCAACCGCGAGCGCACGCGCAGCGTCGTCTCGGGCGAGCCGCCGAACCCGATCGAGCCGCCGCCGGGCTGCGTCTTTCATCCGCGCTGCCCGTACGCGACCGACGTCTGCCGCAGCGTGCAGCCGCCGCTGACGCGCTACGCGAACGGGCACCTCGCCGCCTGCCACCACCCGCGCAACGTCACGCCCGCCGAGCTCGCCGCCGCCGAGCGCTCGGACGCCAGCCCGCTCGCCGCGGGCAGATGATTGATTCGACGCGGCGACCGGTGAGGAAGCGCAAGCCGAGCCGGGCCGAGACGGATGCGATGCGGCGTGAGGCGGCATTTCGACCGTCTCGGCACGGCGCCGCTGATGCGCGAGCGGCCGATCCCTTCCTCAGTGATGCCGTCCGAGACGTCGGGGCGACCGCCGACCGCCCGAGCCACACGCAGCGCCGGTCCAGGCTAGTACCCCGAGGCGCGCAGCGTGCCGTAGGCGTCGGTCAGCGGGTAGCCGAGCGACTCGCGCACGCCGCCGGTGTGGCAGCTGGCGTGCGGGGTCGTCGTCGTCTGCACGACGATCCAGGTCTGCGGGATCCGCGTCGGGCCGACCCAGAAGGCCTTGATGATGTCCTTGCTGAACTTCGCGACACGGTAGCTCGCGTTGCCGCGCGTCCCGGAGCCGTAGGTCTTGCCGCCGGTCAGCAGCTGGCCGAGCACGGCGGCCGAGCCCGTCGCGGTCGAGTGCACGAGCTTGGGCGTGATCACGCCGGTCGAGCGGCACGCGCCGATCGGCCCGAACGTGAGCTTCGTCGCGCGCTGGCGGACCTTGAAGGAGTCGGGCAGCACGATCGACGTCAGGCGGGCCGAGTGCGTGCCGCTGCCGCCCTCGACGGCCGCTTTGTCGTTGAACAGGCGGTAGCTGTGCCACGAGGAGGCGAATGCGGGCGCCGCCATCGTCGTCATGACGAGCGCGCCGAGGAGGATGAGCCGAAGAGATCGCATGCTGCTGGAACGCGCCGGCCGCGGCGAGGTTGCGCGCGGTCGGTCACAAGCCGGGCTCAGTCGTGGCGCCGCGCGCGCGAGCGCCTGCCGGGCTCCTGATACTCCGCGTAGCGCGCCAGGAACTCGCCGAGGATCTCGCTCGTCGCCGACAACGCGTTCGCGGACTCGTGCAGGCGCTCGGTTCCGGCGCGCGTCAGCTCGTAGGTGCGCCGGTCCGGTCCGCTGCTGGACTTCTCCCAGACCGAGCGCACGAGGCCGTCGTTCTCCAGCGAGCGCAGCGCGCGGTACAGGCGGCCCGGGTCGTCGCGCCCGAAGCCGAGCGGCCGCAGGCGCTCGTGCAGGTCGTAGCCGTGCGCCGGGTGCTCGCGCAGGAGCAGCAGCAGGCAGGGGCGCAGGAAGTTCTTCGGCAGGACCTGCGCTGCTGCTCGATCAGGGGAGATGACCGAAGGATCGCCTACCGCGCGGCGTCATGGTGCCAGGGCGGACGCGTCAGCAGCCGCTGCCGTCGATCGCGCACGTGTCGGCGCTCGACGCCAGCGGCAGCGGCGGGTCGGCGGCGCGCGCCTGGCGCAGCAGCTCGACGAGCTGGGCGGGCGGGTGCGCGCCCGACGCGCCGATCGCGCGGTCGACGACGAAGAACGGCACCGCGCGGATGCCGAGCTGCGCGGCCGTGCGCTCCTCGTCGCGCACCTCGGCGCCATAGCGGTCGCTCTCGAGCACGTCGCGGACCTCGTCCGCCGGCAACCCGATCTCGACGGCGAGACGCTCGAGCGCCGCCGGGTCGCCGATCGGCTCGCCCTCGCCGAGGTAGCCGCGCAGCAGGCGCTCCTTCATCGCATCCTGGGCGCCGTGGGCGGCGGCGAGGTGCAGCAGGCGGTGGGCGTCGAAGGTGTTGCCGCCGCGCGCGATGTCGAAGCGAAACTCGAGCCCTTCCTCGGCCGCGGTCGCGGTCATCCGGGCGTGCATCGCGATCGCCTCCTCGCGCGTCGTCCCGTACTTCACGGACAGATGCGTCGTCGCGTCGTGCTCGCGTTCGCGCGGCGCGTGCGGATCGAGCTCGAAGCTGCGCCACGTGACCGTGACCTCGTCGGCGTGCTCGTACGCGGCCAGCGCGGCCTCGAAGCGGCGCTTGCCGACGTAGCACCAGGGACAGGCGATATCGGACCAGATCTCGACGTGCATGGCTATACGACGTCGGCGGAAGGGAGGAGCTTGCGACGACCGGACGGCGAAACCATTGTTCGCGCAACGATATCGAGCGCGGCGAGCTACAGCCCGGCGTTCCGCGCGATCCACGCCGCCTGCCACGCGCGCTCGCGCTCGACCGCGGCGAGGTCGTCCTCGGCGAACGCGGCGGCATGCGCGGCGATGAAGCCGTTGACGGCCGCGTGCGTCGGCGACGTCGCGGGCTCGGCGCGCGCCCCGAGGACGTGGCGCGCCGCGTCGCCGGCGTATCCGGCGGCGCGGATCTCGTCGGCGTCGAGGCCTTCGAGCGCGGCCGCGGCGGCCGCGAGCTGCTCGGCGTCGCCGCAGCCGGCGAGCGTCTCGCGTGCCGGGCCGGCGGCGAGCACGGTGAGCGCCGCGTCGCGCGCGCGCAGCGCGCAGGCCTCGGCGAAGCGCGCCATCAGCTCGGCGTCCCACGCCGCGACGCGCTCGACGAGCCGGCCGCGATCGGCGACGAGCTTGCCGCAGTCGACGCGCACGTCGTCGTCGAGCTCGACGCGCCACAGCTCGCTGTCCATCCACTCCGGCAGATCCTCGACGCGGCAGGCATGGACGAGCCGCTCGCAGGCGCGGCCGCCGCCGGCCGCCTGCAGCCACTCGCCCGCCGCCGGCCAGCGCGCCCCCGAGAAGGGGCCGACCTGCCCGTCGGCGAGGAACTTGTAGGCGATCACGCCGACCGCCCCGCCTGCCACTCGCGGAACACGCCCAGCAGCGCCTCGGCCGGCGCGTCGCCGGGCTGCTCGGCCGCGATCCGGCCGAGCAGGTCGATCGTGCTGCGCATCTGCTCGACGTAGTTCGAGCAGCCGCGGCAGATGACGATGTGACGCTCGACATCGGCGCGCTCGTCGGGCTCGAGCGCGCCCTCGAGGTACTCCGTCAGGACCTCGACGAACTCCTTGCAGGTGAGATGCTCGACGTCAGCGCTCATGCCGCGCCTCCTTGCGTGAGGTAGAGCTCGAGCGAGGCGCGCACCTTGCTGCGCGCGCGGTGCAAGAGGATTCGTTGGTTTCCGTCGCTGATCCCGAGCGCCTCGCAGACCTCCTCGGGGTCCCAGCCCTCGACGTCGCGCAGGACGAGCACGTCGGCCTGGCGCGGCGGCAGCGTGTCGATCGCGTCGCGCACGCGCGCGAGCGTCTCGCGCCCGAGCAGGCGCTCCTCGGGCAGCGCGCTCCAGTCGGCCGGCGCCGCGGCCCAGTGGCCGACCCAGCGGTGGCCCTCGGGGCGAAAGCGGTCGGCGTCGACGGCGCTCTCGTCGTCCTCGCCGTCGCCGATCAGCGACGAGAACGGCGCGCTGCGGCGCTCGCGGACGGCGCGCGTCTTGGCGCGGTTGCTGAGGATCTGGAAGATCCACGTCTTCAGCGACGAGCGCCCCTCGAAGCGGTCGATCCCGTTGAGGACGGCGAGCCAGGTCTCCTGCACGACCTCCTCGGCGACGGCCCGGTCGCGCACGAACGTCCGCGCGAGGCGCAGCAGCGATGCCCCGTAGCGAGCGACGAGCTCGACAAAGGCGCGCTCGTCCCCGCGCCGCAGCGCCGCGACGAGCGCCTGCTCGTCCTCGTTGTCCGGCCGGCGCCCGGCCGGAGTCGCGACTGGCTGCACGGGCTGCAGTCTCCAAGCACTGGCCGGGCGTTACAAGCGGGCGCGTAACGCGCGGCCGGCGCGCGGAGACTCGCATCTGCGATGGGCCTGGGCGCGATGCGATGAACGAGCTGCCCGCGCCACGGCTGACGTGCCGCGAGGTCGTCGAGGTGATCTCCGACTACCTCGAAGGCGCGCTGCCCGCCCGCGAGCGGGCGCGTGTCGCTGCGCACCTCGAGACATGCCCGGAATGCACGGCGTATCTGGCCCAGCTGCGCACGACGATCGGCGCCCTCGGACGGCTGCGCGAGGAGGAGATCCCGCTGCCGATCCTGATGCGGCTCGTGGCCGCGTTTCGCGGCTGGCGCGCCGGGTAGACGGCTGATTCCACGACCGGCACCGTCAGCTGCACGCGTCTCGCGGCGCAGGGCCGCCACGCGCCGAAAGCGGCCGTGCCGCTGGCACTGTCCACCTTCGGCCCGCGGCGCCCTGCATCCACGATCCACGCACATCTGACGACACCTGCCGCGAAATCAGCCGTCCAGAGCCGCTCCCCGGCACGAAGCTGAGCGAGCGGCCCCCAAGTGCGAGATAGTCCCGGCGTGATCCTCGGCGTCAACGCCCCGCCGACCGGCTGGCATGACCCTGCCGCCTGTCTCGTCGCCGACGACGGCACGCTGCTCGCCTTCTGTGAGGAGGAGCGCCTGAGCCGCGCCAAGCACGCCGAGCGCAGCGGACCGCTGTTGGCGGTCGCGCACTGCCTCGAACGGGCCGGCGCCTCGTTCGGCGACGTCGAGCTCGTCGCGATCGGCTGGGACGTGCCGCTCGCCGCACAGCTCTACGGCGTTCAGTGGCGCCTCGAGGACACGCCCGCATGGCTCGAGCGCCAGCTCGGCTGGACCTGCTCGCTGCGGGACATGCCCGAGGTCCGCTTCGTCGGCCATCACCTTGCACACGCGACGATCGCCTTCCACGCGTCGGACTTCGAGCAGGCCGCCGTGCTCGTGATCGATGGCAACGGCGACGACGAGAGCATCTCGATCTACCGCGCCGAGCGCGACAGGCCGCTCGTGCGCAAGCGCGTCTGGCCGCGCTCGCACTCGCTCGGCTACATGTACGACGCGGCCTGCCGTTTCGTCGGCTTCGGCCCGCTGCAGGCCGGCAAGCTGATGGGCCTGTCGGCGTACGGGCGCGCGGCGGGGTCCGAGCCCTGGGAGCTGCTGCCCGACGCCGAGCCGGCGGCGCCGGTCGGCATCGACGAGGGCGACGGCTTCAACCGCTACCTGCACGCCTGGACCGCGCAGCTCGACCGGCTCGCCGGCGGGCGCCGCGTCGGCCGCGCGCGCCACGAGCTGCAGCTCGACGCGCTCGCGGTGCAGGTCGCCGTCAGCGCGCAGGAGGCCGTCGAGCGCACGGTCCTCAAGCTCGCCGCGCTCGCGCGCGAGCTGACCGGGACGGAGAACCTCTGCCTGGCCGGCGGCGTCGCGCTGAACTGCAAGGCCAACGGCCTGCTGAGCGGGCCGGTGTTCGCGCCGCCGGCGCCGCACGACGCGGGCACGGCGCTCGGAGCCGCGTGGCATGTCGCGCCGCCGCGGCGCGCCGCCGACGGCCGGATCTCGGCCTTCCTCGGTCCCTCGCCCGCGACCGCGCAGGCCAACGGCGCGTTCGACGGGCTGCACCGCGAGCCGCTCTCGCTGGAGCGCGTCTGCGCGGCGATGGAGGCCGGCCGGATCGGCGCGATCGTCGAGGGCCCAGGCGAGATCGGCCCGCGCGCGCTCGGGCACCGCTCGATCATCGCCGACCCCAGCGACCCCGCGATGCAGCGACGCCTCAACGCGCTCAAGGGGCGCGAGCCGTGGCGGCCGTTCGGCGCCGCCGCGCTGCGCTCGCGCGCTGCCGCCCTGTGGCAGCCGCGGCCGCGGCTGTCGGACTACATGCTCGCCGGCACGCCGGTCTCGGACGCCGGCTCGGGGCGGCTCCCGGCAGCCGTCCACGTCGACGGCACGACGCGCCCGCAGGAGCTCGACGCGGGCTCCGGCGACCTGCTGCCGACGCTGCTCGGGGAGTGGGGCGGGCGTGCCGGCGGGGCGCTCATCAACACATCGTTCAACGGGCCCGGCGAGCCGATCGTGTCGAGCGTCGCCGACGCCGCCGGTTGCTTCCGGCGGCTCGGGCTCGACTTCCTCGTGCTCGACGACGAGCTCGTCGCGCGCGACGCGTCGTGGTGGCGCGCGTCATAGCCGCCATGCAGGTTCGTGACATCAGCGCAGCGGGAACGATCGAGCCGTGCGCCTGGCGCTGAACATCATCTGGCTCGTCCTGTCCGGCCTCTGGCTCGCGATCGGCTATGCCTTCGCGGCGCTGATCTGCTTCATCTGCATCATCACGATCCCGTTCGGGATCGCGGCACTGCGGATCGCCGCCTACGCCCTCTGGCCGTTCGGCTCGGCGGTCGTCAAGCGCGCCGACGCCGGCGTCGCATCGGGCGTCGGCAACGTGCTCTGGGTCCTGCTGTGCGGCTGGTGGCTCGCGCTCGCCCACCTGTTCACCGGCGTCCTGCTCTGCCTGACGATCATCGGCATCCCGCTCGGCCTGGCGAACTTCAAGCTCGTGCCGGTCGCGTTCCTGCCGCTCGGCCGCGAGATCGTCAGCGTCGAAGAGTCGCAGCTCGCGCCCGCATAAACCGACCCGCGCGTCTCATTCTCGGCCGCGGCGGGTAGGGCGCGTTGCATGGCCGTGCATGCGGGGGTGACGTTCGAGCTGCAGCGGCTCGAGCTGAAGGGCGACACGCTCGTCGTCGGCGGGTTCTGGTCCGGCGTGCGCGGGCTGCGCTTCGTACGCCCGACGCTGCTTGTCGACGACCGCCGGATCCTCGCGACGCTCGAGCACAAGCCGTGGATCCCAGCGGAGGACGCGCCCTGGATCGCCGCGTTTCCCTGGGACGGGGACGACGTCGACGCCGGCGGCCTCGCGCTCGCGATCGGGTCGACGGTGACCGTCCCGCTCGGTGGCACACCGCTCACGCTGCCCGAACCGCCCGAGCCCGCCTCCGACGCGGAGCTCGACCCGATCGCGCGCGAACGCGACAACCTGCGCCGCCGCATCGACGACGCCAGGCAACTCGCGGCCGAGCGCGAGCGCCGCGCCGAGCGCGACCGCGACCGCGTGCTCGAGCAGCTCGCGGAGGCCGTCGAAGCGCGCGAGGCCGCGGTCCGCACGCGCGCCCGGATGGAGCTCGGCTACGAGGAAGCGGAGCGCGCCCGCGAGGACGCCGAGGCCGCGCTCGCCGAAGCCAAGCGCGAACGCGACGAAGCCAACGCGCAGCGCGACGAGGTGCTGCTCGCCTACCGCACGCTGCAGCGCCAGATGCGGGCCGAGCGCGCGCGGGAGGATCGCGAGCGCGGCGACGGCGCGGCCGACTGCGGCGAGCCGGCCGGGCTCGACGAGCCGATCGGCGTGCGCTCGATCCCCGCCGCGCGCACGGTCATGCCGGAGCTGCAGGACCCGCGCCGCGAGTCGAAGCTGCTGCTGTCGCAGTTCGATCTGTGGGTGATCCGTGTGCTCGGCACCGTCGCCGCCTGCTGCTTCATCCTGCTGCTCGTCTCGATCCTGCGCGTCTTCATCTGACGCGTGGACCGGCGCGCGGCGCTCAGCGCGGGCGCGCGTCGTCGTAGCGCTCGAGGCCGTCGTCGGGGATCGGCTCCCACGACGCCGCGGAGGCGACGTACTGGCGGAAGCTCAGCGGCACGCCCGGATCGCGGTCGAAGGCGGACATCCGGACCGTGAGGAACGTGCCGGTCTCCTGGTCGCGGCTGAAGAGATGCGCGCCGCAGGCGCGGCAGAAGCACTTCTCCTTCCCGCCGGCGGGCGGGATCCAGCCGGCGAGGAGCTCGTCGCCCTGCACGAGCGTGAGCGCGTCGCCGTCGATCAACGCCTGTGCCGACGACGACGTGCCGGTGCGCCGCTGACAGCGCGTGCAGTGGCAGTAGCCGGCCAGCTGCGGCGCCACGGCGAGCTCGAAGCGCACGCCGCCGCACAGGCACCCACCGCTCAGCGCCACGTCGGACGACATCGTCACGCGCCGTGACAGCGCTTGTACTTCTTGCCGCTGCCGCAGAAACAGGGGTCGTTGCGCGCCGGCGTCTCGGCGACGACGCGCGGCGGCTGGGGAGAGAAGACCGGCTCGGGCAGCTTGTTGATGCGCATCACCGCCTTGTCGACCGCGCGCCAGCCGGCGAAGTTCGACTCGCGCGCGCGCGCGATGCGCAGCGTGTTGACGACCCGCGCCGCCGCCTGATGGGGCGGGCACATCGACGCCTTGGCGTCCTCGAGGCTCGACGGGTAGCCGAAGCTGTTGCCGCCGCAGGCGGGGCAGTCCTCCGTCACCGGCTCGACCGGATCGAGCGTCACGTTCGAGCGGTCGAGGTCGACGGCGCCGAACGCGTGCTGGACGAGGTCGGTCAGGGCGCCGAGCCCGATCGGCGCCCAATCGCGCTTCGTCTGCAGGCTGGGGGTGCCGAACGAGCCGTGGTCGCCCTCGAGGTCCTGCAGCAGGCGCGGCGTCTCGCCGCGCGCGGCGAGCCGGGGGTAGTCGCCGGCGAGCAGCTCGTCCTCGCGCTCGAGCGCGGCGGCCATCACGGCGGCCGCGTAGCGGCCGACCGCCGCCGCGACGTCGCCCGCGGCGTCCTCCATCCCGCTGCGCACCGCGGCGACCGTCAGGTAGAGGTCGATCTCGAGCACCTCGTCGTCGACGGTGACCGCCGTCCATGCCTCGCCACGGTCGGGGATCCACGTCAGCGGGTCCTGCGTGATGACGAAGCAGCGCAGCCACAGCTGCTTGTGCTGCGGATAGACGTCGAGGTCGTAGGGCCAGTCCAGGCGCAGCTCGATGAGCGCGAACTCGTCCTCCGGCGCAGCCTCGATGAGGGCGGTCGGGTCGAGGTTCTGGGGGGCCGGCTGGGTCGCCATCTCCCGCTTCAGGCTAATGCACCCGCGCGCCGGGCCGGCCGCCGAGCGGCGCGCGTAACGGATCGCGGCGAGGGGCGACAACGGGCTGCCAACACGAGGAGGAGGACGCGACGATGGCCGACCTGACCGAGATCGACGAGCAGCTGTGCGAGAGCTCGGCGTGGGACTTCTCCGACCTGCGCGCGCTGTACATCAACTGCACGCTCAAGCGCTCGCCCGAGCCCTCGAACACGCAGGCGCTCGCCGACCGGTCGATCGCGATCATGGAGAAAAACGGCGTCGCGGTCGACGTCATCCGGGCCGTCGATCGGGAGATCGCGACCGGCGTCTACCCCGACATGACCGAGCACGGCTGGGAGGTCGACGAGTGGCCCGCGATCTCCGAGCAGGTGATGGCGGCCGACATCCTCGTCCTGCTGTCGCCGATCTGGCTGGGCGAGAAGTCGTCGGTCTGCACGAAGGTCGTCGAGCGGCTGTACGGCAACAGCCACATCCTCAACGACGCCGGCCAGTACGCCTACTACGGCCGCGCCGGCGGCTGCATCATCACCGGCAACGAGGACGGCGCCAAGCACTGCGCGATGAACATCCTGTACTCGCTGCAGCACCTCGGCTACACGATCCCGCCGCAGGCCGATTCAGCTTGGCTCGGCGAGGCGGGCCCCGGTCCGAGCTACCGCGACGAGGGCTCGGGCGGCCCGGAGAACGACTTCACGAACCGCAACACCGCGTTCCTGACCTGGAACCTCCTGCACATGGCGCGGATGCTCAAGGACGCCGGCGGCATCCCGGCGCACGGCAACCAGCGCACGCTGTGGGACGCGGGCTGCCGTTCGGACTACCCGAACCCGGAGTACCGGGTGTAGGGCGGGCGGTGGTTCGGCGTGGCGCCATGCGCGTCGCGCTTCGTTGGGTGCCCGCGCTCGTGCACGGCATCGATGAGGGAAAGGGTCGGGGCCGTGTGGTCGGGGTCGTGCGCTGCGGCCCGACGAATGTCAGCTAAGCGTCGTATAGCGCCCCTTAGCTGACACACTCATCCCGAACGGCCCGCACGCCGCCCCCGAAGCGGCTTCTCCTCAGTGATGCCGTTCTCAAGCGGCGGCGCGACCGCCAGCCGCCCGAGTCTCCGCCCGGCGCTCGAGCCCTACTCGGCCTGGCGGCCGAGGATGACGGCGAAGCGCTCGACGCGCTTGCGCTCGCCGTCCGACAGCGGGCCGCCGGACTCGACGAGCAGCGTCATCGGACCGCGCTGCTGGGCCCAGCCCGAAGCCTCGTCGCCGAACGCGGCGGCGATCCAGACGAGCGGCTTCGACGCGGCATAGGCCATCACCGTCGCCTCCTGCTGCTCGCGTGACCGCTCGGCGCGCAGCACCGGCACCGTGACGAGATCGAGCGCGTGGGCGAGCTCGGTGATCGCGTCCAGCCCGCCGTCGTCGACGAGCAGCGCGAGCTCACCCTCCTCGAGCATCGTCGCGACCCAGCCGTCAGGAGCGGCGGCGAGCACGGCGGGGGCGCAGGCGAGGCGAAAGAGCGGGTCGGCCACGCCGGGCACGGTACCGCGTCGCCGCCGTCACGAGCGGGCGGCGGCGCGCCGCAGCAGCTCGGCGCGCGCGACGGCGTTGTCGGCGCAGTCGGCCGCGACCGCGTACGCGCGCGCGGCGCCGGCGCTGTCGCCACAGCGCTCGAGCAGGTCCGCGTGGGCGGCATGCAAGGGCGCGTAGCTCGCGAGCGCGCCGTCGGCGAGCAGCGGCGCCAGCAGCGCCAGACCGTCGCTCGGCCGCCCGGCGCGGCCGAGCGCGGCCGCCCGGTTGACGTCGATCACGGCCGACGGCGTGCGCCGCGCGAGCTCGCCGTAGAGCGCGGCGATCTGCGCGTGGTCGGTCTGCGCGGGCGACGGCGAGGTCGCGTGCAGCGCGGCGATCGCCGCCTGCAGCTGGTAGGCGCCAGGGCGCCCGCGGCGCAGCGCGGCGCGCAGCAGCTGGTCGCCCTCCTGGATGCGGCCGCGGTCCCACAGCGCGCGGTCCTGGTCGTCGAGCGCGACGAGCTCGCCGTGCGCGTCGGTGCGGGCGGCGCGGCGCGAGTCGTGCAGGAGCATGAGCGCCAGCAGCCCCGCCACCTCGGGGTCGTCGGGCATCAGCCGCACGAGCACGCGGCCGAGGCGGATCGCCTCCGCGCAGAGCTCGCCGCGCACGAGGCGGTCGCCGCCCGACGCGCTCCAGCCCTCGTTGAAGATGAGGTAGACGACGGCGAGCACGCCCGCCAGGCGGTCTGGGAGCTCCTCGTCGGGCGGGATCCGGTAGGGGATCCGGGCGGTCGCGATCTTGCGCTTCGCGCGCACGATCCGCTGCGCCATCGCCGGCTCGGCGACGAGGAACGCGCGCGCGATCTCGCCCGTCGTCAGGCCGCCGAGCGAGCGCAGCGTGAGCGCGACGCGGGCCTCGATCGCGAGCGCCGGATGACAGCAGGTGAAGATCAGCCGCAGGCGATCGTCGGTGATCGCCGACGGCTCGGGCTCGTCGTCGTCGGCACCGACCGCGGTCTCGCGCTCGGCGAGCACCTGCAAGCGCTCGACGCGGTCGGCGAGGCCGCGCTCGCGGCGCAGGCGGTCGATCGCGCGCCGCCGCGCGGTCGTCGTGATCCAGGCTCCCGGACGCGCGGGCAGGCCGTCGCGCTCCCAGGACACGATCGCCTCGGCGAACGCGTCCTGCAGCGCGTCCTCGGCGAGCTGGAAGTCGCCGACCTGGCGGATCAGCGTGGCAAGCACCGCGGCGCGCTCCTCGCGGAAGGCCGCCTCCGCGGCCACGGCGCTTGCCCGCGCCATCTCAGCCTTCGGCCATCCCGGTCTGGTCGAAGACGACGACCGGGCGGACCTCGACGGAGCCGTAGCCGACGTTCGGGATCTTCGCCGCCCAGGCGAGCGCCGCGTCGAGGTCCGGCACGTCGACGAGGTAGTAGCCGCCGAGCGCCTCCTTGGTCTCCGCGAACGGCCCGTCGCTGATGACGGTCTCGCCGTCGCGCACGCGCACGGTCGTCGCGGTGTCGATCGGCTCGAGCGCGTCGCCGGCGACCATCGCGCCGGACTCCTGCAGCGCGGTCGTGTACTCGAACCACTTCGGCATCTCGGCCTGCAGCTCGTCGTCGGACGGACGAGCGTCGGCCGGCGAGTAGATCAGAAGCATGTACTGGGGCATGGCGGTCACCTCGCGTCGTTGGCCGGCGAATTCCGGCGCTTCATGAAGCCGTCGAACGGGTCGGCCGCGATTCGACACCCCCGGCGCCGGGAATGCAACTTCTCAGCAAACGCCCAGCCGACTCCCGCACGACGCCAAGGCCGACGACCGAGTGTGCCCGCATGAACTCCGATCGCCAGACCAATCCCACCCACACCGTCACGCGCCGTCAAGCGGTCGGCGCGGCCGGCGCCGCGGGCGCCACGCTGCTGCTCGCGAAGGTCAGCGGCCCGGACCGACTGCTCGGCAGGCTCGGCTTCGCCGAACAGGCGCAGGCCCAGGCCGGCTCCTGCGTGCTGATCCCGTCGAAGACCGAGGGCCCGTACTTCGTCGACGAGAAGCTCGACCGGTCGGATATCCGCACGGATCCGAGCGACGGGACGACGCAGGCCGGCGTGCCGCTGAACCTCACGATGGTCGTCGTCGGCGCCGACGCGAGCTGCGCCCCCGTCGAGGGCGCGATCGTCGACATCTGGCACGCGAACGCCGCCGGCAAGTACTCCGACATCGGCAGCGAGGGCACGAGCGGCAAGAAGTACCTGCGCGGCCTGCAGGCGACGGACGCCGGCGGCCAGGCGAAGTTCACGACGGTCTTCCCGGGGTGGTACTCCGGGCGCGCGGTCCACATCCACTTCAAGGTCCGCGTCTTCAGCGGAGCGCGGACGACGTACGAGTTCAACTCGCAGCTGTTCTTCGACCCCGCGACGACGAACACGATCTACGGGACCGGCGCCTACAGCCCGCGCGGGACGCCGAACGTCGCCAACAGCGCCGACAACATCTACGGCAGCGACGGGTCGAAGCTGCTCGTCGCGCTGAGCCCGAACGCGAGCGGCGGCTACGACGGCACGTTCGTCGTCGGCCTCTCCGGCCTGCCGAGCATCGGTGGCAGCAGCGGCGGCGGGACGAGCGCCAACAGCGTCGCGGCCGCGCTCAGCGCGACGAAGTTCCGCCGCACGGCGGGCAACCGCCGCGTCCTGCGCGTCACGTCGACGGTCGCCGAGACCGTGAAGGTCAGGGCGCGCCTGTCGCGCAACGGCGCGACGATCGCCAGCAAGACGGTCACCGGCGTCACCTCCGGAGTGCGCGCGCTGGACCTCGCCGTGCCATGCGCGACCGGCGGCGGCAGCGCGCGCCTGACGATGACCTACAGCGACGGCGCCGGGCTCGAGAAGACCGTGCGCAAGACCGTGAAGATCCCGAAGAAGCGGCCCGTCTGACGCCGCGCCGCGGCGCCCGTCCGACGCGCTAGCTCGAGCGGCTGCGCTCGACGCGCTCGCAGTTGCGAACGCGGTCCTTGCGGTCGACGATCGCCGAGTCGCGCCCGGGCCCGCAGTCGACGATGTCGCGCGAGCCGTCGACCGACACGAGGCGGTCGCGTCCGCCGCCGCCGATGAGTCGGTCGGCGTCGAAGCCGCCGGTGATCCGGTCGTCGCCGGACCCGCCGTCGAGCACGTCGCGCCCGCGCCCGCCCTCGAGCGCGTCGGCGCCGTCGCCGCCGAAGATGACGTCGTCGCCTTTGCGACCGTGCAGCAGGTCATCGGCGCCGCGTCCGGACAGCGCGTCGTTGCCGGCCTCGCCCTCGAGATGATCGGACCCCGCGCCGCCGACGATGACGTCGTCGCCGCCGCGGCCGAACACGAGCAGCCCGATGGCGAGCCGGATCGTCTGCTCGAAGCGGTCGTCGCGGCTGCTCAGCAGGACCTTGAAGCGCGGGACCTGCGCGGCCAGCGAGCCACCCGGCGCTGCCGAACCGACGCCGGCGCGACGCCCGGCGTTCGTCCAGT
The DNA here is from genome assembly GCA_963780585.1 of uncultured Actinomycetes bacterium. GTDB lineage: Bacteria > Actinomycetota > Thermoleophilia > Solirubrobacterales > Solirubrobacteraceae > CADCVQ01. The sequence goes on from CAWADD010000012.1 coordinate 120,849, forward strand.
CCAGCGTGATGTCGGCGCCGCGCCCGGGTTCGCTCGTGTCGTCGCCGACGACGAGCTCGCAGCCGGAGATCACGCCGCGCCGCGGTCCGCGGTACTCGGCGATCGGCACAGCGGTCGGCGGCGCGTCGAACGGCGAGGCGTGGATCGTGTCGACGCCGGGGCCGCAATCGATGTTGTCGAAGCCGCTGCGGTAGATGTGGTCGTCGCCCGGCCCGAGGTCGACGCTGTCGTACTTCACGCCGCTGACGACGATGTCGTTGCCGTCGCCGCCGACGAGCCGGTCGACCCCGTCGCCGCCCGACAGCCGGTCGTCGCCGGCGCCTCCGTCGAGCGTGTCCCGGCCGGGACCGCCGCGCAGGATGTCGTTGCCCGAGCCGCCCGCGACGAGACGGTCATCGCCGCGGTTCGCGTCGAGGTAGTCGTTGCCCGGTCCGCCGTCGAGGCGCACGTCGTCGCCGAAGCCGGCCTCGACGATGTAGTCGTCGCCGCGCTCGCCGAGTACGACGTCGTCGCCGTCGCCACCGTCGAGCGCGTCGCTGCCGCTGCCGCCCGCGAGGCGGTCGTTGCCGCTGCCGCCGTTCATCCGGTCCGCGCCGTCGCCGCCGCTCAGGCGGTCGCCGCCGGAGTCGCCGCGCACGACGTCGTTGCCGCCGAGCCCGAACAGGCGATCGCGCCCGAAGCCGCCGCTGATCCGATCGGCGCCCGATCCGCCGCGCAGCACGTCGGCGGCGCGCCCGCCGCTGAGCACCTGCGCCGCCGCGGGGGCGGCGAACAGCAGGCCGAGGCTCAGGAGGGCGAGGATCCGACGCATCGTGGCCCTATCGGCACGCCGTCCGGCGGGCTCAAGATCGGCGCGCGGACCGCAGGCGGCATCATGCTCGGATGGTCGTCCGCGACGCCGATCCCGCCCGTGACGCGACAGCCTGCGCCGCGCTGTACGCGCCGTACGTCGCCGACACCGCCATCTCGTTCGAGGAAGCAGCGCCGACGGCAGAGCAGTTCGCGGCGCTGATCGCGGACACGCGCGAGCGCTATCCGTGGATCGTGCTCGAGGACGGCGGGCGCGTCGTCGGCTATGCGTACGCGTCGCAGCACCGCGCGCGCGCCGCCTATCGCTGGGCCGCCGACGTCGGGATCTACGTCGACCGCGCCCACCACCGGCGCGGCGCCGGCCGCACGCTCTACGAGGCGCTGTTCGCGCGCATGCGCGCGCAGGGGCTGCAGATCGCCTGCGCCGGCGTCACGCTGCCCAACGACGCGAGCGTCGGCCTGCATCGCGCGCTCGGCTTCGAGCTCGTCGGCACGTATCGCGCGATCGGCTGGAAGGCGGGCGCCTGGCACGACGTGTCGTGGTGGCAGCTGCGGCTCGCTCCGGTCGGCGAGCACGACGGCGCGCTGCCGCCGGAGCCGCGCCCGTCGCGGCCGGCATGAGCGCCGAGGTCGTCTCGGTCGGCCTCGACCTCGGCACCGGCAGCGTGCGCGCGCTCGCCGTCCGCGGCGACGGCACCGTTGCCGGCCGCGGATCGGCGGCCCTGCACAGCCGCCGCGAGGGGTCTCGTCACGAGCAGGACGCCGGCAGTTGGTGGCCGGCGGTCGGCGACGCCTGCCGCGCGGCGCTGCGCGAGATCGCGCCCGCGTCCGTCAGCGCCGTCGCGACGTGCGCGACGTCGGGCACGATCGTGCTCGTCGACCGCGGCGGCCGGCCGCGCGGCGCGGCGCTCATGTACGACGACGCGCGCGCGGGCGAGCAGGCGCGCGCGCTCGGGCTGGCGCCCTCGTGGGCGCTGCCGAAGCTGCAGTGGCTGCTCGACGACGATCCGGCGGCGGCGGCCGACGGCGCGCGGCTCGCCCATCAACCCGACGTGATCACGCGGCGGCTGACCGGTCATGCGGTCCCGTCCGACGCCAGCCACGCGCTGAAGACCGGCTACGACCCGCAAGCTGCCTGCTGGCCCGACGCGCTGGCGCCGGCGATCACCGAGCTGCTGCCCGACGTCGTCGCGCCCGCCACGCGGCTCGGCGTCGTCTGCGCCGCCGCCGCCGAGCACACGGGCCTGCCCGCCGGCACCCCGGTGATCGCCGGGATGACCGACGGCTGCGCCGCGCAGATCGCCGCCGGCGCGCTCGAGCCCGGCGACTGGAGCTCGGTGCTCGGCACGACGCTCGTCCTGAAGGGCTGCTCGCAGCGGCGGATCGACGACCGCGCGGGCGGCGTCTACTCGCACCGCTCGCCCGATGGCGGCTGGCTGCCCGGCGGCGCGTCGAGCAGCGGCGCCGGCGTCCTGCCGGCGACGTTCCCCGGCCGCGACCTCGACGAGCTCGGCCGGCGCGCGGTCGCCTACGAGCGCACCGGCGTGCTCGCCTACCCGCTCGTCTCGCGCGGCGAGCGCTTCCCGTTCGTGGCCGAGGATGCCGAAGCGTTCATGCTCGGCGCGCCGGTCGACGACGGCGACCACGTCGCCGCGCTCATGCAGGGCCTCGCGCTCGTCGAGCGGCTGTGCTTCGCGCGGCTCGACCGGCTCGGCGCGCCGCTGCGCGGCGAGCTCAGCCTGACCGGCGGCGCGACCCGCAACCGCCACTGGTGCCAGCTGCGCGCCGACGCGCTCGCTCACCCGGTGCGCCTGCCAGCGCAGAGCGAGTCCGCCTTCGGCATGGCGATCCTCGCCGCGGCCGCCGCCGCCGGCGGCGAGCGCGTCGCCGACGTCGCGCGCCGGATGTCGCGCACGGAGCAGGTCCTCGAGCCGCGTCGATCGATGTGCGCGCACCTCGACGAGCAGTACGCGCGCCTCACGTCCGAGCTGCGGCGGCGCGGCTGGCTGTCCTAGCGCTCGCCGGGGTCCAGCGCGAAGAATCGGCCCCGATGACGAAGGTTGCTGCGCGCCGTGGCGCTCGAAACGGCGGCTCGTCGGACGCTGATCGATACCGGCGTGAACACCGCGCCGATGCGCGACACTCCACTTACGAGCGTATGCACGGACGCACTCACGACATCGTCCCGATCCTGCCCGACCGCGGTGGGGAGCCGCTACAGGACGCGTTTGACTCGCTACTGCGATGGACGTCGATCGCAGCCGACCGTGGCCTGCCGCCGATTTGCGGCCACGATCCCGTCGCCTGGCCGACGCTGACCGCCGCGCTGACCGCGTACTAGACAGCGGGGTAGATTGTCCGTCCGTTCCGCACACGCGGCCTCATCGACCGTTCGTCCGTCCTCGGTGGACGCGCACGGTGCCCGACCGTCCAGCACCCGAGACGGTCGTATGCTCAGCACACGCGTACGCCACGTCGCCAGCGCCGCCGTCGCCGCGCTCGCGCTCGGCGCCGCCACCGCTCCCGCGGCGCGTGCGACGAACGATCCGCTGATCGACGAGCAGTGGGCGCTGACCGATCCCGCCGCGACCGGCGTGGCGGAGGCCTGGTCGCAGTCGCGCGGCGCGGGCGTCGTCGTGGCGGTCCTCGACAGCGGCGTGCGGCTCAGCCATCCCGACCTCGAGAAGAGCATCTGGCGCAACCCCGCCGAGGTGCCCGGCAACGGCGTCGACGACGACCGCAACGGCTACGTCGACGACGTCCACGGCGCGAACATCAAGACCCGCAATGGCGCCGTCGACGACGACAACGGCCACGGCACCCATGTCGCAGGCATCATCGCCGCCCGCGCCGGCAACGGCATCGGCATCGCGGGGATCGCGCCGGAGGCGAAGATCATGCCCGTCAAGGTGCTCGACGCCAGCCGCCGCGGAGACTCGACGCTGCTCGCACGCGGGATCCGCTACGCGGTCGACGAGGGCGCGACGATCCTCAACGTGTCCGTCAACGGCGACAACTCGAGCGTGGACCTCGACGACGCCCTGAAGTACGCCTTCGCGAGGGGCGCGACGGTCGTCGCATCGGCCGGCAACAACGACCGCGACCTCGACTTCCAGCCGTCCTACCCCGCGTCGTCGCGCAACCCCGCGGTGCTCAGCGTGACCGCGACCAGGCCGGGCGGCGCGCTCCTGACGCTCGCCAACCACGGGCTGCGGTCGGTCGATCTCGCGGCGCCGGGTGGAGCGATCCTCTCGACCGCGCGGTCGGGCTACGAGCTGCGCGACGGGACGTCGATGGCCGCTCCCTTCGTGTCGGGCTCGCTCGCGCTGCTGTCCTCCGCTCGACCGGACATGCCGATGCTCCTGCTCGAGCTCGCGCTCGTGAAGAGCGCCACGCCGTCGCGGCTGCTCGTCGGCCTGCTCGGCTTCGGCGGGCTGAACGTCGGCGCCGCGATGCGTCTCGTCCTGCCGGGCTCGCTGTGGCGCTCCGCGCCGCCGAGCGCGGACGCCGAGCTCGTGCGGCTCGAGATCGAGGCCCAGCGTCGCGTGCGCGCCGGTCGCGAGGCGACGGTGCGCTGGACCGCCAGCGACGCCGAGCGCGTGGCCTCCTGGCGCGTGCTGCTCGACGGGCGTCGCGTCCGCTCGCTGCCGGGGTCGCGCACGACGCTTCGCAAGCGCGTCATCCAGCCGGGCAAGCACCGCTGGAAGGTCGTCGCCGTCGCCGCCGACGGCGCGCGGATCGGCGCGGCCGTGCGCGCGTTCCGCGTCACCGCCGCTCGCTGACGCAGCCCCCGGCCTGGCCCGGCGGGCGAACACGCGGCCCGGCGGCTTGGCCCCGAGGACATGACGGCGCCCGGTGACATCTGCGGAAATGCGGGGAGCAGGGGATCACGTTCGACACGACCGGCGAGGATGGGCCGACGCTCGAGCGCCCGATGCCGCTGGACCTCGTCCCGCGCGTGCTGCCGGCGAACGAGTGGACGGGCATCAAGCGCGGCATCGCGCAGCGCATCCGCGCCCTGAACCGCTTCGTCGACGACGTCTACCACGCGCGCGAGATCGTCCGCGCCGGGATCGTGCCGTGGCGCCTGATCGTCAGCCGCAGCCACTTCGCGCGCGCCGCGCACGGGATCCGCCCGCCCGGCGGCGTCTACTGCCACGTCGCCGGCTGCGATCTCGTGCGCGACGCCGACGGCTCCTGGAAGGTGCTCGAGGACAACGTGCGCACGCCGTCCGGGATCTCCTACGTGCTCGAGACCGCACGGCGATGACGCGCCTCGTGCCGCAGCTCTTCACCGAGTACCGCGTGCGCCCAGTCGACCACTATCCGATGCTCCTGCTGGCCGCGCTGCGCGCGGTCGCGCCGGCCGCCGAGGGCGAGGCGACGGTCGTCGTGTGGACGCCGGGCCCGCTGAACTCGGCCTACTTCGAGCACGCCTTCCTCGCGCGCCAGATGGGCGTCGAGCTCGTCGAGGCGTCGGACCTCGTCGTGCGCGACGACGTCCTCTACATGCGCACGACGCACGGCCTGCAGCGCGTCCACGCCGTCTACCGGCGCCTCGACGACGACTTCATCGACCCGCTCGAGTTTCGCGCCGACTCCGTGCTCGGGGTGCCGGGGCTGATGCGCGCCTACCGCGCCGGCACCGTCGCGCTCGCGAATGCCGTCGGCACCGGCGTCGCCGACGACAAGGCGATCTACCACCGGGTGCCGGAGATGATCCGTTTCTACCTCGGCGAGGAGCCGCTGCTCGACAACGTCCAGACGTACCTGATGTCCGACCGCGAGGCGATGGAGGACGCGCTCTCGCGGATGGACGAGCTCGTCTTCAAGCCGACCGGCGAGTCCGGCGGCAAGGGCGTCTTCATCGGGCCGACGACGGATCCGATCGCGGTCGCCGGCCTCGCCGACGTGATCCGCCGCTCGCCCGAGAAGTGGATCGCGCAGGAGGTCGTGCGCCTGTCGACGGTGCCGACCGCCGACGGCGACGGCGTGCTCGCACCGCGTCACGTCGACCTGCGCCCGTTCGCCGTCTACGGCGAGACGATCTCGATCGTGCCCGGCGGGCTGTCGCGCGTCGCGATGGTCGAGGGCTCGATGATCGTCAACTCGTCGCGCGGCGGCGGCTCGAAGGACACGTGGGTGCTCGAGGACGGCGAGGACCGCACCGACCGCGCCTCGCCGCTGCGGCCCGAGAGCCTGCCGCCGGCGCTGCCCGACCTGCGCTACGGCGCCTGGACCGGGCAGCAACAGCAGCAGCAGCAGGGCCCCGGCTAGATGGTTGATTTCGTGGTCAGGTCAGCCGAGCGGCAGCGGCGCCGCCCTGTTGATGTCTTCTGGAACCTTGGCCGCGCCGCGTGGGGTCAACCGTCTAGGCCTGGGCGGGGGTGGTGTGCCGTACGTGACGGGCGGGGTGCGCGGGCGCCGCGCGGGGACGGCATCGGTGAGGGAGGGGTGCTGGGGGCGTGGGCGGCGCGCCGCATGCGCTGCAGGGTTGCGCGAGCGTGTCGCTTTGACCCCGGTATGCGGGGTCAAGGCGACGTCGACGGGCTTCGCCATCGTGCCCGGACACGCGTCAGGTGCTCGACACCCCCGGCGGCGTGCGGTCGGATCGCGGCGACGTGTCCTGCCTTGTGCGGGCGTGACCCGCACAAGGCAGGACAGGTCCGCACCGCACCGCAAGCTTCGAAGCGACAACGACCGCTCGGGTCACCGCTCCTTCATCGCTGCCGTGCACGAGCAGCGGCGCCAAGACCAGCGCCAAGACCGACCACGACCAACCGCCCCAGCACGACGACGGCGACAAGCGCCGCGGAATCAATCCGCTAGCCGATGCTCGCGCGCATCGCACAGGAGCTCTTCTGGCTCGGACGCAACCTCGCGCGCGCCGAGTCGACCGCGCGGCTGCTCGACGGCGTCTTCCAGGCCGAGCTGCAGGGCCGCCCGGAGGATCCCAGCGCGACGCGCCTGGGCTGGGACTCGCTGATGCACATCATGGACGGCGCGAGCAACGGCGACGTGCCGGCGCGCCGCGACGCCGTGCTCGACGCGCTCACGCGCGACGCCGCCAACCCGGCTTCGGTCGTCTCGTGTGTCGCGCGCGCACGCGAGGGCGCGCAGGCCGTGCGCGACGTCATCAGCGCGGAGATGTGGGAGGCGATCAACACGACGCACCTGCGCCTGCGCGACGGCGACCTCGCGCAGTCGACGCGCCTGCACGCCGGGCCGTTCTCGATCTACCAGCACGTCAAGGAGCGCTCGGCGCTGTTCTGGGGGCTGACCGCTCGCACGATGCTGCGCGACGAGGCGAGCGCGTTCCTCTCCGCGGGCGGGCGGATCGAGTCCGCCGGCATGGTCCTGCGCATGCTGCCCGTCGGCGACACGGGCGACAGGGCCGACGGCCAGGCGATCGCGCTGCTGCAGGCGGTCGGCGGCTTTCAGGCCTACCGCCGCGCCGTGCCGGCGCCCGCGCACGCCAAGCCGGTCGCGCGCTTCTTGCTGTTCGAGCGCAGCTACCCGGACTCCGTCGCGGCCGCCGTCGACGCGGTCAACGGCGCGCTGAAGACCGCCGACAGCTCGCCGCGCAGCTCCGAGCCGATCCTGCGCCTGAGCCGCCTGTCGGCCGACCTCGAGTTCCGCCGCAGCGCCGAGGGCGACGCCGACCTGCGCGTCACCTGTCAGGAGGTCCAGCGCGAGCTGGGTCTCGTCGATGCCGACATCGCCCAGCGATACTTCGGTGGCGCGCGGGCGGCATAGAGCCCAGACCGTGCTCACAAGGATGCATTTCGCGATCCGCTTCCTCCCGGAGTACGTCTACGACGCGCCCGTGTCCGACAACCTCAACGCGCTGCGCGTGCGTCCCGCGACGACGTCGACGCAGCGCTGCGACGAGTTCACGGTGCGGATCGACCCCGAGGCTCGCGTCGGGCGCCACTCCGACTACTTCGGGACCGAGGTGCTCGAGTTCGGGATCGTGCGCCCGCACTCGCGGCTGAGCATCGACGTGCGCGCGCGCGTCGTGACCGCCAAGCCCGCCGAGCCGCCCGACGCCGACTGGTCCGCGCTCGACACGAACGCGTACGCCGAGGCCGGCGGCGAGTTCCTGCTGCCCGCCGCTGACGAGCCGTTCGGCGACACGCTCGACGAGCTCTGCGCGACGTCCGCCAGGCGACGCCGCTGGGGACGCTGCGCGACCTGTGCGATCTGATCCCCGACCGCTACGAGTACCGCGCCGGCGTGACGTACGTCGGCTCGACGGTCGAGGAGTTCCTCGCGACCGGCGCCGGCGTCTGCCAGGACTACGTCCACCTCGGCCTGATCATGCTGCGCCGCAACGGGATCGCCGCGCGCTACGTCAGCGGGTACCTGTGGGCGGCACCGAAGGACGAAGGGGCGGACTCCGTCGAGGTCGAGACGCACGCCTGGCTGCAGGCGCTGCTGCCGGGCGCCGGCGGCCGCGGCGAGCCGGTCTGGGTCGGCGCCGACCCGACGAATCGCCGGCTCGCCGGGGAGCGCCACGTGAAGATCGGCCATGGTCGCCAGTACGCCGACGTCCCGCCGGTACGCGGCGTCTACCAGGGCAGCGCCCGATCGCAGCTCCAGGCCAGCGTGCACATGACGCGGCTGGACCCGCAGGCCAGCGTGCGCGCGTAAGAGCGCGCTATCCTCTCCGGCAGACCTGCCTTGCAGGTCCTTTTTCTGTCCTCTCGCCGTCACGGAGCGCCGAATGGCCCGCGGAGACGTGCGTATCGCTGTGACCCTCGCCTGCGAGGTCTGCAAGCGGCGCAATTACCAGACGAATAAGTCCAAGCGCAACAACCCGGATCGCATCACGCTGCGCAAATACTGCAAGTGGTGCAAGGAGCACACGAGCCACCGGGAGACCCGGTAGCGCTCAGGACCCCCCGCATCCCATGGCACGTAACCGCCAGCGCGCTAAAGATCGCAAGCAGAAGCTGCGCCGAGAGAACGTCCCGGGCTCGCTCGACCATGCCTCCGGCGAGGTCGAGGCGGCCGAGGCAGCCATCGTCGCCGGCGCGGATGGCAAGCCGGTCGATCCCGTCCTCGACGACGACGCCGTCGATCCCGTCCTCGACGACGCCGACGCCGATCCCGTCCTCGACGACGACGTCGCCGATGACACCGTCATCGAGGACGAGCGCCTCGGCCGCGGCGCCGGCGACGTCGCCGCTCCCGTCGCAGCCAAGCCGTCGGGCCTGCGGGTCATCACGTTCTTCCGCGCCTGCTGGGCAGAGCTGCAGCGGGTCGACTGGCCGGACCGGCGCCAGGTCGGGCAGGCAACGGCGGTCGTCCTGGGGTTCGTCGTCGTCGCGGGGGCCTTCCTCGGCCTCGCCGACGTCGTAGCGCAGCAGATCGTCGACCTCATCCTCTAGTCCCGCTCCCGAACTTCGAACTTCTAAGGCACGCATGTTTCGCTGGTACGTCGTAAACACCTATTCAGGCCACGAGAACAAGGTCAAGCAGAACCTTGAGCACCGCGTGGTCTCGCTGAACCAGAAGCGCAACGTCCGCCAGGTCGTCGTGCCGACCGAGTCCGTGTCCGAGATGAAGGACAACCAGAAGGTCACGGTCGAGAAGCGCACGATGCCCGGCTACGTGCTCGTGAACATGGAGCTCAACGAGGACTCCTGGGGGCTCGTCAAGGGCACGCCCGGCGTCACCGGCTTCGTCGGCGCGTCGAACGAGCCCGTCCCGCTGACCCAGGCCGAGGTCGACCGCCTGCTGCACCGCGAGGTCGCGGTGCGCGAGCGCAAGAAGGCGACGTTCGCGATCGGCGAGACGGTCAAGGTCATCTCCGGACCGCTGTCGGACTTCTCCGGCGAGATCTCCGAGATGAACGAGGACGCCTCTCGCCTCAAGGTGCTTGTGTCAATCTTCGGTCGCGAGACGCCGGTCGAAGTCGGCTTCGACCAGGTGAAAAAGATCTAGATCTATGGCCAAGAAAGTCCTTACGAAAATCAAGCTGCAGGCCGTCGGTGGCCAGGCCAGCCCGGCTCCGCCGGTCGGTCCCGCCCTCGGTCAGCACGGCATCAACATCATGGAGTTCTGCAAGGCGTTCAACGCCCAGACCCAGAGCGACCTCGGGACGACGATCCCGGTCGTCATCACCGTCTACGAGGACCGCTCGTTCACGTTCATCACGAAGACGCCGCCGGCCGCCGTGCTCATCAAGCAGGCGATCAACATCGACAAGGGGTCGGGCGAGCCGCATCGCATGAAGGTCGGAACGATCACCCAGGCGCAGCTGCGCGACATCGCCGAGCGCAAGCTCGACGACCTCAACGCGCACGACCTCGACCAGGCCTCGAAGATCATCGCCGGCACGGCACGGAGCATGGGGGTCGACGTTGTCTAAGCGCGGCAAGACGTATCTCGAGGCGCGCTCGCAGGTCGACCGCGAGCGCGAGCACACGCCCGCCGAGGCGGTCGCGCTGATCAAGGCGCTGCCGGGCCCGACGTTCGACGAGACCGTCGAGGTCCACGTCCGCACCGGCCTCAACGTGCGCCACGCCGACGAGCAGCTGCGCGGTACGGTCGCGCTGCCCAACGGCCTCGGCAAGGAGGTCACGATCGCCGTCTTCGCGCAGGGCGACAAGGCCAAGGAGGCCGAGGACGCGGGCGCCGACATCGTCGGCGCGGCGGACCTCGCCAAGCGCGTCGAGGAGGGCTTCACCGACTTCGACGTCGCGATCGCGACGCCGGACATGATGCCGATCGTCGGTCGCCTGGGCCGGATCCTCGGCCCGCAGGGCAAGATGCCCAACCCGAAGGTCGGCACGGTCACGATGGACGTCGCCAAGGCCGTCGAGGAAGCGAAGGCCGGCAAGATCGAGTACCGCACCGACCGCACCGCGATCGTCCACCTGCCGATCGGCAAGAAGGCCTTCTCCGACCGCCAGCTGCTCGAGAACTACGCCGCGATCATCGAAGAGCTGATTCGCGCCAAGCCGTCCGCCGCGAAGGGGCGCTACCTGCGCACGATCACGATGGCTTCGACGATGGGCCCGGGCGTCAAGGTCGACCCGTCCCGTACCCGCGACATCCTCGAGGAGGCCGCTCCGGCGCCAGCCGCGTGAGCGTCCAACTCTGAGGCCACCGCAGACCCCGGGCCGTCGCTGACGCGGCGCAAGACCCGGCGAGGAGGCAGATGAACCGAGAGCAGAAAGCCGCGGTGATCGAGGAGATCACCGCTCAGATCACAGAGGCCGAGGCGGTGTACGCGGTCGACTACCGCGGGATCACCGTCACGCAGGCCGCCGAGCTGCGCGGCAAGCTGCGCGAAGCCGACGCGACCCTGCGGGTCGTGAAGAACACGCTGACGATCCGCGCCGCCGACGGGGCCGGCGTCGAGAGCCTCAAGCCGATGCTCGAGGGCCCGACCGCGCTGACGTTCGCGCGCGGCGACGCCGCGGCGGCGGCGAAGGCGGTCTTCGACTACGCCCGCGCGACGGGGCTGTTGCCGTTCAAGGGCGGCGTGCTCAACGGCGAGGCGCTGGCCCCCGAGCAGGTCCAGTCGATCGCGCGCCTGCCGACGCGCGACGTGCTCAACGCGCAGTTCGTGAACATCGTCGCGTCGCCGCTGACCGGCCTCGTGACGAGCCTCTCGAACCTCATCAGCGGGCTCGCGCGCCAGCTCAGCCAGGTGGCCGAGCAGAAGGCCGCGCAGGCGCCTGCCGCCGAGTCAACACCTGAGCCCGAGGCGGCCGCGCCCGAGGCGGCCGCGCCCGAGGCGGCCGCGCCCGAGGCCGCCGCCGAGCCGGCACAAGACATCGAAACTGACACTGACCAGGAGAAGGAGTAACCCATGGCCCAGTCCACTGCGGAATGGATCGACGAGCTCAAGAGCATCTCTGTCCTCGAGCTGAGCGAGCGCATCAAGGCGCTCGAGGAGGAGTTCGGCGTCTCGGCGCAGGCGGCGGCCGTGGCGGCCCCTGCCGGCGGCGGTGGCGGCGACGCCGCGCCCGTCGAGGAGGAGCAGTCGGCGTTCGACGTCATCATCACGGCGGCCGGCGACAAGAAGATCCAGGTCATCAAGGTCGTTCGCGCTGCCACGAGCCTCGGTCTCAAGGAGGCCAAGGCGCTCGTCGACGAGGCCCCCAAGGCCGTCCGCGAGGGCGTCGACAAGGACGAGGCCGAGAAGCTCAAGCAGGAGCTCGTCGAGGCCGGCGCGAGCGTCGAGATCAAGTAGCAGCTGCTCGCCGCGAGCTGACCGAACGCGGTCGGCTCAGGCCAAGGTCGTACATGAGGGGCGCCCGCGAGGCGCCCCTCGTCGTGTCCGGCCGGGCCGCGATCCCCACAATTCCCACACGTTCGTCCGTCATCCTGTTGTTGTGCCTGACGCCCTCAACGCCGCCGGGCTGCGCAAGACGTACAAGGCCGCAATCGCGCTCGACGGCGTCGACCTCCGCGTCGGCGCGGGCGAGCTCGTCGGCCTGCTGGGCCCCAACGGCGCCGGCAAGTCGACGCTGACGAAGATCGCCTGCGGGCTCGTGCGCCCGACCGCGGGCACGGTGCAGGTGCTCGGCCATCGCGCCGGCAGCACCGCGGCGCGTGCCCGCACTGGCTACCTGGCGGAGATGTTTCGCTTCCCGGGCTGGGCGACGGCGGACGAGCTGCTCACGCTGCACCAGCGGCTCGCGCGCTCCGCCGGCGGCGCGTCGGAGCGCGCGAAGCTGCTCGCGCTCGTCGGGCTGACGGAGGCAACGGCGCGTCGCGTCGAGGCGATGTCGAAGGGGATGCAGCAGCGTCTGGGGATCGCCCAGGCGCTGGTCGGCGATCCCGAGCTCGTGCTGCTCGACGAGCCGACGAGCGCGCTCGACCCCGCCGGCCGGCGCACCGTGCGCGAGCTGCTCGAGGGCTTGCGCGGGCGTGGCGTCGCGGTGCTGCTGAACTCCCACCTGCTCAGCGAGGTCGAGCTCGTCTGCGACCGCGTCGTGATCGTCGATCGCGGCCGCACGATCGCCGAGGGCGCGCCGCACGAGCTCGTCTCGGCCGGCGGGGTCGAGATCGAGACCGAGCGCGGCGCGCGGCGCTACCCCGACGCCGCGCGCGACGACGTGCCGGATCTCGTCGCCCGGCTCGTCGCCGACGGCGAGCTGATCTACGGCGTGCGCGTCGTCACCGGCACGCTCGAGGACGCCTACCTCGGGCTCGTCGGCGAGGACGCGCGGTGAGGGCCACGCTGCTCGACCTGCGCACCATCGCCGGCTACGCGCTGCGCGAAGCGATCCGCCGCAAGGTGCTGCTCGTCGTCGTCGTGCTGACCGCCGGCTTCCTCGCGGTCTACGCGTTCGGCTGCAGCCAGGCGTTCAAGGAGATCTCCAACTCCGGGCTGCCGGCCAGCGCGGGGATCAAGGAGGAGGTGCTGACCGGGTCGACGCTGCTCGGCCTGGCGATGTTCGTCACGCTCTTCCTCGGCACCGTGCTCGCCGTCTTCGTCACGCTCAACGCCGTCCGCGGCGACGCCGAGCGCGGCCTGCTGCAGCCGCTCGTCGTGCGGCCGGTCGGACGCAGCACGCTGCTGCTGGCCCGTTTCCTCGCCGCGACGACCGTCTGCATCGTGTACGTCCAGATCGTCTACTGGGCCGCGGTCGTGCTGACCGACGCGACCGGCGGCTACCGGCCCGGCCACGCGCTCCTCGGCGCGCTCGCGCTCGCGGCGGCGATCACGATCATCGTCGCGATCGCCTTGCTGGGGACGACGCTGCTGTCCTCGACCGCCAACGGCATCGCGATCTTCATGGTCTTCGGAGCCGGCCTGGCGGCCGGCCTCATCGGCCAGATCGGGGTTGGGCTGAACTCGCACACGCTGATGCAGATCGGCGAGATCGCCTCCTGGATCCTGCCCTTCGAGGCGCTCTACCAGGACGGGCTGCACGCGCTGACGGCCGACATCGGCGGCGTGACCGGCGTGATCGTGCAGCTCGGCCCGTTCGGCGGCTCGCACGACGGCGGGCCGCTGCTGTACCCGTTCGCGCTCGTCTACCTCGTCGTCACGGGGCTGCTGGCGGATCGGGTGTTCCGGCGGGCCGATCTGTGACGACGAGCCGGCTACTCGGCGTCCTCCTCGAGGACGTCGGGGTACGAGATGACCTCCAGGCGCGCGCCGCCGGGCGCCTCGAGATAGAACGAGCGGCTCGCGTCGCGATGGACGGCGATCTCGGCGCCGTGCTCGCGCGCCAGCCGCTCGAGCTCCGCGGCCGAGACCTTGAAGGCGATGTGGTGCGGGTGCTCGTCGGCCATCACGAACGCGAGCATCACGCCGCCGGCCTCCAGCAACGCCCAGCTGTCGTCGCGATAGCGCAGCTGCGCGCCCGGCACCGCGCGCGCCCACCAGTCGAGCGCCGCGGTCAGATCCGGCACCTGGAGGGCGACGTGGTCGAACTGCACGGGCGGGCATTCTCGCACCCACGCTGCGGCGATACGCGCTACGCTGCGCTGGTCGACCGATAGCCGTAGCCGCCTTCCAGCACGGTTTTGCGCCCACATAGCGCAGACTTAAGGCGGGGTCCGTGAGCGTCGACTGCCCCCTCGCGGGGGTCGCATTTCGCTGTGCTATCCTGGCGAGTCCGCGCCTGAAGGCCCATGGCCGCGGCGCCGCCGCCGAATGATCGCCCTCTCCGACCCCTTGAGGAGTCGCCGCCTTGCCCCCTGTTGACGCCCCCCGGACGCGCCGGACCTTCGCGCGTCTGAACCGAGTCCAAGATGTCCCGAACCTGATCGACATCCAGCGCCGCTCGTTCGCCTGGCTGACCGACCCTGAGAAGGGTGGGCTGCGCGAGACGATCTCGGACATCTCGCCGATCGAGGACTACACCGGCAACCTCGCGGTCGACTTCGGCGAGTTCCACTTCGACGACCCGGTGGCATCGATCGAGGAGTGCCGCGAGAAGGATCTCACGTACGCGCGCCCGCTGACCGTCACCGTCGCGTTCGTCAACCGCGAGACCGGTGAGATCCGCGAGCAGTCGGTGTTCATGGGCGACTTCCCGTGGATGACCGAGCGCGGCACGTTCATCATCAACGGCACGGAGCGCGTCGTCGTCACGCAGCTCGTCCGTTCGCCCGGTGCCTACCTGATGGAGGCCAAGGACCGCGAGAAGCAGGTCTTCATCGCCAACCTCATGCCCGCTCGCGGCTCGTGGCTGGAGCTCGAGATCGACAAGAAGGGCAAGGTCTTCGTCCGCATCGACCGCAAGCGCAAGCTGCCGGTCACCGTCCTGCTGCGCGCGATGGGCTACGCGACCGACGAGGAGATCATCAACCTCTTCGACAACAGCCTCTATATCCGCAACACGATCGAGGCCGACACCGAGCCGACGAAGACCGAGGAGGGCGCGCTCGTCGAGCTGTTCAAGAAGCAGCGCCCCGGCGAGCCGCCGAGCGTCGACAACGCCCGCGCGCTGCTGCACCAGCTCTTCTTCGATCCCAAGCGCTACGACCTCACGCGCGTCGGGCGCTACAAGCTCAACGCGCGCCTGGGCCTCGACATCGACCTCGAGACCCGCACGCTGACGCACGACGACATCCTGGCCCTCGTCAAGGAGCTCGTCTCGCTGCCGCGGATCCTCGGCATGCCCGAGGAGCCCGACATCGAGATCAAGGACTACGCCGCCGAGGCGCAGACGTACCCGCGCGAGGCCGTCGGCGAGCACCTCGACGAGTACGAGCACTTCGGCAACCGCCGTCTGCGGACCGTCGGCGAGCTCATCCAGGAGGCCTTCCGGATCGGCCTGTACCGGATGGAGCGCGTCGTGCGCGAGCGCCTCACGACCGAGGACGCGGACACGATCACCCCGCAGACGATCATCAACATCCGCCCGGTCGTGGCCGCGCAGAAGGAGTTCTTCGGCTCCTCGCAGCTCAGCCAGTTCATGGATCAGACGAACTCCCTGGCCGGCCTGCGCCACCGCCGCCGCCTGAGCGCCCTCGGCGCCGGCGGCCTCACGCGTGAGCGCGCGCCGATCGAGGTGCGCGACGTGCACCCGACCCATTACGGGCGGATGTGCCCGATCGAGACGCCGGAGGGACCGAACATCGGCCTGATCGGCTCGCTGTCGAGCTACGCCGAGGTCTCCGAGCACGGCTTCGTCACGACGCCCTACCGGGTCGTCAAGGGCGGCGTCATCACCGGCGAGGTCGTCCACTACGACGCCACGCAGGAGGAAGAGCTGAAGATCGCCCAGGCCAACCAC
Organism: uncultured Actinomycetes bacterium; assembly: GCA_963780585.1. Taxonomy (GTDB): domain Bacteria; phylum Actinomycetota; class Thermoleophilia; order Solirubrobacterales; family Solirubrobacteraceae; genus CADCVQ01. The sequence goes on from CAWADD010000012.1 coordinate 136,874, forward strand.
CCGGTCGACGACAACGGCAAGCTGCTCGGCGACGAGGCCGTCTGCCGGACGCTCGCCGGTCAGTACGTCACGGTCGACCCGAGCGAGGTCGACCTGATGGACGTCTCCCCCGAGCAGATCTGGTCGGTCACCACGGCGATGGTCCCGTTCCTCGAGCACGACGACGCCAACCGCGCGCTGATGGGCTCCAACATGCAGGCCCAGGCGGTGCCTCTGCTGAAGACCGATGCCCCGATCGTGGGCACCGGCATGGAGCGCCGCGCGGCGCTCGACAGCGGCGACGTGCTGCTCGCCAAGAACGCGGGCACCGTCACCTACGTCGACTCGACGCGCATCGAGGTCGAGACGGCGGAAGGCGCCAGAGACGAGTACGAGCTCGACAAGTACCGGCGCTCCAACCAGGGCACGCTGATCCACCAGAAGCCGAGCGTGCGCAACGGCGACGTCATCGAGGCCGGCCACGTGCTGGCCGACGGCTCGGCGACCGACCACGGCGAGATGGCGCTCGGCAAGAACCTGAAGATCGCCTTCATGTCCTGGGAGGGCTACAACTTCGAGGACGCGATCATCCTCTCCAAGCGCCTCGTCAAGGACGACGAGCTGACCTCGATCCACATCGAGGAGTACGAGATCGACGCGCGCACGACGAAGCTCGGCGACGAGGAGATCACGCGCGACATCCCGAACCGCTCGGAGGAGTCGCTGCGCAACCTCGACGATCGCGGCATCGTCCGCGTCGGCGCCGAGGTCGGCTCGGGCGACCTGCTCGTCGGCAAGGTCACGCCGAAGGGCGAGACCGAGCTGACCGCCGAGGAGAAGCTGATCCGCGCGATCTTCAAGGAGAAGGCGCGCGAGGTCCGCGACACCTCGCTGAAGGTGCCCCACGGCGAGGGCGGCGTCGTGATCGACGTCATGACCTTCAGCCGCGACCAGGGCGACGACCTGCCGCCGGGCGTCAACCACCTCGTGCGCGTGTTCGTCGCCAAGAAGCGCAAGATCTCCGAGGGCGACAAGCTCGCCGGACGCCACGGCAACAAGGGCGTCATCTCGAAGATCGTCGACGAGGCCGACATGCCGTTCATGGAGGACGGCACGCCGGTCGACGTCATCCTCAACCCGCTCGGCGTGCCGAGCCGGATGAACGTCGGTCAGCTGCTGGAGACCCACCTCGGGTGGGCCGCCGCCGAGGGCTGGTACGACGACGGCACCGAGGCCTACAAGATCGCCCAGGGCCAGCGCACCGCCGACGGCCGTCCGGGCAAGGTCTACACCGCGACGCCCGTCTTCGACGGCGCGTCGGTCGAGGACGTCGACAACGCGCTCGTGAAGTGGCAGGACGAGCACAAGGGCCGCATCCGGATGGACATCGACAAGTCGCGCCGCCCCGGGATCCGGGCGTCGGGCAAGTTCACGCTCTACAACGGCCGCACGGGTGAGCCGTTCGAGCAGCAGGTGACGGTCGGCTACATGTACATCCTCAAGCTCCTGCACCTCGTCGACGACAAGATCCACGCCCGCTCGACCGGGCCCTACTCGCTCGTCACGCAGCAGCCGCTGGGCGGCAAGGCCCAGTTCGGCGGCCAGCGCTTCGGCGAGATGGAGGTCTGGGCGCTGGAGGCGTACGGCGCGGCCTACACGCTGCAGGAGATGCTCACGATCAAGTCCGACGACACGGTCGGGCGCGTCAAGGCCTACGAGGCGATCGTCAAGGGCGAGAACATCGCCGAGCCGTCGATCCCCGAGTCCTTCAAGGTGCTCCTCAAGGAGATGCAGTCGCTGGCGCTTGACGTCAACGTCGTCTCCGAGGAGGGCGCCCGCGCCGAGATGCGCGACGAGGACGACGACCTCTTGCGCGCGGCCGAGGAGCTCGGCATCGACCTGTCGGGCGTGCGCGCCGGCAACGGCGCGGCGGATACGCCCGTCGAGCCCGAGGCCGCCGTGGACTCGGTGGCGGACGCCCCCGCCGACGACGACATCGAGGCCGTGATCGACGTGGACGGGCTCGAGACGCCCGACGTGGTCGACGACGAGGAGCTCGTGGCCGAAGACATCGATATCGACGCCGAAGCACCCGCGGAGACGTGATCGCGGCGCAGCACCGCGATCACCGACACGCCTTCGGCTTGAGGTCGACGGACCTCAAGCCCCCATCACTGACGTAAGGATTCACCTTGATCGACATCAATAACTTCGACGCCATCGAGATCGGCCTCGCCTCTTCGAAGCAGATCCGCGGCTGGAGCTCCGGCGAGGTCACCAAGCCGGAGACGATCAACTACCGCACCCTGAAGCCCGAGAAGGACGGCCTCTTCTGCGAGCGCATCTTCGGTCCGACGAAGGACTGGGAGTGCTACTGCGGCAAGTACAAGCGCGTTCGTTACAAGGGGATCGTCTGCGAGCGCTGCGGCGTCGAGGTCACGCGCTCGAAGGTGCGCCGCGAGCGCATGGGCCACATCGACCTCGCCGCTCCGGTCAGCCACATCTGGTTCTTCAAGGGCGTCCCGAGCCGGATCGGCTACCTGCTCGACATGGCTCCCAAGGAGCTCGAGAAGGTCCTCTACTTCGCCGCCTCGATCGTCACGTGGGTCGACGACGAGGCGCGCGAGCGCGACCTCGCCGACCTCGAGGCGAAGGTCAACGAGGTGCTCGACGCGTACGCGGCCGAGCGCGAGGAGCGCGTGCTCGAGCTCAAGGAGCAGCAGGCGCGGCGCGAGGGCTACCTCGAGGACTCTGGCGCCGGCGCCAAGGAGTTCGACGACGAGGACCATCTCTGGGCCGAGGCGCTCGACATCGACATCAAGAAGCTCGACGACGACGAGCGGGCGAAGATGCTCAAGGACCTCAAGAAGACCTTCGAGTCCGACATCGCCGACACCGAGGCCTACATCGAGGACGCCGCCGAGCGGATGCGTCAGGTGTGGCAGTTCTTCAAGGACATGGAGCCCAAGAAGATCGAGCACGACGAGACGATCTTCCGCGAGCTCAAGGAGCGCTTCGGGTCGCCGTACGGCTTCGGCGAGTACTTCCGCGGCGGCATGGGCGCCGAGGCGATCCGCGACCTGCTGCAGCAGGTCGACCTCGAGGACGAGTCCGAGGAGCTCGGCGAGATGGTGCGCACCGCCAAGGGCCAGAAGCAGGCCCGCGCGGTCAAGCGCCTGAAGGTCGTCAGCGCGTTCATCCAGTCCGGCAACCGCCCGGAGCAGATGATCCTCGAGGCCGTTCCGGTGATCCCGCCGGAGCTGCGTCCGATGGTCCAGCTCGACGGCGGGCGCTTCGCGACGTCGGACCTCAACGACCTCTACCGCCGCGTCATCAACCGCAACAACCGCCTCAAGCGGCTGCTCGACCTCGGCGCGCCGGAGATCATCGTCAACAACGAGAAGCGGATGCTGCAGGAGGCCGTCGACGCGCTGTTCGACAACGGCCGCCGCGGGCGTCCCGTCACCGGTCCCGGCAACCGGCCGCTGAAGTCGCTGAGCGACATGCTCAAGGGCAAGCAGGGCCGCTTCCGCCAGAACCTTCTCGGCAAGCGCGTGGACTACTCGGGACGCTCGGTCATCGTGGCCGGCCCGTACCTGAAGCTGCACCAGTGCGGGCTGCCCAAGCTGATGGCGCTGGAGCTCTTCAAGCCGTTCATCATGGCCCAGCTCGTCGAGCGCAAGGCGGCGCAGAACATCAAGGCCGCCAAGAAGATGGTCGACTCGATGATCCCCGAGGTCTGGGACGTCCTCGAGCAGGTCATCCACGAGCACCCGGTGCTGCTCAACCGCGCACCGACGCTGCACCGTCTGGGCATCCAGGCGTTCGAGCCGGTGCTCGTCGAGGGCAAGGCGATCCAGGTCCACCCGCTCGTCTGCCACGCCTTCAACGCCGACTTCGACGGCGACCAGATGGCGGTCCACCTGCCGCTCTCGGCCGAGGCGCAGGCGGAGGCCCGCATCCTCATGCTGTCGAGCAACAACATCCTGTCGCCGGCCCACGGGCAGCCGCTCGCGACGCCGACCCAGGACATGATCCTCGGCGCCTACTACCTGACCTACGGGCCTGACGCCGAGGAGCTCGCCAAGGTCGACCGCGCGACGCACGAGCCGCGCCCGCACGTGTTCCGTACGGCGCAGGAGGCCGAGCTCTCCTACGAGCTCGGCGGCGTCAAGCTGCACGACCTGGCGGAGTTCCGTCCGCTCGGGCGCGAGGGCGGCCACGTCCTCACGACGATCGGCCGGATCATCTACAACGACCGCATCGAGCGCGCGCTGCTCGAGGCGATGGGCAGCGCCTTCGACCCGACGCAGTACGAGTTCGTCAACACGTCGATGAAGAAGCGCGACACGACCGAGCTCGTCGATCAGCTCGTGCAGACGTACGGCGCGACGACGATCTCGCAGGTGCTCGACGCCTTCAAGGACCTCGGCTTCGAGTTCTCGACGAAGGCCGGCATCACGATCTCCAAGAACGACGTCGTGATCCCGCCCAGCAAGGGCGCGATCGTGAAGTCTTACGAGGAGAAGGTCGCCGAGCTGCAGAGCCAGTACGACATGGGCCTGATCACGCAGGAGGAGCGCCACGAGGCGGTCGTCGAGCAGTGGAACGAGTGCACGGAGAAGGTCGCGGACGCGATGGTCGCCAACCTCGACGTCCTCAACCCGATCTTCATGATGGCCAACTCGGGCGCGCGTGGCTCGTTCAAGCAGATCCGCCAGCTCGCCGGCATGCGCGGACTGATGGCCAACCCGAAGGGCGACATCATCGAGCGTCCCGTGAAGGCGAACTTCATGGAGGGGCTCGACGTGCTCGAGTACTTCACCTCGACGCACGGCGCGCGCAAGGGTCTCGCCGACACCGCCCTGCGGACCGCGGACTCGGGCTACCTGACGCGGCGTCTCGTCGACGTCGCGCAGGACGTGATCATCCGCGAGCCCGACTGCGGCACCGAGGAGTACATCGAGCTGGCGCTGCTGAAGGACGACGGCTCGCTCAACGACAACCTGCTCGGGCGCTACGCCGCGGCGCAGATCGCCACGAAGCGCGGTCGCGTGATCGTCGCGAAGGGCGGCGAGATCGATCGCCCCGAGATCGCCGACATGCTCGAGAGCCAGGAGCAGCTGAAGACCGACAACCACGGCATCGTGAAGATCGCCGTGCGCTCGGTGCTGAAGTGCGAGGCCTCCAGCGGGGTCTGCCAGGCCTGCTACGGCCGCTCGATGGCGTCCGGCAAGACCGCCCAGATCGGCGACGCGGTCGGCATCATCGCCGCGCAGTCGATCGGCGAGCCGGGCACGCAGCTGACGATGCGCACGTTCCACACCGGCGGCGTCGCCGGCGCGGACATCACGCACGGCCTGCCGCGTGTCGTCGAGCTGTTCGAGGCGCGCAAGCCGAAGGGCCTGGCGAAGATCGCCGAGCAGGACGGCGTCGTGACGATCGAGGACTCCGACAAGGCGCTGACCGTCGTCATCACCGACGACGCCGGCGAGGAGCACCGCCACACGTTCCCGCGCCGCACGCGGCTGTTCGTCGAGAACGGCGAGCGCGTCGAGGCCGGTACGCAGCTCAACGAGGGGTCGCTGTATCCGCACGAGCTGCTGGCGATCCGCGGCCGCACGGAGACCGAGCAGTACCTCGTCAAGGAGGTGCAGGAGGTCTACGTGTCCCAGGGCGTCGACATCAACGACAAGCACATAGAGCTGATCGCGCGCCAGATGCTGAAGAAGGTGCGCGTCGATCAGAAGGGCGACACGGACTACCTCCCGGGGCAGTTCGTCGACCGCTTCGAGTTCGCGAAGATCAACGACGAGATCATCCGCACGGGCGGCGAGGCGGCCCAGTTCGAGGACATCATCCTCGGCATCACGAAGGCCTCGCTGAACACGGACTCGTTCCTCTCGGCGGCCTCCTTCCAGGAGACGACGAAGGTCCTGACCGACGCGGCGCTGGAGGGCAAGATCGATCGCCTCCACGGCCTCAAGGAGAACGTCATCATCGGCAAGCTGATCCCGGCGGCGACCGGTCTGAAGCGCTACCGGCGCATCGAGATCGAGCCGTCCGAGCCGCTGCCGCGCGCGATGGACGACGTCGGGCTGCTCGACCAGGACGAGATCGCCGCCGAGCTGGGGCTCGGCGACGGCGACGGCCTCGGGGGCTTCGGCACGGCGTTCAACGAGGACATCGCGTCGCTCGAGGAGATCGGCACCGGCGGCAGCGACACCGGCTTCGCCGAGGAGCTCGCCGACCTCGACGTCCCCGAGCGCT
>CAWADD010000013.1:0-189474 GCA_963780585.1 uncultured Actinomycetes bacterium
GCGTGTTCGCGCGGTTGAACATGAGCGCGAAGCCGATGTCGCGCCCGCTGACCGTGCGGCAGTAGCCGGCCAGCGCGCTGACGAGGCGCAGCGTGCCCGTCTTGACCTGGCAGCGGCCGGCCGCGGGGCTGTCGCGCATGCGCTTCTTGACCGTGCCGGTGGCACCGGCTACCGCCAGCGAGGCGCGGAAGGTCGCGGCGATGTCGACTCCGTTCATCCGCTCGAGCAGGCGCACGACCTCGCGCGGCGTGGCGCGGTTGTCGCGCGACAGCCCCGAGCCGTCGACGATCCGCGGGCGCACGCCGAAGTCGTCGAGCGTGTCGCGCACGACCCGTGCGCCGGCGGCCAGCGTGCCGCTGTCGAGGTAGCGTGCGCCGAGCTCCCGGAACAGCATCTCGGCCGCGAAGTTGTTCGACGGGACGTTGATGAAGCGCGCGAGCTCGCTGACGCTGCGCGACGGCACGAAGCCGATCGTCTTGGCGTTCTCCGGCGCCGGCCCCGCGCGGCTTGGGCCCTTCGCCGTCACCCCCGCCGATCGCAGCACGGCGCCGAAGCGGCCGGCCGCGAAGCGCGCCGCGTCCAGCCGCGCGCGGCCGCGGTAGACGCCGCGATCGTAGGCCAGCGCGCTCAGCACGCCGCCGAGGTCGGGATCGAAGCCGTCGCAGCAGATCGAGCGCCGGTCGTCGAACGCACTCTCGTCGCCGATGATCGCCCCGTCGATGCGCCTGATGCCGGCCGCGCGAATGGCCCGCGCCAGCCGCCGGGCGGATGCCTCGCCGAAGAACGGATCGCCACCGCCGACGAGCACGAGATCGCCGCGCAGGATCCCGCCCGGCTCGACGATCGTGTCCGGCGCCACGACGGCGAGCGTCTGCAGCGTTGCCGTCGGTCCGAGCCGCAGCAGCGCGGACGACGTCGTGAACAGCTTCTCGACCGAGGCCGGGATTCGGACGGCGTCCGCGCGGCGCGCGAAGAGCTCCGCGCCGGTGTCCAGATCGCGCACGTAGGCGCCGGAGGCCAGCGGGGCGGAACGCATCTCGCGAGCGAGCGCCGACTTCAGGTCCGGCTCGGAGATCGCGCCGGCCGGCGCCGCGCCGGCGAGCGTCGCGGCGAGCGCGAGCAGCGTCGTGAGAACCCGTCGCATCACTCGTACACAACAACACGGGACGGTCGGAGGTGCGCCGGCGGCGGTGCCACCGTGCCCAGGCGCCCGTAGAATGCGGCGATGGGAAAGGTCGTCAAGCTCGAGCCTCAGGAGCGACCCGGCGCGAAGTCGCGCTCGCGGGCGAAGCGCTCGAAGACCGCGCTCGTGCTCGGCGGTGGTGGCTTCACGGGCGGCGTCTACGAGATCGGCGCCCTGCGCGCGCTCGATCTGCTGACGGTCAACCGGACCGTCAACGACTTCGACGTCTACGTCGGCACGAGCGCGGGCGCGTTCGTCGCCGCGATGACCTCCAACGGCGTGACGCCCGAGGAGATGATGCGCGTCGTCGACCACCAGCGACCGACGCCGTTTCCCGATCTCGACCTCGGCAACCTCCTGCGGCCGAACATCGGCGGCTTCGCGCGCAGCGCGTTCACGCTGCCGATCCGCACGCTGCAGCTCGTGCGCGGCGTGGCCGCGCATCTCGGCCAGGTCTCGGCGATGGACCTCGTGCTCGGACTCGCCGAGGGGCTGCCGGCGGGGGCGTACTCGGGCGCCGGCGTCGAGCAGTACCTGCACAAGGTGCTGACGAGCGACCCCGCCCGCAGCGACGACTTCCGCAATGTCGAGCCCGAGCTGTACATCACGGCGACGGACCTCGACACCTGCGAGCGGATCGTCTTCGGCGGCGAGGGCTGGGACGACGTCCCGATCTCGACGGCCGTGCGCGCGTCGACCGCGCTGCCGATGGTCTACTCGCCGGTCAAGGTCCGCGAGCGCGAGCTCGTCGACGGCGGCATCGTCTCGACGACGAACCTCGACATCGCCGTCAATGCGGGCGCGAAGTTCATCGTCGTCGTCAACCCGCTCGTCCCCTACGTCAACGACTTCAAGACGAAGATCCGCACGCTGGGCGGCTCGCGCACGCGCCACGTCAGCGACATGGGCTTCCCGCAGATCGGCTACCAGGCCTTCAAGATGGTCGCCTACCAGCGCCTGCACGAGATGGCGCGCCAGTGGGAGCAGCGCTACCCGGGCGTCGACATCATCCTGATCGAGCCCGAGCCCGACGACGAGCTGATGTTCCAGACGCCGATCATGAACTTCACGTCGCGCGTCGAGATCGCCCGCCACGGGTTCCAGTCGGTGACGACCCAGCTCGCGTTCGGCTATCCCCGCTTCCGCGAGATCTGTCGGCGCCACGGGATCCAGATCTCCGCGACCCGCGTGCGGCAGGTCATGAAGCACTTCGAGGCCGAGCAGGGTCGCACGCGGGCCTGGCGCAAGATCCTCGAGCAGACGACCGGCGCGCTGCTGCGCCAGTCCGCCGGCCAGGGCGAACGGGGGTAGACCGGCGCGCGCCGCGCGCGACGCCGGCGCCGATGCCCAGGACGTCGTGCGCCCGCGAGGTCGCGGGCGCAGGGTTGCCAGTGGTGTCTCGTGCTTAGAGCTTCGCGGGCTCCGCGCGCTGCTCGGCGTTGAGACTCGTGAGGAAGAGCGACTTGTCGATCCTGCCCTGGAAGATCGGCACCCCCATCTCCATGCACTTGGAGATCACGTCGCGGCGGTCAAGTCCTGCTTCGCGCGCGAGTTCGGTGGGGGTGAGGTGATTGGGCATCGGCAGAGACCCTCCTATGTGGGGTTAGAGCACACTAGTCTTGTACCACTCCGCGTGGACGGGCTCAACGCGTAGCTCAGATCGGGTTCGGAACGTCGACGAACTCATGGCGGATCGCGAAGCGCTCGGCAAGCAGCTCGCCGAGGCGACGGACCCCGAACGTCTCGGTGGCGTAGTGGCCGGCGGCGATGAGATGGATCTGCTCCTCCTCGGCGTGCGTCATCACGCGCTCGGCCGGCTCGCCGGTCAAAAACGCGTCGTGGCCGGCGGCGACGGCGTCGGCGAGATAGTCCGAGCCCGCCCCGGACACGATCCCGATCGTGCGAACGCGCTCCGGTCCGGCGAGGAAGGCCAGCGGCTCGCGACCGGTGATGCGTTCGACGCGCTCCAGCAGCTCGGCCGTCGTCACGCCGTCGCCGTCGAAGTGGCCGGCCACGCCGATCGGCGTGCCGCGGTGGCGCGCGAACGGCTCCTGCGACCAGCAGCCAAGGCCGCTGGCGAGCAGCGCGTTGTTGCCGACCTCTGGATGGCCGTCGAGCGGCAGGTGGTACGCGGCGAGCGCCATGTCGTGCTCGAAGAGCAGCGCCAGCCGCCGCTTGGCGGACGGCGTCAGGGCGAGCGGGGCGCCGGTCCAGAAGAGGCCGTGGTGGACGATGACGAGGTCGGCGCCGAGCGCGGCCGCGCGCTCGAACAGCTCGGCGCTGGCCGAGACCCCGGTGACGATCGTGCTGACCTGCTGCGGGCCGGGCACCTGCAGCCCGTTCGGTCCGTAGTCCTCGAACGTCGCCGTGCGCAGCAGTTCGTCGAGGTACTCGAGGATGTTGTTGAGCACGACGCTCAACGGTACAGTTGCGAACGCTGGGCGGGACCGGACGGGAGGGGGTGGTCCGGGCAGGGGTCAGTTCACGGGATGGATTGAGGTGTCATGTCGGCCTTGGCGGTGATCACCGGGCCCGCGGATCACGAGCTGGATGATCGCGAACTCGTCGCGCGCGTCCGCGCGGGCGACGATCGCGCCTTCGAGACGCTCTACCTGCGCTATCAGCCGCGGATCGGCGCCTACGTCGGCGGCATGGTCCGCGACCACGGCCGCGCCGAGGACGTCACGCAGGAGGTCTTCATGTCGGCGCTGCGTCGCATGCGCGCCGCCGACGGCGAGATCGCGTTCAAGCCCTGGATCTACGAGATCGCCAAGAACGCCTGCATCGACGCCTATCGCCGGGGTCGCAACACCGTCGAGGTGTCCTTCGACGCGCACGACGCGATCGGGGCCGACGACCACGGGCGGCTCGCCGAGCCCGGTGCGAGGCCCGACACGGCGGTCGAGGGCAAGCTCGCGATCGACAACCTCTGCGGCGCGTTCGGCGGCCTCTCGCAGGTCCACCACGACGTGCTCGTGCTGCGCGAGTTCGAGGGCCTGACGTATCTCGAGATCGGCGAGCGCCTGGGGATGAGCACGGCGGCCGTCGAGAGCACGCTGTTTCGCGCCCGCAAGCGCCTGTCCGAGGAGTACGAGGAGCTCGTCAGCGGCGAGCGCTGCCGGCGCGTGCAGCGGCTCGTCGACGCGGGCGGCGTCCGCGCCGCGGGCCTGCGCGACCGCCGCAGGATGGCCCGCCATCTCGCCCACTGCCAGCCCTGCCGGCGCTACGCGCGCCTGGCGGCACCGGATTTCGGCGAGCCGCTGCAGCCGGCGACGCCCGCCCGGGCGGCGGTCGCGCGGGTCGCCGCGTTCCTGCCGCTGCCGGCGTTCCTGCAGCGACAGGTCGCAGCGGCGCTCGATCCCGGCGCGCTGACGGGCTGGACGAAGGCCGCCGCGACGGTGGCGACCGTCGCCGTCGCGGGGATGGGCGCGGGGACCGCGATCAAGCAGGCGACGAGCGGACCGGCTCCCACCAGCGGCACGACGCCGGGCGCCGCGCGTCTCGGCGCGCCGGCGCCATCGACCGCGGCGTCCTCGCTCGGGCGCGGCGCCGCGCGCACGCGTGCGGGTGGACCCAGCGAGCTGCCGGCGTCGCCGCCGGCCGCCGGCGAGGCGCACGCGCCGGCGACGGGAACGCCGCCTCAGGGCGAGCGCCCGACGAGCGCCGCGGGGGCCGTGAGCGGTCTGCAGCAGACGGTTGCCGGGGCCTCGCAGGAGGCACGCAGCGCAATCGTCGACGCGACACGACGCGTCGTCGGCCGGGTGCTCGAGGTGATCCGTGCCGCCGCGCGCCGAGCCGGCGTCCCCGAGCGGCGCCCCGACGCGCCGCTGAGGGGATCGCTGCTGCGTGACGCCGTCGGTCCCGCCGGGGCGGGCGCCAAGGGCGGCGCGGCCCCGACCGCGCGTGGCGATAGCGTTTCCTCGACAGTGTCCGACCGCATCACGATCACGACCGCGGCGCTGAAGAACCTTGGCGGGTGAGCGCGGGGACGGCGAGCTCGAGCCGTTCACCGACACCGCGCTCTACGCGCTTGGCGCGTACTTCGCAGATCGCCACCCCGAGCTGATGGACGACGTCGTCCGCCAGGCCCAGCGGATCGAGGAGGCCGGCGCGGAGCGCTACGCTCAGCAGGAGGGCGTCTCCCTGGAGAGCGCGCTGCAGACGCTCATCACGGGTCTCGCCGTCCGCTACTACAAGGCGGTCGCAGGATCGTCGTGAGATACTGGTCTGCACATCGGGGCGTGGCGCAGCCTGGTAGCGCGCACCGTTCGGGTCGGTGAGGTCCCGAGTTCAAATCTCGGCGCCCCGATTGTTCACGCCGAGGCGGCGGCCGCAGAAGCGTCACTGGCGCTGACGGTCGAGGCCCGGGCCGCCGAGCAGGCGGTCGCGTCCCGGGCCGCCGCTCAGCACGTCGCGGGCGAGCCCGCCGAACAGCTGGTCGGCGCCGGGCCCGCCGTTGAGCCGGTCGATGCCGGCGTCGCCGTAGAGGCGATCCGCTCCGGTGCCGCCGGAGACGCTGTCCGCGCCGGCGTCGCCGCGCGCACTGTCGGCGCCGCTGCCGCCGCTGATCGTGTCGCCTCCGTCGCCGCCGCGCAGCACGTCGTCGCCGGCGTCGCCGAAGACGCGGTCCTTGCCCGCTCCGGCGCAGATGACGTCGGAGCCGCCGAGGCCGTGGACGAGGTCGTTGCCGCCGAGCGTCGCGATCACGTCGCGTCGCTTCGTGCCGGTGATCCTGTCGGCGCGCTCGCTGCCGAAGCGGGTGACCTTCCTGCCGCCGCAGCGCGCCGGCGCGCCCGTCGGCGGCGAGGTGAAACCACCGCCGGCCGGCGCCTCGCCGGCGCTGGCGGCGGGCGCGCCCGGGCTGGGGGAAGGCGGCAGCGCGTCGCCCTCGAGCAGCGCCACCGCGATGTCCGCGATCGTCTCGCCGGTCGCCGTCGTCCCGGCGACGACGATGCTGCCGTCGGGGGCGATCGCGACGCCGCGGCCGAACTCGGCGGCGCCGAAGTCGACGATCCGCAAGCCGTTCTGGCCGAAGCCGGTGTCGACCGACCCGCTCGCCGTCAGCCGCAGGACGGCGATGTTCGGCGGGCTTGGTCCGGCGCTCGTGTCACCGACGACGACGATCTTGCCGTCCGGCGCGAGCGCCATCGCGTGGCCCTGCTCGATCGCACCGAAGTCCGCGGACACGATCGAGGCGATGCCGAACGGGCGGTCGAGGTGTCCGTCGGGGTCGAGCCGCAGCACGCCGAAGTTCGGTGGGTTGAGGCCGGAGTTCGTCTCGCCCGCGACGACGATCCTGCCGTCGGCGCGGATCGCCAGCGCGCGCGCGACGTCGAGCGGCTTGTCGCTGAACTGGACCGCGTGCCTCGCGCCGCCGCCGTTGGCGTTGAACGCCGGGTCGGGCGCGCCGTCGGCCTCGAGCTGGCGGCGGATCAGGAACACCTGGGCGGTCGGGCCGCCCCGCTGGCCGGCGATGACGACCTTCCCGTCGGGCTGCACGGCGACCGCGTGCGCCGCGGCCCCCGTGTCGTCGCTCGTGAAGAGCCCGGAGCTGCCGAACGACGGGTCGGGACCGCCGTTGGCGGCGAGCATGCGCGTGACCACCATCCGGCTGGCGACCGAGTTGTCGTCGACGACGATCGACGTGCCGGCCGCGACGATGCGGCCGTCGGGACCGACGGCGACCGCCTCGCCGTCGTCGTCGCCGCCGAAGTCGGGGACCCGCCGTCCGGCGATCGCGAGGCCGAAGGACTGGTCGGGCGAGCCGTCGTCGAGCAGCCGCGCCACCGCGAAGTTGCGGGGGGCGGTCTGGCCGCCGCCGCCGATCCTGCCGCCCACGACGACCTTCCCGTCGGGCGCGAGCGCGACGCTGTGTCCCTCCTCAGCTCCGCCGAAGTCGAGGATCACTCTGCCGCCCGAGCCGAACGTGCCGTCGGGCACGCCGTTGGTTCCCAGCCGCACGACGGCGAAGTTCTCGGCGTTGGCACCGCTGTTGGTGGTCCCGCCGAGGACGATCCTGCCGTCGGACTGCACGACGACGGCCGCGCCCGAGTCGCGGCCCCCGCCGACGTCGATCCGTGCCTGGCCGCCGCTGCCGAAGCCGGTGACGAGATCGCCGGGAGCGGCGATCGCGCTCGCGGGAAGGCCGAGCGCGGCAAGCGACGCGATCGTTGCCGCCAGTCGCGATCCGGTCACATGCCCACGATCCGTCGCCGCCCTCCCGATGTGATAGCCGCAGTATCTGACGACCGGCGGGCTCCGTCAATAGCCAGCCGTCAGCGATGTCCCGACCATCTCGGAGTGGTACAACCGACCGCGGTCGCAGCAGCCATCGAAGGGACCGCACACGATGTCGCAGAGCACCGTCTTGCGCCACAAGCGACTCGTCGCGACGGCGTGGATCGTGCTGACCGTCGTCGGCATGATCGCCGTCGGCCCGGCCTCCTCGGCGCTCGATCAGCGCTTCAGCAATCCGGGCCGCGAGGGGTTCGAGGCCAGCCACGAGATCCTGCGCATCTACGGCAACGGCGGCGAGACGCTCCCGCTGCTGCCGGTCGTGCAGTTGCCGGCGGGCACGACGGTCAGCTCGCCGGGCGTCCGGGCCGAGCTGCGCGAGCTGGAGCTCGTCACGAAGAAGGCGTGCCGTCAGCGCGCGTCGCCGGCTACGGATCGACGGGCGATGCGACCTTCACGTCACGCGATCGCCGGACGGCCTTCGTGTACGCCTTCCTCTCGCTCAGCGACGAGGCGTTCGGCCTCAACGTCGAGGCTCAGCGCGACCTCAAGGCAGCGCTGCGCGACGCGACCGTCGCCGGCGCCCCCGTGCGCCTGACGGGCTACGACGCGCTCGTCGATTCGACGGGCGAGGCCGAGCAGGGCACCGGCGTGCTGCTGGAGGCCGTCCTCGGCGGCGTCGGGGCACTGCTCGTGCTGATCTTCGTGTTCGGCTCCTGGCTTGCACTCGTCCCGCTGGCGATGGCGATCTCCTCGGTGCTCGTCTCCTTCCTGCTGCTGTGGGGGCTGACGACGATCACCGACGTCTCGCCGATCGTGCAGTTCCTCGTCGCGCTGATCGGCCTCGGCGTCTCGATCGACTACGCGTTGCTGATCGTCGTGCGCTGGCGCGAGGAGCGCGAGAAGGGCTTGGAGGACGACGAGGCCGTCGCCGCCGCGATGGCCACCGCCGAGCGAGCCGTCGTCTTCTCCGGCACGACCGTCGCCTTCCGACACGATCGCCAAGGCGGGCGCGGCGAAGGTCGCGCTCAACCAGCTGAAGGACTCGGGGATCGGCAGCGGCGCGATCGCGCCGATGGAGACGCTCGTCCCCGCGAGCGAGGCGGCGAACGTCGTTTCCGCCCAGGGTGCGGTCGACGGCGTCCACGGCGCCGTCGCGCCTGCGGGGCCGGACTGGCGGCGCGACGGCATGGCCGTCGTCGCGACGGCGCCGCGCGAGGGTGACGAGTCCGCTGCCGGGCGCGAGACGGTGCAGGCCGTGCGCGACGCGTCGAGCGCCGCCTCGCCCGACGCCCGGGTCGGCGGATCGGGGCCGTTGAACGCGGACTTCATCGACGCCGTCTACGGCTCCTTCCCGCTGATGATCGCGCTCATCTCGCTCGTCACGTTCGTGCTGCTGGCGCGGGCGTTCCGATCGCTGCTGCTGCCGTTGAAGGCGATCGTGCTCAACGTCCTGTCCGTCGGCGCCGCGTGGGGCGTCATGACGCTCGTGTGGCAATCCGGCCATGGGTCCGACGAGCTCTGGGGTATCGCGGCGACCGGCTCGATCGCCTCTTGGATACCGCTGATGGTGTTCGCCTTCCTGTACGGGCTTTCGATGGACTACGAGGTGTTCATCCTGGCGCGCATGCGCGAGGAGTACGACGAGGCGCGCGATACCGATCAGGCGGTCGTGTTCGGCCTCGCCCGCACGGGTCGCCTCGTGACGAGCGCCGCGCTGATCCTGTTCCTCGCGTTCGCGTCGATGGCCTCAGGCCCCGAGACCGACGTGAAGATCCTGGCGACGGGGCTCGCCGCCGGGATCCTGATCGACGCGACGGTGATCCGAGCGCTGCTCGTGCCGGCGGTCGTCTCGCTCTTCGGCAGCTGGAACTGGTGGCTGCCGCCGGGTGCGGCTCGCCTGCTGCGCGTCCGACCCTCGCCGGAGCCGCTCGCGCAGGCCGGCGGCGCATAACGGCCCCGCATCAGATGCTCGGTTGGCGCCGCGGCCTTGACCTCAAGCACGCTTGAAGCTCCATAGTCGTGAGCAGATGACAGCGGCCCTCCAGATCACGGAGCTCGTCAAGCGTTATCCGACGGGCACCGAGGCCCTGCGCGGGGTCTCGCTGCGGATCGAGGACGGGCAGTTCTTCGGGCTGCTCGGTCCCAACGGTGCCGGCAAGTCGACGCTGATCCATTGCACCGCCGGGCTCGCACAGCCCACGTCGGGTGAGGTTCGCGTCTTCGGCCATGACGCGATCGAGCACTACGAGCAGGCGCGCCTGGCGATCGGGCTCGCCCCGCAGGACGTCAACCTCGACTGGTTCCTCACGGTCGAGGAGTCGCTGGACTACCACGGCGGCTACTTCGGGATGCCCAAGCGGGCCCGTCGCGAGCGAACGGCGGAGTTGCTGGAGGCGTTCTCACTCGTCGACAAGCGCGACCAGCGCACGATGACGTTGTCCGGCGGGATGAAGCGTCGGCTGATCCTGGCCCGCGCGCTGATGCATCGTCCGCGCCTGCTGATCCTCGACGAGCCGACCGCCGGCGTCGACGTCGAGCTGCGTCTCGAGCTGTGGCAGTACATCCAGCGCATCAACGCCGAGGGCACGACGATCCTGCTGACGACGCACTACCTGGAGGAGGCCGAGCGGCTCTGCGACCAGATCGCGTTCATCAACGACGGTGCGATCGTCGCGCAGGGTACGAGCGCCGCGCTCGCCAGCGAGTACGGCGTGACCTCGCTGGAGGACGCCTACCTCGAGCTGGTCGGCCGTAAGGAGCTATCTCGCGTGCAGATCGCGGCGCTGGACGAGATCGCGTGACCGCCGCACAGATTCGCTTCTTCACCCTGCTGCGCCGTGAGGTCAACCGCTTCCTGACGATCAAGCGCCAGACGATCGGCGCGCCGCTGCTGGAGACCTTCCTCTACATCAGCGTGTTCGGCGCCGCGCTCGGCTCACGGATCGACGAGCTGCACGGGATCGACTACGTCGTCTTCGTGGTCCCAGGCCTGATCATGATGGCGTGGGCGATCAACGCGTTCACGAACAACGCGTCGTCGATCCTGCAGCAGAAGTTCCAGCACGCGATCGACGATCAGCTCTCCTCGCCCGCTTCGCCGACCGAGCTCCTGTTGGCGTTCTCGCTGGGCGGGTTCCTGCGCGGGATGCTGGTCGCGCTGCTGACCTTCGCCGCCTCGTCGGTGCTGATCGGCGTGCCCGTCGAGCATGTCCTCGTGCTCATCCCGGCACTCTTCCTCGTCGGCTTCTTCTTCGCCCAGCTGGGGGTGCTGGTGGGCGTCCGGGCCGAGCAGTTCGACGACGTGTCGTTCGCTCAGACCTTCGTCCTGCAGCCGCTGATCTTCCTCGGCGGGGTCTTCTACTCGGCGTCGCTGCTGCCCGAGCCGTTTCAGACGCTCACGCACTTCAACCCCGTCTACTACATGATCAACCTCGTCCGCTACGGCTTCCTGGACTACACGGAGGCGAACATCGCGCTCTCGCTCGGGCTCCTGACGTTCGCGACCGCGGCGCTGTTCGTCCTCAACCATCGCCTGTTCGCCGTCGGCTACAAGCTGCGCGCGTAGTTGACTTCAAGTTCACTTGAGCTTGTAGCGTGACTCCGAAGGCACGGTCACCGGCTTGAGGAGGCGCGCATGACGATCCAGACAGCGAGCGAGCAGATCAGCGAACAGGTCACCTCGTGGCCCGGGGTCGAGGGGATCGGGCCGGGCGCTCGCGGAGAGCTCGCGTTCATGCTCGGCCGTCGGGAGCTCGGTCACCTGCACGGCGACCGCGTCCTGCACACCGGCTTCCCGAAGGCGGTCTGGCACGCGC
This sequence comes from uncultured Actinomycetes bacterium, assembly GCA_963780585.1. Lineage (GTDB taxonomy): Bacteria > Actinomycetota > Thermoleophilia > Solirubrobacterales > Solirubrobacteraceae > CADCVQ01. Next base: position 11,236 of record CAWADD010000013.1, read on the forward strand.
TGCTCGAGGAACGCCGGATCGACTACCACCCGGTGTTTCCCGGCAAGCCCGGCTACGCGGCGCGCAGGATCGAGACGCAGGAGGATGTCGTCGACGTCATCGCCCTGCTGCGCCTCAACTACGACCGAGCGATCGCCACCCACGGACTGCCGGCGACATCCGCGGGATGACCGAGCTGCTGACGATCGGCGAGGTCGCGCGCCGCAGCGGGGTTGCCTCGTCCGCTCTGCGCTACTACGAGGAGCGCGGGTTGATCAGCTCGGAGCGGGCGGACTCGAGCCATCGTCGTTACCCGCGGCCGGTGCTCCGGCGGATTGCCTTCATCGTCTTCGCCCAGCACGTCGGTCTCACGCTCGAGGAGATCGGCATCGAGCTCGCCAAGCTCCCACCCGATCGAGCGCCCACCCGCCGCGACTGGTCGCGGCTGTCGCGTACGTGGACGTCGCGGATCGATCAGCGGATCGCCGAGCTCGAGCGGCTCAAGCTCGGCCTCACCGAGTGCATCGCGTGCGGCTGCCTGTCGCTGGACCGCTGCAAGCTCGCCAACCCCGGCGACCGGGCGGCGCGGCTCGGGCCCGGACCGCGCAACTGGCTGCCCGACTGAGCACCCGCTCCGCGGGATGGCGCAGCTATTGCAGCTCGATGTCGCGACCCGGCCCGCCGACGAGCCGATCGCGGCCGGGTCCGCCGCTGAGGATGTCGCGCGATGGGCCGCCGAGCAGCCTGTCGTTGCCGGCTCCGCCGGTGAGACGATCGCTGCCGGCTCCGCCTGACAGCTGGTCGTTGCCGGCGCCGCCGGACAGCCGGTCCTTGCCGGTTCCGCCGCTGAGCGTGTCCGTGCCGTCGCTGCCCTGGAGCACGTCATCCCCTGAGCCTCCGAGGATGCGGTCCCTGCCGGCTCCGGCGCAGACGATGTCGCTGCCGCCGAGGCCGTTGATGACGTCGTTGCCGCCAAGCGCGGCGATGACGTCGCGTCGTCGCGTGCCGGTGATCCTGTCGGCGCCCGCGCTGCCGAGGCGGGTGACCGCTTTGCCGCCGCAGCGCGTCGGCGCTCCTTGCGGCGTCGTGGTGTCGCCGCCGTCGCTCGCCGGGATCGCGGGGATAGCGGGAGCGCCCGGGTTGCTCTGGCTCGCCGGAGGCGGCGCGTCGCCCTCCAGCATCGCGACTGCCATGTCCGGGTTCGTGCCGGTCGACTTGATGCCCGCGACGACGATGTTGCCGTTCGGCGCGACCGCGACGCCGAAGCCGATCTCGAACGCGCCGAAGTCGATGATCCGCTGTCCGCCCGCGCCGAAGCTCGTGTCGGGCGCGCCCTCGGCGGTGAGCCGCACGACGGCGATGTTCGGAGGGTTCGGGCCGACGCGCGTCTCACCCGCGAGGATGATCTTCCCGTCTGGCGCGAGCGCCATCGCGTTGCCGCGCTCGGTCGCGCCGAAGTCCCCGTAGAAGATCGAGAAGTCGGAGAACGCGCGGTCGAGCGTGCCGTCGGCGTGCAGCCGCATGACACCGAAGTTCGGTTCGTTGGCGCCGGTGTTCGTCTGGCCGGCGACGACGATCTTGCCGTCGGCGCGGACCGCGACCGCCCGCGCGACGTCATCCGGCGTGGGGCCGAACTGGACGGCGATCTTGCCACCGCCCTCGTTCGTGTTGAACGTCGGGTCCAGCGCTCCGTTGGGCTCGACCAGCCGCGCGACGAGGAACTTCTTCGCGGCTCCGAGGATCAGCGTGCCGGCAACCACGATCCTCCCGTCGGGCTGCACCGCGACGGCGTTGCCGATGCTCGCCCCGACGGGGTCGCCGAACGTCGCCAGCCCGGCGTTGCCGCCGAACGCGACATCCGCGCCGCCGCTGGCGGCCAGCATGCGCGTGAGCCCGACCCGCGTCTGGGTCGGCTGCGCGCCCGCGCTCGTCACGCCGGCCACGACGATCCGGCCGTCGGGCGCGACGGCGATCGCGTTGGCTGTGTCGTCGCCCGAGTCGAAGTTCTCGACCCTCCGCCCGGGCAGGGTGCTGCCGAAGCCGAGGTCCGGTGTGCCGCCGGCGAGCAGGCGGGCCATCCCGAAATCGGTTCCCGTCGCCCCCGCGAGGAGGATCTTGCCATCGGACGCAAGCGCCGCACCGTGGGCGAGGTCCTGCTTGCCGAAGTCGAGGATCGTCTTGCCGCCGGTGCCAAAGCCGCCGTCGGTCGTGCCGCTCGTGGTCAGGCGGGCGATCGCGAAGTTCTCGGGATTCGCACCGACGTTCGTCGATCCGGCGACGACGATCCGCCCGTCGCCCTGAACCAGGACCGCTTCGGCGTGCTCGTCGCCGCCGAAGTCGACCAGCGCGCGTCCGCCGCTGCCGAAGCCGGCGACGAGATCGCCCGGAGCGGCGAGCGCGTCCGCGGGAACGGCAAGCGCCGCCGCCAAGACCAGCGCCGCTACGAGCCGTAATGTGATCACGTGCTCACGATCCCCGTTCGCTGCTGTGACGCGAGCAGTATCGATCGACACAGGGGCTGCCGTCAACCGTCAGGCCGTCCGGCTCGTCAGCCGGCGGCGGCTACGGCATGCGCGTCAGGTCGCCGACGGGCCAGGAGAACTCCTTGTCGCCGCCGGCGAAGCGAATCACCGCCTGGTAATCGTCGATCATCCCGACGACCGTCGCTTCGATGATCTCGATGTCGCCTGTCAGCGGCGCGAGGCGCATGACGGCCACGCGGTCGCCCTGCTCGAAGCTCTGTAGCTCGTCGCTCATCGCGCCCGTGCAGATCCTGCCAGGAACCTGCGGCGGGCGCCGGCCGTGCCCGCTCGCTCAGGCGAGCCAGTACGCCGACAGCACCGACAGCACGACGAGCTCGCTGACGAGCACGGCGGCGCCGAGCGTGTCGCCCGTGCGCCCGCCCGCGAGCGATCGCGCGGCCAGCGCCATCAGGGCCGCGGCGATCGCGGCGCCGGCGGCCGCCGACAGGCCGGCGAGAACGCCGGCCGCGGCGATCGTGATCGCCAGCGCGACGGCGGAGCCGATCGCGAACATCGGCGGCGTCGACGAGAACGCGGCGCCGAGCCCGTCGTCGCGGGCGGGCTCGACGAACGTCAGCTGCGCGACCGCCGCCCAGCGGCCGAGCACGTGGCCGCAGATGATCGCGCTGGCGGCGTCGGTCGCCGGCAGGCGCGTCAGCGCGGCGGTCGCGAGCAGCGCGTAGGCGATCAGCGCAAGCGCTCCGTAGGCGCCGATGCCGGAGTCGCGCATGACCTCCAGGCGGCGCGCGCGGTCGCCGCGCACGCCGAGCCCGTCGGCCATGTCGGCGAGCCCGTCGTGGTGCAGGGCGCCGGTCACGATCGCCGCCGCGGTGAGCGCGAACGCGGCGCCGTAGAAGCTGCCGAGCAGCGACTCGGCGAGCGCGTACGAGGCGGCCGCGACGACGCCGATCAGGCCGCCGACGAGCGGGAACCACGGCGCGGCGCCGGGCCCGGCGTCGGCCGGCAGCGCGCGCCGGCCGACGGGCACGATCGTCAACAGCCCGGCCGCGGCGCGGGCTTCGTCGACGACCGTCACGACAGCTCGTCGACGCCCGCTTCGGCGAACGTCGCCATGCGGGCGTGCAGCAGCCCGGCGCGCTCGACGAGCGGCACTGCCATCAGCGCGCCGGAGGCCTCGCCGAGCCGCATCCGCAGGTCGAGCAGCGGCTCGAGCCCGAGCTCGGTGAGCACGCGCTCGTGGCCGGGCTCGGCCGACAGGTGGCTGGCGAACAGGCCCGCGCCGGCGGCCGGCTGCAGGCGCGTCGCGGCGAGCGCGGCGACGGCGGTCGCGTAGCCGTCGAGGATCACCGGCAGGCGCAGCACCCATGCCTCGAGCACGGCGCCCGTCAGCGCGGCGAGCTCGAGCCCGCCGGTCGCGGCGAGCATCGCCTCGACCGAGCTCGCGTCCGCATGCAGGGCGACGGTCGCGTCGACGAGCGCGCGCTTGCGCTCCAGCCCCGCCGCGTCGAGGCCGCTGCCGCGGCCCGCGGTCGCGCTCGCCGGCGCGCCCGTCAGCAGCGACGCGAGCGCCGCCGTCGTCGCCGTGTTGCCGATCCCGATCTCGCCCAGCACGAGGCAGTCGACGCCGTCTCCGTGCAGCTGCGCGGCGAGCGCGCGCCCGGCGGCGAGCGCTGCCTGCAGCTCGTCGGCGCTGAGCGCGGCGCCGGTCGTCATGTCGGCGCTGCCGGCGGCGACCTTGCGGTCGAGCACGCCGTCCGGCGTCGGCCCGCGCAGGCCGAGGTCGGCGACGACGAGCGGGTGGCCGCCGTCGCCGGCGAGGACGCCGGCCGCCGTCTCACCGCGCGCGGCGGCGGCCGCGACCTGGGCCGAGACCTCGCTCCCGAAGAGGCTCGTGCCGTGCGCGGTGTGGCCGTGGTCGGCGGCGCAGATCAGCACGCCGGCACGGATCCGCGCCGGTGGCGGCGCGCCGCTCGCCGCCGCCCAGCGCTCGATCAGCGACTCGAGCGCGCCGAGGCTGCCGCCGGGCTTGACGAGCCGGTCGGAGCGATCGCGGGCGCGGATCGCGGCCTCGCGGTCGGGCGCGCGAGCGGCCTGCGTGGGCTCGGCCACGGCGTCCGGCGCGGCCGTCGCGGCGCCCGCGGCCGCGGCCGCGGCCGCGGCGGGCTCCTCCCAGCGCTCGGCCATCACGACGCGCTCGAGCGGCAGCCGCGCCGCCCAGCCGCTCGTCTCGAGCCCGGGCCGCACCGGCCGCTCGTCGGGCCAGCCGATGCAGAGGTAGGCGATCGGGTCGACGCGCGCCGGGATGGCGAGGATCGCGCGCAGGTCGGCGAGCCGGTAGAAGCTGACCCAGCCGACGCCGAGCCCCTCCGCGCGCGCCGCCAGCCAGAGGTTCTGGATCGCGCAGGCGGTGCTGTAGACGTCGGTCTCGGGAATCGTCCCGCGGCCGAGGATCTCCTCGCCGGGCGCGCCGTGGTGGCAGCAGACGCAGACCCCGAGCGGCGCCTCGACGATCCCCTCGATCTTCTGGTCGAGGAACGCGCGCGCGCGCTCGTCGAAGCGGTCGGCCTGGCGCAGGCGCTCGCGCGCGGCGACGTCGCGGATCGCGAGCCGCGGCTCGATCCCGTGGATGACGATCAGCCGCCACGGCTGCATGAGCCCGACGGACGGCGCCCGGTGGGCCGCCGCGAGCACCCGCTCGAGCACGTCCTCGGGCACGGGATCGGGGCGGAAGCGGCGGATGTCGCGCCGCTCGGCGATCACGCGATGGACCGCCTCGAGCGCGTCGGCGTCGTAGCGCCAGCCGCGCGGCTCGGCCGCGCGCCGGGCCGCGCGGGACGGATCGTGCCCCGCGGGTGTCGCCGGCCGGTACAAGCGCGTCGCGTCGCTCATGCGTCGCCGACACGGTAGTCGCTGGCACGCCGCGCGGCGACATGGCGCTCCGCCCCCGCGCGCGCTAGGGTCCATGCGTCAGCGCGGCGGCGCGAGGAACCCGGTGGGAATCCGGGACGGTTGCGCCACTGTGACCGAGGCACGCGCCTCGGAAGCCAGGAACTCGACCGCCGCGGCACCCTTCCACGCGGGACGCACCATCCCGAGGAGGACCCACCGTATGCAACCAGCAGCCACAGCCCAGCCGCTTCCGCTCCGAGAGCTCTTCCCCGCGCTGCTGCTCGGCGTGCTCTTCCTGCTGACGATCTACCTCGTGCAGTTCGACCAGGGCGTCCTCTCGCAGACCGGCTCGTTCCTTCACGAGCTCACGCACGACGGGCGCCACCTGCTCGGCGTGCCCTGTCACTAGCGCGTAGCTAGGAGACAGCTCATGGTCTGGACCCTCATCCGCAGGGGCCTCATCGTCGGTGCCATCGCGGGCCTGCTCGCGGGTGGCTTCGCTTTCGTCTTTGGCGAGCCGCTCGTGCAGGACGCGATCGACATCGAGCAGGCCGCCAGCGCGCATGCGAGCCTCAGCCTGCCGCCGCTCGCGCACGTCAGCGAATGGGTCGTCGACCGCTCCGAACAGCGCGGCGGGCTGTTCCTCGCGACGGCGCTCTACGGGATCGCCGCCGGCGGGCTGTTCGCGATCGCCTTCGCCGTGCTGCGCGGCCGCGGCACGCAGCGCACCGACTGGGAGCTGGCGACGCGGCTGGCGGCGGCGATCTTCGTAGCGATCGTCGTCGTGCCGTTCATCAAGTACCCGCCCAACCCGCCCGCCGTCGGCAGCCCCGACACGATCGGTGACCGCACGTCGTATTACCTCGTCCTGCTCGTCGGCTCCGCGCTCGCGATGCTCGCCGCCGCGCGCGTCGTCTGGTCGCTGCGTCCCGAGGCGCCGCCGTGGGCGCGGCCGCTCGCCGGCGCGGGCACGTTCATCGCCGTCGCCGGTGGGCTCGCGCTCGCGTTGCCGGGCATCCAGGAGGTCCCGAAGGACTTCCCGGCGCCGCTGATCTGGGAGTTCCGGCTCAGCTCGCTCGGCACGCAGGCCGTGCTGTGGGCGTCGCTCGGCATCGGCTATGGGATCGCGACGTGCCGTGCGGCAGCCTCCGAGGCGGCGGCCCGCGAGCGATCACCCTCGGTCGCGTGAGGCGGCTGCTGCTCATCCGCCACGCATCGACCGCCGCCGTACGGCGTGCAGCATTCCCGATCGACGAGCCGCTCGACGACGCCGGCCGCGACGCCGCCGGCGCGCTCGCGGGGCGGCTCGGGCGCGGCGACGCGCTGAGCAGCCCGGCGCTGCGCGCGCGCGAGACGGCTGCCGTGGCCGGGCTGCACGCGACCGTCGAGCCGCTGATCGGCGAGTGCGACTTCGGCGCCTGGGCGGGCCGCACGCTGGCCGAGGTCCACGACGACGATCCGGACGGCACGACCGCCTGGATGACCGACCCGCATGCCGCGCCGCACGGCGGCGAGTCGCTCGCCGCGCTGCTCGGACGGGTCGCCGGCTGGCTCGACACGCAGGCCGCGTGCCACGGCCGCGGCATCGCCGTCACGCACGCCGGCGTCGTGAAGGCGGCCGTCGTGCACGCCCTCGGCGCGCCCGCGGCGGCGTTCTGGCGCGTCGACGTCACGCCGCTGGCGCTGACCGAGCTGCACGCCCACGACGGGCGCTGGACGGTCACGCGGGTCAACGCGCGTGTCACGTCGTCCGAAGGTCAGAGCTTGCGATGACCGGCGGACGAAACCCCTTGCACGTTGGCGCGACGTGAGCGCCGCCGGTCTCGCACTCGGCTACGGGGCCGACCTCGCGCTCGGCGACCCGCGGCGCGGGCATCCGGTCGCCGGCTTCGGGCGCCTCGCGCTCGCCCTCGAGCGTCTGCTGTACGGCCCCAGCCGCGCGCGCGGCGCGCTCTTCACCGCGGCGCTCGTCGCGGGCGCCGCCGGCGCCGGACAGCTCCTCGCGCGCGTGCTGGGCCGCCGCGCGGCGCTCGCGCTGCTGACCTGGACCGCGCTCGGCGGCCGCTCGCTGCGGCGCGAGGCGGCGGCGATCGCGGCGCAGCTGCAGCGCGGCGACCTCGACGGCGCGCGGCGCTCGCTGCCGGTCCTCGCCGGCCGCGACGCGGCGGCGCTCGACGCCGACGGGATCGCTCGCGCCGTCGTCGAGTCGGTCGCCGAGAACACGAGCGACGCCGTCGTCGGGACGCTGCTGTGGGGCGCCGTCGCCGGGCCGGCCGGCGTCGCGGCATACCGCGCCGCGAACACGCTCGATGCGATGGTCGGCCACCGCGCGGCGCGCTACGCGCGCTTCGGCTGGGCGTCGGCGCGGCTCGACGATGCGCTCGGCTGGCCCGCGGCGCGCGCCGGCGCGGCGCTGACCGTGCTCTGCTCGACGGCGCCCGCGCGCGCCTGGCGCGTCCTGCGGCGCGACGGCGCCGCCCACCCGAGCCCGAACGCGGGGCGCATGGAGGCGGCGTTCGCCGGCGCGCTCGACCTGCGGCTCGGCGGCCCGCTGTCCTACGGCGGGCGCGTCGAGCAGCGTCCCGCGCTCGGCGACGGAGCGGCGCCGGCCGCGACCGACATCGCGCGCGCCAACCGGCTCTCGAGCCGCGTCGGCGCGGCGGCGCTGGCGGCCAGCGCGGCGCTCTGGACGGTGCGCGACCGATGAGCGGCGCGCTGCTCGTCTGCGGCACGCACTCCGACGCGGGCAAGTCCGTCGTGACGGCCGGACTCTGTCGCTGGCTGCGCCGCCGCGGCGTCTCGGTGGCGCCGTTCAAGGCGCAGAACATGGCGCTGAACTCGGTCGTCACGGTGGGCGGGGCGGAGATCGGACGCGCGCAGGCCGTGCAGGCGGCGGCGGCCGGGATCGAGCCCGAGGCCGCGATGAACCCGGTCCTGATCAAGCCCTCGGGCACGCGCCACAGCCAGGTCATCGTGATGGGCGAGCCGTACGCCGACGCCGATGCGCGCTCCTACCAGGAGCTGAAGGCGCAGCTGCGGCCGATCGTCGAGCGCGCGCTCGCCGACCTGCGCGCGCGCTACGACATCGTCATCTGCGAGGGCGCCGGCAGCCCGGCGGAGATCAACCTGCGCGCCGGCGACATCACGAACATGGGGCTCGCGCGCGCCGCCGGCCTGCCGGTGCTCGTCGTCGGCGACATCGACCGCGGCGGCGTCTTCGCGTCGCTGTTCGGCACGCTGGCGCTGCTCGAGCCCGCCGACCAGGCGCTCGTCGCGGGCTTCGTGATCAACAAGTTCCGCGGCGACGAGACGATCCTCGCGCCCGGCCTGCACGACCTCCGCGCGCGCACCGGCCGCCCGGTGCTCGGCGTGCTGCCGTTCGTCGAGGATCTCTGGATGGACGTCGAGGACTCGCTCGCGCTCGAGGCGCCGGCGCCCGAGGCGCCGGCCGCCGCGGGCGGCGACACGCTCGACGTCGCCGTCCTGCGGCTGCGCTGGATGAGCAACTTCACCGACCTCGACGCGATCGGCTCGGAGCCCGGCGTGCGGGTGCGCTTCACGCGCTCGCCGGCCGACGTCGAGCGCGCCGACCTCGTCGTCGTGCCGGGGACGAAGGCGACCGTCGAGGATCTTGCGCGGCTGCGGGCCGCGGGGCTCGATCGCGCGCTGCAGGCTCGCGCCACGGCGGGCGCGCCGATTCTCGGCATCTGCGGCGGCTACCAGATGCTCGGCGGCGCGATCGACGACGCCGTCGAATCCGGCGCCGGCGCGGTCGAGGGCCTCGCGCTGCTGCCCGTCCGCACGGTCTTTCGGCGCGACAAGCTCTTGCGCCGGCGCGCGGGCAGCTGCGCCTGGCTCGGCGGCGCTCGCTCGCAGAGCGGCTATGAGATCCGCCACGGGCGCACGACCTGCCTGGGGGGCGAGCCGCTGCTGATCGCCGACGACGGCGAGCCCGACGGCTGCCGCGACGGCTGGACGCTCGGCACCGCCTGGCACGGAGCGTTCGAGGACGACGCGCTGCGGCGCGCGCTGCTGTCCGCGGTCGCATCGGCGCGCGGGCGGACGTTCGTCGCGGGCGATCGCGCGTTCGCGGCGCAGCGCGAGCGGCGCCTCGACGCGCTCGGCGACCTCGTCGAACGCCACCTCGACACCGACGCCGTGCTCGCGCTGATCGAGCACGGCGCGCCCGCCGACCTGCCGATGATCGCCTCCCAGGTCGGGGTCCCCGACGAATCGTCCCCATATGGGACGAAATCTTGGGGACCCCCCGTCACGGGAGCCGTTTGATGCTGCGCTTCGTCACGACCGCCGACACCGAGATCCTCGCGGCCGCCGCCGCGGTCGAACGTCTCGGCGACGGCTTCCCCGCGGTGCGCTGCGCGAACCCGGGCGGAGCGATCGACCAGGCGGCGTTCGTCGAGGACGTGCTCGACGGCGCGGGCGTCGTGCTGTGCCGGATCCTCGGCGGCCGGCGCGGCTGGCCCGAGGGCTTCGACCTGCTGCGCGCGCGCTGCGCCGAGCGCGGGATCGCGCTGCTCGCGCTCGGCGGCGAGCTCGAGCCCGACGCGGAGATGACGTCGCTGTCGCTCGCCCCGACCGGCGCGGTCGCGCAGGCCGGCGAGTACCTGCGCCACGGCGACATCGACAACGTCGAGCAGCTGCTGCGCTTCCTCGCCGACACATTCCTGCTCGAGGGGCACGGCTTCGAGCCGCCGCACGAGGTGCCCGACCTCGGCGTCTACGTTCCCGGCGTCGGCGACGTGCCGGTCGAGGAGATGCTCGCGCGGCTCGACCCGACGCGGCCGACGGTCGGGATCTGCTTCTACCGCTCGCACCGGATCACCGGCAACGCCGCGTGGGTCGACGAGCTGGCGGCGCAGATCGAGCTCGCGGGCGCGAACGCGATCGCGGTGTGGAGCACCACGCTGCGGCGCGACGGAGACGGCAACGTCCCGGCGCTCGCGCTGCTCGACGGGCACGTCGACGCGCTGCTCGTGACGATGCTCGCGACCGGCGGCTCGCACGCCGGCGACATCGAGCAGCGCTGGGACGCGGCGGCGCTCGAGGCGCTCGACGTGCCGGTCCTGCAGGCGGTCTGCGCGACGTCGACGCGCGCGGCCTGGGAGGAGTCGGCGAGCGGCCTGGCGCCGCTGGATGCCGCCACGCAGGTCGCGATCCCGGAGTTCGACGGGCGCCTGCTGGGCGGCGTCGTGTCGTTCAAGGAGCGCGGTGAGGGCGGCTCCAACGTCGGCGTCGCGATCCCGCGCTACGTCGCCGATCGCGAGCGCTGCGCGCGCGTCGCGCGGCTCGCCGTGCGCCACGCCCGGCTGCGCGCGACGCCGAACGCCGACAAGCGGATCGCGCTGCTGCTGACGAGCTTCCCGACGAAGCACGCGCGCGTCGGGATGGCGGTCGGGCTCGACACGCCGGCCAGCGCGCTCGGCCTGCTCGACGCGCTGCACGAGGCCGGCTACGGCGTGCAGCGCCCGTTCGCCCACGGCGACGAGCTGATGCACGCGCTGATCGCCGGCGGCGGCCACGACCCCGAGTTCGTCACCGACGAGCAGCTGCAGAGCGCGACGCTGCGCTTGCCGGTCGCCGACTACGAGGCCTGGTACGCGGCGCTGCCGGCGGCGCTGCGCGCGTCGGTCGAGCAGCGCTGGGGCCCGCCGCCGGGCGAGCGAGTTCGTGACAGAGAGCGCGGGCACGAGCTACTTCGTCGTGGCCGGCCTCGAGCTCGGCAACGTGCTCGTCGCGATCCAGCCGCCGCGCGGCTACGGCGACGACCCGGTCGGCATCTACCACGACCCCGAGCTGCCGCCGACGCACCACTACCTCGCCTGCTACCGCTTCCTCGACGCCGGCTGGGGCGCCGACGCGATCGTCCACCTCGGCAAGCACGGCACGCTCGAGTGGCTGCCCGGCAAGATGCTCGCGCTGTCGGCGCGGTGCGCGCCCGACGCGGCGCTCGGCGACATGCCGCTCGTCTATCCGTTCATCGTCAACGACCCCGGCGAGGGCGTGCAGGCCAAGCGCCGCGCGCACGCCGTGATCGTCGATCACCTGGTGCCGCCGATGATGCGCGCCGAGAGCTACGACGAGCTCGCCGAGCTCGAGGCGCTGCTCGACGAGTACGCCCGCCTGGAGATCCTCGACCCGCCCAAGCTGCCCGGTCTCGCCGTCCAGATCTGGGACGCGATCGAGCGCGCGAACCTGCAGGCCGACCTCGGCGTCAGCGAGCGCCCCGACGACCTCGGCCTGCTCGTCGAGCACATCGACGGCTACCTCTGCGAGGTCAAGGACATCCAGGTCAAGGACGGCCTGCACGTGCTCGGCGTCGCGCCCGCCGGTCCCCAGCTGCGCGGGCTCGTCGGCGCGATGCTGCGGCTCGACCCCAGCGACGACGTGCGCGGCCTGCGCAACGCGCTCGCCGATGCGCTGGCGCTCGACGAGGCGGCGCTCGCGACGACGGCGGGAGCCGACCGTCTCGAGGCCGTGCAGGCCGCGCTGCTCGACGCGCTCGCGGCGCGCGACTGGTCGGCGGACGCGGCCAGCGACGCCTGCGCGGAGGTGCTCGGCCGACCCGATGCCGGCGTCACCGGCGCGCTGCGCTTCGCCTGCGAGACGGTCGTCCCGCGCCTACTGCGGACGCCCGACGAGCTGACGAACATCGTCGCCGCGCTCGACGGCCGCCACGTTCCGGCGGGACCGAGCGGGGCGCCGACGCGGGGGCGCATCGACGTCCTGCCGACGGGGCGCAACTTCTACTCCGTCGACCCCCGCGCGCTGCCCTCGCAGCTGTCGTGGGAGACCGGCCAGCGGCTCGCGCAGGCGCTGCTCGACCGCCACGTCGCCGACCACGGCGAGCTGCCGCGGATGGTCGGCCTCGTCGCCTGGGGGACGTCGGCGATGCGCACGCAGGGCGACGACGCGGCGGAGATCTTCGCGCTGCTCGGCGTGCGGCCGGTCTGGGCGCGCGAGTCGCGCCGCGTCACCGGCCTCGAGGTGATCGAGCTCGACGAGCTCGGCCGCCCGCGGATCGACGTCACGGTGCGGATCTCGGGCTTCTTCCGCGACGCCTTCCCGCATCTCGTGCGGATGCTCGACGACGCCGTCGCGCTCGTCGCCGCGCTCGACGAGCCGCCCGAGCAGAACTTCGTCGCCGCGCACGCGCGCGAGGACGCCGCGGCGCTCGCCGGCGAGCTCGACGCCAAGCCCGCCTGGCGCCAGGCGACGACGCGCATCTTCGGCTCCAAGCCCGGCGCCTACGGGGCCGGCCTCGCGCAGCTGCTCGACGCGCGCGACTGGCGCGACGACGGCGACATCGCCGAGGTCTACCAGGCGTGGGGCGGCTTCGCCTACGGCCGCGGCCTCGACGGCGCGCAGGCGAGCGACGCGCACCGCACGTGCTTCGGGCGGATCGACGTCGCGGTCAAGAACGTCGACAGCCGCGAGCACGACATCCTCGACTCCGGCGACTACTTCGAGTACCACGGCGGGATGGTCGCGACCGTGCGCGCGCTCTCCGGTCGCGAGCCGGCCGCCGTGCTCGGCGACTCGTCCGACCCCGGGCGCGTCGTGTCGCGCTCGCTCGCGCAGGAGACGCGGCGCGTGTTCCGCGCCCGCGTCGCCAACCCGCGCTGGATCGCGTCGATGATCCGCCACGGCTACAAGGGCGCCGCCGAGCTGGCGGCGACCGTCGACTACCTGTTCGGCTACGACGCGACGACCGGCGTCGCGGAGGACTGGATGTACGAGGACGTCGCGCGCAAGTACCTGCTCGACGAGGACGTCGGCGCGTTCATGGGCCGCTCAAACCCGTGGGCCGCGCGCTCGATCGCCGAGCGGCTGCTCGAGGCCGCCGACCGCGGGTTGTGGGCGGCGCCGGCCGAGGCGACGATGGACGCCGTGCGCGCGCGCTACCTGGAGCTCGAGGGCGAGCTCGAGGAGGCGTCGGCGTGACCGGCGCGGCGCACCGCTCAGCCGGCCGCCGCGCGCCGCTCGGCCTCCGCGAGGCGCGCCCAGCGCCGGTCGCCGGGCTCGAGCATCGGCGCGAGCGACCGGCGCACCGCGTCGAGGCACACGGCCTGCGCGGCGATCACGGCCTCGACATCCGCCCAGTGCCGGGTGCGATCGAACATCACCTTGAAGACGACGAGCTCGACGGGTCCGAGCACCGGGATGTCGTGCCCGGCGAACGGAACGACGCGCCGGTAGGCCGCGGCGTCCACGTGGATCGGCGCGTAGTCGAAGAACAGATCCAGCGGCGTCTCGTCCCACCACACGCGCACCTGCCCGTCGCGCGCGGCCGCGGCGACGTCGTCGTCGTTCCAGCGCACCTCGGGTGGCAGGGCCGCGAGCGCGTGCGCGGCCTCCGCGGCGTCGACGAAGACGTTGACGTCGAGGTCGCGCGTGCCGCGCGGCTCGTACGTCCAGTACGCCAGCGCGATCGCGCCGCCGAAGGCATGCTCGATCTCTGCGCCGTCGAGCGCGTCGTGTACGGCCAGCAGCTGCTCGGCGAGGGTCAGCGCGTCCGCGGGTTCGGGAGACGGGGGAAGCGCAGCTCGCTGGGCGGCGCGAACGGCAGCTGCTCGGCCAGCGCGATGACCGCGGCGAGCTGCTCGCCGGCGTGTCGCAGCTCGGCGTGCGAGGTCGGCCGCGGCGGTGCCGGCATGATCTCCAGCCGCGCGCCGCAGGCCGCGAGCAGGCGCGCGAGCGTGGCGGCCGTCGGGTGTTTGCGACCGCTCTCGTACGCCGACAGCGTCGCCGCCGTCGTGCCCGCAAGCCTGGCGAGCCGCTGCTCCGTGAGGCCCGCTCGGCTGCGCGCCGCGCGCAGCTCGGCGGCGGCATCGGCGACGGAGGCCATGACGGCGATGGTATCCGACGGGGCGGGGAGGGCAGCGTCGTGATCCCCGGCTATCCGTTCAGCGCGATCGTCGGCCAGCAGGCGCTGCGCGAGGCGCTGCTCGTCAACGCCGTCTCGCCGGAGGTCGGCGGCGTGCTCGTGCGCGGCGAGCGCGGCACCGCGAAGTCGACCGCCGTGCGCGCGCTGGCGCCGCTGCTGCCGCCCGTGCGCGCCGCCGTCGGCCAGCCGTTCTGCTTCGCGCCCGGCGACCTCGCCCCGGACGGCGTCGTCGACGGCGCCGCCGCCGTCGACGAGCGCCCGGCGCCGCTCGTCGAGCTGCCCGTCGGCGCGACGATCGACCGCCTCGTGGGGGCGCTCGACCTCGGCCGCGCGCTCGCCGGCGAGCGCGCCTTCGAGGCCGGGCTGCTCGCGCGCGCACACCGCGGCGTGCTCTACGTCGACGAGGTCAACCTGCTGCCCGACCACCTCGTCGACGTCCTGCTCGACGCCGCCGCGATGGGCGTCTGCCACGTCGAGCGCGACGCGGTATCGGTGCGTCACGACGCGCGCTTTCTGCTCGTCGGGACGATGAACGCCGAGGAGGGCGAGCTACGCCCGCAGCTGCTCGATCGCTTCGGGCTCGGCGTCGAGGTGGCGGCGCCCGTCAAGCCCGACGTGCGCGCCGAGATCGTGCGCCGCCGGCTTGCCTACGAGGCCGACCCGGTCGCCTTCGCCGTCCGCTTCGCCGCCGCCGACGCCGATGTCGCGGCGGCGATCGTCGCGGCGCGCGAGCGCCTGCCCTCGGTGCGCCTGCCCGAGCGCGAGCTCGAGCGGATCGTGCGCGCCTGCGCCGAGATCGGCGTCGACGGGATGCGCGGCGACGTCGTGACCGCGCGCACGGCGCGGGTTCTGGCGGCGCTCGAGGCCTGCGACGAGGTCACGGCCGAGCACGTGCGCCGCGCCGCCCACCTTGCGCTCGTCCACCGCCGCCGCCGCGACCCGCTGGGCGGCGGGAGCGAGGATCCGGGCGACATCGATCGCGCGCTCGAGGGCGCGGCGCCGGGGCCCGACGACGAGCCGCCGCCGCGCGGCGGTGGGGCGCCGCCGCCGGCCTCCGACGGGGCCGATCGCGATCACGGCGGGCCCGCGCCGACGCCGGCGGAGCGTGCGCCCGAGGCGCCGGACCTCGCGGCGCCGGCCGCGCGCGACCGGCTCGACGCGCCCGAGCACGCGCTCGCGCTCGCGCTCGACCTGCCCCGACTGCGCATCCGCGACCGCGACGCGGAGCCGATCGACAGCCGCCGCGCGAACGCCGACGACGACGACCTCGCGCTCGTCGCGACGCTGCGCGAGCGCCTGGCGAGCGGCGACGCCGCCGCGCGCCGCGTGAACATGCGCGCCGGCCGCGAGGGCGCGCTGCTGTGCCTCGTCGTCGACGCCAGCGGCTCGATGGCCGCGCGGCGCCGTATGGCCCGCGTCAAGGGCGCGCTGCTCGGCCTGCTGCGCGACGCCTACGCGCGTCGCGATTGCGTCGCGATCGTCGCCTTCCGCGACGCGCGGGCGCACGTCGTCCACAGCGCCGGCGCGCCGCTCGAGCACGCCGCCGCCGCCCTCCTCGCGCTGCGCACGGGCGGGCGCACCCCGCTGGCGGCCGGCCTCGACGCCGCCAGCGACCTGATCCGCCGCGAGCGCTCGCGCCACCCGGGCCGGCGCGCGATCGCCGTCGTGCTGACCGACGGGCGCGCGCCCGAGGCCGGCGCCGCCGCGGCGCGCCTCGGTCGCAGCGCCGACGCGGTATTTGTCATCGACACCGAGCAGGGCGCCGTCCGCCTCGGCCTCGCCCACGCGCTGGCGGCCGCCGCGGGCGCGAGCGTGATCGCGCTGCCGCTGCCGCGGCGCAGGAGGGCCGCATGACCGCCGACGGCGAGAGCCCGCTCGCCAAGCACGGCGGCGACGAGATCGACGTCCCGCATCGCCCGGGCGACATCGGCAGCGCCGAGCCCAAGCGCCGCAAGCGCCGCGACCGGCCGCTGCTGATCGTCATCACCGGCCACGGCAAGGGCAAGTCGACGTCGGCGTTCGGGATGCTGATGCGCTCCTGGGCGCGCGGCTATCAGTGCGGCGTCTTTCAGTTCGTGAAGTCCGGCAAGTGGAAGGTCGGCGAGGCGAAGGCGGCGGCCGCGCTCGGCGGGATCGATTGGGAGAAGATGGGCGACGGCTGGTCCTGGCTGTCGAAGGATCTCGACGAGTCGGCCGACCTCGCGCGCGCCGGCTGGGAGGGCGTCAAGCGGGCGATCGCCGAGCAGCGCTACGAGTTCCTGATCCTCGACGAGATCACGTACCCGCTGAAGTGGGGCTGGATCGACGTCGACGAGTTCGTCACGACGCTGCGCGAGCGGCCCGGCTTCCAGCACGTCGTCGTGACCGGCCGCGACGCGCCGCCGGAGCTGATCGCGGCCGCCGATCTCGTGTCCGAGGTGACGAAGGTCAAGCACCCGATGGACGAGGGCATCCGCGCCCAGCAGGGGATCGAGTGGTGACCGAGATCCCGCGGATCGTCGTCGCGGGCACGAGCTCGGGCGCGGGCAAGACCTCGGTCGCGTGCGGGCTGATCACGGCGCTGCGCTCGCGCGGCCAGCTCGTGCAGGGCTTCAAGGTCGGGCCGGACTACATCGACCCCAGCTACCACGCGCTCGCGAGCGGCCGGCCGGGGCGCAACCTCGACGCCTTCCTGTCCGGCCCCGCGCTGATCGCGCCGCTCGCGCTGCACGGCGCGGCGGGCGCCGACATCGCCGTGATCGAGGGCGTCATGGGGCTCTTCGACGGCGCCTCGGGGCGCGGCGAGCTGGCCTCGACCGCGCACGTCGCGAAGCTGCTCGACGCGCCGGTCCTGCTCGTCATCGACGCCGCCGCGATGGCGCGCTCGGCGGCCGCGATCGTGCACGGCTACATGACGTTCGATCCCGACGTCGAGATCGCCGGCGTGATCGTCAACAAGGTCGGCTCCGACCACCACGTCGAGCTGCTGCGCGAGGCGATCGAGCCGCTCGGCGTGCCAGTCGTCGGCGCGCTGCGGCGCGACGAACGCGTCGCCGCACCCGAGCGCCACCTCGGGCTCGTACCGGCGGCCGAGCACGAGCACGTCACGCGCGGGGCGATCGATGCGCTCGGCGAGGCCGTGCTCGCGCACGTCGACCTCGACGCCGTGCTCGCGCTGGCGCGCGCGGCGCCGGCGCTGGAGGGCGAGCCGTGGTCGCCGTCCGTGGCGCTCGCGACGCCGTCTTCGCCAGCGGTGCTATCGAGTGCTAGCCCACGGCTATCAGCCGCTAGCACCCTGGGCGAGGACATCGGTCGGCCAGCCGACGGGCACAGCGCCACGATCGCGATCGCGCGCGGGTCGGCGTTCTCCTTCCACTACGAGGAGAACCTCGAGCTGCTGCGGGCGGCCGGCGCGACGCTCGCGCCGTTCGACCCGACGACCGACGCCGCGCTGCCGGAGGGCGCGGGCGCGCTGATCCTCGCCGGTGGCTTTCCCGAGATCTTCGGCGCCGAGCTGTCGGCGAACGCGCCGATGCGCGAGCAGGTCGCGGCGTTCGCGCGCAGCGGGCGCCCGCTGCTCGCCGAATGCGGCGGGCTGCTGTACCTCTGCGAGGAGATCGACGAGCTGCCGATGTGCGGCGTGCTGCCGGCGCGCGGGCGGATGGCCGGGCGGCTGTCGATCGGCTACCGCGAGGCGCTCGCGCTGAGCGAGTCTCCGCTGTGGCGGGCCGGCGAGGCGATCCGCGGGCATGAGTTTCACTACTCCGCCGTCGAGGGCGCGGGCGCGCCGGCGTGGGAGCTCTCCGCGCGCGGCACGGCGCGGTCCGAGGGCTTCGTCGCCGGCGCCGTCCACGCCTCGTACCTGCACGTCCACTGGGCCGCCTTCCCGCACGCCGCTGCGCGGCTCGTCGCGGCGGCGGCGCGGGAACCGACGTGGGCCTGACGCTCGTCCTCGGCGCTACGCGCTCGGGCAAGAGCGCGTACGCGGAGCAGCTGGCGAGCCGCAGCGGGCTGCCGGTGCGCTACGTCGCGACCGCCGATCCACGCGACGGCTCGATGGCGACGCGGATCGCCGCGCACGTCCTGCGGCGCCCGCCGGAGTGGGAGACGGTCGTCGCCGGCGACGATCTCGCGGCCGCGCTCGAGCGCGGCCGCTGCGTCCTCGTCGACGGGCTCGGCGCCTGGATCGCAGGGGCGATGCAGCGCGCCGCCGTCGAGACGGACGATCAGCCGCGTGAGACGGCATGCGATCCGCTTCGAGCTCGGATCGACGCGTTCGCGCGCGCCGCGGCGGCCCGCGCCGAGCCGGTGATCGTCGTCGCCGAGCAGGCCGGCGCCGGCCTCTTGCCGCCCGATCCGCTCTCCCGCCGCTGGCTCGACGCGCTCGGCGAGGCGACGCAGGCGCTGTCGGAGGCCGCGACGCGCGTCGTGCTCGTCGTCGCCGGTCGGCCGCTCGAGCTGCCGGCGCCGACAAGCGCGGCGACTGAGGACTTGCGCTTCCACGGCGACACGCTCGTCGCGCCCGGCGACGTCGACCATGCGGTCAACGTGCTCGCCGGTGGTCCGCCGGCGTGGCTGCGCGAGGCCCTGCGCCGCGCGCTCGAGGAGGACGTCGACGCCTACCCGCGCGAGGCGGCGACGGTCGCGGCGCTGGCCGCGCTGCACGGCCGCGCGCCCGAGGAGATCGTGCCGTGCAACGGCGCCGCGCAGGCGCTCTGGCTTCTGCCCGCCGCGCTGCGGCCGCGCCTCGCCGCCTGCGTGCATCCGGGCTTCACGGAGACCGAGGCCGCGCTGCGCGCCCACGGCGTCCCGATCGCGCGCGTGCTGTGCGATCCCGACGACGGCTTCGCGTTGCGCCCGGACGCGGTGCCCGACGCGGCCGACCTCGTGATCGTCGGCAACCCCGCCTCGCCGAGCGGCACGCTGCTGCCGGCCGCGACGCTGCTCGCGCTGCGCCGCCCGGGCCGCACGATCGTCGTCGACGAGGCGTTCATGGACATGGTGCCCGGCGAGCCGGCATCGCTCGTGCGCGATCGGCTGCCCGACCTCATCGTCGTGCGCTCGCTGACGAAGTCGCTCGCGATCCCCGGCCTGCGCGCGGGCTACGCGGTCGCGCCGCCGGCGCTCGCCGGCCGCCTGCGCGACGTGCGCCCGCCGTGGTCCTGCAACGCGCTCGCGCTGGCGGCGCTGCGCGCGATGGCCGAGCGTCCGGAGGCGCTCGCCGCCGGGGCCGTCCGCGCGCAGGAGGAGCGCACCGACCTCGAAGCGCGGCTCGCGCAGATCCCGGGGCTGCGGACCTGGCCGGCGGCCGCGAACTACGTGCTCGTCCGCGTGCCCGACGGCGCGGCGGTCGTGGCGCGGCTGCGCGAGGCCGGGATCGCGGTGCGACCGGCGGGGTCGTTCCCCGGCCTGACCAGCGACGACCTGCGCATCACCGCGCGCGGGCCACAGGCCAACGAGCGGCTCGCGGACGTGCTCGCGGAGGCGGTCGGGCGGTGATCAGCGTCGTCGGCATCGGCGCCGACGGCTGGGCGAGCCTGTCGGACGAGGCGCGTGAGCTCGTGCTCGCGGCGGACCTGCTCGTCGGCGGCGAGCGCCAGCTCGAGCTCGTCCCCGCCGAGGTGCCCGGCGAGCGGCGCGCCTGGCCGAAGCCGCTGACGACGCTCGTCGACGAGCTGCCCGCGCTCGCCGACGGACGCTCGGTCGTCGTGCTCGCCAGCGGCGACCCGCTGCTGCACGGCGTCGGCGCGACGATCCTGCGCCGCCTCGGCGGCGACGGCGTGCGGATCCTGCCGAGCATCTCGTCGTTCGCGCTCGCCTGCGCGCGCCTGCGCTGGCCGCAGGGCGACGTCGAGCTCGTCTCGGCGACGAGTCGCATCGCCGAGGTCGTCGCGCCGGCGCTGCAGGCCGGACGGCGCGTCGTCGTGCTCGGCTTCGGCCCGCGCAGCGCGGCCGAGATCGCGCGCGTCGCGCGCGAGCGCGGCTTCGGCGCGAGCCGGCTCGTCGTGCTCGAGGAGCTCGGCGGGGTCGCCGAGCGCATCGAGGAGTCGACGGCCGACGCCTGGGGCGAGCGCGACGCCGCCGCGCTGCACCTCGTCGCGCTCGAGGTGCGCGGCGAAGGCCCGCTGCTCGCGCGCGCGCCCGGCCTGCCCGACGACGCCTACGAGCACGACGGCCAGATCACCAAGCGCGACGTCCGCGCCGTCACGCTGGCGGCGCTCGCGCCCGTCCCCGGGCAGCTGTTGTGCGACGTCGGCGCCGGCAGCGGCTCGGTCGCGATCGAGTGGCTGCGCGCGGCGCCCGGCGCCCGCGCGATCGCGATCGAACGCGACGAGGCGCGCGCGCAGCGGATCAGCCGCAACGCGCTGACGCTCGGCGTGCCGTCGCTGCGGGTCGTTCACGGCTCGGCCCCGGACGCGTTCGACGAGCTCGGCGACGAGCGCCCCGACGCGATCTTCGTCGGCGGCGGGTTGACGGGCGCCGATCTGCTCGCGCGCTGCCTCGCGCTGCTCGCGCCCGGCGGCCGCCTCGTCGCTAACGCCGTCACGGTCGAGGGCGAGACGATCCTCGCGCGCGCCCAGGCCGAGCACGGCGGGCGGCTCACCCGCCTGGCGATCGCCCACGCCGAGCCGCTCGGCGGCCTGACCGGATGGCGCCCGGCGATGGCGATCACGCAATGGGAGCTGCGCCTGCCGTGACGGTCCACTTCATCGGCGCCGGACCGGGCGCGGCCGACCTCATCACGCTGCGCGCGCAGCGGCTGATCGCGGCTTCGCCCGTCGTGCTCTACGCCGGCGCGCTCGTCCCCGACGAGGTGCTCGCGCATGCGCCGGACGGCGCGCGGCTGATCGACACCCAGGACCTCGACCTCGACGCGATCGTCGCCGAGTACGCGGCCGCCGGGCAGCGCGGCGAGGACGTCGCGCGCCTGCACTCGGGCGACATCTCGATCTGGAGCGCGGCCGCCGAGCAGATGCGCCGCCTCGACGCGCTTGCGATCGCTTACGACATCACGCCCGGCGTGCCCGCCTTCGCCGCCGCCGCGGCCTCGCTCGGCCGCGAGCTGACGCTGCCCGGCGTCGCCCAGACGGTGATCCTCACGCGCCACGCGCGCCGCGCGACGCCGATGCCCGCCGGCGAGGAGCTAGGCGCGCTCGCCGCCCACGGCGCGACGCTCGTCCTGCACCTCGCCGTGCAGGCGATCGACGAGCTCGCGCCGCTGCTCGCCGAGCACTACGGCGTCGACGGCGCGGTCGCGGTCGTCGCCCGCGCATCGCAGCCCGACGAGCTCGTCCTGCGCGGCACGCTGGCGACGATCGCAGAGCAGGTGCGCGCGGCCGGCGTGCGGCGGACGGCGGTGATCATCGTCGGCCCCGCGCTCGACGAGCCGGGCTTCTGCGACAGCCACCTGTACTCGGCGGCGCGCGAGCGCGCGGGCGAGTCGGCGGGCAGCACATAGGATCGGATCCTCGTGCCTGACCTCGACGACGTCTTCGCCGCGTTGCGGCCCCTGCTGGCACGTCATGAGGCGTCGCTCGTGGTGCTCCGCGACGAGCCCGGCGACCTCCAGATGGAGACGACGCAGGCCGGCCCGAGCGGCACGCGGATGTGGTTCGGCGCCGTGCAGACCCGCAAGCAGTACGTGAGCTTTCACCTGATGCCGGTCTACAGCCATCCCGACCTGCTCGCGGACGTCAGCGACGCGCTGCGCGAGCGGATGCAGGGCCGCAGCTGCTTCAACTTCACCGCGGCGAACATCTCGCCCGAGCTGCTCGAGGAGCTCGGCGCGCTCGTCGACGCGGGCCTGGCCCGCTACCAGGCCGACAAGCTCGCCTGACCGCAGGAAGACCGCCGCGCCCGGCGAATTCGTAACGCATGGCAACCGGCGCCGCGAGGGTCACAGCGTCGCTTCGGCGCGCGCTCGCGCTCGCCGCCTGTCTCGCCGGCGTCGTGACGCCGGCAACGGCCGCTGCCGCGACCGACCTCAGCGTGTCGCCCGACCTCTCCGGCGCAGCCACGGTCGCCGTCGGCGACGCCGGCCAGGGACAGATCAGCGTCACGAACCACTCGAGCGACGGCAGCCTGACGCTGACCGACCTCACGCTCGTCCCGTCGTGCGGCGCGGAGGCGGCGGACAAGTCGTGCGTCGACGCGCCGGGCGCCGACGCCGGCGCGATCACCGTCGGCGACAGCGCCGTCGGCTCCGAGGCCTGCGCCGGCACGACGTTCGCCGTCGCGATCAGCGACCCGGCGAGCGGCAAGCTGAGCTTCACCCCCTCCGCCCCGGTCGTGCTCGACACGCTGGCCGCGTCGAGGTGCGTCGTGGGCTTCAGCTACGCGGTCAACTTCATGCCGACGAAGGACTCGAGCGCCGATGACGGGACGCAGACCGAGCTCGTCGCGTTCGCGAACTCCAGCGCCAAGGGCGGCGCCGACGTCGGCTACGCGACGGTCACCGTCGTGCGCGAAACCCCGCAGCTGACGCTGCAGGCGTCGCCGGCGGTCGTGTCGGGCGGCACGATCTCCGCGAGCGCGACGCTGACCGGCGTGGCGGGCCCCGAGGGAAGCATCACGTTCGACCTCTTCAGCCCGTCCGACCCGGGCTGCTCCGGGACGCCGATGGCGTCGAGCAGCGTGCCGGTCGCCGGCAACGGCACGTACACGTCGGCCGGGGTCGTCGTGTCGTTGCCCGGCAACTACCACTGGACGTCGTCCTACGGCGGCGACGCCGACAACGCGCCCGGCGCCTCCGCCTGCAGCGCGCCGACGGTGGCGGTCTATGTCGCCCCGCCGCCGCTGCTGTCGCTCGGCGGGGCAGCGGGCGGCGGCGCAGCGGGCTCCGCCGGGCTCTCGGCGACCGCGGCCGCCGGCGCCGGCAGCAGCGCCCAGACGGCAGGGCTGCGGCTCGGCGGCTTCAAGCTGACGCCGAAGATGTTCACCCGCGGATCCGTCAGGGGCACGCGAATCGAGTACTGGTTGTCGGGTCCGGGCGGCGTCAAGTTCGTGATCGAACGGGCAGCGCCGGGCCGCCGCGCGAACGCGACCTGCATGAAGCCGAGCGCCAAGCTCGAGCGCAGCGCGCGCTGCACCCGCTACGTGAAGGTGACGACGATCGTGCGCACGTACAAGAGCGCCGGATCGCGGATCCTACGCTTCAGCGGACGGCTGAATCGACGCGCGCTGCCGGTCGGCAGCTATCGCGTCCGCGCGACGCCGAGCGCCGTGCCGGGTGGCACGGCGGCGGCGGCGGCGCTGTCGGCGACGTTCCGGATCCTCGCGCGCTGACGCCGGCCCTCAGCCGGCCGCTGTCCAGGCCAGGCCCCGTCCTGATCGCTACCCGAGCAACTCGCACCCGTTCGCCTGCGCGATCGCGGCGACGCGCTCCCAGTCGGGCTGCTCGTCCGACGCGGGCGGGAGCGTGCGGCGCTCGGCCGGCACGCTCATCTCGCGGATCAGCGTCTCGAGGCCGCCGGGGGTCATGATGAACAGCATCCGGCAGCCGTGCTCGCCGACGATGTAGCGGTGTGGGATGCCGAGCGGGCCGAACGCGAAATCGCCGGCGTGGGCTTCGATCGTCGCGTCGCCGACCTCGAAGGTGACGTCGCCCTCGAGCACCCAGAAGCCTTCGTGGTCGCGATGGTGGACGTGCAACGGTGCGACCGCGTTCGGCGGCTCGGTGATCTCGATGATGCTCAGCAGGCCGCCGGTCTGCGCGGCGCTGACCTTGATCTCGGCCAGGCAGTCGAACCACCACCTCGCCTCGCCCTCGTTCGCGCGCGTCAGCATCGGCTCGAGGTGCTGCGTGTCCTGCGTCATGTCCGCTCCGTTCTGATTCGGTTTGTCGAGATCCAGCAGGGAGATCGTCACGCGCCACGCGCCGTCCGCGTCGCGCTGCAGCACGTGGATGGCGTCATCGGAGACGACGAGCGCCGTGTCGCGCGTCTGCAGCACGCGCCGGGTGCGCGCGACGTACGTGCGGTCGTGCGCCCACAGCTCGGCGAGCGCGCGGCCGATCGCCGCTGGCCCGCGCGCCTCACGGCCGCTGCCGCCCTCGGCCAGCACCGCGCCGGCTCCGAAGAGGGCGTCGCAGATCGCGCCATCGCGCAGCACGAACGCGTCCTCGAGCATCGTGTCCAGCTCCTCGGGGGTGCGAGCGCCTGTGGTCATGGGGCGCAAGCTAGGTGGCCGCGCGGGCGCCGGCCATGCCACAAACCTGGCATTTCCCTTTGCCACGGTACGGACGTACAGTCCGGCCATGCGTTCGTACGCCAGAGAGCGCGCACACGACCGGATCACGGAGCTGGCGGGCCACGGGCTCGATGTCGTGACCCTGTGGCGCGAGGCGGGCGAGCTCATCGAGCCGCTCGTGCCGCACTACGCGGGGCTGTGCTGGTTCACGCTCGACCCGGCATCGCTGCTGATCACAAGCCACTACAACGAGCAGATGCCGGTGATCCCGCCGGAGATGCTCGCCCACGAGTACTACGAGGACGACGTCAACGCGCTCGCCGACGTCGTCCGCTCGCCGAGCGGCTGCTCGACGATTCACGAGGCGACCGGCGGCGACCCGAGCTCGAGCCCGCGCTGGCAGGCGAACATGGCGATGGGCGGCGACCAGGAGCTGATCGTCGGGTTGCGTACGCCGTCTGGGGACGCCTGGGGTGGGCTCGGCGTCTATCGCGAGCCGGGCGAGCCGATCTTCGACCGCGACGAGATCGACTTCCTGAGCGGCGTCGCCCCGGCGCTCGGCGAGGGCGCGCGCCGGGCCCTGCTGCTCGGCGAGGCGAGCGACCCGGAGGGTCCCGGATCGCCGGGGCTGCTCGTGCTGACCGAGGGATGGGAGGTCGAGTCGGCGACGCCCGGGGTCATGGACTGGTTATCCGACCTACCCGGCGGCGACTGGGACGCGGGGCGACTGCCGACCGCGGTGCTCGCCGTCGCCGGCCGCGCGCTGCGCTCGGTGGAGAGCCGCGACATGCCCGGCGAGGTCGCGCTGGCCCGCGTCCTGACGGGCTCCGGCGCATGGGTGGTCCTGCACGGCGCGTCGCTCGTCAGCGAAGGCAGCCGCCGGGTCGCAGTGATCGTCGAGCCCGCGCATCCGGCGCGCATCGTGCCGCTGCTGATGTCGGCCTACGGCCTCACCGAGCGCGAGCAGGACGTCACCCGCCTCGTGCTGCAGGGCGAGTCGACGACGGCGATCGCCGAGCGGCTCGTCCTGTCGGCGCACACCGTCCAGCAGCACCTCAAGAGCATCTTCGAGAAGACCGGCGTGCACAGCCGCCGCGACCTCGTCGGGAAGGTGTTCTTCTCGTACTACGAGCCGCGCGTGCGCGACAACGAGGCGCGCGTCCCGCACGACAAGCCGCTGCGCGGCGGCCCGCTGGCGCCGGACTGACGTCAGCGCCGGCGCAGCAGGTACGTGTCCATGATCCAGCCCTTGCGCGCGCGCGCCGCGGCGCGCACGCGCTCGATCTCGTCGCCGACCTCGTCGAGCGCGCCCGCGATGAGGATCTCGTCGGGCGTGCCGAGGTACGCGCCCCAGTAGATGTCGATGTCGCCGCTGCCGGCGACCTGCTTGAAGGCGCAGCGCGCGTCGAGCATGACGACGACGTCGCGCGCGTCGCCGGGCAGCCCGGCGGCCGCCAGGCGGCGTCCGGTCGTGATCTGGACCGCCCCGCCGACGCGGTTGAGCGCGATCCGGTGGCGCGCGCAGAGCGCGGCGATCGCGCTGATCCCGGGGATGACCTCGACCGCGAACTCGATCCGCCCCGCCGCGCGGATCGCGTCGATGATCGTCAGCGTCGAGTCGTACAGCGACGGGTCGCCCCAGACGAGGATCGCGCCGACCCCGTCGTCGCCGAGCTCGGCCCCGATCAGCCGCTCCCAGATCGCCGCCCGCTCGCGGCGCCAGTCGTCGACGGCGGCGGCGTAGGCCGCGGCGTCGCGGTCGCGCTCGGGATCGCGGACCGCGACGATCCGGTAGGACTGCTCTGCGATGAAGCGCTCGCAGACCTCGCGCCGCAGGGCGACGAGATCGTCCTTGTCCTCGCCCTTCTCCATGACGAAGAACACGTCCACCTCGTTCAGCGCCCGGATCGCCTGCTGCGTGACGTACTGCGGATCGCCGGCGCCGATGCCGATCAGCAGCAGCCGCCTCACGAGGAGCTCCTGAGCCGATGCGCACGGTGCTCGTGCTCGGCGGGACCGGCGAGGCGCGCGCGCTGGCGGCCGCGCTCGACGGCGGCGCGGGCGGCGCCGGCGTGCGGGTCGTCTCGACGCTCGCCGGCCGCATCGCCGACCCGCGGCTGCCGCAGGGCGAGGTGCGCGTCGGCGGCTTCGGCGGGCCGGCGGGGCTCGCGGACTACATCCGCGAGCAGGCGGTCGATGCCGTCGTCGACGCGACGCACCCGTTCGCCGAGCGGATGTCGTGGTCGGCGTCCGAGGCCTGCGCGCGGACCGCGACGCCGTTGCTGCGGCTCGACCGCCCGCCGTTCGCGCGCGATCCGGCGATCGACTGGCGCGAGGTCGCGACGCTCGCCGGCGCCGCCGCGCTGCTGCCCGCCGCAGGGCGGCGCGTCTTCCTGACGACCGGCCGCCAGGGATTGCGCGCGTTCGCGGGCGTCGCCGGGGCGTTCTTCCTCGTGCGCTGCGTCGAGGCGCCCGACCCCGAGGCGCTGCCGGTCGAGCACGAGCTGCTGCTCGACCGCGGCCCGTTCGAGCTCGCCGGCGAGCTCGAGCTGATCGAGCGGCACGCGCTCGACGTCCTGATCACGAAGGACTCCGGCGGCGCGATGACGCAGGCCAAGCTCGACGCGGCGCGCGAGCGCGGCCTGCCGGTGATCGTCGTCGCGCGGCCGCCGCGGCCCGACGCCCCGACCGTGGCGACCGTCGAGCAGGCGCTCGCCTGGCTCGCCGACCAGGCTCACGGGTAGCTGCGTGGCGTGTACACGAGCTCGCGTCCGTCGGGCCCGCGGATGACCCGCGTGGTCGACGATCCGACGACGAGCAGCGTGCGCATGTCGACCTGCTCGGCGTCGAAGCCTCCGAGCGTCGAGATCTCGACCGATTCGGCGGGGCCGCCGACGTCGCGCGCGACGACGAGCGGGCACGCCGCCGAGCGGTGGCGCAGCAGCACCTCGCGCGCGCGCTCGAGCTGCTCGCGGCGCGTGCGCGACGCCGGGTTGTAGAGCGCCAGCGCGAGATCGGCGGCGCCGGCGGCCTCGAGCCGGCGCTCGATCACCGACCACGGCTTGCGCTGGTCGGACAGCGAGATGACCGCGAAGTCGTGGCCCAGCGGCGCGCCGACGCGCGCGGCGGCGGCGTGCATCGCCGACAGGCCCGGCACGACGCGCAGGTCGACGTTCGCGAACTCGCCGTTGCCCGACTCGACGGCCTCGAGCACGGCGGTCGCCATCGCGAAGATCCCCGGGTCGCCCGACGACACGACGGCGACCGAGGAACCGCCCGCCGCAAGCGTCAGCGCGTGCCGCGCGCGGTCGAGCTCGACGCGGTTGTCGCTGGCGTGGCGGCGCTGCCCGGCGCGCCGCGGGACGCGCTCGAGGTAGGGGCCGTAGCCGACGAGCTCGTCGGCCGCCGCGAGCGCGGCGCTGGCCTCCGGCGTGAGCCACGCCGGCCCCGCCGGGCCGAGCCCGACGACGGCGAGCGAGCCGCGACCGGAGGCCGCGACGTGCGGCGCGGCGCGCTGCGTCGGGACGAGCACGAGCGACATGTACGGAACCTCGCCCTCGACGTCGTCGAGCGCCGCGACGCGCTCGTGCTCGCAGGACGCGCGTTCGACGTAGACGCCGCGCTCGCCGGCGCCGGCGAGCCCGAGCGCCGAGCGCACGCCGTCGAAGCGGCGGCCGAGCTTCATCACGACAGCGGCGTCGGCGCCACGCAGGTGCGCGGCGAGCACGTCCGCCGGCAGCGTCCCGGGCGCGACGACGAGCACGTCGTCGCGCTTGGCGAGCGGCGTCCCGGCGGCCGCCGCGGCGGCGCTGAACGCCGTCACGCCGGGCACGACCTCGGTCGCGTAGCGGTCGGCGAGGCGCTCGTGCAGGTACATGTACGAGCCGTAGAAGAACGGGTCGCCCTCGCACAGCACCGCGACGTCGCGGCCGGCCTCGAGCAGCGCCGCGATCTGCTCCGCGCCGTCGTCGTAGAAGTCGCGCAGGGCACCCTCGTAGCCCTCCGGGTGGTCGGTCTCGCCGGTCGTCACGGGGTAGACGAGCGCCAGCTCGTCGGCGCCGCCGGTGATCCAGGGCGCCGCCGCGCGGCGCGCGACCGAGCTGCCGGGACGCTTCTCCGGGTACACGACGACGTCGCAGGCGCCGATGACGCGCTGCGCCTTGACCGTCACGAGCTCGGGGTCGCCGGGCCCGACGCCGACGCCGAACAGGCGGCCGGGGGCAGCGGCAGTCATTCGGACTCCTGCGCGAGGGCGTTGACGGCGGCCGCGGCGATCGCGCTGCCGCCGCGCCGGCCGTGCACGACGAGATGCTCGAGCGCTGCCGGGTGCTCGGCGAGCGCGCGCTTGGACTCGGCCGCGCCGACGAAGCCGACCGGCACGCCGACCACCGCCGCCGGCCGCCCGACCGCATCCTGCTCGACGAGCTCGAGCAGGCGAAAGAGCGCCGTCGGCGCGTTGCCGACGACGACGAGCGCGCCGTCGATCCGCTCGCGCCACAGCTCGAGCGCGGCCGCGCTGCGCGTCGTGCCGAGCGTGCGCGCGAGCTCGGCGATGCCCGGCTCGGCGAGCGTGCAGACGACCTCGTTGTCGGCCGGCAGGCGCGCGCGCGTGACCCCGGCCGCGACCATCGACGTGTCACAGAGGATCGGCGCGCCGGCGCGCAGCGCGTCCTGGGCCGCCGTCCCGAAGCGCTCGGAGGCGGCGATGTCGGCGACGAGGTCGACCATGCCGCAGGCGTGGATCATCCGCACCGCGACGCGCTCGAGGATCGGATCGAGGGCGGCGACGTCGGCCTCCGCGCGGATCGTCGCAAACGACTGGCGGTAGATCGCCGCGCCGTCGCGCTCGTAGGTGATCACCGCGCCGCCTCCAGCGCCAGCCGCCGGGCCGCGCCGGCGAGCGTCGGCAACTGCCAGACCCCGCCGTCGAAGCGCACCTCGATGTCGTCGGCGGAGCGCATCGCGACGGCGACCGGCGTGCCCGGCAGCTCGCCGCAGCGTCGCTCGCAGGCCGCCCAGTGCTCGGCCGGAGCGCGCGCGGAACGCTGCAGCGCGCGCGCGGAGGCGGCGGCGCGCACGTCACCGAGCGCGCGCGGGCAGGCGCCGGTGCCGGCGCAGGCGGTCAGCCCGACCCAGCCCGAGGCGGGCTCGAGCACGAGCCCCGCCTCCGACAGCGCCGCGCTCATCGCGTCGACGGCGCCGGCGTCGAGATCGACGAGCGTCACCGTCCGCTGCGTCGACAGCCGCACGTCGGCGGCGAGCCGGGCGAGCTCGCGCAGCAGGCCCGGCCAGAGCTGGCCGAGCGGCGCCAGCGCGGTCAGCGCGACGCGCCCGTCGCGCTGCTCCAGCGCCCCGGGGCAGACCGCGCGCGTGCGCACCGCGCGCGTCGTCGGCGCCAGCGCGAGGCCGAGCGCGGCGGCGATCGTGCGCGCGCCGCCGGGCGTCTCCGACAGCCGCCAGGCGTCGCCGCGGGCGGCGACGAAGGCCTCCGCGGCGCGCACGGCGACGCCGACCGCGTGCTCGCCGTCGCCCTCGAACTCGAGCGCCCGGCCGTCGAGCGCGATCCCGAACCGTCCGCCGCCGAGCGCCATCAGCGTCACGTCGGGCCCAGCCTCGCGGCCGGTGCCGGTGCCGTCGTCGACGAGGAAGCAGAATCGTCCCGGCAGGTCGCTGAGGGCGTCGCTCGCGGTGATCTGCGCATCGAGCAGCGCGACGACGTCGTCGATCTCGTCGAGCGCGCCCGGCGCGCGCCCGGCGAGCGGGCTCGCGAGCACGTTGCGGACGCGGTCGTGCGCGATCGACGGCAGCAGGCCGGCCGCATGCAGCCGCACCGCGAGCGCGGCGCTGGCGTCGCTGCCGAGCCCGCGCACCTGCAGGTTGGCGCGCGCGGTCAGGTCGATCAGCCCGTTGCCGAGCTGCTCGCAGGCGGCGGCGAGCGCGAGCAGCGCGTCGGCCGACAGGCGCCCGCCGGGGACGCGCACGCGCGCCAGCCAGCCGTCGGCCGCCTCGTGCAGGGCGAGCACGCCGGGGCAGCGATCCTGGCGCGTGCGCGGATCCGGCGCGGAGGACGTCACGACCGCCAAATCTAGTCGTTCTTCCGGGCGGCGACGCCCGCGCCTGCCGCGCCGCGACGTACTACCGTTCGCAGGCGTGACCTGGCCCGTCGCCTCCGGCTCGCTCCTGCTCGGCTTCGCCGTCGCCCAGGCGACGGGCGTGCGCCCGCTCGGCGGCATCGTGCTGATCGCCGGCTGCGCCTGGTGCGCGCTGCGCTGGCTGCGCGCCGTCGGGGCGGCGCGCACCACAGCGCTCGTCTTCGTCTACTTCGGCGCCTTCGTCGGATCGCACGTCGTCGCCGACACGCTCAGCGCGTGGCCCTCCGTGCTGCTCGCCGCCGCGATCACCGGGGCCGCGACGTACGCGCTCGCGGACAGCGCCAGCGGAGTCAGTCCTGCCCGCGCTCGACCTTGACGCCCTCGAACGTGACGTCGACCGGCTCCGTCCAGCGGCAGCCGTTGATCTCGTCGTGGCGCATGAACGCCGGCGGCTCGATGTGGACCTTGAGCGTGTACTCGCCGTCGCTCGGGACGGTCCAGTTGCGGCCGTAGTGGTAGATCATCGGGTGCCAGAGCAGCTCGTGCTCGTGCGTCCCGACCTCGTTGCCGTCGGGATCGATCAGCGTCCCCGTGACCTTCAGGCACGGCACGAAGCGCTCGTCGGAGGCATCGAGGACGGCGATCTCGACATGGAGGTTCTCGTCCTCGGGCTCGGTCCAGGCGAGCTTGCCGTCCCGCCACATGTACATCCCTTCGGCCTCTTCGACCGCGTAGCCGACGATGTACTCGCCGGCCTCCTGGGTCCCGCCGTCGTTGGCGACGTGCGCGACCATATGGTCGAGCGCCTGGCGATATGTGGAGCCCTGTTTGCGGGCGAGCTCGAGCTGCTTGGCATCGGCTTCCGAGCTGCTCGGATCCATTGGTGGGTGCTCTTGTGTGCTCATGGCGCCCTGCGTACCCCGCGCTTGGTTGTGGCACGCGCTGGGGCGGTCGCGGTGGCGCGGTGGTCGGTCTCGGCGGATCCGCTTGGGCGCAGGGGGTGTGTCGAATACCTGTTGCCATTCGAGGATTATTCGACACACCCCGCAGGCAGCCGTCGTGCAACCGCTGGCTGACCCTCCTTCATCGATGCCGTACGCGAGCGCCCGCGCCCACACGAGCGCCGAGACCAACGACCGCGAGCACCGCGGCATCGACCAGCTAGTGCCCGCCGCCGCCGCCGTCCCCGCCGGAGCTGAGCTTCAGCGCGTGCGGCAGCATCGGCGTCAGCACGCCGAGGCACTGGCGGACCGCCTTCGGGTTGCCGGGCAGGTTGATCACGAGCGTCCGGCCGCGCGTCCCGGCGACGGCGCGCGAGAGCCATGCGAGGCGCTGGAACTGGACCGTCTCGGCGCGCATCGCCTCGGCGATGCCGGGGGCCTCGCGGTCGATCACCGAGCGCGTCGCCTCCGGCGTCACGTCGCGCGGCGCGAGGCCGGTGCCGCCCGACGTCAGCACGAGGTTCGCGCCCTCGCAGAGCTCGACGATCGCGGCGGCGATCGCGTCGTGCTCGTCGGGAACGAGCCGCGTCGCGACGACGTCGATCCCGATCTCCTCGAGCAGCTCGGTCATGAGCGCCGTCGTCGTGTCCTCGCGCGTGCCGGCCGAGCGGGTGTCGGAGACCGTCAGAATCGCCGCCGTTAGCATCAAGGAATGGACGTTACCGTGAGACTCTTCGCCAGCCTGCGCGAGCACGCGGGCGCCGGCACGGTGCCGCTGCAGCTCGGCGACGGCGCGACCGTCGCCGACGCGATCGCTCAGCTGCGCTGCGGCGCGCTCGCGGGACTGCCCGAGAACGCCCCGTTCGTCGCCGCCGTCGCGCGCGAATACGTCAAGCACGACCACCCGCTCGCCGAGGGCGACGAGCTCGCGCTCGTGCCGCCGGTCAGCGGCGGCGCCGGCGCGGTCCGGCTCGCCGAGGTCACCGGCCAGCCGCTCGACCCGGAGGCCGTGCGCAAGCTCGTCGCCGACCCGTCGACCGGCGCGACGGTCGTCTTCCTCGGCACGACGCGCGAGGTCCCGAGCCTCGAGTACGAGGCCTATGTCGAGATGGCGGAGGAGAAGATCCGCCAGCTCGCGGAGACCGTCGTCGCCGAGCACGGCCTCGCCGCGATCGCCGTCGCGCATCGCACCGGGACGGTCGAGCTGATGGAGCCGAGCATCGTCATCGCCGCCTCCGCGGGCCATCGCGCCGAGGCCTTCGCGGGCGCCCGCGCGCTGCTCGACGCGGTCAAGTCGCAGGCGCCGATCTGGAAGCAGGAACACCCCGAGGACGGTCCACCGGCATGGGTCGCCGGGACGCTGCCGCTCATCTGACGCTGCTCGCCGCGCTCGCGGCGCTCGTGGCGTGCGGGTCCGACGACAGCGCGGCGGAGCCGCTGTCCACGCCCGCGGCACAGGCGACGACGTCGGCGGCAGCGGCGCAGTCGGCAGCCGGCGTGCGGCTCGTCGACGTCGGGATGTTCGACATGCCCGTCTACCTGACCGCGCCGCCCGGCGACACGCGACGTCTGTTCGTCGTCGAGCAGGGCGGGACGATCCGCGTCGTGCGCGCCGGCAAGCGGCTGTCGCGTCCGTTCCTCGATCTGCGCGCGAAGGTCATCGCCGGCGGCGAGCAGGGGCTGCTGGGCATGGCGTTCGCCCCGGACTACGCGAAGACGCGCCGCTTCTACGTCAACTACACCGACCGCAGCGGCACGCAGAGCGTCGTCGAGTACCGCCGCTCGGCGGACACCCGCGAGCGCGCGTCGGCGGGCAGCGCGCGCCTCGTGCTGCGCTACGACGGCGTCGAGTCCAACCACAACGGCGGCCAGATCACCTTCGGGCCCGACCGGCTGCTGTACGTCGGCACCGGCGACGGCGGCGGCGCGAACGACCAGCACGGCGCGCGCGGCAACGCGCAGGACCGCGGCAACCTGCTCGGCAAGCTCCTGCGCATCGACCCGCGGCGCTCGGGCGACAGGCCGTACCGCGTGCCGTCGAGCAACCCGTTCGTCGGCCAGGCCGGCGCGCGCGGCGAGATCTACAGCTACGGCCTGCGCAACCCGTGGCGCTTCTCGTTCGACCGCCGGACCGGCGACCTGACGATCGGCGACGTCGGCCAGAACGCGGTCGAGGAGATCGACTTCGCGAGGAAGGGCGCGACGCGCGGGGCGAACTACGGCTGGCGCCCGTTCGAGGGCACGCGCCGCAACTTCGACGAGCCGGCGCCGAACGCCGTCGCGCCCGTGCTGGAGCTGTCGCACGGCGACGGCAACTGCTCGGTCACGGGCGGCTACGTCGTCCGCGACCGCGGCCTGCCGGCGCTCGCCGGCCGCTACGTCTACGGCGACTTTTGCAAGGGGCAGCTGCGCTCGGCGAAGCTCGCCGGGGGCTCGGCGAGCGGCGATTCCGCGATCGCGGGCGTCGCAAACGTCGCCGAGCTGTCGTCGTTCGGCGAGGACGCCCGCGGCCGCGTCTACGTGCTGTCGCTGAGCGGGCCCGTGCACCGGCTCGCCGCGCGCTGAGCGCCACGCGATGCTCGAGCGCCACGACGTCGCGCTCGTGCACGCCGACAACCCGGGCCCGTTCACGCTGACCGGCACGAACACGTGGATCGTCGGTCGCGACCCGTGCTGGATCGTCGATCCGGGGCCGGCGCTCGACGCGCACGTCGAGCGCGTACTCGCCGAGGCCGAAGCCCGCGGCGGCGTCGGCGGGATCGCGCTGACGCACGACCACGGCGACCACGCCGGGGCGGCGGCCGCGCTGCGCGCCCGCGCCGGCGGCGCGCCGGTCGGCGCTGCCCGCTGGGAGGGCGCCGACGTCCGCCTCGCCGACAACGACCGCTTCGGCCCGCTGGAGGTCGTCGCGACCCCCGGCCACGCGACCGACCATCTCGCATTCGTCAGCGGCGCGGTCTGCTTCACCGGCGACGCGGTGCTCGCGCAGAGCAGCGTCTTCGTCGCCCCCGACCCGGGCGCGATGCGTGGCTACCTCGCCGCGCTGGCGCGCCTGCGCGCGATCGACCTCGAGCTGCTCTGCACCGGCCACGGTCCGCCGGTCACCGACCCCGCGGCGCTGCTCGACCGCTACCTCGCCCACCGCGCCGATCGCGAGCGGCGGCTCGTCGCGGCGCTCGCCGACGGGCTGCGCACGGCCGACGAGCTGCTGGCGCGCGTCTGGGACGACGCGCCGCCGAGCCTGCGGCTGGCCGCGATGGCGACGCTCGCCGCGCACCTCGACAAGCTCGACGAGGAGAAGCGCCTGCCCGCGGGCGTGGAGCGCCCGCCGTGGCCGCCGGCGGGCGGGCTGCGGCCGGTCGTCTGATCAGCCGCCGGCGCCGGCTTCGGCCAGCCGCGTGCGGGCGAGCTGTAGCGCGGCCGCGAGCGGCGTCACGGAGCGGGCCTGCGCGTCGTCGAAGATCCGCCGCAGCGTCGCGCCGATCCCGCGCACGCGCTTGCCGGCGCGGCGCGCGTCGTAACCGCCGCGATCGAGCTCGACGGAGATGTTGATGATCCCGCCGGCGTTGACGACGAAATCCGGCGCCCACAGGACGCCGCGCTCGGCGAGCATCGAAGCGACGTCGTCGCCGGCGAGCTGGTTGTTCGCCGCGCCGGCGACGATCGGAGCGCCGAGCCGCAGCACGCTGTCGTGGTCGAGCAGCCCACCGAGCGCGCACGGCGCGAAGACGTCGACCGGCGCCGCGATCGCCTCGCCGGGCTCCAGCCAGTGCGCGCCGAGCCCATCGGCGAGCGCGCGCTTGCGCGGGTCGATGTCGGTCACGAGCAGCGTCGCGCCGGCCTGCGCGCAGGCGGTCGCGACGCGTCCGCCGACGTTGCCGAGCCCGGCGATAGCGATCGTGCGCTGCTCCAGCGCCGGCGTTCCGAAGACGCGCTCGCAGCAGACGCGGATCGCCACCTCGACGCCGAGCGCCGTCCACGGGCTCGGGTCGCCCGAGCCGCCGAGGCGCCGCGAGAGGCCGCTCACGTGGCTCGTCGTCGAGGAGATCACCTCCATGTCGCGCGACGACGTGCCGACGTCCTCGGCCGTGATGTAGCTGCCGCCGAGCTGCTCGACGGTCTCGCCGAGGTCGCGCAACGCGTTCGCGCGCCAGCCGCGCCGCCGTGTGGCCGTCGGATCGGGCGCCATGATGATCGCCTTGCCGCCGCCGAGCGGGAGATCGGCGACCGCCGACTTCAGCGTCATCGCCTGTGACAGCCGCAGCGCGTCGCGAAATGCCGCGCGCGAATCGTCGTAGTGCCACATGCGACAGCCGCCGAGCGCGGGACCGCGCGCGGTCGAGTGGACGGCGACGATCGTGAAGCAGCCCGAGCGCCGGCCGCGGCGCACGAGCAGCGTCTCATGGTCGAGTGTTGCCAGGTAGCGGTCTATCCGCTCGACGCTACTTCAACGGCGCGGCGACGAGCGCTGTCGACGGGCCCGAGACGGTCGGAGCCGTCGCCGGCTCGTGGTCCGGGGCCGCTGCACCGCCGCCCGCGGGCGGCGTGACGATCGTCGAGGCGGAGCCGCCGACGGGCACCTCGCTGCGCGGCGTCAGGCCGTCGACGCCATGCCCGAAGCCATCCTCTTCGTCGGGCGCGACGGCGCCGCCCGTGGCGGCGTCGACGGCGCCGATCTGCGCGGTCTGCTCGGCGATCGACTCGGGCACCCGCGTCGGCGACGTCGTCGCGCGCTCGATCGTCGTCGCCGCGGCCGCGCGACGCGCGTCCTTGCGGTCGGTCGCCGGCTGCACGAGCAGGGCTCCCGTGGCGACCTTGCCCGCGAGGCTGCCGCTGGCGGCGGGGGTCTGCTGCGCGGGCGCTTGCGTCGCCGCGGCGCCGGGGTGCGACGGCTCGATGATCTTGTGCGTCACCTCGGCGGCGCCGCCCGCCGCGAGCGCGGCGCAGCAGACGACCGCCGTCACCTTGGCCGCGGTCGCGCCGCCGGCGACGACGACCGCTCCACCGCCGGCCGCAGCGCCACCGCTTGCGGCACCGCCTCCGGCCGCGCCGCCGATGCCGACGAGCTTGAGCGCGGCAGCGAGCGGACCGGGACCGGGCGACAGCGCCGTCAGACCCTGGCGCACGCTGCGCAGCTGCTTGCGGTAGTCGGCGCAGCCCTCGCAGTCGCGCACGTGGCGCCGCGAGCGCCCGCTCGCGCGCACGCCGCGGTCAAACGCCGAGGCGAGCTCGCCGCGGATCTCCGAGCAGGCGGTGTCGCGCGCCTCGCCGGCCTCGACGAGCCCGATCCGGGCCCGCACGAGCAGCGACTTCACGGCCTGCAGGGAGACGCCGAGAACCTCGCTGAGCTCGGCGTAGCTGAGCCCGTCGAGCTCGCGCATGAGCAGCGCCGAGCGCTGCTGGTCGGGCAGCCGGCGGACGTCCTGGATCAGCCGGCGCAGGTCGTCGCGGCGCTCGGCCTCCGTGCTCGGGTCGTGCAGCGGGCGGCGCGAGGTCTCGAAGAGGTCGATCGCCGGCGGCACCGGCTTGCGCAGGTGGTCGATGCAGCGGTTGTGCGCGACCCGGTACAGCCACGCCCTCAACGACACCGGACGGTCGCTGATGCGAAGCGACGAGTAGGCCCGCAGGAAGACATCCTGCAGCGCGTCCTCGGCGTCCTGGCGCGAGCCGCCGAGCATCTGACGCGCGTAGATGAACAGCCGCTGGCGGTAGCGGTCGTGGATGACGTTGAAGGCGACGTCGCTGCCGGCCCGGAACAGCGCGACGAGCTGCTCGTCCGAGCGCAACCGCAGCAGTGGCGCCGTGACCGAGATCCGGTTGAGTGCGGCGGGTGCTCTGAGCGCTCCGGCCTCCATCGAAGATCCCTCGCGAACTGTATCCGGCGACGGCACCGCAGGCCGTGTGCATTTTGTGAGAGTTACAACTCAGTGTGAGTTCGCAGTGAAGCCGCGACCACGACGAGGCCGATCCCGGCCGTCTCGAGCGTCGTAGGGATCTGCCCGAGCACGATCGCCCCGACGACCGTCGCGGTCGCCGGCAGCAGCGCGAGCAGCAACGCAAAGCGCGCCCGCGTCAGCCGCCGCATCGCGATCTGCTCGAGCCCGTAGGGCACGGCGCTGGAGAGGACGCCGACCGCGAGGCAGGCGACGAGCAGGACGGGGCTGACGAGCGCGGGGACCGCGCTGAAGACGAGCACGGGCGCGAGCACGACCGCGCCGATGACCATCGCGAGCGCGAGGCCGTCCTGCGGGCGCAGCTGCGGATCGGCCGCGATGCGATGACCGAGGATCACGTAGATCGCCCACAGCACGCCGGCGCCGGCCGCGAGCGCGAAGCCGAGCGGGCTGCCGGCGATGTGGACGTCGGCCAGCGCGATGACGCCGGCCGCCGCGAGCACGAGCGCGCCGACGTCGCGCGGCGTCCGCGAGCCGAGCGCGGCGACCGCGATCGGGCCGACGAACTCGATCGCGACCGCCGTGCCGAGCGGCAGGCGGTCGATCGCGAGGTAGAAGGCGACGTTCATCAGGCCCATCGCGATCCCGAAAGCGGCGACGAGCCGCAGCCGCGCGGCCGTCCATGGCGTCTGCCACGGCCGCCGCCAGGCGGCGAGCGCCGCCCCGCCGGCGACGACGCGCAGCCACGCCACGCCCGCCGCGGGGACCGACTCGAACAGCAGCACCGCGAGCGCAGCGCCGACGTACTGTGAGATCGCGCCGAGGATGAACAGCGCGTGCGGGGGCAGCCTGTCGGCGAGCGCGACGGGCGTGCGGCGCGGCATGCGCCAAGGCTAGTGGGCCCTTGCGGACCGAGAGACCCACGCGATGGCTGCTTCGGACGTCGCTTAGCATCACCCGCGTGGAGGGGGCAGCCATGACGACGATCGTCATCGTCGAGGACGAGCCGGCGATCGCCGACGCGCTCGCCGCCCGGCTACGCGCCGAGGGCTTCGCGGTCGAGGTCGCGCACGACGGTCCGCGCGGCGTCGAGCTGTGCGCGCGGATCGCGCCCGACCTCGTCGTGCTCGACGTCATGCTGCCGGGCATCGACGGCCACGAGGTCTGCCGGCGCATCCAGCGCGAGCGGCCGGTCCCCGTCCTCATGCTGACGGCGCTCGATGCCGAGGCCGACCTCGTCGACGGGCTCGGCGTCGGCGCCGACGACTACATGACGAAGCCGTTCAGCCAGCGCGAGCTCGTCGCCCGCGTGCGGGCGCTGCTGCGGCGCGCGCAGCGCGCCGACGAGCCGTCGCCGAAGCCGATCGCGGCCGGCTCGATCACGATCGACGCCGGGCGCCGCGAGGTGCGCCGCGACGGCGCGCTCGTGCACGTGACGCCGACGGAGTTCGACCTCCTGCACCGGCTCGCGCGGCGGCCGGGGATCGTCTTCGGCCGCGAGCAGCTGCTCGAGGAGGTCTGGGGCTACATCGACGGCAGCGCCGGTGCGCGCACCGTCGACTCGCACGTCGCCGCGCTGCGCCGCAAGCTCGGCGCGGAGGTCGTGCGCACGGTCCAGGGGATCGGCTACGCGTTCGGCACGACGCGCCCGCAAGGGACCGACGACGCGCCATGAGGCCGCTGCAGTCGCTCTCGTCGCTGAAGCTGAAGCTCGAGATCGTCATCGTCGCGGCGGTCTGGGTCACGGCGGTGGCGACGATCGTCGCCGTGCGCTGGCTCGGGCTGCCGTCGCTCGTCGGCGCGGGGGCGGGGATCGCGATCGCGCTCGCCTGCGTGCAGCTGCTCGCCCGCGGCACGACGAAGCCACTGCGCGAGATGGCGGCCGTCGCGTCGGCGATGGCGCGCGGCGAGCGCGGGCGCCAGGTCGCCGTCACCTCCAGCGACGAGGTCGGCGAGCTGGCGCGCGCGTTCAACCGGATGACCGCCGAGCTCGCGGAGACCGACCGCCTGCGGCGGGATCTCGTGGCGAACGTCTCGCATGAGCTGCGCACGCCGCTGGGCGCACTGCAGGCCGTGCTGGAGAACGTCGTCGACGGCGTCAGCGAGCCCGATCCCGAGACGCTGCGCACGATGCTCGCGCAGACGCGGCGCCTTGGGCGACTCGTGACGCAGCTGCTCGACCTCTCGCGCCTCGAGGCCGGCGAGCAGCCGTTCGACATCAGGCCGTTCGCGATCCGCGACGTGCTCGACAGCGCGGCGCGCGAGGCGCGCCTGCACGCGCCCGAGGACGTCGTCTTCTCGATCGACGCGCCCGCCGGGCTGCACGCCGAGGGCGACTCCGAGCGCATCCACCAGGTCGTCATGAACCTCGTCGAGAACGCGGTGCGCTACTCGCCGCGCCCCGGCCACGTCGCGCTGCGCGCCTCCCGCGCCGACGACGCGATCATGCTCGAGGTCGACGACGAGGGCCCGGGGATCGCCGAGGACGACCTCGAACGCGTCTTCGAGCGCTTCTACCGCGGCGACGGGCGCGAGCGGCTCGGAGGCGATGGCGGCGGCGCCGGCCTCGGGCTGGCGATCGCGCGCTGGATCGTCGATCTGCACGGCGGCACGATCCGCGCCGAGCGGCGCGACCCGCACGGCAGCCACATGGTCGTCACGCTCCCGCACGCGAGCTCGTCGTGAGCGCATACTGGGGTTCGATGAGGCTCGCGCCGGCGCTGATCGTCGCTGCGTCGATCGTTGCCGGCGGCTGCGGCGAGCAGCGCGGCGACGCGATCATCACGGCGCCGCGACCGATCGGCCCGCCGCCGGAGGTCGACAGACGCGCCGTCGCGACCGCCGCGGTCGGGCTCGTCGAGTACGCGCTCGAGTCCAACGTCTCGCGCCTGCCGCGCGCCGGCTACATCACGTTCGAGGCGACGAACGACGGGCTCGTCGGCCACGCGCTCGCGGTCGATGGACCGTCGGGGCCGCAGCGCACGCGCACGCTGCGCCCGGGCGAGCGCGCGACGATCACCGTCTTCCTGCCGGCCGGGACGTACAAGTGGTACTGCCCGATCGCCGACCACGAGCAGCGCGGGATGGTCGGACGCGTGCGCGTCGCCGAGTAGCCGTGGCCAGCTACTCGTCGTAGCCGGGCTCGCCCGGCAGCAGGACGTGCGACGTGTCGCCGGCGAGCACGACGCGCGGCATGATCGGCAGCACCTCGCGCGCGCCGGCATCCGCGAACAGCTCGTCGACGGTCGCGAACGGGGCCAGCTCTTCGAGCTGCCGGAGCGTCGGGAACGCGAGCGCAAGGTCGCCGCGCGCATAGCCGTCGAGCGCCGCGCGCGGCGTCGACCAGCGCACGTCGACGCACTCGTGCCCGTCGACGCGCGGCTGCACGCCGTGCGGCGCGAGCGCCAGGAAGAAGCGCGTGTCGAAGCGCCGCTCGATCAGCTCGGGGGTGATCCAGCGGCTGTACGCGACGAGCGCGGCGGGCTCGATCCCGCCGACGCCGGCCTCCTCGGAGAGCTCGCGCACGGCGGCCGCCCGGTGCTCCTCGCCGTCGTCGAGCACGCCGCCCGGGAAGACCCAGAAGCCGGCCATGACGCGCTGCGC
The DNA here is from genome assembly GCA_963780585.1 of uncultured Actinomycetes bacterium. Lineage (GTDB taxonomy): Bacteria > Actinomycetota > Thermoleophilia > Solirubrobacterales > Solirubrobacteraceae > CADCVQ01. Next base: position 52,189 of record CAWADD010000013.1, read on the forward strand.
CGGACCGCGCTGTACGAGCAGCAGCTCGAGTCCGTCGGGCGCGTCGCGGACAAGGATCACCGACGCCGATTCTCGCGGCCGCGCCGGCGGGCCCTCGCGCCGCAGCCGTCCGACGATCCTCGGAAGCTCCACGCCCCGAACGTATCGCCTACCCTGGTGGCAATGACGACCGAGACCACGACCGCCCGCTGGATCTGCGAATCCTGCGGCTTCATCTACGACCCGGAGGACGGCGACCCGGACGGCGGCATTCCGCCGGGCACCGCGTTCGAGGACATCCCCGACACCTGGTACTGCCCCGTGTGCGGCGCGCGCAAGAAGGACTTCACCCGCTACGAGGACTGAGCCGCTCGCCGTGCGCGCGGCGCGGACTAGCTGAGCGGGACGAGTCGCGTCGAAGCGGCCTTCCAGGTCGCGACAACGCGACTTCCGGGTTGTAGCGCGAGGTTCGCAGTGGCGGTCGTTGTCACCTCGGCGGTGAGGTCCTCGCTGCCGGACAGACCGAGACGCACGCGGCCGCCGATCGTCGTGATCGACACGACTCGCGCCTCGAGCCGGTTCTGTGCCGATCGGGGGGTGGCGCGGCCGGTCGGCTCGATCGTGATCTCCCAGGGGAAGACGGTGGCTGCGACCGGCCCTTCGGCGTGGTCGCTGCTGCGGATCTGCCCGCCGCCGGCGAGCGTGACGACCGTCGTGCCGTCGCGCGCGGGCGCAGCCGTTCCCTGGAGGACGACGGCGCCCGTGAAGTCGGCGATGAAGGCGCTGGCCGGCCGCGCCGCGAGTTGGCTGGCGCTGCCCTTCTGGACGATCTGTCCATCGTCGACGATCGCGACCTCGTCGCCGAGCAGCGCGGCCTCCGTGAAGTCGTGCGTGACGAGGATCGTCGGCACCTCGGTCGCGCGAAGGATGTCGGCGAGCTGTCGTTGCGCGCTCGCACGGGTGCGCGTGTCGAGCGCTGACAAAGGCTCGTCGAGCAGCAGCACGGCCGGTCGCCGGGCGAGCGCGCGAGCGAGCGCGACGCGCTGGCGCTCGCCGCCCGACAGCGTCGCGGGACGCGCGTCAGCCAGCGGCTCGAGGCCGAAGCGAGCGAGCCATCCCCGTGCCTCCTGCTCGCGCGTCGCGCGGGGCCGGTCGCGCAACGCATAGGCGACGTTCTGCCAGGCGCGCCGGTGCGGGAACAGCGCGTAGTCCTGGAACACGTAGCCGCAGCGCCGCTGCTCGGGGTGCAGGTCGATCCTGCGCGCGGTGTCCAGCCAGACCTCGTCGCCGCAGGTGACGCGGCCGTGGGCGGGTCGCAGCAGCCCGGCGGCGATCCGCAGCGAGGAGCTCTTACCCGCACCGGAGGGCCCGGCGAGCGCCAGGCAGCGCCCGGGCTCGACGTCGAGATCGACGTCGAGGTGCAGTTCGCCGAGGTCGGCGACCGCGTCAACGTGCAAGCAGCCCATGTCCGCCCGACGCGTGGGTCGCCAGCTTGACGGTCAGCAATATCGCGGCCGACACCGCGACGAGCACGGCCGACAGCCCGAGCGCCGCTGTGAAGTCCGTCGCGAAGCGCTCGTAGATGGCCAGCGGGACGGTCTGCGTAACGCCGCGGAACGACCCGGCGAACATCAGGGTTGCGCCGAACTCGCCCAGCGCGCGTCCCCACGCGAGCGCGAGCCCGGCGATCAATCCCGGCAGCGCCGCCGGAATCGCGACGCGCAGGAACGTCGTGGCCTCGCCGGCTCCAAGCGTGCGGGAGGCGTCCAGCCATGAGCGGTCCAATGCGCTGAACGCGGTCTCGGCCTGGCGTACGTAGAACGGCGCGGCGACGAACGTCAGCGCCAACACGACGCTGGCGGTCGTCAGGACGATGCGGATCCCGGCGTCGTCGAGCGTCTGGCCGAACAGGCCGTTGGGCCCGAGTGCCGCGAGCAGCCCGATTCCCGCGACCGCCGGCGGGAGCACGAGGGGCAGCTCGATCAAGGTGATCACGAGGTTGCGCCCGCGAAAACGGCGCGTGGCGAGAAGGTACGCCGCCGGGGTGCCGACGAGCACGATGATCAGCACGGCGAGGCCGCTCGTCCACAGGCTCAAGGTCAGCGCGTCGGTCGCGGCCGGGTCATCGAGGCTCGCGAGCAGATCACCCGGGCCGGCATCGACGAAGATCGCGACGATCGGCAGCGTCAGAAACGACAGCGCGACCGCGAGCGCGATCGCGAGCAGCGGCGGAAACCAGCGTGCCTGGCTCACGTCGGCGCCGGCGCGCCGAATCCGCTCGCTTCCAGCGCCTTCGCGCCGGCGCCGCGCAGCAGTCCGTCGATGAATGCCTCGCCGCCGGCCCTGTTGCGGGCGCCCTTGACGATCGCAACGCCGTACTCGACGGTCGGCTTGAGCGTCTCGGGCAGCTCGATCGCGCGCAGCTTGCCGCCGCTGGCCCTGACGTCGGTGCGGTAGACAAACCCGGCGTCGACGGCGCCCTGTGTCAGCTTGCCGACGATGCCGCCGACGTCGGGCTCGCGCGAACGGACCCGGGCGAGGATGGGCTTCTCGCGCGCGTCGCCGAGCCTGCCGAGCACGGTGAGGGTGTAGTCGCCGACGGGGACGCCGGCGGCGCCGATGGCGATCGTCACCTCGGGGCTCGCGAGGTCGTCCAGCGACGAGACCTTGTCGCTGCCGGCGGGGACGGCGAGCACGAGCTCGTTGGTCGCGAATCGCCGCGGCTGCTCGACGAGGCCCTCCTTGAACAGCTGGTCGGGAAGCTTTGTGTTGGCCGCCGCGAAGACATCCGGCTTGACGCCCTGGCGGATCTGCGCTGCGAGCTCGTCCGAGCCCGCAAACGACAAGCGCACCGTGCCGCCGTCGAACCGCTCGCCATAGCTCGTCAGAGCGTTCTTCAGCGACGCGGCGGCCGAGACCACGACCTCGCCCGAGCCGCTTGTGCCGTTGCCCGGCTGGTCGTCATCGGAACCGCACGCGCCGAGCGTGAGTGCCACGAGGAAGGTCAGCAGCACGGCGTGCACGGTGGGACGGCGGGGCGAGACGATCATCGGGCGGCTCCTGTATCCGTGAGGTCGTAGGCCGGCAGCGCGGCGGCGCGGTCGCGAAACGACGCCGTGTTCAAGAGGTCGAGCAGCGCGTGCACGCCGGCATGAGTCACGAACTCGTCGGGCACCCACAGCTCGACGTCGTGCACCTCGAGCTCGCAGAAGTCCAGCCCCAGCGCGACCGCGAAGGGCTCGATCGTGACGGCGGCCGCGCGATGCTCGACGGCGGCGCGAGCGGCATCGAGGTGGCCGAGAGCGGTGCGACGCGCCCTGATCGGTGGGGCGCCGAGCCTGCGTGCCGCCCGCGCCACGGCCTGCTGGCAGGCCGCGCTAGGGTCGCGCTGCACCAGCAATGGCACGTCGTCAGCCAAGAGTGATTGCAAGCTCGGCCGCGAGAGCTGAGCATGCGTTGCGATCCCCGACCGCCAGCGGGCGACGTGCCAGTGCCGCACGCCGTTCGGCGCACGCAACGCGCGCGCGGGTCCGTGAACGACGACGGCGTGGCAGCGCCGCTCGTGCAGCGCCTCGAGTGCCTGGCCGCTCGTCGCGGGCACCGCGACGATCCGCGCGTTGCCGGCGCGGTCGAGGAAGCCCTCGGCGATGCCCAGCACGGGATCGCAGCCCGCGATGACCGCGCCCGCCGGCGCGGCACCGGCGAACATCCGCACACGCCCGTCGAGCACGATGCCGTCGGCGGCGGCACCCGCCGCGGTCAGCGCGGCCACGTCGTCGACGACCCGCGCAACGGTCCGCTGCGCCACTCGACCCGTACGCACGAGCGCGCCGTCCAGCAGCGCTCCGCCGAGCACCGGGATCGCGACGGGCGCCGGCGCCGGCGCCGGGGTGTCGAAGAGCCGCTCGACCGTCGTGTCGAGCTCCCGCGCCAGCCGGATCGCCGCGTCGGCAGCCGGCATGTGGCGTCCCCGCTCGAGTGCGCCCACGAGCGCGCGGCTGACCCGCGCCCGGTCGGCGAGCGCGTGCTGGGTCAGGCCGACCTCGATCCGCCGCTGGCGCAGCTTGCGCCCGATGTCGTCCCGCTGCTCGATGCGTGGATCCTAACTCAATGACAGGATCCTGTGAATAGCGGCGGCGACGCCCGAGGCAGCACGACCGACGCGACGAGCGGTCGCCCGTGGCTCACGCCCGGGGTCCGTGGGATCGGCGCGGCGAGCTTCTTCGCCGACGCCGGGCACGAGATTCCGACGGCACTGCTGCCCGAACTCGTAACGCGCACGCTCGGCGGCTCGGCCGCGATGCTGGGTCTCATCGAGGGCGTCTCCGACGGGCTCGCGGGCGCGAGCCGATTCGCCGGTGGCGTGCTCGCCGACGACCCCGATCGGCGCCGGCGGGCGGCCGTCGGCGGCTACGCCAGTACGGCGGTACTGTCGAGCCTGATCGGTGCCGCCACGAGCACGGCACAGGTCGCAGTTCTGCGCGCTGGCTCGTGGGCCGCGCGCGGACTGCGCGTGCCGGCTCGCAACGCGCTGCTTGCCGACGTCGTCGCACCCGGCGCGTATGGGCGGGCCTATGGTTTCGAGCGCGCGATGGACAACCTCGGGGCGATCGTCGGTCCGCTGCTCGCGCTTGGGCTCGTCGCGCTCACCGATGTTCGCACCGCGATCCTGCTGTCGATCATCCCCGGGCTGCTCGCCGTCGCGGCGATCGTCTACGCGATCCGTCACACGGCCGGCACCGCGCGCGGCGAGCGCCGGCCGCTGCGGATCGTCGTGCGGCCGGTGCTGCGAGGTGCGCTGCGACCGATCTTCGTCAGCATCGCACTGTTCGAGATCGGCAATCTCGCGGCGACGCTGCTGATCCTGCGCGCCACCGACCTCCTGCGCGCCGACCACGGAAACGACGACGCCGCCCAGATCGCGATCGCGCTGTACGTGTCCTACAACCTCGCCGCGGCGCTCGTGAGCGTCCCGGGGGGACGCCAGATCGATCGCAGCGGGGCGACTCGCGTCCTGATGGCCGGAGTCGGCGCTTTCGCGATCGCCTATCTCATCTTCGCGCTCAGCGGACCGAGCATCGGGCTGCTCGCGTTCGCGTTCATTGCCGCCGGAATCGGCATTGGCTGCGTGGAGACCGCCGAGCACGCGGTGATCGCGACGTTCGCGCCGAGCAGCATCCGTGGCCCGGCGTTCGGCCTGCTCGCAGCCACGCAGAGCGCCGGCAATCTCGTCGCCAGCGCCGTCGCGGGGATCCTCTACGCGGCAGTGTCACCCGCTGCGGCGTTCGGCTTCGCCGCGCTCTGCATGATCGCCGCGCTCGTCACGCTCGGCGCTCGCGCGCTGCAGGCGTGATGTGCGGCCACCGCACGCGCAGCGCTTGACTCTCCACCCGCTGGAGACCCGATCATGAGCGGATGGACGACGACGCCACGCTGATCCCGATCGGCGCGCTCGCGCAGCTGACCGGCCTGCCGGTGCGGACGCTGCGCTTCTACTCCGACAGCGGCCTGCTGCCGCCGGCGGGCCGCTCGCAGGCGGGCTACCGCCAGTACGGCGCGAGCGCCGCGGCGCGGGCGCAGCTCGTGCGCGCGTTGCGCGAGCTCGGCGTCGACCTGGCGGCGATCCGGCGCGTGCTCGACCGCGAGCTCAGCGTGGCGGACGTCGCCCGCGCGCACGCGGCGGCGCTCGACGCCCAGATCCGCGTGCTGCGACTGCAGCGCGCCGTGCTGCGGACCGCCGCCGCACGCGACACGACCGCGGAGGAGATGACGCTCATGCACGACCTCGCCCGACTCGGCGCCCAGGAGCGCCGCAACATCGTCAGCGACTTCGTCGAGGAGGTCTTCGACGGCCTCGACGCCGAGCCGAGCATCGCGGCGCGGATGCGCTCGGCGCTGCCCGAGCTGCCCGACGACCCCTCGAGCGAGCAGATCGGGGCCTGGATCGAGCTCGCCGAGCTCGTCGCCGACGAGGACTTCCGCCAGCGCATCCGGGCGATGGCGCAGCGCAGCGCCGAGGACCGCGGCGCCGGTGGCGGCGCCGGCGCGGGGCCCGGCGCCGGCGCCGAACGCGATGCGCAGGCGGCGCGTGCGGCGCAGGCGGTCGCGGAGCAGGCCGGCGCGGCGCTCGCGGCGGGGATCGAGCCGCGATCGGCCGCGGCGCGCCCCGTCGTCGACGAGCTCGCGGGCGTCTTCGCGCAGCTCGAGAAGACCGAGGACGGATCGGCGTTCCGCGCCTCGCTCGCCGAGCGGATCGAGGCGTTCGCCGATCGCCGCGCGGAACGCTACTGGCAGCTGCTGGCGATCATGAACGGCTGGCCGCAGCGCGCTCCGTCGAGTACGCCGGCGTGGGAATGGCTGCTGGCGGGGCTGCGCGCGTAGCGGGAGGCGGCGCCGGTCGCGGCGCGCGATGCAGCGCGACCCCCGCGACGACGAGCGTCACGCCGGCGATCTCGGCGGGCGTCGGGACCTGGCGCAGGACGGCGATCCCGATCACGGTGGCGGTCGCGGGTAGCAGCGACACCATCAGCGCGTACGTCGCGCGCGGCAGGCGCCCGAGCGCGAGCTGGTCGGCGATGTAGGGGATCACCGAGGACGAGATGCCGACGCCGATGCCGGCCAGCAGGCCGACCGGGTCGGACAGCACCCCGATCGCCGCCCAGCCCCCGATCGGGGTGACGACGAGCGCTGCGATCAGCATCGACGCGGCGAGCCCGTCGATGCTGCTGATCGCCGCGCGCTTGGCGACGCGATCGGCGAGCACGATGTAGAGCGCGAACAATGCTGCGTTGACGAACGCGAACGCCAGCCCGAGCGGCTGCGCCGTGAGCTGCACGTCGGTCAGCAGGTAGACGCCGGGCGCGGCGAGCGCGAGCGCGGCGGCGTTGCGCGGCGTGCGCGCGCCGAGCGCGGCGAGCGCGATCACGGGCACGAACTCGATCGCCGCGACCGTGCCGAGCGGCAGCCGGTCGATCGCCGTGTAGAAGCACACGTTCATGACGGCGAGCGCGGCGCCCCAGGCGATCAGGAGCTCGCGGCCCGCACGGTCCTGGGCGGCGAACGCGCGCCACGGCCGGCGCCAGGCGGCGAAGATCAGCGCCGCCGCGGCGATCCGCAGCCAGGCGACGCCGAGCACGTCGACGCACGCGAACAGCAGGACGGCGAACGCCGGCCCGAGGTAGTGGAAGACCGCGCTGACGAGGAAGTAGAGCTGCGGAGGCGGATTCATCCTCCTCAAGGATGGCCGGTCCGATCCGCCGCATACATAACGAATCGCAGGTATCATGCACAACATGCCTGCGAATCGGAGGTCAGACACATCGCTCGCCGACGACGGCCTGCTCGACGAGACGAACCTGCGGCTGCTCGACGAGCTGCAGCGCGACGCGCGCCTGTCGATCGCCGAGTTGGGCCGCCGCGTCGGCTTGTCCTCGCCCGCCGTCGCGGAGCGCATCAAGCGCTTGGAGAACGAACGGGTGATCGTCGGCTACCACGCCGAGATCGACCCACGCCGGCTCGGCTACAGCTTCGGCGTCGTGATCCGGATCCGCCCCAATCCGCGCCAGCTCGCCGACGTCGCGGCGCTCGCCCGCGACACGCCCGAGGTGATCGAGTGCCACCGCGTGACGGGCGAGGACTGCTACGTGATGACCGCCTACGTGCGCGACGTCGAGCACCTCGAGACCGTGATCGACGAGTTCGCGGCGTACGGGCAGACGACGAGCGCGATCATGCAGTCCGCGCCGGTCTCGCGGCGCGGCCTGTCGCTCGAGCGGTGAGCCTGCGGCGACCTACCACGGCTGAGACGTGGTGACTCGCCACACGACCCGCCCGGGCGTGTCCGGGCAGGCTCTAGGCTTGGTCCGGATGGCGAAACAGCGCTCCAGATCGTCGCTGCGCAACGCGGGGCGCCGCGTCATGCACCGGCGCTACGCGGTGGCGGCGGAGGCCGGCGACGCCAACGCGATGCTGTTCCTCGCGACCGTCCGCGCGGAGGACGATCCGGAGACCTCGCGCGCGTGGTTTCGCCGCGCCGCCGAGGCCGGCAACGTCCACGCGATGTACATCGTCGGTCTCTACCTCGAGTCCCACGCGCCCGACGCGTCGCGGATGTGGCTCGAGAAGGCAGCCGCGGGCGGCCACGCCGCTGCGCTGATCAAGGTCGGCGTGATGGCCCAGGAGGCCGGCAAGCGCAGCGAGGCGCACCGCTACTACGAGCGGGCGGCAGCCGGCGGCAGCGCGATCGCGATGTTCAACCTCGGGCTCATGCACGAGGCCGACGATCGGGTCGCGGCACGCAAGTGGTATGAGCAGGCGGTCGCGGGCGGTGACATCGACGCGATGTTCAACCTCGGCCGGCTGATCGAGTCCAGCGATCCCGAGGGCGCCCGCGCGCTGTGGAAGCGCGCCGCGTCGGCCGGGCACCCGGAGGCGCAGGAGCTGTTGTAGCGCGGCTGCCCCGCGCGGGCGCTGCGCCCGCAGCGGCATCGGCCGCGCGATCGCCCGCGGCGGCCGGCGCAGAGCGTCAGCTGGCTGGTCTCTTGGGGCGCATCGCCCCGCTGGGCAGGTCGTGCCCTTGGTTGAGGGCGCTGTCACCGGCCGCCGTGTACGTCACGTGCTTGGCCAGCGCCTCGGCATACATGACGTCGCGCCGCTTGCCCAGACGCTTGGCGAGCTTCTCCGCGCGCTGGAACAGGTCCTCCGGGAGCTCGATGATGAGCTGCTGCGCCGTGCGGGGCATGCCCGAGCGGCTGCGCAGCGAGCCCGCCGACGCATCCTTGTTGACCTCGACGTAGCGGTCGATCGCCTCGGCATACAGCTCGTCGATCTGCTTGCCGAGCTGCTGGGCTGTCGTGGCGGCCCGCTGCAGCAGCTCGTCGGGCAGGTTGACGCGGATGCGTGGCATGGCGCGCGAGAGCTTCTCGGCGGCGGCCTACGCGGCCTGCAGCAGCACCGGCCGCGCGGTCGCCTCGGCCACCGACGCCGCCGTGATCTGGACGAGGTGCCAGAGCTCCTCCTCGCTGATCGCCAGCGGCGGCACCAGCACGACGACGTCGCCGAGCGGCCGCACGATCGCCCCGCGGCGGCGGGCGGCGAGCGTCACCTGGTGACCGATCCGGGCCGCCAGCGGGAAGCCCTCGAGCTCGATCCCGACCATGAAGCCGCAGCGGCGCACCTCGCGCACGCAGCGCAGCGGCGCGACGAGCTCCTCGAGCAGGTCGGCGAGCAGCTCGATCTTCGGCGCCAGCGCCGCGAGCGTGCGCTCGCGCTCGAAGATCTCGAGCGTCGCCAGGGCGGCCGCGCAGGCGAGCGGGTTGGCCGTGTAGGTGTGCCCGTGGAAGAACGTCTTGAGCTCCTCGTGGTCGCCGAGGAAGGCCTCGTAGATCGGCTCTGTGGCGAGCGTCGCGGCGAGCGGCAGGTAGCCGCCCGTCAGCCCCTTGGCGAGGCACATGAGGTCGGGCGCGACGCCCTCCTGCTCGCAGGCGAACATCGTGCCGGTGCGCCCGAAGCCGGTCGCCACCTCGTCGCAGATGAGCAGGACGTCGTGTTCGTCGCAGAGGCGCCGGACCGCGCGCAGATAGCCCGCCGGATGCGTGACGATCCCCGCCGCGCCCTGCACGAGCGGCTCGACGATGACCGCGGCGATCGTCCCGGCGTGGTGGCGCAGCAGCGCCTCCATGTGCCCGACATCGCCGGGCTCGGCCTGCCAGGCGTCGAACAGCAGCGGCCCGAAGCAGGCGTGGAAGAGGTCGATCCCGCCGACCGAGACGGAGCCGATCGTGTCGCCGTGGTAGGCGTCGCGCAGGCAGATGAACCCGTCGCGCCCCGGCTCGCCGCGGTGGCGCCAGTACTGAAACGCCATCTTCAGGGCGACCTCGGCCGCCGTCGAGCCGTTGTCGGAGTAGAAGACGCGGCTCAGCCCGCGCGGCGCGAGCGCGACGAGCCGCTCGGCGAGCTCGATCGCGCCGGGGTGCGAGAGGCCGAGCATCGTCGTGTGGGCGACCTTCTCGAGCTGCGCGCGCACGGCGCCGTCGATCGCCGGATGGGCATGGCCGTGGACGTTGCACCACAGCGACGAGACGCCGTCGAGATAGCCGTTGCCATCCGTATCGAAGAGCGTGCAGCCGGCGCCGCGCTCGATGATCAGCGTCTCCTCCTCGCACCAGCCCTGCTGCTGCGTGAACGGGTGCCAGAGCACCCGCTTGTCGATCCCTGCGAGCTCCCTCGTCGTCATGCAGCGGACCCTAGGCGGGCATGCGGACGAACCGCGACGAATACGCTCGCACGCGCATGCGCAGGCTTCCCGAACCACCGCTCGGACTGATCGTCTTCGTCGTCGGGATGAGCATCCTCGGCGCGGAGATCGCCGCCGCGCGCCTGCTCGCGCCGTACTTCGGCGCGTCGACGATCGTCTGGGCGAACACGATCGGGATCGTGCTCGTCGCGCTCTCGATCGGCTACTGGTATGGCGGCCGGCTCGCCGATCGCAACCCGACGCGCGAGGGCCTCTACCGGATCGTGCTGCTGTCGGGCCTGCTGCTCGCCGCCGTCCCGTTCGTTGCCGACCCGTTCCTCGGGCTCGCCGTCGACGCGCTGGACTCGATCTCGGCCGGCGCCTTCGTCGGCTCGCTGCTCGGCGTCACGGTGCTCGTCGCGACGCCGGTGCTCGTCTCGGGCGCGGTCGCGCCGTACGCGCTGCGGCTCGCCGTCGGCGACGTCGCGCAGGCCGGCACGGTCTCCGGGCGCCTGTACGCGATCTCGACGATCGGCTCGCTGGTCGGCACGTTCTCGGCGGCGCTGCTGTTCATCCCGCTGATCGGCTCGCGCCGCACGTTCATCGTCTTCGGGCTCGCGCTCGTCGTGCTCGCCGTCGCGGGCCTCGCCAAGCGCAGGCTGATCGCCGCCCCCGCCGCGCTCGCGGTCGCCCTCGTGCTGCCGATCGGGTCCGTCAAGGGGGAGACCGCGGCGGGCGCCCGCGTCATCCACGAGACCGACACCGAGTACCAGTACGCCCGCGTCGTCGAGGAGCCCGACGGCACGCGCTTTCTCGAGCTCAACGAGGGCCACGCCGTGCACTCGCTGCGCCGTCCCGGCTCGTACCTGACCGGCAACTACTGGGACGAGGCGCTCGTCCTGCCGGTCGCCGCGCTCGGGCGCGCGCCGCGCCGGCTGGCGATCCTCGGCAACGCCGCGGGCACAACGGCGCGCGCGTACGGACACTTCTTCCCGCGCACGGCGATCGACGCGGTCGAGATCGACGGCGAGCTGACGGCGATCGGCCGGCGCTACTTCGACCTCGCCGCGCCGCGCCTGCGCACGTTCACCGCCGACGCGCGCCCCTTCCTGCGGCGCACGAGCGAGCGCTACGACGCGATCCTCGTCGACGCCTACCGCCAGCCGTACATCCCCTTCTACCTGGCGACGAAGGAGTTCTTCGCGCTCGCCCGCGACCGTCTGCACCCAGGCGGCGTCGTCGTCGTCAACGTCGGCCATCCGCAAGACTCGGCGCGCCTGGAGGAGGTCCTCGCGGCGACGCTGCGCGCCGTCTTTGCGACGGTGCTGCGCGATCCGAGCGAGCACGTCAACACGCAGCTGCTGGCGACGAACGCGAGCGCGTCGAGCGCGCGCCTGCTCGCCCGCACGCCGACGCTGCCGGTCGACCTGCGCCCGGTCGCGCTGGCGACCGCGCGGCGCCTGGCGCCGGCCCTGCGCGGCGGCCGCGTCTACACCGATGACGTCGCGCCGGTGGAGTGGCTGATCGACTCCTCGATCGTGAGCTTCGCCGCGGGCGGGAGGTAGGGGCGCAGGCCAGAGGGGGAGCCGAGCACCTCCTACGCGTCGCCGGCCGGCGCGATCGCGACGCGCGAGCCCGCGGCGAGCGTGACGTGCGACGGCTCGGCCGCGGCGAGGAAGGCCCATCGCGGCCCGTAGAGCGCCGCGAAGTCGACGTCGACGCGCAGGTCGCGGACGTGGTGCAGCGCCCACACCGGATGCGCGACGGCGTAGCTGCGGGCGCGGCCGTCGCGCGTGCTGCCGACGCCGAGGTCGTGGTGCGTCAGCCAGTACGCGGCCGACCCTCGTGCGGTACGACGGGCTCCGGGTCGGCCCACGCCTCGAGCTCGTTGCGCAGGCCGGGCCCGAAGCGGTGGCGCACGCCGAGCAGGCCGTCGCGCGCGAGCGTCTCCTCGCGCATGCGGGTCGTCGCGTAGGGCTCGTTGTAGGCCAGTCGCGCGACGACCGAGATCGCGGGCCGCGAGACGAACTCGCGGATGAAGACGACCGCGCGCTCGCCGTGCAGGCGGACGTAGAAGCGCAGGTTGATCTCCGGGAAGTTGACATGAAACGGGATCGGCACCCCGCGCAGCCGCGTGCGGCGAAAGACGAACGCGACGACGCTGACGCGCGGCGCTCCGTCGAGCGCATCGAGCTGGGCGCCGCGGGCACGAGCGGCGCGAGCAGCGCCTCGTCGACGGCGTACGTGAGCGAGACGTTGGCACTGGGGGAGAAACGAGGCGGCTCACGGGCCCAGCCAGCCGTCGAACGGCAGCGTCGCGCCGGCGCGGGCGAGATCGTCGGGCGCCGCCGTCGTCGGCGGCAGCGCCGCGACCTCGACGCCGCCGAGCCGCTCGATCGTCGTGCGGTTGGAGTGCTCCATCACGCTCGGCCGCGCCGGCCATGGCGTGAGCACGACCGCGCGCACGTCGAGCCCGGCCGCGCGCGCCGCCTCGATCGTCAGCAGCGAGTGGTTGATCGTCCCGAGGCCGGTCCGGGCGGCGATCACGATCGGCAGGCCGAGCGCGACCGCCAGGTCGCGCACGTCGAAGTCCCCGAACGGGACGAGCAGCCCGCCGACGCCTTCGACGACGAGGACATCCGCGCCCGCCGCGGCCGCGCGCGCGGCCGCCACGAGCGTCGCGAGGTCGAGCATCTTGTCCGCGAGCTCGGCCGCGAGGTGCGGCGAGACCGCGGGGCCGAACGTCGCGCTCGTGACGTCCTGCGGCCGCAGCCCGGCCGCGCTCGCCAGCAGCTCGTGGTCCGGCGGCCACGCATCGCTGCGCTCGTCGAGCCCGGTCACGACCGGCTTGAAGACCGCGACGCGCTCGCCCCGCGCCCGCAGCGCCGCGGCGAGCGCGCCGGCCACGACGGTCTTGCCGGCGCCGGTGTCCGTGCCGGTGACGAAGCAGCCGCGAGCGGTCACGCCGAGCTGGACGCTAGGCCGCGTGGCGCGGCGTTTGCGCCGTGTCGGCGACGGCCATCGCGGGCGACGCGCGCGCCTGCTCCTGGGCGACGGCGATCGGCAGCGCGTTCGCCGGCCTGAAGCCGGCCTGCAGGGCGGCGCGACCGAGCACGCGCGCGGCCTCGCGCAGCTCGTCCTTGGAGTGCGTCGCCATCACCGCCAGGCGCAGGCGAGACGTGCCGTCGGGCACCGTCGGCGGCCGGATCGCCTGCGCGAAGACGCCGCGCTCGAGCGCCGCCTCGCAGATGCGCATCGCCGTGCCGGGGTCGCCGACGATCAGCGGGATGATCTGCGTCTCCGAGCCGGCGACGTCGAAACCCTCGCGCGCGAGCTCGGCGCGCAGCACCGCGCTGTTGGCCCGCAGGCGGTCGACCCGTCGCGGCTGCTCCTCGAGCACGTCGAGCGCGGCGATCGCGGCGGCGACCGCCGGTGGCGGCGGAGCGGTCGAGAAGATCAGCGGCCGCGCGCTGTTCGTCAGCAGCGACGCGATCTCGGCGTCGCAGGCCGCGAACGCGCCGTAGGAGCCGAGCGCCTTGCCGAGCGTGCCGATGATGACGTCGATCTCGCCTTCGAGGCCGGCCTCCGCGACGGCGCCGCGACCCCCCGGTCCCATGCAGCCCGTCGCATGCGCCTCGTCGACGACGACGCGAGCGCCGTGGCGGCGGGCGAGATGGGCGATCTCCTCGAGCGGCGCGATGTCGCCGTCCATCGAGAAGATCGATTCGGTGACGATCAGCGCGGCGCGCGGTCCCGCCTGCGCGAGCCCCCAGGCCAGGTGCTCGACGTCGTTGTGGGCGTACACGAAGGTCTCCGCGTGCGACAGGCGGCAGCCGTCGATGATCGACGCGTGGTTGAGCTCGTCGGAGAAGATGACGTCGCCGGCGCGCGAGAGCGCTCCGACGACGCCGAGGTTCGCGAGGTAGCCGGAGCCGAACAGCAGCGCCGCGTCGCTGCCCTTGAACGCCGCCAGGCGCTGCTCGAGCCGGCGGTGCACGGTCATCGTGCCGCTCACCAGCCGCGACGCTCCCGCGCCGACCCCCCAGCGCAGCGCGGCGTCGGCGGCCGCCTCCTGCACGCGCGTGTGGTCGGCGAGGCCGAGATAGTTGTTCGAGCACAGCAGCAGCACGGGCCGGCCGTCGAGCACGACGCTCGGGCCCTGCGGGCCGCTGACGAGCCGCGTGCGCCGATAGAGGCCGAGCTCCCGGAGCTCCGCCAGCCGCGCCGCGATCGCGCTCACGGCCGTCAGCCTTGCGTTGCCGGCGCGCCGTCGGCCAGCGAGGCCTCCGGCCGCGGGGGGATCGGGGCACGCTTGCGCGCGAAGCGCAGCTGCGTCGAGGGGTCCCAGAGGCGCACCTCGAAGCCGGCGAACTGCTCGGCGATGTCCTGCGCCGCGGGCTGCGCCGGCGTCGCGCCCTCGAGCCAGCCGCTGCGGTTGTCCGGCCGCGGGTTGGCGGCGTTGTCGGGCTGGCGCGCGACGTTGAGGCCGAGGTTCTCGAACATCGCGCGGTCCTCGTCGGGCGTGTTGCCGAGCGTCGTCAGGAAGTTGCCCATCATCACCCCGTTGATCCCGGCGCGCACCGCGAGCTGCTGCAGCTCGCCGATGTTCTCGACGCGCCCGCCGCAGAGCCGAAACAGCGCGTCGGGCAGGATCAGGCGGAAGATCGCGATCCACTTCACGGCTTCCCACGGATCCATGTACTCGCGCTCGCCGAACTTCGTCCCGGGGCGCGGGTTGAGCAGGTTGATCGGAACCGACGTCGGGTCGATTCGGGCAAGCTCGAACGCCATCTCGACGCGCTGCTCGCGCGTCTCGCCGAGGTTGAGGATGCCGCCGACGCAGGTCTCGAGACCGGCCTCGCGGACCGCGTCGATCGTCCGCAGACGACCCTCGTAGCGGACGGTCTGTGACACCTCGGGGTAATACGACTCGGCCGTCTCGACGTTGTGATGCACGCGCTGGACGCCGGCCTCCTTGAGTGCTCTCGCGCGCTGCGGGCTCATGTGCCCGATCGATGCACAGCGCTTGAGGTTCGTGTGCTCGGCGACGAGCCGCGTGCCCTCGAGGACTTTCTCAAAGTCACGCTTTGACAGTCCCTGTCCCTGTGTGACCATGCAGAAGCGGTGCGCGCCGGCGGCCTCCGCGGCGCGCGCGTGCTCGAGGATCTGCTCGGGCTCCATCATCGCGTGCAGCGGCGTCTCGGCCTCGGCGTAGCGCGACTGCGCGCAGAAGCCGCAGTCCTGGGCGCAG
The DNA here is from genome assembly GCA_963780585.1 of uncultured Actinomycetes bacterium. Lineage (GTDB taxonomy): Bacteria > Actinomycetota > Thermoleophilia > Solirubrobacterales > Solirubrobacteraceae > CADCVQ01. Next base: position 67,653 of record CAWADD010000013.1, read on the forward strand.
CCGCCGGACTTCGCGTTGACGAGCGAGCACATGTCGGTCGAGTCCTCGAAGCGCTCGGTACGCACGCGCCAGGCGCGCTCGATCAGCGCTTCGATCTCGCCGTGGTCCTCCAGCTCGCCGAGGCGCAGGGCCTCGTCGCGCGTGATGAGCGGTGGCATTGCGCGGAGGGTTGCATCCGGGCCGGACGCGTCGCCCGCGGTCCGAGCCAGGACACGAAAAAGGCGAGCTCTGTGAGCTCGCCTTCTTCATCCACAAGGACTGTCTCGATGATCGGATCAGATCTGAGGCGTGGCCTGCCTGGCGCGCACGGTGTGCCGCAGGGCGAGTCCGCCTGCGAGGAACGCGATGCCGAAGAGCATGAGCGGGACAGCTGCGAATCCGGTGAAGGGCAGCTCGCCCTCCTTGAGCTGACGCGCTTCCTGGACGACCTCCGGCGGGGGCTCGTCGGCCACTTCGGGCGGACCGGGCTCGAACGGGGGAGCGGGCGGCTGGACCGGGGGCGGGGTTACCACCGCCGGGGGTGGGGTGGCCGTCGGGTTGAGCGTCGGCCCGCCGCCGCCGCCGCCTCCGCCGCCTCCGCCGGAGCTGCTGCCGCCGCCACCGCCCTTTCCGCCACCGCCGTATTGCTCGACACTGGCGTTCGTCGCATCAGTGAGCGCGAACGCAACGCCGCTGGTCGCCATCAGCACACCAGCGGCGAGCAGAGCGGTGATCACGAGTCGGGACCTCATCGAGCAGCCTCCTTGTGGGCACGTGATCGGCGCCGTCGCCCTAGGGCGACCGACGGATCCGTAAATTGTTGATCTCCGCTCCGATCATGCGCGGACAGCGGTGATCGTACAGCAACGTTCGGCAGTTTTACATTTTGATGCGTATCAAGGTTCTCGTAGCGTGCGGAACTTCCTCCCCCCGCACGCAGACGCGCATAGCACGTTACCCGCTGTGCACACAGGTACCGACCTTGGTCGCCACCGTGTGTGGCACCCTGTAGGCCGAGGAACACAAGGGGTCGCGACGGCATTCGTTCGTATGCTGGGGTTCAGTTAGTCAGGATCGGCCTGCGGTTAGACCGCGTTGTGGCCTCGACGAACGGAATCCATGCCACAACAAGCTCTGGCACCGACGGTGGACGACGGCAATCGCCGCGAGGTCGTCGGTGACGCCGTCACGAAGATCTGGGCGGCTCGCAACCACGACGCCGCGCTGCCGCTCGGCCTGGCCCTCGTGGTCGTCTACTTCAGCTTCCACGCCGGCGGCTACTTCCCCGGCATCACGGGGCTCGTCGCGGCCCTGCTCTGCCTGCTCGTCGTCGCCCGCATCGCCACCGTCGAACGACCGTTCGGGACCCTCAGCCGCGGGTTCGTGATCGGCGCCGGCGCGCTCGCGCTGTTCGCGCTCTGGACGCTGTTCTCCGGCACTTGGTCCGACGCCCCGTCGCGCGCGCTCGTCGAGTACGACCGCGTGCTGCTCTACGTCGCCGGGTTCATGCTCTTCGGCGCGCTCGGCCGCACGCGCGGTCGGATGCGCTGGATGGTCCGTCTGCTCGCCGCGACCGCCTTCGTCGTCTGCCTGTGCGGGCTGATGACGCGCCTGTTCCCGGACGTGTGGAGCCTGCCGGCGGCCGTCGCCAACGAGCGTCTGAACTATCCGCTGACGTACTGGAACGCGCTCGGCTTGCTTGCGGCGCTGGGCACCGTGCTGTGCTTCGCGCTGACCGCGGACCTGCGCGAGAAGCCGCTCGGCCGGGTGCTGGCGGCCGGCGCGCTGCCGGTGCTCGGCGTCACGCTGCTGCTGACGTTCTCGCGCGGATCGATCGCCGCCGCCGCAGTCGGCGTCGTCGCGATGATCGTCGTGGGCCGGCCGCGCGCGCTGCCCAGCGCGATCGTCGTCGCCGTTCCGACCGTCCTCGTCGCCGTCGCCGCGGGCTATTCGGCCGACCTGCTTGCGAGCGATCGGCCGGCGAGCGACGCCGCCGCCTCGCAGGGCCACGTCGTGGCGATCGTCGTCCTGCTCTGCGTCGTCGCGGCGCTGGCCGCCCGGCGCGCGCTGCTGAAGCTCGACCTGCGCTTGATGCGCGTCAAGCTGCCCGAGCAGCTGCGCCGTCCACAGGTGGTCTGGGGCGCGCGGGCGGGCGCGCTGGTCGCCGTCCTGTTCGCCCTCTTCGTGTGGCCGGTCAACCTGCCCGACCAATACGACGCCTTCGTGAACGGCGATCGGGTCGACACGGCGGACCTGCGCAGCCGGCTCGGCACCTCCGGCGACAACGGGCGCATCGAGCACTGGCGCGCCGCGCTCGTCGGCTTCAAGGATCAACCCCTGTCGGGCACCGGGGCTGGTACGTACGCGCTGCAATGGGACCTCGTCGGCAGGTCCGACAAGCTCCAGCTGCAGGACGCCCACTCGCTGTACATCGAGGTCCTCGGCGAGCTCGGCCTGATCGGCTTGCTGCTCGTGCTGACCGCGATCGGTTGCGTGCTGGCCGGGTTCTTCGCGCGTGCGCGCGACAAGGACTCCGTCGTCGGCGCTGCGCTGTTCGGCGCGGGGATCACCTGGGCGCTGGCCGCGGGCACCGACTGGCACTGGGAGATGCCGGCCGTCACGTTCTGGTTCTTCGCGGCCGGAGGCCTGGCGCTTGCTTCGATCCCGACGGCGGGCGCCGCGGGGTCGAGGTTCGTCCCCGCGAGCCTCGCGAAGCCGGTCCGCTGGGCGATCGGCATCGGCTGCCTGCTGCTGGCGATCGCCCCCGCACGCATGTACCTGTCCGACGGTCGCCTGCGCGACGGGGTGCGCGCCTTCGACCGCGGAGACTGCGCGACGACGATCGACCGGGCGCTGGCCTCGAAGGCTGCGCTCGGCGGGCGCCCGGAGCCCTACCTGCTGCTCGCCTACTGCGACGTTCGCTTCAACCGTGCCACCCTGGCCGTCGCCGCGATGAGCAACGCGGTTCGCCGCGACCCGCACAACTGGGAGGTCCACTACGGCCTCGCGCTCGTGCGCGCCGCGGCAGGGCTCGATCCGCGCCCCGAGGCGCGAACGGCGCGCCGCCTTAACCCGCGCGAGGCAACGATTGCCGACACGCTGCGGCTGTTCGACACCAACAACCCGCAACAGTGGCGGGCGCGCGCCGGCAGCGCTCGCCTGCCGACGTCGTGATGCGCCGTCGCACGCTCGGGGTGGTACTCGCGGCGGCGCTCGTCTCGCTCGCCGGCTGCAGCGCCGGCGACCCCGTCTCCAACACCCGCCAGACGGCGCGCGGCCTGGACGCGATCGCCGGCCTGCCGCAGGACGGCTTCACGCTCGGCGCGAGCAACGCGCCGTGGACCCTCAGCGTGATGTCGACGCCGACGAGCTACGAGCTCGATCAGCTGATCACGCTGCTGCCCTCCGTGACCGACGGCTTCGTTCGCGACGGCCGCCTGAAGCTGCAGATGCGCACGCCGACGAGAGGGCCCTATGGCGCCAACGGCGAGGAGCGCGCCGCCTCCGGCGCACTGCTGGCCGCCGGGCTGCAGGGTCGCTACTGGGACGCCCTGATTCGCTTCGTCGCCAACTACCGTGGCGGCGTGACGCCGACCGATCTCGCGAACCTGATGGCCCAATCGGGCGTGCCGGACGTTGATCGCGCGATGGTCGATCGCTCCAGCGCCCGCATCCGCGCGGCGCTCGATCGGGCCGACAGCGCCGCCGCCGAAGTCGACGGCAAGGGCCAGGTGAAGTACGTCCTGGAGACGCCGACCGGCACCGCGATCGACCTCACGCGGCAAGCCGACAAGGGACGGCTCGCGGAGTTCATCGGGCGGGCGTTCGCCGACGCCCCCTGACGCCGGCCGGCGCTAGCCGTCCGAGGCCCGGCGCCGGCGACGCAGTCGCGTCAGCGGCACCGCGGGCCGGCGCACGGCCGGCTGCGAAGGCGCCTGCGCGGGCACGGGCGCCAGCGGAGGGCGATCGGTCCTGGCCGCGACGGCGGGAAGCGGTGCGCCCGCGAGGATCGCCGCCGGTGCCGCGGTGACCATCCAGGACGCGCGATGCGGCGCGAGCTGGCGGGCGGCACGGTGTGCGGCGAGCATCTCGGACGGCCGCCAGGCGCCGCCGGTGTGCGTGTCGGAGGCGATCACGTGCGCGATCTCGTGCTCGACGAGCCGCCGCGCGAGCTTGGCGCTCGCCGAGTTGCCCGGCGCGCGCAGGAGCGATGCGCCGGTGATCTGCAGGAGCACGCCGCCCTCGACGAGCGCCTCGAGACGCTCGGGGGCCCGCTGGAGGCTCGAGTTGAGCTCAGGATGGGCGAGCAGCACGCGGTATCCGCGGTCGGCGAGCGCGAACAGCGCGCGCTCGAAGGAATCGGTCAGCGGGCCGTACGGCGTCTCGACGAGCAGGTCCGTGCCGCGGCCGTTGTAGGAGGCATGGCGCAGCTGGTCGTCGGTCGCCTCCTGCGCCCACAGGAGGTCGACCTCGCCGCCCGGCACGATCTGCAGGTTCCATGCCGGCGGGACGCGCTGTTGCAGCGCGCGGCAGGCAGCGCCGATCTGCTCGACGACGACGCGCGGGAAATCGGCGCGAAGGTGCGGCGTCGCCGCGATGATGCGCGTGCGGTTGGCGGCAGCGCGGCGCAGCAGCTCGAGCGTTCCGTCGAGGTGCGGAGGACCATCGTCGATCCCGTAGAGGACATGGGCGTGGAGGTCGATCATCCCGACGCGGATGTCGTTCCGCGCAGGGGATGCGACCGGGCGAACGACATCTCATCAGCTTGCCATAACCGGCGGTCAAACCTGTTGCCAGGCGATGACGCGGCGCGCGCCGAAGAGCGAATCGAACGGCGCTGGGCTGGGTTAGCATGGCCGTAGGCGACGGGATGGCCGGACGTGAGTGCTCCGGCGCCGAACGTTGGCGAGTACAGAAGGGGATCGGATGCGGGTCAGCGGAGCAGCACAGCTTGGACGCAGGGCGATGCTGGTCGCGGTGCTCGTCGCCGCGGCGCTCGGCCTGACGTCCGCGCCCGCGGTCGCGCTGCCGGTGGCCTCGCCCTCGGCGACCGACCTGAGCTTCGCCGACACGCCCGCCGCGGACCCGGATCCCACGCAGTCCGTGATCCTGACGAACACCGGCAACGAGCCGCTGCAGATCGGCGACCTCGTCACGACCGGAGCCGGCTTCAGCGTCGACGACCTCTGCAAGAACACCGCCGTGCCGGCGGAGGGCACGTGCACCCTCACCGTCGAGTTCTCGGCCGCCAACACCGATCCCGTCGCGGGAAGCCTCACGATCACGACGAACGGACCCGGCGAGGTGAAGATAACCCTGCGCGGCAACGCCCCGCGGGTCGGCGTCGACGCCAGCCCGCAGAGCTTCAGCGCGCCGGTCGGCGCGACGAGCGGCGCGAGGCAGATCACGCTGACGAACACCGGACTCGCGCCGCTCACGAGCACGACCCCGATCATCGTCGGCCCGAACTTCACCGTCCGCTCGACGACGTGCGGGGATCCGCTCGCGCCCGCCGCGAGCTGCACCGCCGACATCACGTTCACGCCGACCGCGGTCAGCGCCGGGTACACCGCGCTGCTGCGCTTCTCGACGAACGATCCCGTCAGCCCGGTCGTGAACATCCCGCTGAACGGCAGCGGCACCGCCGGCGCCGGCGCCGGCCCAGGCCCGGGCCCCGGCACGACGACACCGACGCCAGGCGTGCCCGACAGCGACGGAGACGAGGTCGTCGACGGCGTCGACTTCTGCCCGATCGTTCCCGGCAACCTCAGGAACGGATGCCCGAGCGAGCTCAACGCCCAGGTGATCGGCCGCTGGCGCACGAACCGGCTGTACTCCAAGCTCATATCGCTCAGCGTGCGCGCGACGACCGGATCGCGGATCGAGCTGCGCTGCTCGGGCGACCGCAAGAAGTGCGGCTTCACGAGGCGCACGATCACGGCGACGACGCGCCGCGTGACGAGCCTGACGCGCTTCTTCAAGGGCAACCGCATCCTGTCGGCGGGCACGAGCATCTCCGTCCGCGTCACGCGCCCGCTGCAGGTCGGCACCTACAAGCGACTCGTGACGCGGCGCGGCCGCAAGCTGCCGAAGGTGACCGAGGGGTGCCTGTCGGCGCGCACCGGGGCGGTCGGCCCCTGCGCCTGACACGAAGCCGTTCGGTACCGGATCAAACGGTGTCGAGCTGGGTTAACATGATCGACCGTGACCCGGCCGCAATGACGCGGGGCGGGACTTCCAGAAGCGAGCAGACGGGGATGGGGATGTGGGATAGCGGGCCAGCGAAGGCGCTCTATCGGCGAGCGGCGCTTGTTCTGGTGTGCGCGTTCGGCGTCCTTGGGGTGATGAGCTCGCCGGCGATGGCGGCGGGCCCCCACGCGAAGCTGACGCCATCCGACGACCTCGAGTTGACGGCCGCGGTCGGCGCCAGCGTGCACAAGACCGTCGAGCTGAAGAACGACGGCGATGGGGCCCTGACGCTGAACGTGTCCGAGGTCGTCACGAGCGGCCCCCCGTTCAGCGTCGACAACGGATGCGCCGCCAAGCAGCTCGCGGCGGGCGAGAAGTGCAACATGGAGGTGACGTTTGCGCCGACCGCCGCCGGACCGGTCAACGGCAACCTGAGCGTCACCGTGTCCGGCGCCGAGTCCCCGCTACCCCTCAGCCTGATCGGCACCGGAACCGGCGGCACCACCACGCCGCCGCCTCCGCCGGCCCCGCCGCCGCCGCCGCCGCCCGTCGTGCTGCCGCCGCCACCGCCGCCGCCGACGCCGAACGACCTCGACCGCGACGGCGTACCGGACAGCATCGACGCCTGTCCGCTGATCGCCGGCAGCGGGGCGAACGGCTGTGACGGCCCCGGCACCGGAGACGACGGCGACGCCGACGGCGTGAAGACGAGCGACGACGACTGCCCGACCGTCGCCGGCAACCTCGCGAACGGCTGCCCGGGCAAGCTCAACGCGAGGATCGACGGGCACTGGCGCGTCAACTCGCTGTACTCACAGCTCGTGACGTTCACCGTGCGCGCCGCCAGCGGGTCGCGCATCGAGCTGCTGTGCAACGGCGACAACTCCGGCTGCGGCTTCAAGAAGCGCGTCATCCAGAGGACGACGAAGACGGTCACGTCGCTGACGCGCTTCTTCAAGGGCCAGCGCATCATCCGCGCCGGAGTCAGCATCGTCGTCAAGGTCACCCGGCGCCTGCAGGTCGGGACCTACGAGCGCCTGCTGACGCGCAAGGGTCGCAAGCTCCCGAAGGTCACCGAGGCCTGCCTGTCGGCCAAGACGGGAGCCGTCGGTCGCTGCTCCTCCTGACGCGCGCCGCGCGTCAGGCCATGCTGGACTGCAGCACGTCGACTAGCCGACCCGCGGCGGCGCCGTCCCAGCCGGCGGGCGGGTCCTGGCGCTGGCCGCGACGCTCGTCGATCAGCCGCGGCACGTCGGCGATCCGCGCCGGCTCGAGCCCGAGCAGGACGTTCGTGCCCTGATCCACGGTCACCGGCCGCTCGGTGTTCGCGCGCAGCGTGAGGCAGGGGATGCCGAGCACGGTCGTCTCCTCCTGGATGCCGCCGGAGTCGGTCAGCACGCCGGCGGCCCCTGAGACGAGCCCGAGGAAGTCGATGTAGCCGAGCGGATCGGCGAGCCGCAGGCCGTTGGCGGCGCCCCCGTTGAGGCGTGCGATCGCCGCGCGCGTGCGCGGGTGGACGGGAAAGACGACGGGCAGGCTGGCGCTGACGGCGGCGAGATGGTGGATCGCCTCCTCGAGCAGCGGACCGTCGACGAGCGCTGGACGGTGCAGCGTCACGACGAGGTACTCCCCGCGCCGCACGCCGTGGGCCGCCGCGCTGGCGTCGGGATCGATCCGCCGGCGCATCGCGACGAGCGTGTCGATCATCGTGTTGCCGACCTCGTGGATCGCCTCCTCGGCGCAGCCCTCGCGCAGCAGATGCCCGCGCGCCTCCGGCGAGTGCGTGAAGAGCAGGTCGGACAGCTGGTCGGTCAGGATGCGGTTGATCTCCTCCGGCATCGTGCGGTCGAACGAGCGCAGGCCCGCCTCGACGTGACCGATGCGGACGCCGAGCTTGCTCGCCGTCAGCGCGGCTGCGAGCGTCGAGTTGACGTCGCCCGGAACGAGCACGAGATCCGGCTGCCAGTCGACGATGATCGGTTCCAGGCGCTCCATGACGCGCGCCGTCTGCACCGCATGCGTGCCCGAGCCGACCTGCAGCATCCGGTCCGGCGCGCCGACGCCGAGCTCGTCGAGGAAGATCTGCGACATCGCTTCGTCGTAGTGCTGACCGGTGTGCACGAGCAGGTGCTCGAAGCCGGGCCGGCGCCCGATCTCCGCGACGACCGGAGCCATCTTCACGAGGTTCGGTCGGGTTCCGACGACCGAGAGGATGCGCCGGGTCATCGCCTCAGACGGGTACTGGCGAGTACTCCTGGGCGGTGCGTTCGAGCCCGTCCTCGAAGTCGACGCCGGGCTCGTAGCCGAGCAGACGGCGGGCAAGCGAGATGTCGGCGAGCGAGTGCTTGACGTCCCCGGCGCGCGGCGGACCGTGCACCGGCTCGATATCCGTGCCGAACATCCGGTTCAGGATCGCGATCAGGTCGTTCAGCGAGCGCTGCTGGCCGCAGGCGACGTTGTAGGCCCGACCGGACGCCTGCGGGGCCTCGATCGCGAGCAGGTTCGCCTGCACGACGTCGTCGATGAACGTGAAGTCGCGCGACTGCTCGCCGTCGCCGTGGACGAGCGGAGCCAAGCCCTGCTTGAGGGCGACGATGAACTTCGGGATCACCGCGCTGTACTGCGACGCCGGGTCCTGGCGCGGACCGAACACGTTGAAGTAGCGCAGCGCGACGGTCTCGAGGCCGTACACGCGGTTGAAGCTGAGCGCGTACTGCTCGGCGGCGAGCTTGGCGACCGCGTACGGCGCCAGCGGGCTGGCCGCCATCGTCTCGACGCGGGGCAGCCCCGGCGTGTCGCCGTAGACCGACGACGACGACGCCACGACGACGCGGCGGACGCCCTCGTCGCGAGCCGTCAGCAGGACGTTGAGCGTCCCGCCGATGTTGATCTCGCTCGACGTCAACGGGTCCTGGACGGAGCGCGGGACCGACGGCAGCGCGCCCTGATGGAGGACCGCGTCGCAGCCGCGCACCGCGGCGTGGACGCGCTCGTAGGAGCGCAGGTCTCCCTCCAGCAGCTCGTACTCGCCGTCGACCGCTGCGAGGTTGTGGCGGAACCCGGTCGAGAAGTTGTCGAGTACCCGGACCTCGTCCCCGCGTCGCAGCAGCGCAACGACGAGGTGCGACCCGATGAACCCCGCCCCTCCTGTTACCAAGACTCGCAAGCGGGGCCAAACTATACGTGCAGACGTCCTATGATCGCGCCGCATGCCGCAGCAGGAAGACGCGATGATCGGCACGGCGCTCACGCTTGCCGAGAACGCCGCCGCGGGTGGCTGGCGCGGTCCGGATGCCTACGACGGCCTCTGGTGTCGTTGGCCCAAGCCGCTGACCGGGGGTCGCCGGCGCCGCCAGCTGTTCATGCAGCTGCACGCGCGCTCGCCGCTGGACATCCGCCGGCTCTACCGCCGCAAGCATCCGCTGATCCCCAAGGCGCTCGGGATCTTCGGCTCCGTCGGGCTGCGCGCGCACGGCATGCAGCCGGAGGGGCGCGGGCTGATGCTCGGGCTCGACGCGCTCGAGACGCTGGACGCCGACCGCACGGCCGGCGATCGCGGCTGGGGCTACCACTGGGACATGCAGACCCGCTGGAGCTTCTATCCCGCCGGCAGCCCGAACGTCGTCGTCACGACGTTCGCCGCCAGCGCGCTGCTCGAGGCCGAGCACGTGCTCGGGCGCCACGACCTCGGAGATCGCGCGCGCGAGGCCGCGCGCTGGGTGCTCGACGAGCTCTGGGTCGAGCCCGACGGCTTCTTCGCCTACCACCCGGGTAACCGCGCGAACATCCACAACGCGAACCTGCTCGGCGCGTGGCTCGTCAACGCGGCGCTGCCCGACGATGCCGGCGCCCGCGAGCTCGTCGCCCAAGCCGTCGACCGCACGCTCGCCGGGCAGCGCGCCGACGGAGCCTGGCCCTACGGCGAGGCCGACAACCTCGCCTGGGTCGACTCCTTTCATACCGGCTACGTCCTCTCCTGCCTGTGGCGCCTGCGCGAGGTCGATCCCCGCATCAGCGAGGCCGTCATGCGCGGGGCGAAGTACTACGAGCGCTTCTTCGACGCCGCCGGGCGCGCGCCGCTGTGGCCGGACCGGCCCTATCCCGAGGACGCGCACGCCGCCGGCACCGGCCTCACGACGCTGGCGCTGCTCGTGCGCGCGAACATCGTCCCGCGCGAGCTGCTCGAGCGCGTCGCCCGCCGGACCCTGAAGGTCGGCATCGAGAACGGTCACGCCGTCTACCGCCGCTATCGCCGCCACCGCACGCACGTGCACTACCTGCGCTGGTGCGACGCGCACGTCGCGCTCGGTCTCGTCGACGCCGCGGCCGCGCTGCGCGGGCTGCCCGATCCCGCGCGCACGGCGGCCGGGCGCCACGAGGACGGCCGCCGCGCCTGAGCGTGTTTGGGCGGGCGGCGGCGAGCTTCGGCCCGGCGTGCGACCGGGCGCCCGCGCATCGCCGGCCCGCATGTGGTCTCCCCAAGACATGCCCGCGCGGCCTCGCGGTGTTGCCGTGACGGCCCGCCCTCAGCCGTCGTCGGCGTTGCCGAAGCTGCCCCAGCCGTCGACGTAGGCTCCGTGCGGCTCGGCGAGGCGGCCGAGCTCCTCCTGCGCGCCGATCACGGCGGCGTACGTCGGCACCATCGTCTTGCTGCAGTCACACTCCCAGTCACCGGACTGCGCGTCCTCGTAGATGTCGGACTCATAGCCCGCCGAGGTCGCGGCTTGGGCGACCGATCGGGCGCCCGCCTCGTCCTTCGCGACAACCGTGAAGTCGATCTCGAGCGGTCGCGAGAGGTCGGAGCCGTCGGCCTGCAGACGCCGCAGCGCGTCGCCGTCGTCGTCGTGCGGGAGCTCGGAAGCCATCGCATCGTGAGCCTAGCGCGATCGCTACGCGGGGTCTGTTCGCTGCGCCAGCGCTCGCTCGACGCGCGCGCGCAGCGCGGGATGCATGCGGTAGTACTGCTGGCCGTCGTCGGCGCGCTGCGGCGTTCGCCGCTCGCTGCCGTCGCGCAGCTGCAGGGCGGCGGCGACGAGCAGGCGCGCGGCCGTCTGCTGGTGGGCGGCGCGCAGCGACTGCAGAGTGGCGCCCGGTGGGCACGGGATCTCCTCGCGCAGCAGGATGTCGCCGGTGTCGATCCCGGGGTCGACGATGTGGACGCTGACGCCGGGCGGATCGCCGTGGAACAGGCTCCACTCGGTGACGTTCATCCCGCGGTAGCGCGGCAGCAGCCCGTAGTGGGCGTTGATCGTCGCGACGCGCGGGATCGCCAGCAGCGAGGCGGGCGCGATATCCGAGCCGGTCAGCAGGACGAGGTCGGGCGCGCTCGCCGTCACCGACGCGAGCGCATCGGCGTCGCCGAGGCGACCGCAGCGGTGGACCGCAAGCCCGCGCTGCGCCGCCCAGTCGGCGAGCGACTGACGCGGTCCGGCCGGCGCTTCCGGCGCGACCGCCGCGACCTGGGCCGGAGCCCCGCTGCGCAGGGCCAGGTAGCGGTGCACGACGCCGAGCCCCTCCTCGCGCAGCCCCGCGCGCGCCTGGTCGACGAGCGAGGAGCGGCTGTAGAGGACCTCGACGTCGATTCCGGCCTCGAGCAGCGCGGACGCGACCTGCTGCTTCCAGGCGGGGGTGTCGACCCGCGGATAGCGGGACACGAGCATCGCCTTCATCGCGCGGCGTCGAGCAGCTCGTCGTAGAGCATCAGCGAGTCGGCGAGGAACTTCGTCGCCCAGTTCGGGTACTGCAGCGGCGCGTAGCGACCCCAGAGCGGGAAGGAGCCGGCGATCGCCCCGTGGATCGGCGGCCAGTGCGCCGTCTCCTGGCGCGCGGCGCCCTGCTCGACGGCCTTCAGGCCGGCGTTCAGCCAGCGCGCGTCGCCGGTCACCTGGTAGAGGCGCAGCCAGACGCCGCCGAGCTGGACGGTGCCCGTCAGGCAGGAGTGCGACGACGCGGCACGCCACTCCTCGTCGAAGTCGGCGACCAGCCGCGGCAGCACCTCGAGCTTGCGGATCAAGACCTCGGACGTGCGCAGAACGGCCTCCAGCCAGCGTTCGGAGGGCGCGATCGCGTGGCTCTCGAGCAGCCCGCGCAGCGTGTAGGCGAGCGCGTGAGTGCTCGGCATCGTGCCGGTCTTGAAGACGCAGTCGTCAAACCAGCCGTTCGGGCGCTGGCGCGTGCAGACCCAGTCGAGCTGGCGGCGCGCGGCGGCGCCGACCGACTCGTCGCCGGAGCGCTGCGCCCAGCGCAGCATCGCCCACGCCACGCGCGAGTCGTACGTGTGCGCGAGCCCGGAGTACTGCACGGCCGGGTTCCAGATCCCGTCGGGGCCGAGCTCGTCGGTCAGGAAGCGGGCCGCGCGCGCGGCCGACTCGTCGTAGCCGGGATGCCCCGCCTGCGCGAGGTCGATCCAGCCGTGCAGGACCTGACCGGTGTTGAAGACGATCGAGCGCCGCGGGGTCGTGCCGATCTGGCCCTCCATGATCCCGCCGTCGGGCTCCTGGATCGCGCGTTCCCAGTCGCCCATCTCGCGCGCGCGCTGGATCAGGTCGTCGCGCCCGCCGCGGCGCGCGGCGTACTCCAGCAGCGTGCCGATCACGTAGCCGGTCGTCTCGGGATAGGCCGGAAACCAGCCGTGCAGCAGCGAGAAGCCCTTCGAGGATCCCTGTCGTCCGGTGGCCTCGTGGGTGCGGCACAGCCAGGCGATCGCCGCGTCGAGGCGGTGCGACTGCGATCGCCCGTCGGGCAGCACGCTCTCCGTCGCGAGGCGTGTCGCGTCGCGTGTCAAGAGCGCGGGCAGCGCGACCGCGCGGGCTGGGCGGGGCGTGGCGGGCTTCAACGAGTCGCGGCGGAGCTGCGCTGGCGTTCTGCGACGGCCCATTCCCACTGCTGCCGCAGACCCTCCTCGAAGGTCACGGTCGGCTGGAACGCCAGGTCGCGCTGCGCCAGCTCGGTCGAGGCGGCGGTGTCGCGGACATCGCCCTGCTGCGGCGGGGCGTGCACGGTCGGGATCGGGCGCTCGGCGATCTCGCTGAGCAGGTCGATCACCGCCCGCAGGCTGATCCGCGTGCCGCCGCCGACGTTGTAGGCCTTGCCGACCGCGTTCGCCGCGGTCGCCGCGGCGCGCGTGGCGGCGACGATGTCCTCGACGAACGTGAAGTCGCGCGTCTGCAGCCCGTCGCCGAAGATCGTGATCTCGGTGTTGTCGAGCGCCGATGCGCAGAGGCGCGTGAAGGCCATGTCCGGACGCTGGCGCGGACCGTAGACCGTGAAGTAGCGCAGCGCGGCGACGTCGACGCCGAAGTTGTCGCAGAACGAGAAGCAGAGGTGCTCGGCGGCGAGCTTCGTCATGCCGTAGGGCGAGAACGGGCGTGGCGTCGCGGTCTCGTACGTCGGCAACGCCTCCGCCTGCCCGTAGATCGACGAGGACGAGGCGTACACGAGCCGGTTGCCGGGGTCCCAGTCGGTACAGGCCTCGAGCAGGTGCTGGGTCGCCAGCAGGTTGTTGCGGAGGTACGTCTCGAAGCGCGTGCCCCAGCTCGCGCGGACGCCGGGCTCGGCGGCGAGGTGAAAGACCGTGTCGACGTCGGCGACGAGGTCGGTGAGCTCGCCGCGCGACAGGTCGATCGGCACGAAGTCGAAGGAGTCCCACTCGCGCGCGCGCTCGAGGTTGCGGATCTTCGCCGGACGGCCGTAGTTGTCGTTGAAGCAATCGACGCCGACGACCTCGACTCCGTCGCGCAACAGCGACTCGGTCAGCGTCGAGCCGATGAATCCGGCGCAGCCGGTGACAAGGGCCCTGCTGACCTGGCGCTCCGTTGCTCGTCCGTTCACGTGTCCGCCTTCCAGAGATCGCGTCATAGCGTACTCAGCGAACGTCGATCGCTCGCCGCTCCGGCTTGGAGCTGTTGCCGGCCTCGTCCTTGGCCCGGACCTCGAACGTGTAGCTGCCCTTGTCGAGGTCCGCGAGCTCGGTGCTGTCGGCGGTTGCCCAGTCCGACCAGTCCTCGTGGCCGTCGAGCCCGGTCACCCGGTAGGAGTAGGTGACCGCGGTCGGGGCGACGTTCGTCGGGACCGAGATGTCGTCGGTGGCGCTCCAGCGGACGTGCACCGTCGAGCCGCCGTCGACCGGTCCGCGCGGGCCCTCGTCGATCGTCGGCGCGGGCGCCTGCGTGTCCTTGCGGGCCGCGACCGTCGCCTTCTTGAACGCATCGCGCAGCGCGTCGGCGGCGACGCCCGCGGCCTCGACGTAGACCGGCGTCGGGCCGTAGTCGATGCGCCCGTCCTTCGTCGGCACCCGGTTGCCCATGCTGTCGTAGACCTTCAGCCGGTCCGCGGCGATCCCCGACGGCGTGATCGAGCGCGGTCGATCGTCGAGCGTGTAGAGGCCGACGAGCGACGCGTCGCCGCGCCTGAACAGGTAGGCCTGCGTGGCGCGGTCGCCGACGTCGATCCGGCCCAGCCCCGTCGAGTGGTCGAAGAGGTGCGCGAGCACGGCGTAGGCGATCGCCTTCGGCCGCACCGTGTCGTCGTACTCGAGCATCGTCGGGTGGCTGAGCGGATAGGTCGGCGACGCCTGCACGCGGAAGTCGTAGTAGAAGAACTTGTCGAGCCCGTTGCCGATCGTCTCGAGGAACGTCTGGCTGACGCTCTGGATCGCGTGCGGCGCCGACGCGGCGAACTGCGCCGCGTCGCCGACGCCGAACAGGTTGCGGCCCCACGGCTGGCGCACCGCGTTGACCGTGCGGTAGAAGCCGGTGTCCCACTCGCCGGTCTCGGTGTTCCAGACGGGCAGTTTGTAGGCCGGCAGGATGCGTGAGCGGAACGCCGCCGCACGCCCGCCCGCGGTCGGCTCCTGCTCGCTGCGGGCGGGGTACATGTGCATGCTGATGACGTCGATGTAGCGGCTGCGCTCCCAGCCCGGCGACTGCTTGCGCAGCTCCTCGAAGACGCGCTCGGCGTACTCGGGCTCGGGCGCCCCGCCGATCGCGATGACGGATGCCGACGGATCGGCGCGCTTGATCGCCTCGGCGCCGCGCTTGAGCATCTGCGCGTAGTAGTCCGGATCGAACTCGTAGTTCGGCTCGTTCCAGATCTCCCAGGCCCGCACCCTGCCGCGGTAGTGCGAGACGACCTGGCCGACGTACTCCTCCCACTTGTCGAGGCTGAAGCCGCCCTTGTCGTTGGCGAACTCGGGCCACTCGTCGTTGGAGCCGAGCGTGCCGAGCACCGCGACGCCGCGCCGCGCGGCGCGGTCGACCTCCGCGTCGTGCCAGACGAACTCGTTGTCGCGTGGCTCGGTCTCGCGCCAGCGGAAGAACGCGCCGGGGCTCATCGCGCGGTCCCACTTGATGCCGAGCCGCTGCATCGCGTCGAACTGGAAGTCGGTGAAGTTCGAGTGGATCCCGATCAGCGAGCCGGGGTCCGCGCCGCTGCGCCGCGGACGCGGGACGACGCCGTAGGCGACCTCCTCCTCCGAGCCGTCCTCGCCCTGCACCCACGTGACGAGCCGGAAGCTCCCGCGCCGGCCGCCGCGCGAGAGGTCGAGGTCGGTCGTCTTCACCGATCGTCCCGGCACGCTGAGCTTGCGACCGCCGCTCTGCAGCTTGCGACCGACGTCGTCGTAGACCTCGTAACGCACGGTGCGCTCGAGCGACTCCGCGCCGGCGTTCGCGGCCCGCAGCCGCAGCTTGACGGGCTCGTCGTCGTAGTAGAGGTTGCTCGGCTGCGTCCGCTGGACGCCGATCTCCAGCGGCGCCTTGGCGGCGAACGGCACGGGCCCGCCCTCGTTGAGCGACATCGCGTCGACCCAGAGGTGGCGTCCGGCGGCGTGGTTGGCCCTGATGCTGACGTGATAGTCGGCCGTCGGATAGCGCAGCAGGACGCCGCTCAGGTCGACGCGAGTCCAGTCGCCGCCGACCTTGAAGTCCTGGCTCAGCTCGTGCTCGCGGCGGCCCTCGATCTTCGGCGCGGCGGGCGGTCCGAAGGCGTTCGCCAGCGTGATCGCGCCCTCGACCGGCGCCCCCGGCTCGGACTTCAACCAGACCGACAGCGTGTGGCGCTTGTTGGGGGCGACCGCGTAGGCCTTGGACACGATCGTCGCGTGGTCGGCGGCCGTCTCCGCCGACGCCGTCTGGGAGGGATCGAGCGGCAGCCGCAGGCTCGCGCTGCCGTCCTTGCCGGTGCTCGGATCCCACAGCGAGTCGATCGCGAAGCGGCGATCGTCGCGCGAGCCCCAGCCGTGACCGAGGCCGGCCTCGAAGCTGCCGTTGTCGATGACGTTGCCGGGCCGCGGCGCGCTGTCGTCGACCGTGCGCTGCTCGGCGAGCCGGACGACGCGGTCGGTCGCGAGCACGATGTCGTCGGGATCGCTCGTCAGATAGAGCCCGCGCAGCAGGAGCTTGCGCTTGTCGTCGGTGCCGTCGTCGGCCCGTGCCAGCCGGATGTCGAGCTCGTCGGTCGAGGACTTCACCGTGATCGGAACGCGGTTTGACCAGTACCCGCTCTCGTCGCGGTCGTCGTCGCGGGTCGTCGTCAGCTTCGCCTCGCCGCCTCCGAGCGAGAGCGTGACCCCGATCGGATGGTCGTAGTTGCGGTCCTTGAGGAAGAGGAAGTACTTGCCTGGATCGATCGTCCGTCCCAGCGGGATGCTGGCTTCGAGGCTGCCGGCGCCGGGCATCATCCAGCCCATGAACGCGCCCTCGGGCGCGTCGCGGTCGTCGTAGCGCTCCCAGTAGTGGTCCTTCTCCTTGACCTGCTGATCGAGGTCGAGCCCGAGCAGCTCCTGCCCGACGAAGCCGATCTGCGCCGGCTCGGAGTCGCCGCCGCGGGCGATCAGCCAGACGCCGAGCACGACGACGAGGGCGAGCGCGACGAGCAGCGCCGGCTTGCGGCGGCCGTTGGCGCGGCCCGGATCGGTCCGTTTCTCCTCCGTGGAGGGGGCGTCCGGCGGGCTAGGGTCGTCCGACTGGCTGCCGGCCACTAGTGGGCCGTCCACAAACGTTGCACCCGAGACGCCGGGCGCCGATCACCGCCATGCGACCTCGGATCTCGATGTGCCAGGGGCACACCTTCGATCCTGCGTCCTTGCCTGGCGGCGCCGGCATCCCGGCGTTTCAGGCACAACGTTCCTGGACGACCCACTACACCGACCAGTGGCTGAACGGCATCCCCGTCAGCTTGCGCAGGCGCGCGGCGTCCTCGCGGAAGAAGCCGGCGACCCGCTCGCGTGTTTGTGCTGACAGGCGGACGGTCTCGACCGTCCCCGTCGGCGAGAGCACCCGCCGGACCCCCTTGAACAGCGGCTCGCGCACGTGGACCGGCAGCGCCCGGCGACCGAGCCGCGCGGGCGGCGAGTCATGCAGGCGGTCGGCGACGCGCGACAGGCGAACGGTCTTGCTGCGGTCCTTGATCTTGCGTTCGAACGCCGCCGAGCGGAACTCCGGGTCGACGCCGAGGAAGGAGAACACCGAGCTCATCGTCTCGTCGCGCGAGACGCGCAGATCATGATTGTCGACGACCATGATCTGTGCCATGTCGAAGACGCCGAGGTACTGCTCGAGCTGCATTCCGTACTTGCTGACGGCGATCAGCGGCTCGTCCGGATCATCGAGCTCGGAGAAGACCTGCTCGATCCCACGCGATTCACTGCGGTTGAAGTAGCGGTGGTAATAGTGCGACTCGCAGCGGTCGATCGGGTCGCGCACGAGGTAGATCAACTTCACCTGCGGGATCAACGCGGAGATGCGCTGCGGAACCTGCTCGAACGTGGGGAAGTTCGTGTACTTCGGCGACGACTCGCCACGCAGCCCGGGCGCATCCGAGAAGCAGCTCAGGTACCAGTCCAGCGCGTCCTTGTCGCTGCAATCCGCGCGCGTGAAGAAGTTCGTCTCCTTCGGCCAGGACATCGAGATCTCGGGATGCTGGCCGAGGTAGTGGTGCAGGCTCGAGGTTCCGGCCTTGGACGCACCGATCATCAAGAAGTCAGGAAGTCGAGTCATGTCGGTGCGCGGCACTGCGTCCTCCGTTCGCTGAAGAGGCTTCGAGCAGGCTAGCAAGGGCTCTGCGCCGGCCCGCCGGTCCGCGCGCGGTCGATTCAGGCGGCGATCGGCTGATCGATCCAGCTGCGATGCCAGAGCTCGAGCATCGCCAGGTTCCACAGCAGCGCGGTGTTGTCGGCGCGCATCTGCAGGTGGTCGGACAGCAGCCGCTCGACCTCGGGCTGCTGCAACAGGCCGCGCTCCGTCGTGCGCCCGTCGAGCAGCACGCCCTCGATCCACGGCCGCAGGTCGCCGCGAAACCACTCGCCGATCGGGATGCCGAAGCCGGCCTTGCGGCGGTTGACGATCTCGTCGGGCAAGCCCCGCCGCCGCGCGAGCTCGCGCAGCGGCCACTTCAGCGTGCCGCGCCGCAGCTTCAGCCGCGCCGGCAGCCGCGCGGCGTACTCCTGGACGCGGTAGTCGAGCAGCGGTGAGCGCACCTCGAGCCCGTGCGCCATCGACATGCGGTCGACCTTGATCAGCACCGAGCCGGGCAGGTACGTGGCCACGTCGAGCGACGTGTAGACGTCGACGCCGTCGCGCTCGGGAAGCGCGAGCACCCCGTCCCAGGCGCAGCGCGAGCCGCCGGCGGCCTCGAGGAAGTCCGGCCGGCAGAGGCGTTCGAGCGCGTCCGGCGTGAAGTGCGACACGGCGCGCGCGTAGCGGTCGCGGCGCGGACGCGTGGCCGTCGTCGCGCGCCTGAGCAGGCGCTTGCCCGGCCCCGCGACGGGCAGTCGCCCGAGGCGATCGATCAGCGGCCGGCCGAGGTCGGGCAGCACGCCCAGGCGGTCGACCGACGCGGCGCTCTTGTGGCGCGTGTAGCCGGCGAACGCCTCGTCGCCGCCGTCGCCCGAGAGCGCGACCGTGACGTGGCGCCGCGTCAGCTCGGAGAGCAGGTACGTGGGGATCGCCGAGGCATCGGCGAGCGGCTCGCCGGCGTGATGGACGGACTCGGCGATCGCCGGGACCATGTCCGGCTCGACGAGGAACTCCTCGTGCTCGGTCCCGTAGATCTCCGATATCTGACGCGCGTAGCGGCCCTCGCTGAAGTGCGCGCTCGGGAAGTCGATCGAGAACGTCCGCACCTGGCTCGAGTGATCGGCCATGTAGCTCGTCACGAGGCTGGAGTCGATCCCGCCGGACAGGAAGGCGCCGATCGGGACGTCGGCCACCATGCGCAGCGCGGTCGCCTCGTCGAGCAGCGCGTCGAGCTCCGCGATCGGGTCGGCGGGCTCGTGCTTGGGCTCGTACTCGAGCTGCCACCAGCGCTCGATGCGATGGGACCCCGACTGCCAGACGAGGCGCTCACCGGGCGCGAGCTTCTGGATGCCGGAGAAGCCCGACATCGGCGGTGGGACGTACTTCAGCGTCATGTACAGCGCGAGCGCCTCGAGGTCCGGACGCGCCGGCACGAGGCCGCTCGCGAGGATCGCTCCGGGCTCGCTGGCGTAGAGCAGCCCGCCGGGGACCTGCGCCCAGTACAGCGGCTTGACCCCGATCCGGTCGCGGGCCAGCAGCAGGCGGTCGCGGCCCGAGTCCCACAGGGCGATCGCGAACATGCCCTGCAGCGCATCGAGGCAGTCGACGCCCGACTCCTCGTAGATGTGCACGATCGGCTCGACGTCGGAGCGTGTGCGAAAGCGGTGGCCGCGAGCTCGCAGCTGCCCGGTCAGCTGGCGGAAGTTGTAGATCTCGCCGTTGCAGGTGACGACGTTGCCGCCGTCCTCGTCGGCGATCGGCTGGCGGCCGTTGTCGAGGTCGATGATCGAAAGCCGGCGGAAGCCGAGAGCGACGCGGCCGGGGTCGATGTGGAAGGCCTCGTCGTCCGGTCCGCGGTGGGCGATCGCGTCGCACATGCGGCGCAGGACGTCCTCGTCGGCGTCGACGGTCCCGACCCATCCGGCAATCCCGCACATGTAGCAGCAGGCTACGGGTTCGGCCGGATCGCCCGTCGCAGCAGGCGGTTGGGGCTTGCTAGATTCGTCGGCGTGCGTCGCGCGTCGATACCGAGACGCGCCCTGGCGAGCGCGACGGCGGACGTCGGCCCGAGGGCGCCGCGCGACGCCGACCGCCCCCTGCGCGTGCTGCATTGCGTTTGGAGCGGCCACGTCGGCGGCGCGCAGCGCGCCGTCTACCAGCTCGTGCGCGAGCAGCTGCGCGAGGGCTCGGTGGCGCCCGGCGTGCTGTTCGGCCAGAGCGGCGGACCGTACTGGGACCGGATGGTCGCGCTCGGCTGTCCGACGCTCGACGCGCAGCTGCCCAGCGGCCGGTCCTTCTCACGCGTCGGCGCCGTCGCCGAGCTGATGCGCCCGTTCGATCTGCTGCACTTCCACGGCACGGAGCCGGTCTACATCATGGCCAGCCTGCGCTGCCGGCACCACGTCCGCGTATACACGCAGCGGGGTGGGCTCGCGGCGAGCTACCCATGGCGCAAGCGGCTGCGCTACGCGCTCTTCGGAGCGGTCCTGCGGCGCCGCTTTCACGGTATGTCGGGCAACAGCGCACACGGCGCGCGGGCGGCCGGCGAGCTGTTCGGGATCCCGGCATCACGCTTCGCCGTGACGTACAACGGAATCGAGTTCGACCTGCTCGAGCCGACCCGCCCGCCCGAGCAGGTGCGGTCCGAGCTCGGCCTACCGCCGGACAGCTTCGTGCTCGGCACGGCATCGACGCTGAAGGGCTGGAAGCGCGTCGATCGCCTCGTCCACGCGCTCGCTGCCGTCGATCGCCCGGAGCTGCGGCTGCTCGTCGTCGGCGACGGCGCCGAGCGCCGTCGACTGGAGGAGCTCGTCGATCGCTTGGGCGTGCGCTCGCGGACGCTGTTCGTCGGCCTGCAGACCGACGTCGCCAACCTCGTCCAGGGGATGGACGCCTTCTGCCTGCCCTCGAACGGTCGCGAGTCGTTCGGCAACGCGGCGGTCGAGGCGATGGCGCTCGGCGTGCCGACGATCGTCTTCGCCGACGGCGGCGGCACGACGGAGCACATCGACGACGGCACGACCGGGTTCATCGTCGCCGACGACGCCGAGCTGCACGCGACGCTGACCCGCCTGCTCGACGATCCGCAGCTCTGCCGGTCGATCGGCGCGGCCGGCCGCGCCGCGGTTCGCGAGCGCTACACGCCGGCCGCCGCGGCGCGGCGCTACGAGCAGCTGTACGCGGCTGCGGCTAGCGCGCGGGCCGGCTCATGACCGTCTGACCGCGGCCGGCGCCGGCTCCGACGGCCGGGCCAGGACCGGCCGCACGACGCGATCCGGGCGCGAGATCGAGGGATGGCGGGCGAGCCGCCGTCCGAGCGCCTGCGACGGTCCCTCGATCGTGCGCTGCATGACGTCGGCGAGCACGAGGCTGGCCGCCCAGGCGAGCGGCAGCAGCAGGACCGCGTCGACGGACGGGCCCAGCAGGTGCAGGATCGCGAGCAGGACGGGAACGTGGATCAGATAGATGCTGTACGAGATCCGCCCGAGGAACTGCGGGATGCGCGACTGCAGCGCGTTGCGCACGCCGCCCTGGCGCTGCGTCAGCAGCACGATCAGCGTCGCGCCGACCGTCAGCACGACGAGATCGGTGACGCGGTTGCGCGCGAGGTTCCCCAGCGGTCCGGGCAGGTAGTCCTCGCTCAACCAGAACGTCCACGTGTACGCGAGCAGCGCGACGGCCGCGAGCGCCGCCACGATGCGCCCGCTGATCGTCTGGATCAGCTTGGTGAGCGTCTTCCAGTGGACCGCGAGCAGGATGCCGGCGATGAAGCAGGGCAGGTACTTGAAGGTCGAGAGATAGCTGCCGATCGGGCTGTCGCTGCGCGCGGCGACCGCGGCGAGCGAGAGCAGCAGCGCGAGCGGCAGGCCGCGCTTCCAGCCCAGCAGCAGCGTCGCGAGCACGAGCGCCGGGAACAGCAGCGAGATCCGCATCTCGTGCACGAGCGACCAGACGACCGGGTTGAACTCGTTGTTGTCGAAGTGGCCGATCAGCGTCGCGTGCCCGGCGATCTGGCCGATGCTCGCCGGTCCGGTCCATTTCTCGGCGAACCAGCTGCTGAGACCGCTGACGTTCGTGTCGTGCAGCGCGGCGACGAGCACGAACGTGAAGGCGAGCGCGACGAGGTACGGCGGCCACAGCCGAAAGACGCGCTTGACGACGAACGCGAGGTAGCCGCTGCCGCGACCCTCGACGAACGGCAGCGCGAGCACGAGCCCGCTGAGGACGAAGAAGATGATCACCGCCGGATAGCCCGCGAAGAGCGCGTGCAGCGGGCTGTACTTGAAGACGTTGGCGGCCGTGAGACCGTCCCCGGTGGTGTTGTCGTGCATCACCGAGAACGGCTCGAACGAGTGGAACAGGACGACGCTGATCGCCGCGACGCCGCGCAGCGCATCGAGCTCGTGCAGTCGGCCAGCCCTTCCGCCGGCTGTGCTGGGCTGCGGCAAGGGGTCATCGTACACGAGCGGATCTGGCCTTCCGCCGGTTCCCGGCGGCGCCCTCAGAGCACCGCTGCGGCGGCGAAACGGCACCCGACGCGAGCTACACTCGAGCCGTGCGAGAGCAGCAAATGGTGCGGGCGGGACACGTCCTGCGACGCGTCGGCGCGGCCGCTCTCGCGAACGGGCTGGCGCCGTCCGACAACGTGCGGATCACGCTCACGCACTACGTCGGTCCGGGCGACGAGGAGAACTTCGGGCGGCTGATCGACCAGCTCTGCGCGGAGCGCACCGTGCTCGACGCCGGCGAGCTCGTGCGGCTCTACGCCGGCCCCGAGCGGCCCACGATCAGCGGTCGCCGCCTGGCGTCGACGTTCGATGACGGGCTGCTGTCGAGCTACGAGGCCGCGCAGACGGTGCTCAACCCGCGCGGCATCAAGGCGATCTTCTTCATCCCGACGAAGATCCTCGAGCTCACGACGGCGGATCAGATGCGCGACTTCTTCCGCCGCAACGTCTACCGCCGCGCGACCGGCGAGCTTCCGCCGCACAAGTACATGACGATGTCGGCCGAGCATCTGCGCGAGCTGCGCGATCAGGGTCACACGGTGCTGCCCCACACGCACTCGCACGTCAGCCTGCTGGCGCTGCAGACGCCCGCGGACATCGATCGCGAGCTGCGCACGCCGCGGCTCGTCCTCGAGGACCTCCTGCAGCGTCCCTGCGACGGCTTCGCCTTCCCCTTCGGCACCGATCGGGTCGTCAGCATGACCGCCTACGAGGCGATCCGGCGCCATTACTCGATCTGCTTCACCGCCGTCGGCGGCGTCAACGGCGCGGCGACCGACCGCTATACGCTGCACCGCGACTGCGTTCACCCGCATCACCTCCCCGAGCACGTCGCGAACGTGACAGCCGGTGTCTACGACCTCTATTACACGTACAAGATGCGACGACTCAAGCGACGGATCGCACTTCGTCCGGGATGAGCGACTTTCGGGTCGCGATCGTGACGGGCAACGCGAGCGGCAACGCGGCCCGCATCTGTCACCACCTCGCTCGCTCGCTGGAGGGCGTCGCGATCGCCGGGGCGATCGTCGACGCCGGCACCGCGCCCGACCGCGGGCGACAGCTTCGCCGCCTGAAGGCCTGGCGCCGCCACGGCGGCATGCGCTACATGCTCTGGCGGGCGTGGCTGGAGCTGCGCGCGCGCACCGACCCGCAACCGCGCCAGTCCTATGAGCACTCGCTCGGCGAGCTCGGCGAGCGCTACGGGTTCCCCGTCGTCACGGTGCCCAGCGTCAACAGCCCGCAGGCCCGCGATGCGCTGCGCGGCCTCGACGCGGACCTCGGCGTCTCGGTCGGCAACCGCGTGATCGCGCAGAGCACGTTCTCGGTCCCGCGCCTGGGAATGGTGAACCTGCACCACGGCAGGATCCCCGACTACCGCGGCGGGCCGGCGGCGTTCTGGGAGATCTACAACGAGGAGCGCGCGATCGGCGTCTCGGTGCACCGGATGGACGCCCAGCTCGACCACGGGGAGCTGCTCGGCGCGGCCGAGGTCGCGCTCGAGCCCGGAGACGATCAGCGCGCGGCGATGGAGCGCCTCTACGCGGTCGACTTCAAGGTCATGGGCGACGTCGTCGCGGCGCTCGCGAACGGGACGAGCAACGGCATCGCGATCGACTTCAACGGCGCGCAGGTGCGAACGCTGCCGTCGCGCGGCCAGCTGCTGGCGCTCGAGGCGCGATTCGGGCGGCCGGTTCGCCACGACGAGTTCCGCAAGGCCCGCCTGCCGGCGCTGCCCGAGGACCCGGCATGAGCGGCGCGGTCGCCTTCGTCCAGCGCCGGGTACCGCATTACCGTGAGGCGTTCTTCGCGGGCCTGTACGAGCATCTCGGCGAGCGCGGGATCTCGCTCGACGTGATGGTCGCCGGCGGGGAGGCGAACGGCGCGCCGGTACCGCGCGACGCGCCGGTCTGGCTGTCGGCGATCGGCGCCAGGCGGCTGGCCGTCAAGGGGCGCGAGGTCATCTGGCAGGACGTGCTCCGCGCGACGGCATCGCACGACCTCGTCATCACGGAGCTGTCGCCGCGGATCGTCTCCAACCTCGCGCTCGTCGCGCGCTCGCGCCTCGGCGGACCGCTCGTCGGCGGCTTCGGCCACGGCCGCAACTTCATGAGCACGCACACGCCCGGTCCGCGATCGGCGCACGCGCGTCTCGTGCGCTCGATCGACTGGTGGTTCGCCTACAACGACCTCAGTCGCGAGGCGGTGATGTCGTTCGGCGTGCCGCCGGCGCGCATCACCGCCGTCAACAACACGATCGACACCAGGCAGCTGACGGACGCCGTCGCTGCCCACCGTCGCGACGGCCTCGACGCGCTGCGCCGCTCGCTCGGCATCGCGGGCGCGCCGGTGGCGATCTTCTGTGGCTCGCTGTACGCGCGCAAGCGGCTGGACTTCGTCTTCGATGCCGCCCTGCGGTTGCGCCGGACGTTCCCCGAGCTGGCGCTCGTCGTGCTCGGCGACGGGCCGTGCGAAGCCGACGTGCGGGCGTTCGCCGGCGCCCACGAGTGGGTGCACTACGCCGGGCGCGTCGTCGGCGCCGAGCGGGCCAGGTACCTTGCCGTCGCGGACGTCATGTTGATGCCGGGGCTGGTCGGGCTCGTCGTGCTCGATTCGTTCGCGGCGGGCGTTCCGATGGTGACCACGGACTGGCCCTTTCACAGCCCCGAGATCCAGTACCTCGCGCACGGCGAGAATGGCTGGTGCGCGAAGAACACGATCGAGGCCTACGTCGAGGCGGTCGCGCTGCTGCTCGGCGACGACGAGCTGCGCGCGCGCCTGCGGCGCGGCTGCGCCGAGGCGCTCGAGCGCTATCCGCTCGAGGGGATGGTCACGCGCTTCGGCGAGGGGATCGTCGGCGCGCTCGGGACAGCGCGGCGCTCGCGGCCGTTGACGGCGATCAGGCAGAGGAACGCATGAGCCGGCGAGCGCGCCGCGCGCCGGCCCAGCCGGGCCGCCTGGTCGTCGTCGGTCCGCTGCCACCGCCCTACCACGGCGCGAGCGTGTCGACGGGGCTGCTCGTCTCCAGCGAGACGCTGCAGCAGCGCTTCGCGCTCGAGCACGTCGACATCAGCGACCGTCGCGACGGCCGCAGCAACATCGGCCGCTGGGACCTCGAGAACGTCACCGGCGGCGTCGGCGGCGCGCTGCGGCTGCTGGCGCGGCTGCGCGGGCCGCGCGGCGTCGTCTACCTGCCGATCGCCCAGAACGTGCCCGGGATCCTGCGCGACTCGCTGTACATCCACGTCGCCGCGCTGCGCCGCTGGAAGGTCGCCGTCCATCTTCGCGGCAGCGACCTCGGCGACGTCTACCGCGCCCAGCCGGCGGCGATGCGCCTGTGGATGCGCTTCACGCTGCGCCGCGTCACGTCGATGGCGGTGATGGGCGATTCGCTGCGGCCGGTGTTCGACGGCCTGATGCCCGCCGAGCGGATCGCCGTCGTGCCCAACGGGACCCCGGAGATCGCGCTCCCGGAGCTGCCGACCGACCCTCAGCAGGTGCTGTTCTTCAGCAACCTGCGGCGCCGCAAGGGCATCATCGAGTCCGTCGACGCGGCCCTCCGCGTGCTGCTCGAGCACCCCACGGCGCGCTTCGTCTTCGTCGGCGACTGGGAGGACGAGGAGCTCGAGCGGCAGGTCCGCGCTCGTGCCGCGAAGGCCGGCGATCAGATCGAGTTTCGGCCCGCGGCGACGGGCGATGACCGCCTCGCGCTGTTCGCGTCGTCGAGCATGCTGCTGTTCCCGCCGGTCGAGCCCGAGGGTCACCCGCGCGTCGTGCTGGAGGCGCTCGCGGCGGGGCTGCCGGTGATCACGACGAATCGCGGCGCGATCGCCGAGACGGTCGTCGAGGGCGAGAGCGGATTCGTGCTCGATCACCCGGTGCCCGACGAGCTCGCCGCCTGCGTGCTGCGCCTGCTGCGAGATCCGGGGCTGCGCGATCGCATGAGCAAGTCCGCGCGCTCGCGCTACGAGCAGTGCTACACGCTCGATGCGACGGACGCGGCGTTCGCGGACTGGATCGACGGGCTGCAGCGGCGCTGAACGCGCGCGCCGACAGCTCGATCAGCGAGCGGGCCGTGCGAGGCGCGCGCGCCGCATCAGCCCGCGACCGCGCACCGCCACGACCTCGCGCGACAACAGCACGACGAAGCGCGTGTTCGTCCGCACGTAGCGCCCGAGCATCCGCCGGGGCTCCTGCATGACGCGGAAGAGCCATTCCAGCCCGAGCTTCTGCCAGCTCAGCGGCGCGCGCCGGGTGACCCCGCTGACGACGTCGATCGCGCCGCCGACGCCCATCACGAACGGGACGCCCATGCTCTCGCCGTAGCGACCCAGGAAGTACTCCTTGCGCGGCGAGCTCATCGCCACGAACAGCAGATCCGGCGCGCAGGCGCGGATCGACTCGGCGACGGCTGCCTCCTCGCCGATCGGAAAGTAGCCGTCGCGCCAGCCGGCGAAGCGCAGCTGCGGATGGATGCTGCGCAGCCGCTTGACCGCCTTCTGCAGCACGTCGTCCTTGGCGCCGAGGACGTAGACGGAGTAGCCGCGCTGCTCGGCCTCGGCGAGCAGCCGATACATGAGGTCGATGCCCGCGACGCGCTCGGGAAGCGGGTCGCCCAGCAGCTTGGACGCCCACACGATGCCCTGTCCGTCGGCGTTGATGATCTGGCAGCCGTCGACGATCCGACGCAGCTCGGGGTCGTCGCGCAACGTCACGAGCTTCGCCACGTTGACCGACATCTGCGAGGCAAACGAGCGGCTCTCGATCGCCGCCACGCAGCGCGCAACGGTGTCCGCCATGTCGAATCGGTCGATGCGACAGCCCAGGATGTCCGCGCGACCTAGCGGGAGCTCCGGGAATGAAGCCTGCGCCTGGGGGGTCTGAGTCTGCAGCGTGCGCCTGTGCTACATCCCGCGACGCGCGATGACGTACGGGACGGTTCGGATAAGGATCTTGACGTCCGACCAGAGCGACCAGCCGGCGACGTAGCGGTAGTCGAGCTTGACCATCTCCGTGAGTGGGATGCGGGCCGATCCGAGGATCTGCCAGTGCCCGGTCATGCCGGGCAGCAGGTGCAGCCGGCGGCGGTCGAGGCCGGTGATGCGGGCGTCCTCGTCGAGGATCAGCGGGCGTGGTCCGACGAGGCTCATCTCGCCGCGCAGCACGTTGAAGAGCTGCGGCAGCTCGTCGAGCGAATAGCGCCGCAGGACGCTTCCGACCTTCGTGATGCGTGGATCGTCGGCGATCTTGAAGAGCCCGTCGGCCTCGTTCAGCGCGGCCAGCTCGGCCTTGCGCTCGTCCGCACCGGTGACCATCGTGCGGAACTTCCACATCCGGAACTCCTTGCCGTCGCGCCCGACGCGGATCTGCCGGAAGAACACCGGCCCGCGCGAGTCGAGCTTGATCAGCACCGCGATCACGACGATCGCGGGGGAGAGGGCGATCAGGCCCGGTAGCGCGCCGCAGATGTCGAAGATGCGCTTGGCCGCCTGCGACGAGCGGGTCAGCCCGAAGCGGCGCACGGACAGCAGCGTCAGCCCGTCGAGGTCGTCGACCTCGATCGACGAGCCGACGACCTCGAGGATCCGCGGCAGCAGGCTGACGCGCACGCCGGTCGCCTTCGCCTCACGGACGAAGTCAAGCGTCAGCTCGGGCGTCTCCTCGCTGGGCTCGACGATGACGCGATGGACGTTGAGGTCGCCGACGAGCTCGCGCAGCGCGGCGGTCGCGGCATGCACGAGCGGCTCCTCGTTGCGATCGGCCAGCGACATGCGCCCGACGAGGATCGCGCGCCCCTGGTGGGCGTCGAGCTTGTCGTGCAGGCGCGCGTGCGATGCCTCGCTGCCGACGAACAGGCAGCGCTCGAGCGGTGACAGGCGGCGGGCGACCTGGCGGGCGATGTGGCGCGCGCCGACGACCGAGAAGAACAGCGACGCCCACAGCACGACGATCTGCATGGAGCCGAGCGAGCCGTCGATCAGCGCGTCGTCGAGCAGCCAGATCAGCAGGGCGTAGAGCGTCGCGAGCTGGAAGAGCTCTGGTGCCTGGTCGATCGTCGTCTTGTTGATCAGCAGCTCGTCGCGGTCGTACAGGCCCTTGAGCTTGCCGGCCACGACGACGAGCGGAAGCGCGAGCAGCGTCAGCGGACGCAGCGCGTCGTCGCCGAGGATGCTGATGCAGAGCGTCAGCGCGAAGGCTGCCGCGAAGATGTCGGCGATCGCCAGGCAGCGGCGGAAGATGCCGTCGCGACGGGCGACCTCGGGATGGCTCTCGCCCTCGGCGATCGGGCGCTCGACGGCGCGCCGCGAGGCGCTGCCTCCGAACCATCGCGCCATCCGGCCCGTGATGGAGGCTGGAGCTCCGGTCGGGCGGCGTGGCTTGCCAAGCTCCGCTGTTTCATGTTCGACGCTCACGTCACCTCCCCTGTCGAAAAGCTGCTGCTTCCGTGCCTCCACCTAGCGTTACCAGACAAGCCCACCGCCACCCTACGGCATCGCGGCCGCTGTCGTCCATTCTTCATGTGCCGCTGGGACGATACGCCAGCCCCAGGTCTGAACGCGCCGGTTTACGCGCGTTATCACCGTCGGCGATCAGCGCTCGAGCCGTGCCGGTTCAGGCCTATGCGGGCGTCGCCGGGACGGGCGCCTAACGATCGCCGGACGTGTCCGTCGCCGACTGCAGCGTGCGCAGCGCCAGCGTGCTCCACGAGATCGTGACCATGACCTGGCTGAGCACGAGCGCGACGGCCGCGCCCTCGGCCTCCCAGAGCGGCACGAGGGCCAGCAGCGCGAGGATCTGGACGACGGCGGCGACGGCGCTGACCGCCGACATCCGGCCGGTGTTGTCGGCGGCGAACAGCAGCGTGCTGTGCCAGAAGACGAGGCCGTAGAGCGCCTGCGACGCGGTGCCCAGGATCAGGCAGGTGCCGGCCGCCTCGCCCTCGGGCCCGCCGCCCAAGAGGTGCAGGACGGGATCTCGGAACACGACGATCAGCGTGAACGCCGTCACCATCACGATGGTCGAGATCGCCGAGGCGCGGAAGATGAGCTTGCGCAGCTCGAAGATGCGGCCCGCGGCCCACAGGCGCGAGATGCGCGGCAGCAGCGCCTGCGAGGCCGGTTGGATGATCTTGCCGATGATCGCCGTCGCGGCCGTCCCGATCTTGTAGATGCCGGCCTGTGTCGTGCCCGCCAGCGCGCCGAGCAGGACCGCCGGCAGCTGCGTCTGCACGACGCGGCTGTACTGGATGACGAGCGTGTGGAACATCGTCGTGCGCATGCCCTTGCGCTCGCCCGCGTCGAGCGTGCTCAGGTGCGAGCGCAGGAGCTGCACGCCGTGGGTCTTGCTGTACACGCGAGCCGCCACCGTCAGGTTGACGGCGCCCGCGATCAGCGTGCCGACGGTGATCGCGGCGACGACCGCCAGCAGGCTGTCGAAGATCTGGATCGCGAGGAACACGAGCCCGACGCGGCCGAACTCGAGCGCCCACTCGTAGGTCGTGATCAGCGCGAAGCGATCGAGCAGGCGCAGGACCACGTAGGACATGCGCGAGATCGCGGGGCCGACGAGCGAGAAGGCGAAGACGACGATCATGCTGGCGGAGCCGTCGCCGGCCACGTGCGGCCCGACCGTGAACGCGAGCAGCACGAGCACCGGCAGCGCGACGAGCGTGCTCAGCGTGTCGATCACCACGCTGTACTGGAAGACCCCTGCGGCGACGCGGGTGTCCTTCATCAGCCAGCGCGAGCCGTACGTCGTGGCGGCGTAGCCGACGCGGAGGTTGAAGAGCCCTCCGACGAGACCGACGAACGCGACGACGACGGCCAGTCGCCCGTAGCCGCCGATGCCGAACGCGTGCGTGACGAGGATGATCTGCAGCAGCCCCGCGGCGGCGATCGAGCCCTGCCAGACGGCGACCCAGACGGTGTCGTGGGCGAGCCCGCCGAGCTCGGTCTTGCGCAGCCGCCGCAGCAACTTCACCAGCCGCGCGCGGGGGCCCGGGCCGGGCTGTTGTTCGGAGCTCACTGGAGGGCGTCGATCGTCGCCGCGTGCGCCGCGCGGCGAGGCAGGTGTCACACGCGGACGGCAAGGATAACCCGTCGCCGGCGCGTGGACGGCGGTTCGGCGGCGTGCTGCGCGAGCCGATAATCGCCCCTGCTACATTCGCCGCGATGCATCCCGCCCCGCTACTTCTGACGCATCTGCTGCGGCTTGGGCGCGGGTCGTGACGCGGCTGACCTACCTCTCAGAAGCCGCGATTCCGAGCAGCTCCAGCAACGCGACAGCGACGATGCGGATGTGCGGGGCGTTCGCCGAGGCCGGCGCCCAGATCGAGCTCGTCCATCCCGTCCTGCGGCTGCCCGAGCCGGACGGCTTCGACGGTGACGTCGAGCGCTACTACGGGCTCGGCGCCTCCGTGCAGCGCACGATCCTCAACGTCCCGCAGCTGAAGGGCCAGAAGCCGCTGCAGCGCGTGGCGCGCAGCCGGCCGTTCCTCGCGCACCTGATCCGGCGCTCGTTTCCGCGCCAGGCGCCGTTCATCTGTTACACGCGAACGTTCCAGCTCGCCTGGCTGGCGGTCCAGGTGCGGCGGGCGTGGGGTCGCCGGGGCGTCTGTCGCGCGGTGATCATGGAGGTCCACGGCGAGCCGCCGCCGCGCGGCTGGCAGCTGCTGGCGTTGGTCGACGGCGTCGTCGTCATCAGCGAAGCCCTGCGCCAGCGCATCCTCGAGCGGCTGCCGAGCCTCGACGGGCGGGTCTGGGTCGAGCACTCGGGGGTCGATCTGAGCGCCGTCCGGCGCGGCATCGACCGCGACGAGGCGCGTTCGCGGATCGGCTTGGAGCACAGCGGCGGGCCGCTCGTCGTCTACGCGGGCAGCGTCAACGCCGGCAAGGGCGTCGACGTGCTGCTCGAGGCGGCGCGCGAGGTCGGCGACATCGGCGCCCACGTCCTGCTCGTCGGGATCGTGCAGGAGCCCGACTACGTGTCGAGCGCGTCGGACAACGTCTCCTTCACCGGGTTCGTGGCGCCGTCGGAGGTCCCGAACTACCTCGCCGCGGCGGACATGATGGTGATGCCCTCGACGGACCGGCTGCACTACGCGTCCTACACGTCGCCGCTGAAGCTCTTCGAGTACATGGCGAGCGGCCGTCCCGTGGTCGTCTCCGACCTCCCGGTCCTGGGCGAGGTCGTGCGCGACGGCGAGAACGCGCTCGTGTACCCGATGCGCGACGTCGGGGCGCTCGCCGAGGCGCTGCGCCGGCTGTGGGCCGATCAGGATCTCGGCCGCGCGCTGGCCGAGCAGGCCTGGCGCGACGTCCAGCGGTATTCATGGCAGGCGCGGGCGACGCGGATCCTGGAGCAGCTCGACGGCGTGGCGAGGACGTAGGCTCATGCGCATGGAGACCGAGAGCTACGAGCTCAGCCATGTCGCGGTGCTGGAGTCCGAGGCGATCCAGATCTTCCGCGAGGTCGCGTCCGAGCTGGAGCGCCCGGTGATGCTGTTCTCCGGCGGCAAGGACTCGATCGTCATGGCGCGCCTGGCCGAGAAGGCGTTCTGGCCGGGCTCGCTGCCGTTCCCGCTGATGCACGTCGATACGGGCCACAACTTCCCCGAGGTGATCGAGTTTCGCGACCGCCGCATCGCCGAGCTCGGCAGCGAACTGATCGTCGCGTCGGTACAGCAGGCGATCGACGACGGGCGCGTCGCCGAGGAGACCGGACCGCGCGCCTCGCGCAACCGGCTGCAGACGACGGCGCTGCTCGACGCGATCGAGGAGCACGGCTTCGACGCCGCGTTCGGCGGCGCGCGCCGCGACGAGGAGCGCGCGCGGGCGAAGGAGCGGATCTTCTCCTTCCGCGACGACTTCGGCGGCTGGGACCCGAAGAACCAGCGCCCCGAGCTGTGGAACCTCTACAACGGCCGCATCCGCCGCGGCGAGAGCGTTCGCGTCTTCCCGCTCAGCAACTGGACCGAGCTCGACGTCTGGCAGTACATCGCGCGCGAGCAGCTCGAGCTTCCGAGCATCTACTTCGCGCACCGGCGGCAGGTGTTCCGGCGCGACGGGATGCTCTACGCGCAGTCGCCGTTCGTCGAGCTGCTGCCCGGCGAGGAGCCCTTCGAGGCGACCGTCCGCTACCGCACCGTCGGCGACATGAGCTGCACCGGCGGCGTCGAGTCGCTCGCCGCGACGATCGACGAGGTCGTCGCGGAGATCGCCGCGACGCGGATCACCGAGCGCGGCGAGACGCGCGCCGACGACCGTGCGACCGAGGCCGCGATGGAAGACCGCAAGCGCGAGGGGTACTTCTAGTGGACGACCTGAGGACAGACGTCGGGGACACCGTCGCCGAGGCCTGGCTTGCCGCGAAGACCGGTGGGCTCGGCGCACCGTCGGCCAGCAGCGACCTGCTGCGCTTCGCGACGGCCGGCTCGGTCGACGACGGCAAGTCGACGCTGATCGGCCGCCTGCTCTACGACTCCAAGCAGCTGCCCGACGACCTGCTCGAGCAGATCACGCTGACCAGCCGGCGGCGCGGCGACGAGTACGTCGACCTCGCCCTGCTGACCGACGGGCTGCGAGCCGAGCGCGAGCAGGGGATCACGATCGACGTCGCCTACCGGTACTTC
Source organism: uncultured Actinomycetes bacterium (assembly GCA_963780585.1). Taxonomy (GTDB): domain Bacteria; phylum Actinomycetota; class Thermoleophilia; order Solirubrobacterales; family Solirubrobacteraceae; genus CADCVQ01. The sequence continues at coordinate 100,973 of CAWADD010000013.1, forward strand.
CACACGCCGCGGCGCAAGTTCATCATCGCCGACACGCCGGGCCACGTGCAGTACACGCGCAACATGGTGACCGGCACCTCGACGGCCGACCTGTCGCTGATCCTGATCGATGCCCGCAAGGGCATCGTCGAGCAGTCCCAGCGGCACATGTTCATCTCGTCGCTGCTCGGCGTGCCGCACGTCGTCGTGTGCGTGAACAAGATGGACCTCGTCGACTGGGACGAGCGCGTCTTCGATCGCATCTGCGACGAGTTCCGCGTCTTCGCCGCGAAGCTCGACATCCAGGACCTGCAGTTCATCCCCGTCAGCGCGCTGCTCGGCGACAACGTCGTCGACCGCTCGGAGGCGATGTCATGGTACGAGGGCGTGCCGCTGCTCTACCACCTCGAGCACGTCCACATCGCGTCGGACCGCAACCTCGTCGACGCGCGCTTCCCCGTGCAGTGGGTCGTGCGCCCGATGTCGCACGACCACCACGATTACCGCGGCTACGCCGGCCAGGTCGCGGGCGGCGTCCTGCGCCCCGGCGACGAGGTCTCCGTGCTGCCGTCGGGCCGTCGCAGCCGGATCGCGGGCATCGACAGCTACGACGGGCCGATCGACGCGGCCTTCCCGCCGATGTCGGTGACGATCCGCCTCGAGGACGATCTCGACGTCTCGCGCGGCGACATGATCTGCCGGCCGACGAACCAGCCGGCGATCGTGCGCGGGATCGACGCGACCGTCTGCTGGATGGCCGAGAACCCGCTCGCCGCGGGCAAGACGTACCTGCTCAAGCAGACGACGCGCACGGTTAACGCCGTCGTCGAGGACGTGCTCTACCGGATCGACATGCGCACGCTGCACCGCGACGAGGGCGCCGACGAGCTCGGGCTCAACGAGATCGGTCGCCTCGTCCTGCGCACGAGCACGCCGCTGCTCGTCGACGACTACCGTCGCAACCGCTCGACGGGCAGCTTCATCCTGATCGACCCCGCGACGAACGAGACCGCCGGAGCCGGCGTCCTGCTGCACTCAGCGGTGCACGGCGCCGACGTCCCGGTCGCGCGCAACCTCACGTGGCACAAGGGCACCGTGTCGCGCGCGCGCCGCTGGGAGGCGCTCGGCCAGCGCGGCGCGACGGTCTGGCTGACCGGGCTGTCGGGCTCGGGCAAGTCGACGATCGCGACCGCGCTCGAGGAGCGTCTCGTCGGCGCCGGGCGCTTCGCGTACGTGCTCGACGGCGACAACCTCCGTCACGGCCTCAACCGCGACCTCGGCTTCGACGAGGCGTCGCGCACCGAGAACGTGCGCCGCGCCGGCGAGGTCGCCCGGCTGCTGGCGGACGCCGGCGCGATCGTGCTCGTCGGGCTGATCAGCCCGTTTCAGTCCGACCGCGAGCTCGTCCGCCAGATGCACGCCGACAGCGGCCTGCCGTTCGTCGAGGTGCACGTCGACACGTCGCTGGAGACCTGCGAGGAGCGCGATCCCAAGGGCCTGTACGCGAAGGCGCGGCGCGGCGAGATCGCCGGCTTCACCGGCGTCGACGCCCCCTACGAGCCGCCGACGTCGCCCGACCTGCGGCTGACGGGCGAGGGAACGCTGCCCGACTCCGTCGACAGCCTGCTGACGGTGCTCGTCGAGAGCGGCATCGTCGACGTCGAGTAGGGCGGGCGAGCGCCCGCGGCGTTGTCCCGCGTTGCCGTGACGGCCGGCGGCGCCAGCGCTTGCGAACGGCATCGATGACGGAAGCGTGGACCGGCGTTCTGGCGTCCACCTCGGCGGGCGTGAACGAGCGACGGATCGAGCGGGCGGATTCGGAGATCCGTCGCTCCTTCACGCCCGCGGCGACCGCAAGCGGCGAAACCCGATTCCGTCATCGATGCTGTTCGCGTTCGCTTGTGTCACCCGGACCGCCGAGTATCGGGGCCGCGTGGCTCAGACCACCGGGCTCGGACCGGCGATCGGCCCGAGCACGGGCTCGTGGCCGTGCAGCGAGAAGGCGCGGAAGCTGCCGAAGATCCGATGCTCGGGACCGTGGAAGTCGGCCGATCCGGTCGTCAGCAGCCCGAGCTCGGCGCACAGCTCGACGAGCATGTCGGTCTGCTCGCGGCTGTGCGTGGCATAGAACGCCTCGACCCCGTCGAGCCCGGCCTGCGCGAAGCGGCGCACGGTCGCGGTCACGAGCGCGGGGTCCTCGAGGTCCCAGAACGGATGCGCCCAGACCGCGACGCCGCCGGCGTCGTGGATCGCCGCGATCGCGTCGGGCACCGCGGGCATCGTCCGTGCGACGAACGCCGGCGCGCCGGGGATCAGGTACTTGACGATGACCGGTCCGACGTCGTTGAGGCCCTCGCCGGCGAGCCGCTGCGCGTTGGCGGGATCGGCGAGCACGGCCTTCGCGAGGTGCGGCCGGCCGATCGGGAGCCCGGCCGCCGCGTGCGCCTGCAGGATCGAGTCGTCGAGCGCCCAGCCGAGCGCGCGCAGCTCGTCGGCCATCCGCTGTGCGCGCCCGTCGCGGTCGGCGCGCGACCGCGCGAGCAGGTCGAGCAGCGCGGCGTCGTTGTGGTCGACGCGGTAGCCGAGCAGGTGCAGGTCGTCGCGCACGGGGTCGACGATCGTGATCTCCGTCGCCGCGACGACCTCGATGCCCAGCTCGGCGCCGGCTGCAAGCGCCTCGTCGACCCCGGCCAGCGTGTCGTGATCGCTGAGCGCGACGAGCTCGACGCCGGCGCGCGCCGCATGCGCGATCACGTCGGCCGGCTCGAGCGCGCCGTCGGAGTGCACGGAGTGCGATTGCAGGTCGAACAGCGGCGCGGTCATGCGCGCACGATCGCCGTACCGGCGGGCTCTTTCTCGTTGAGCCGGCGCGCGTTGAACTCCTTCGTGGCGACGGCGAAGATGATCCAGCTGATGAAGGAGATCCGCGTGACCTCGAGCCAGTTGCCGAGGATCCCCATCTGCAGCAGCGCGAAGAACGCGATCAGGCTTGCGCACAACAGGCCCGGCAGCGGATCGCCGGGCGTCGCCATCCGGAACGAGATGCGCGCCATCCGCAGGCTGCTGAGCAGCCCCCAGAAATAGATTCCGACGATCAGGAACAGGCCGGGAGCACCGACCTCGGCGGCGACGGACGTGTAGCTCGAGTACGGCGAGCTGAGCGCGTACGAACCGCTGATCACCGTCGCCTTGCGCAGCTCCGGCCGCAGGTACTTGTCGGAGACGTCGGTGCGGTACGGCCGTCCCCCGATGAGCTTCTGGGCATAGCCGCTCGTGACCTCGGTCTCCGAGTCAGCCGTGACCGCGAACGTGCGCCACGCGCGGCTCGAGTACGTGCCCGGACCGGTGCCGGTCAGGGCGAACCGCGGCGTGTCGGCGAACATTCGCTCGACCGGGTCGATCGTCTTCAACCGCTGCTTGAGATAGAAGGTCGGGTCGCCGCCCGAGTCCTCGATCGTCGCCTGGAACTTGAACTCCGGGATGTTCTGGGCGGCGTAGACGAGGGTGCCGGCGAGCGCCATCATCACGAACGCCGCGCCGACGACGCCGCGGGCGCTCAGCGGGGCCAGCAGGACGCCGAGCAGGATGATCGTCAAGGCCATCGTCAGCAGCAGCGCGCGGTACTGCGCGAGGAACGTCACGACGAAGATCGCGATCATCAGAAACGGCGTCAGCGGCGCCACGAAGCGTCGCTTCTCGAACGTGAAGATGCCGGCCAGCAGGCCGACGATGAGCAGCAGGAAGAAGACGAGCTGGTACGGGTTCTCGCCGAACGTGCCGCTGAACAGATCCGGGTTTCGGCCGGGATCGGCGAACCACAGCGGCAGGTCGATCAAGAACGCGACCGCGAGCTGCAGCAGACCGAGCGCGACGAGCACGCGCGACAGGCGCAGGCTCGAACCCGGCGGCCACAGCTTGTAGATCGCGAAGAAGAGCGCGACCGGGGCGATGTTTCCGTAGACGAAGACGAGCGCCGGCGCGACGTCGATGCGCGACAGGTTGACGAGCGTGGAGATCGAGCAGACGACGACGAACAAGAAGCCGGCCAGCCCGAGCATCGTCGGCAGCCGGCGGATCTCGCGCGCCATCGGCGGGCTCAGGGCCGCGGCGAACAGGATCATCGCGAAGATCGGGATGTCGACGAAGTTCGTGAAGCCGGGCAGCACCTCGACGACCTCGCTGAAGAAGCGGATCACGACGAGCAGCACGAGCGAGCCGAGCACGAGCAGCGAGCCCGGTCCGAGCCTCGGCCTGGCCTCGAGCTCGGGGTCGGTCTCGGCCGGCGGCTCCTTGATCACGGTCGGACGCAGCTTCATGGCGGTCGCCGAGGCCCCCGCGACGGCCGGCAGGCGCGCCTCGGGCTGCTCGACCTCGGCTGCCTCGAGCTGCTCGGTCCGCCACACCGACTGGCCGCTGCGAGCCGCGCGCTCCTTCGTCGTCAACCGGGCGCCGTAGGGTCGCAGCGCCCGCGCGACGATGTCGTCGCCGGTCGGCGCTCCGTTCGAGTCGCCGTTGGACGGCCCCCGTGGCACCGCCATCAGACGAATGCTCGCTTCGAACGCATGCGGGGTCGCAGCCGCTGCGACGGGACCACTAGGACAGCGAGGCGGTCTTGCGCTTCGTGCCCGCGTCGTCGCGGCCGTCGCTGTAGCCGTAGCCGTAGCTGGCCATGAAGCCGCCGTCCTCGGCCTCGGCGCCGGTCAGGACGAACCCGAGCTTGACCACCGGAGCGTTGTCGAGGATGCGCCGCAGCTCCTCCAGTGCCTGGCGTCGCACGGACGGGACCCGCGTCAGCACGATCAGCGCGTCGACCTTCGGCGTCAGGTTGATCGCGTCGCTGACCGCGAGCATCGCGGGGGCGTCGACGAGCACGACGTCGGCGCGTTCCTCGAGCCGCGCGAGCACGTCGCTGAGCGCCTGTGAGCGCACGAACTCGGATGCGTTCGGCGGCAGTGGGCCGGCGGGCAGGACCTCAAGCGAGCCGCCGAGCTGACCGTCCTCGGGATCGAGGTCCTGCTCGTTGACGTCCGACAGCGGGACGTGCACGAGCGCGTCGTCGAGCCAGGCGCGACCGAGCGTGACCTCGGTGATGCCGGGGCTCACGCTCAGACCGAAGAAGCGGTGCGCGACGGGACGGCGCAGGTCGAGGTCGACGAGGATCACGCGCTTGCCCGACCGCGCGAACGTCACGGCGAGGTTGGCGACCGACGTCGACTTGCCCTCGGCCGGGTTCGCGCTCGTGACCATGAACGACTTCGCGCCGCGATCGAGGTTCGTGAACTCGATGTTCGTCGCCAGCAGCTGGAAGGCCTCCGTCTCCGGAGCGTCGGGCGTCACGAGCATCGCGAGCTCATCGCGGGCGCGCAGGCCCCGCTCGGGCTCGAACAGGCGCCCGAGCAGCGGCATGCCGAGGTGCTCCTCGACGTCGGCCGCCGTGCGCACGCGCGTGTTGAGCGCCTCGCGGATCGACAGCAGCCCGGCGCCGAGGATGAAGCCGAAGAAGCCGCCGAGCACGGCGTTGCGCATCGTGTGCGGCTGGACCTGGATGACGTCCTGGCCGGGCTGTCCGAGGCGGGCGTTGTTCTCGAGCTGCGAGAGCTGCGTCTCGTAGTTCTGGATGCGCTGCGTCAAGCCGTTGTACGACGGCGAGCTCGCGGTCCGGGACGAGGGCGGCAGCTGACGGATCTGCTGGCTGACCTGCGCCTGGGCTCCGCGAAGCGCCGCGGTGTCGACGCGCCGGCGGTAGGAGATGTACGCCTGCCCGTAGGCGGTCGCGAGCTGCTCAGCAACGAGCCGGTCGGGGTCGGTGACGGTAAACGTGAGCACGTTGGACTTCGGGTCCGCGCTGACCGACGAGCGCAGCAGGAACAGGCGCCGGTCCTGGCGCGCCGGGAAGCGCGCGAGCGCCTGCTTGATGACCGACGGGACGCGCGCCTCCGACGCCTGCGTCTCGAGCACGCGCTCGGGATCGATGTTCGGCTGCTGGTCGGAAACGGAGGGATCGATGTTGTTCGGGTTAACGATCACCTGCGTCGTCGCCTGATACAGCGCCTGCTGGCGATTTGACTGCAGGATCGCGAGGCCGATCAACACGACCGTCGTGAGCGCGACGATCGGTGTCCCGCGGCGCAGGATGAGCATGTACTGCCTCAACGCCGACCCTTGGGGTGTGCTGGTCTTCACCGTCAGGACTCCATCATCTCGTGTGACAGGGCGGTTTCAGTACCGCGAGGTTGCGCAAAAGCGTGCGACGGCTCGTGGCCGATACCCCGCCCCTGCCCGGTGGAAGCGGCGTCGAGCGCCGCCAGCACCGTCGCCATCGACTGTAACGGATCCAGCGTGGGGATTGACGCAGTTCCCTGCAGCGTCTCGCGCAGGCGCACGAACTGATTGCGGTGGCCCTTGTCCTGCGTCCGCGCCGCGACGCGCCGGCGCTTGGATCCGTCGCGCAGTTCGAGTGACTTGAAGTCGTCGAGGATCGCCGAGCGCCCGCGTGCGTGCGCCTCGATGCGCTCCTTCGGCAGGCCCGACGCGCCACCGTCTGAGTAGACGATTGTCGCAAGTGAAGCATCGGCGTACTCCAGTGAGATCGAGAAGCGCTGCGCGGTCTGCAGCGTCTCACCCTTGCGCGGGCGGATCGTGCACGAAACGCGCTCCGCCGCCGAGCCGACGATCCAGGCGGCGAGGTCGACGAAGTGGCAGCCCTCGCCGATCATCCGGCCGCCGCCCGCGGCGGGATCGTTGAGCCAGTGCTCCGCGGGCAGCGCGCCCGCGTTGACGCGGATCAGGATCTCGACCGGATGCCCGGCGCCCGCGACGTGGCGCTTGAGCTCGTCGATCAGCGGCGCGTGGCGCCGGTTGAAGCCGACGAAGAGGAGCTGACCGGACTCCTCACGCGCCCGCCTCAGGTCCGCCAGCTCGTCGTAGGTCAGACAAGGCGGCTTCTCGACGAAGACCGCCTTGCCCGCGCGCATGCGCGCGGCCGGCGAGCGCGGCATGGCTGTCGTGACGGGTCGCGATCGCGACCAGCGACGCGTGCGGATCGTCGATCACCTCGTCGGCCGAGACCGCGCGCGCGCCGGGGACGCGCTCGGCGACGCCCGTCGCCGACAGGCCGGTCGCGCTGGCGACGGACACGAGCTCGAAGCCGGCCGCCTGGATCCCGGGCAGCAGGACGCGCGATGCGAAGCTGCCGGCGCCGATCAGGCCGACCTCGGTACGCGACGTGCGGGCGCTCGCCGGAGCGGGCGCGGCGGGCTCGATCGTGGTCGCGCCGTACTCGATGACGATTGCCAGCGGCGACGCCGACGACGACACGAGCCGGTCGTACGTCGCGGGTGCGTGCGCGACCGCGATGCGCTCGGTCACGAGGCCCGAGACATCGAGTCGGCCCGCCGCGACGAGCTGCAGGAAGGACTCCATGTTGCGGCGCTCGGTCCAGCGCACGTAGCCGATCGGATAGTCGATCCCGCGCTCCTCGTACGTGCGGTCGTAGCGACCGGGACCGTACGAGCGCGACAGCCGCACGTCGATCTCCTTGTCGTAGTACGGCGCGCGCGGGATCTGCATGCCGACGACGCCGACGATGACGACGCGCCCGCGGTCGCGGCAGAGCGCTGCCGCGAGCTTGACCGGATCGTCGGAGGCCGTCGCGGCGGTGATCAGCACGGCGTCGCATTCCCCGACGCCGGCCGGAAGACGGCTGGGGTCGAGCTCGCCGCGCGGTGCGCGAACGTCGACCGCGCCGACCTTGTGCGCGCGCTCGAGCAGCGTCTCGTCGAGGTCGACGCCGACGACCGAGCAGCCGGCCGCCCGCAGCAGCATGCCCGCGATCTGCCCGACGAGGCCCAGGCCGATGACCGCCACGCGCTCGCCGAGGCGCACGTCGGCCTGCCGTACGCCGTGCATCGCGATCGATCCGACGGTTGCGAACGCGCCCTGCTCGAAGCTCAGCGCGTCGGGCAGGCGGACGCAGAGGTTGCCGGGCACGTGGTCGACCTCGGCGTGCACGGCGTAGTCCGCTCCACCGCAGGCGACGCGGTCCCCGGGGGCCAGGTCACGGACCAGCGGGCCGGTGCTGAGCACGACGCCGGCGGCAGAGTAGCCGAGCGCGGACGGGTCGTCGAGCTGCGTTCGCACGGCGGCGATCGTGTCCTTGATCCCGTCACGGCGAGCCTTCTCGAGCACGACCGCGACCTGGTCCGGGCGCGAACGGGCCTTCTGGACGAGGTTCTGGCGCCCCGCCTGCACCTTCGATCGCTCGGTCCCCGCGCTCAGCAGGCTGGCGCGCACGTCGACGAGCACGCCTTCGGGCGACACCGTCGGAAAGGGAACCTCGAGTACCTCGACCTGCCCGTCGCGCAGGCGCTGCGTGACCTGCTTCACGAGCGCGCGACGACCGCTTGCCTGGAGTGACGCACGCCGGCGCCGCTCAGCTCGAGCGCGCTCCAGCAGCTCCGATACGCAGTGGGTCCCTCGATCATCTGACGCGCTCTCCCGCTTGATTGGCTCCGGTTCCCACCTCGCGGAGTCATCGGGACCTCACGAGCATGACGTGCGAGCCGAACCCTAGCGAGGGGCGTCACGTATCGCCTTCGGTCGAGAAGTCGCCGCCGGGCACGACATTTGTCGACGGCGCGGGCCGCGACTGCACGGCCGGCGGCGGCGGTGGGGGCGGCGGGGGCGGCTTCACGGCCGGAGTCGATTGCGACGGTCGCGACGGCTCAGGCGTCGTCTCGCGCTCGGCCGACGACTTCGGCTTGCTCGACGTCGAGCCGGAGGACTTCGGCTTGCTCTTCGGCTGCTCGGCCGGCGGCGCAGGCTCGGGCTCGATCGCCGGCTCCTCGCTGATGTCCGGGAGCGGCTCGACGGGGTCCGGCGTCGCTGCCGGGCTGCCGCTGGACGGCGTCGAGGGCGTCGGGTCCGACGGTGACGAAGCCATCATGAAGGTGACGAGCGTGACCGCCGTGGCGACGGCGACGAAGAGCCCGATCGCGGCGAGCTCGACCCGCTTGCGCTCGCTGGGCCGCAGCGGCACGTGGCCGCTGCCGAATCGCGCGCGCCAGCGCGCGACCGGGATCGCCGACTGACGTGGACGCTCGACGGAGCCGGGGCGCGCGCCGAGCAGACGGTGGCGCGAGACCTCAAAGGCATCCGAGACGAGCGCATGCAGGGAGCCGGACTCCGAGCGTGCCGGACGGCGGCGCGTCGCGACCGCGGGGCCCGCCGTGCTCAGCGCGCCGGCGGGATCGGCAAGGAAGGGGGGTCGCGCCGCCGAAGCCGAACCGGCCAGGCTTGCGGTCGTGTCGCCGTGCTGCGCCATTGGGCTCGCGAGCGCGGCGCCGTTGAACGCGGGGGCGGCGGCGGCGCCGTTACCGAGCTGGTTCCATGCCTGCTGGCGGACCACGTCGGCGTTGCCGTTGCACGCCTTGACCGGGGCGGCGGCGACGAGAGCCGCGATCAGCTGCTCGGCGATGCGCGCCGGCAGCGGCGCGCGCGGTGGCTTGTCGAACGCGCGCTGACCGGATTCCAGTCGCTCCATCGCGCGCTTGCAGGCCGGGCAGATCTTGAGATGCGCTTCGAGCTGGGCTCGGACATCCGGCCCCGGCTGCTCGATCTGCGCGACAAGGTCCGTTTCGAGCCCGTGGCACGGCGCCGGCTCCGCGGGCGCCGCTCCGTTTGTGGCGGCGACCGGCGCCATCGCATGGATGCCGCGCGCCGCAGCGGCGCGGCGCGTGCTCCTCAGCAGCAGCGCGTCGAGGTTGATCGCGGACTCGTCACCGCCGGCAGCGACGAGGTGAGCGCGCAGCTGCTGGAACGCGTGGGCGGCGGCTAGGCCCGCCTGCCGGGGCGCCGCAACGTGCTCGCAATAGGCCAGCACAGAGGCGCCTTTCCGTGCGCACAAGTTGGCAAGGGCTTCCGGTTCGCCGTCGCGGATTGCCCGGACCGTAGATACCGCGTCCGTTCCCACGCTCGAAGCGTAGCCAACCCTTACCCCTCCAGGCGCTAATCAACCTGCTGAATTGATCAGGCGCGTCGCCGGAACCTCGATCGTCGTCGACCGAGGGAGCCGGATCACGTCTCGCCTTCGCTGCCGAACGAGCCGCCAGGGGGCGACTGCGGAGGTGGCGGCGGTGGAGGCGGTGGCGGTGGGGGGGGCGGCGGCGGCAGCACCACGGCCGGTGGCGGTGGTGGAGGCGGTGGCGGTGGGGGGGGCGGCGGCGGCACCACGGCCGGTGGCGGTGGAGGCGGCGGTGGCGGCGGCGGCACCACGGCCGGTGGCGGCGGGGGCGGTGGCGGCGGGGGCGGCGGGGGCGGCGGCGGCTTCGACGTCGCCGGCGTCACGGGGGTTGTCGGCGTGCCGGTCGTCGTCTGGTCGCCGCCGTTGACCGGCGCCGGCGAGTCGGGAGATGACGTCGTCAGGACGACCACCCCGGCCGAGCCCGCAGCAACGGCGATCAGGGTCAGGACGGTCGACATCCCGAGCCGGTGGTTGCGCAGTTGCGCCGGGTGTACGCGCCGGCGCAGGCCGGACATCCCGGCGCGCGCGCCGGCGGCGCCGCTCGCGGCGCGGCTGCGTGGCGCCGCCGCTGCGGTGGCGACGGCGCGCGCGGCGGCGGCTGCGTCGTCGGACCGCTCGGCGTCGCCTTCGTCGGCGGAGCCCTGCGGCGCCAGCTCGAACGGCGGCGGCGAGGGCAGCGCGTCACGGTCGTCGGCGCCGTCGGCCTGGTCGGCGTCGTCGGGCCTCCACTCCGTCGGCCATTCGGCGGGCGGGGCATCGGGCACATCGACATCGCCCTCGGGCGGCCAGTCGGCGATCGGCGCGGAGTCGGGTGGCGGTGGTACGGGCGGGGTCGCCGGCAAGCTGATCTCGGGCGTCGCCGGTTCCTCCGGCTCGCTCTCCGCCGGGGGCGTCGCTGCGGCGGCGATATCCGGCCCGACCGGCGCCTCGGGCGCGATCTCGGTCGCCGGCGGGGGTTCGGGCTCGGGTTCCGGTTCCGGTTCCGGTTCCGGCTCGGGCGCGGGTACCGGCTCGGGCGCGGGTACCGGCTCGGGTTCGGGTACCGGCTCAGGCGCGGGCGGCGGCTCGAACTGCGCCGGCGGCTCGTAGACGGGCGGCAGCGGCGGCGGCTCGTAGCTGTACTCGGGCTCGGGTGGGGCGAGCAGCTCGGGCGGCACCTCCGGCGACGTCGCCGCCACGTGGCCGTCGACGAGCAGGCGCAGCGCCTCCTCGCGCACCATCGCGGCATCCCCGTTGTGCGCCTGCACCGGGGCCGCGACGACGAGCGCCCGGATCAGCTCGCTGGCGACGCGGCGCGGCAGCGGCGCGCGCGGCGGCCGGTCGTATGCGCGCTCGCCGGCCTCGAGGCGCCGCAGCGCCGCCGCGCAGACCGGGCACTCCGCGACGTGATCCATCAGCGACTCGCTCTCGGCGGGCGAGAGCGACCCCTCGACGTGGTCGACAAGCTCCATGTCACGGCCGGCGCAGCTGTCCGCTTCGCCGTGTCCGTCGCGCGCGGCGACGGTGTTCGCACCGAGCCAGACCGCCGCGCGGCGGGTCATGCTGCGCAGGACGACCTCGGCCTCTTCGCCGCTCATCGCGGCGGGCCCCGAGACCGAGACGCGGAAATGCGCGAAGGCGTCGGACGCCGCCGTCACCGTCTGGCTCGGAATCGCCACCTGCTCGCAGTACGCATAGACCGCGCCGCCGCGCCGCTCGCAGAGGGTGGCGAGCGCCACCGGATCGCCGTACTGGATCCTCGCCGGTGCGATGTCGAGCGGGTCGGTCACATCCCAAGCCTAGCGGCCCCACGCCCGCATAGGCCCAGGTTCGGGAAGCCGGCGAAACCGGCCATCAGCCCGCCTACGTGGCGCTTCTAGCGCCCTTTCCAGATCGGCGTGCGCTTCTCAGCGAAGGCCGACACGCCCTCGAGCAGATCCTCGGAGTGGAAGCTCGAGGTACGCAGCGCGAGCAGCTCGCGCTCGACGTCGGGGTCGAGCGCGGCCTGCGAGTGCTGCAGCTCGCGCAGGACCCGCTTGTTGCCGGCCATCGACAGCGGCGAGTTCGCGGCGAGCTGCGTCGCCAGCTCGAGCGAGGTCGTCTCGATCTCGTCCTGATCGACGATCCAGTTCACGAGCCCCCAGCCGAGCGCGGTCGGAGCGTCGATGTGGCGACCGAGCAGGAACAGCTCGCGCGTGCGCGGCTCGCCGATCGCGTCGACGAAGCGCCGCAGGCCGGTGTGCGAGTAGATCAGGCCGAGCTTGGCGGGTGGCATGCCGAGCTTGATGTGGCGGCTCGCGAGGCGCAGGTCGCAGCCCAGGGCCAGCTCCAGGCCGCCGCCGATCGTCGGCCCAGGCAGCACCGCGAGCGTCGGCACGTCGACGGCGTCGAGCGCCTCGAGCGCGTCGCAGAACGGATGCGCGATCAGCTTCTCGGCCTCGACGGCGAAGGCGCCCGACGGGATGTGGCCGATGTCGTAGCCGGACGAGAACATCCGGCCCTGACCGGTGAGGATCACGCAGCGCGCGTCGTCGAGCGCGACGAGCTCCGCGGTGATCGCGTCGAGGATCGCGTGGTCGAGGGCGTTGCGCTTCGTGGGATTGGAGATCGCCAGCCTGAGGATCCCCTCAGCGGGCCGATCGACGATCAATGACCCCGACATAGGAGCGCAACCTAGCGTCACACCGGGCTATTTGCACGATGGTTATGGCCGATTAGTGGGCTCTCGATGGGTTAGTCGAGGATGACGAGCGTGTCGCCCTCGTCGACCGGCTGACCCTCTTCGCAGAGGATCTCCCTGACGACGCCCGGATCCTCGGCCTCGACCGGCATCTCCATCTTCATCGACTCGAGCGTGATCAGGGTGTCGCCCTCCTCGATCATGTCCCCGACCTTGCACTCGATCTTCCAGACGATGCCCGTGATGTGGGCCTCGACCTCAACCATGGCTTCTCCTTGTTCCGGGCACGCCAGCGTGTGGCAGAGTAGCCGCCCCGATGGACGCCGACACGATCGTCATCGTCACCGCTCACGAAGAGGCCGACCGGCTCGGTGAGACGCTCGCCGCGCTCGCCGCCGCGTTTCCCGGCGCGCGCGTGATCGTGGCCGACGACGGGTCGACCGACGGCACGTCCGGCGTCGCCGAGCGCGCCGGGGTGGAGGTCGTGCGCAGCGAGCGCCCGATCGGCAAGGGCGGCGCCGCGACGCTCGCCGCGCGGCGCGTGTTGAGCCGCGCGCTGGAGCCCGAGCCGCCGGTCTTCGTGCTCGTCGACGGCGATCTCGCCGCCAGCGCGGGGCAGCTGCCGGCGCTGGCGCGGGCCGTTCGCGAGGGTCGCTGCGATCTCGCGGTCGCCGTCTTCGCGGCGCGCGTCGGCGGCGGCTTCGGCCTCGCCGTCGGCTTTGCGCACCGGGCGATCCGCAAGCTCACGGGGCTCGACCTGCAGGCGCCGATCTCCGGCCAGCGCGCGCTCAGCGGGCCCGCGTTCGCAACCGTCGTCCCGTTCGCGGCGCGCTTCGGGATGGAGATCGGGATGACCGTCGACGCCGCGCGCGCGGGCTTTCGCATCGAGGAGATCCCGCTCGAGCTCGCGCACCGCGCGACCGGGCGGACATGGCGCGGGTTCGCGCATCGCGGGCGCCAGCTCGTCGACTTCCTCGCCGTCTATGCGAGCCGCCGATAGGAGCAGGAGGCAGATGGAGAGCGCCGAGTCGATCGCCGAGCTGTACGGCGAGCACACCCAGCTCAACGAGCCCAGCGGTGAGCTTGTCGCGCAGCTGCTCGCGCTGCTCGATCCCGACGAGGCGGTCCTCTTCACCTGCGGCTGGACGGACATGAGCGAGAAGTGGGGGCCGCAAGCACAGCTGACCGTGACGACGCGCCGGATCGTCGACCAGCGCTGGGCGGGGCCCGGCGCGAGCGCACCGCCGCGCGCGATCGCGCTGCGCGACGTGCGCGCGGTCGCCGAGCGCCAGCGCGGCGCATCGGCGCTGTTCAGCACGCACGCGCTCGTCGTCGCGCTCGCCGACGGTACGACGCTGGAGTGGGAGCACCTCACGAACCACCAGATTGAGCCTGCCGCTGCGGCGATCCAAGGGGCGCTCGAAGACCCCGGTTGAGTTCGACGGAGTGTCGAGTCAGAGGCGGGTGAGTTTGGACGAGCGTCGATGGGGCGAGCGCCCGATCCGTCCTACCGTGAATCCATCACCGTCAGCGAGCTCTCCCGTCGCCGGCGGCGACCATGGCGCCAGTCGTGACGATCGCCACGCCAGTCGCCTCCCATGCCACTCGGCACGGCCGGGACCCTCCATCCTCCGGGTCCCGGCCGTCGCTCATCCGAACGGCCGCCGGCTGGTCGCCTGAGCGGCTCCTTTTCTTCACGCGCGGGTACCGTCCCGAACGTGATCCTCGCGATCGACCAGGGCACGACCGGGACCACGTGCCTCGTCTTCGATGACGCGGCTCAGCCGATCGGCCGCGCCTACCGCGAGTTTCAGCAGCACTTCCCGCGGCCGGGCTGGGTCGAGCACGACGCCGCCGAGATCTGGGACGTCACCCGCGCCGTCGCCCTCGAGGCGCTCGAGGATGCGGACCTTGGCGACGGCGACCTGCAGGCGATCGGCATCACGAACCAGCGCGAGACCGTCTGCGTCTGGGACCCCGACAGCGGCGAGCCGCTGCATCACGCGCTCGTCTGGCAGGACCGTCGCACGTCGAAGCGCTGCGACGCGCTGCGTCGCGCCGGCCATGAAGCGCTCGTGCGCACGCGCACCGGCCTCGTCCTCGATCCGTACTTCAGCGCGACGAAGATCGAGTGGCTGCTCGCCAACGTCGACGGCCTGCGTGAGCGAGCGGATTCCGGCACGGCGGTCTTCGGCACGATCGATGCCTGGCTCGTCTTCAAGCTGACCGGCGAGCACCGCACCGACGTCACGAACGCGTCGCGCACGATGCTCTACGACATCCGGCGCGGCGACTGGGACGACGAGCTGCTGGCGCTGTTCGGCGACGTCCCGCGCGCGGCACTGCCGGAGGTCCTGCCGAGCATCGGCGAGTTCGGCACGCTGCGCGGCGGCGCGCTCGGCGCCGGCCACGACGGCGTGCCAGTGAGCGGAATCGCGGGCGACCAGCAGGCGGCGCTCTACGGTCAGGGCTGCCTCGAGGTGGGGATCGGCAAGAACACGTATGGAACCGGGTCGTTCGTGCTGCTGAACGCCGGCGAGACGCCGCCGACGGCGCCCGCCGGGCTGCTGACGACCGTCGCCTGGGGAATCGGCGAGCGGACGATCTATGCGCTCGAGGCGGCGATCTTCATCACCGGCGCCGCGGTGCAGTGGCTGCGCGACGGCCTCGGCATCATCGAGGCCGCCGACGAGACCGAGGCGCTGGCGGGCTCGCTGGACTCCAACGACGGCGTCTACTTCGTCCCCGCGCTGACCGGCCTCGGCTCGCCGCACTGGGACCCGTACGCGCGCGGCACGATCGTCGGGCTCACGCGCGGCAGCACGCGCGCGCACCTCGCGCGCGCGGCGCTTGAGGCGATCGCCTTCCAGACCGTCGACGCCGTGCAGGCGATGGAGGACGCCTCGCCGGAGCCGCTCGCCGAGCTGCGCGCCGACGGCGGCGCGACCGTCAACGGCTGGCTGATGCAGTTCCAGGCCGACGTGCTCGGCGTCCCGATCGCGGTCGCCGAGCTCGCCGAGACGACGGCGCTCGGCGCGGCGCTGCTGGCCGGCGTCGCGGTCGGCGCATGGACGCAGGACGACGTCGCGCAGCGCGACGGCGAGCGCGCACGCTACGAGCCGCGGATCGAAGCGGACGAACGCGAGGCATTGATCGCTCAATGGCGCCGGGCCGTAGAACGTGCTGGTGAATGGGCTCATGAGTAAGGTTTGTCAATGGCGAGGTTGAAGCGCAGCGAGCAGCTCGCGGCGATGGGCAGTGGCGGGCGAGACGAGCGCCCGGCCGAGGATTTCGCGGCCTTCCACGAGCGCTCGCGCACGACCGAGCCGGACTTCGCCTATGAGGTCGTGCGCGTGCTGACGACGCTGTGGGCGCTGACGTTCTTCCGCGCGCGCACGATCTCCAGCGAGAAGGTCCCGCAGAGCGGCTCGATCATCCTGGCGCCCAACCACGGCTCGTTCATGGACCACTTCTTCCTTGGCGGCTTCATCCGCCGCAAGGTGCAGTTCATGGCGAAGTCGCAGCTCTTCCAGCCGCCGCTGCAGTACGTCTACTCGCACGGCGGCGTGTTCCCGGTCCGCCGCGGCCACCGCGACGAGGAGGCGTTCATCACCGCGCGCGCGATCCTCGACCGCGGCGGCGCCGTCGCGATGTACTGCGAAGGCTCGCGCTCGCGCGACGGCGGCCTTTCCGAGCGCCCCAAGCCCGGCATCGGGCGGCTCGCGCTGGAGTCCGGCGCGCCGATCGTGCCGGTCGCGATCTACGGCTCGGCGAAGGTGCGCAACTGGCGCCGCGGCCAGTTCCCGAAGGTCACGATCCAGTTCGGCGACCCGATCCGCTACGAGCAGCTCGACAACCCGACGCGCGACCAGCAGATGGCGGTGGCCGAGGAGATCTTCGGTGAGATCAGGGTGCTCTACTCGGGGCTCGAGACGCTCGGCCGCAAGGGCGTGCTGCAGCGCGTGCGCGAGCAGCGCCGGCTCGAGCGCCGCGGCAAGAAGCGCACCGCGACGGCGTAGCGCACGACGCTCGCTGCGGAGGCCGTCGGGGCGGTGACCGAGCTGCGCATCGCGCACACCGCGGAGCTCGACGGCGCGACCCTGCAGGCCGGCCGCGCGCTGCTCGCCGATGTCTTCGAGGGCGACTTCGAGGACGCCGATTGGGAGCACGCGCTCGGCGGCGTGCACGCACTCGTGTGGGAGGGAGCGCAGCTGATCGGGCATGGATCGGTCGTTCAGCGACGGCTGCTGCACGGCGGGCGGGCGCTGCGCGCGGGCTACGTCGAGGGCGTCGGCGTGCGCGCCGAGCGGCGCGGGCGCGGGCATGGCGCGCTCCTGATGGGCGCGCTCGAGCGGGTCGTGCGCGACGCCTACGAGCTCGGCGCGCTCGGCAGCACGGACGTTGCCGCGGGGTTCTACATGGCGCGCGGCTGGGCGCCGTGGCAGGGGCGACTGTCGGCGCTGACGCCGGCCGGGATCGAGCGCACGCCGGAGGAGGAGGGCGCCGTCTTCGTCCTGGCGCACAGCGCGGCGCTCGACGTCTGCGGCGAGCTCACGTGCGACTGGCGTGACGGCGACGTCTGGTAGCCGCGCCGGCGGCCGCTAGCGCTGCTCGCCGTGCCAGTAGTCAACGCCGGCCGACCGCGGGGCGATCAGATCGTCCCCCGCGTTGCCGGTCCAGACGCCGATCTTGTCGCTGTCCGGATAGACCGTCGCCGTCGGCAGGACGACGTTCGACCACATCAGCACGCGCGCCGTCTCGGCGCCGTCGTTGCGGACCTCGTGCGCGCCGTCGGGACCGAGCGGGAAGAAGACGAGGTCCGAGGGCGCGAGCTCGTGCGTCCCCTCGGGATCGCGCAGCGTCGGCCGGCCGGACAGGACGAGCAGCCACTCCTCCTCGCCGTACTCGTAGTGATACGGGCATAGCGCCTCCCCCTGTGGCAGCTCGTAGAGGCTGGCGCCGGTCTGCCGCGCTCCGAGGTCGGGGCCGAAGCGCGCCATCGCGGAGCGAAAGCCGGCCGGATCGCCGTCCTCGTAGAGGACGGCCGGCGTTGCGAGGTTGACACGGCGCATGCCGAAAGGTGTAGCGCGCGGGCGGGACGGATTCGCGCGGGAGCGGCGCGATCCGTCCGCGCGCGTCATCGCGCGCGCAGCCGGCTGCGACGCCAGCGGACGGTCCAGTGCAGTGGGCCGACGAGCGGCAGGCGCGCGACGACGAGCAGCCGCCGCTGCGGATCGCGCAGCCAGGCCGCCCCCAGCGACAGCCCGCGCCGGCGCAGCGCGGCGCGCGCGAGCATGAGCTCCGCTAGCGCATCGTCGCCGCACGGAGGGTCGCCCGGCGTCAACGAGCGCGCGAACGCCAGCCCGTCCTCGAGGGCGAGCCCCGAGGCCGGCGCGTCGACTGCGCGCGCGTATGCGTCGAAGCGCGCGCCGAACGTATCGCCGAGCGCGAGCGCGAGCGCGGGCCAGGCGTCCGCCACGGCGCCCGCCCGCTTGCGCCGCAGCGCGCGTCCCGCCGCGTCGGCCTGCGCGACGACGAACCCCGCCGGGTAGCCGTCGCCGCGCAGCAGCGCGTCGAGCAGCTGCGCCTGGCGCGACGCGTAGCCGGCGCGGTCAGACGCGGGCACGCTGCTCGCCTCCCCAGCGCACCGCGTCGGCGATCGCGCGCAGCTCCGCGCCGAGCTCGGCCTCGGACGGGAAGTCGTCGTCGCGCTCGAGCAGCACACCGGGCGCGTCGGTCAGCGCGAACAGCTTTTCGAGCAGGTGCAGCACGCCGGGCACGACGGGGTGAGCGTGGGTGTCGTGATAGACGCCGTCGCGGAACACCCCGCCGCCGACGTGGACGTAGGCGATCCGGTCCAGCGGGAAGCGGACGAGCGCTTCGAGCGCGTCGTAGCCGTGGTTGTGGGCGTTCGCATAGAGGTTGGAGAGATCGAGCAACAGCAGCGCACCCGTGCGGTCGATCAGCTCGCTGACGAACGCCGCCTCGTTCATCTCGGCAGCGGGCCAGTCGACGAGCGCGGCGACGTGCTCGAGCGCGAGCGGCACGGGCAGCCCCTCCTGCGCGATCGCGACGTTCTCGCTGAGGATCTCGAGCGCCTCGTGCGTGCGTGGGACGGGCAGCAGATGGCCGGCCTCGCGCCCGTCGGCGCGCACGAACGCGATGTGCTCGCTGACGAGCGGCGCGTCGACGCGCTCGGCGACCGCCGCCAGATGCGCCAGGCGCCGGCGATCCGGGCGCTCGGCGCCGCCCAGCGACAGGCCGATGCCGTGCGGGACGACCTGCAGCCCGCGCTCGCGCGCCGCGGCGACGCCGGCCGGCAGCCGATGCGCGCCGATCGACTCGGCGATGACCTCGACGAAGCCGAGCCCGCCGGCGCGCGCGAGCGCGCCGTCGAGCTGCGGACGCCATGCGGCGCCCTGGCCGAGCCGCCACGTGATCGGGGAGCTGCGCATCGTCATGAGCCACCGCCGCAGCCGCCGCCGCCGCAGCCGCTGCCGCCACCACCGCTGCCGCAGCCAGCCGTGCTGGCGCAGCTCCCGCCGACGCTGCAGGCGCCGCCCACGCCGTAGCCGGCGCCGCCGCCCCAGCGCGCGGCGCTCTCGCGCGGGACGCCGAGCGTCGAAGCGATCGCGGGGTCGGCCGTCCACAGCGCGGCGCCGCCGAACAGCGCCACGGCGAGCGCGCTGTCGTCGCCGACGGCATGGTGGCGAAGGTTCTCGCGATGCCTGCGCGCGCGGCGGATCAGGGCGCGGCCGCGGCGTGTCGTCACGGGCCGCTGGCTCAGCAGCCAGCCCGTTGCCAGGACGACGACGCAGACCGCCGCGATCAGGAAGCCGTCGGCCGCGCCGTGCGTCGAGCCGGCGACGATCCGCGCCGTCCCGAGCGCGGCGAGCGCGGCGCCGAGCAGCCACAGGCGTCGCAGGGCCTTGAGCCGCGACGCGGCCGGTACGAGCCCGTTGTCGACGAGCTCGCCGTGGATCTGCGTCACGGCATCGCCGTTCTCGAGCTCTCGCCGGAGGGCGTCGCATCTGAGGCCCTGGTTTCCACGGACCGTCTCGAGGATCGCTCGCTCGAGGCGGTCGCTGGCGGCGGGCGGATCGCCGATCGCGACGAGCGTGCCCTTCGTCTCGCCCTGCGTCAGCAGGCCGTCGCGATGCAGCTTCGTCGCGGTCGCCGTGATCGCGAGCTGCCTGCCGCCGCTGAGCATCGCGAGCCTGCTCAGCCCGAGGTCGGGCAGCGGGTCGTTGCCGCGCGCGATCGGCCCGACGGCGTCGCGCCAGCGCCTCCACGCGACGCCGGCCGCCGCGGCGGACAGGATGGCGTAGAGCCACAGGAACTGTGCAGCGGTGATGCCCCAGGCGCTTGCTGTTGCCGTTCTGATCATCGGTCCACGCTCCTACGCGATCTTCTTCAGGGAGATGGTCTGTCCGTCGGCGCGGTACAGCGCGCCGGTGACGTTGTGCCGGTCGTCGAGCTCGAAGCGCACGTCGGCTTCGAGCACCCGCAGGAAGAACTCGGTGTCCGTCCGGGGATAGAGGTCGGCCGGAGGCTGGCCGGGGATGTCGGCGGTCAGGCGGTTCTCCGACCTCGTCAGCCGCACCTCGGCGTCCGGCAGCTCGTAGACGCCGACGTAGCGATCGAGCTGCGCCGCCGAGAGCTCGATCGGCATCGGTGGGCTGAGCACGGGCGCCTGCTCGTCGAGCGCGTGGAAGCCGAGGTCCTCCACGCCGGTCGCCGTGTTGCACAGCAGCGCGACCGCGGTTTGCCGCTCGGGGTCGAGCGCGATGAAGCTCGCGTGGCCGGCCGTGCGCCCGTTGTGCCAGTGCAGCTCGCGCTCGGCGGGACGATCGATCAGCCAGCTCAGCCCGATCCGCATGCGCTCGTCGACCTCGAAGCGGGGGCTGCGGGCGGCCTGCAGCGCGCGCCCCAGGCTGCCCTCGGGGCCGCCGTCGAGGCTGGCGGCCGCGAACGTCAGCAGGTCGGCGACCGTCGAGCGCAGCGCGCCGCAGCCGGCCAGCGTCGGCAGGTCCAGCGCCCCGACGGCGCGCCCGTCGGCGTTGTGGCCGGCGACGAAGCGATCCGCCAGCGAGGCCGTCAGCGTGATCGCCGTGGCGTCCATGCCCAGCGGCGCGAGGATGCGCTCGCGCAGCAGCCCCTCGTAGCTCGTGCCGGCCCGCAGCGCGAGCGCGTGGCCGAGCAGGCCGACGCCCAGGTTCGAGTACTCGGAGCGGGCGCCCGCGGTCGGCGGCTGAGCCGCGAGGAACGCGTACAGCTGCTCGACGGAGTAGTCGGCCTCCGGGTTGGCGGGATCCTGCGGCACGTGGTTGGTCGGGTCGCGTACGAGGCCCGAGGCGTGCGTCGCGAGGTCCAGGAGGGTGATCTGGCGGCCGTCGTGCGTCGGCAGCGCAAGCTGCGCCGGCAGCAGCGCCGCGACCGGATCGTCGAGCGCGACCTCGCCGCGCTGCGCCATCTCCGACAGCAGCGTGCCCGTGAACAGCTTCGTGATCGATCCGATCTCGAAGACGTCGTCGGGGTCCAGGCGCTTGCCGTCGGCGGCGTCGCCGTAGGCGATCAGCTCGGCCTGACCGTCCGGCGACAGCAGCCCCGCGACGATGCCGGTGCTGATGCCGCTGTCGACGCGCTCGCGGATCGTTCGTGACAGCTCCGCGAGCGCCGTGACGGTGAATGAGGGGTTCGCGCTGCGATGCGACATCGTGATCTCCCTTCGTGCGGCGGAGTGAACGGTCGTGACGACGGTTCGTTCGTCGAGCTTGCAGGCGACGCCGCCGGACCGCCACGCCGCACGCCCCGCCGCGTCACGACAGCCGCGCGACGTGCTCAGGGAAGGCCGACGTTGTGCCGACGTAAAGCCGACGCTACGGTGCTCCCGGTGAGCTCGCGCGCCCAAGCCATCGCGGACGAGCTCAAACAGGTGATCCGCGTCGCAGGGCGCGATCCCGAGGCACTCGAGCATCAGCTGCCCGCGCTGTCGGCGCTGCACCGCGTCACGTCGGCAGCTGACCTCGACGAGCCCGCGCGCGTGCATCTCGTCCTGCGCCGGCTGATCCCCGAGTACCTCGAGCGGCTGCCCGCCGGGCGCGACTGCCGGGCGATCCGCGAGCTGTTGACGTGGGAGGACGAGGACGGCGAGCTGCAGTCGCTGACGACGCGCTATCACAAGGCCGCCGCGCACCTCGTCAACGCGGCCAGCGACTTCGGCCGCCGTCAGGAGCCGCGGCTGCTGCTCGAGTGCGCGCGCCGCTTCATCGCGCTCGACCACGAGGATCGCCTTGCGCCGCGATCGACCGAGCAGGGCGCGACGGCGCCCGACGCTGCCGGCGACGCCTCGCCGGCCGAGCGCGGTGTGGACGAGGCGCTCGGGCAGCCGCTGCCGGCCGACGATCCCCGGGCCGGGATCGCGCGCGTGCACCGCAACCTCGACTACCACCTGCTCGTCGACTACATGGCCGACGCCGACGAGATCGTGATCCTCAACACCTGGATCCCGGAGCTCAACATCCTCGCCGACGCGCTCGTCGACGCGCTCGAGCGTGGCACGTACGTGTCGATCCTGATGCTGCATCCCGATTCGCAGATCGCGCAGCTGCGCAGCCAGGCGCTGCAGAGCTCGTCGACGCAGGCGCGCTTCCGCGAGGATCGAGTGAAGCCGGGCGTCCGCCACTGCCTCGACGTGCTGGCGGCGATCGCCCGCTCGGTCGACGACGATCGCCGCCGTCACCTGCGGGTGAGGCTCTACCATTCGCTCCCGTCGCTTTCGATCTACGGGGTGGACGACCGGGCGTTCGTCAGCGTCTTCCTGCACGGCCAGCTTGCCGTCAAGTCCGTGCAGATCGAAGTTCACGGTCACGACTCGGTGATGGGACGGCTCGCCTTCGGCGAGCTGCAGACGCTCTGGGAGATCGGGCTGGAGTTCGAGGACATCACGCAATGGCAGACGGAGATGGAGAGCATGGGACAGCGGTTCGGCATCTCTCCGTGAGGGCCGACGCCGTCGAGGCCGAGCTGCTGGCGCGCTTCACCGCCCACCGCGTGCTGGCCGGCATCGAGGACCTCCCGGAGGGCGCCTTCCACGCGCTGCTGCTGCAGCGCCGGTTCCTCTCGCTGACGTTCCCGGTGATGTACGAGATCGGCATCGACGGGCTCTCCGACGGCACGGCGATCAAGCTCGTGCGCGAGATCCTGCGTGAGGAGTATCCGGACCCGTCGGGCCACACGCCGTCGCACCGCGAGGACCTCGTGCACGACCTGCGCGCGCTCGGCGCGACGCGGGCGCAGATCCTCGGTTGCCGCCCGACGGCCGCGACGACGGCCGTCATCGAGCAGACGTTCGCGCTGATCGGCTCGGCGGCGGAGCGGATGAGCGACCTCGAGCTGATGACGATCCTGCGCTTCTGGGGCGAGGTGCTCGTGTCGGTCGAGTACGGCGAGTACTGGCGGCGGATGGAGGCGCTGTTCGCGGCGGCGGGGATCCCGTCGCGCTTCTATCACCCGCATCACCATCACGACGGCCGCGACCCGCTCGCGACGGCGACCGATGCATCGCGGACGCACTCGGGGCGCCTCGGCGCTTGCCTCGTCCGCCTGCTTGCCGACGACGGAGGCGAGCAGCGATTTGTCGCGACCGAGAAGCGCATCCTCGCGTTGCGGCTCGAGTTCTACGACCAGTTCGGATGAACCCGGGGGCGATCAGGGCCGCGATCGCGGTCTTCGTGCTCGGCGCGCTGATCGTCTGGCTGATCGCGCCGATCGGCAACGCGTGCCCCGACGTCGGGCTGCTGCCGGCCGGCAGCAGCAGCGCCTCGGCGCCCTCCTTCAGCCCGCCGCTGACGCGCACCTGCACGTACACGACCACCGACGGCACGATGGCGCGCAAGCGCTACGTGCCGATCGTCGACTGGCTCGTGCTGGCGGTGATCGCCGGCGTCGTGGGGGCAGGCATCACGCTGCTCGGGCCGCGGCCCGCCGGACCGACCGGTGGCCGTCCGCGACCGCGACCGCCTCGGCCGGCAGGATCGGACCGCGAACAACGCGCTCGGCGCCGCGACCGCAGCTGATTTGGCCTGGTTCCGCGGTCTGCCGCGTGGTCAACTGTGGGCGGGTGGCGTCCGTGCGTGGCCGGCGGAGTGCGCGGGGCGCCGCGCGGGAACGGCATTGACGACGGAGGAGTGCGAGGCGTGCTGTAGGCGTGAGCGGACCACCTTGCATCGTGGCGCTTTGAGGGCGGATATCGCCCCAAACTCGACACGATCGTCCCGCCGCGGCGCATCGACCTTCTACTTCCTCATCGATGCCGTACACCAGCAGCGGCTCCTAGACGAGCGCCACGACCGACCACCGGGCGTCCGCGCCATTCGGCGACGCGGTCGACCGCGACCAACGACGACAACGCCGCGCAACCGACCCGTTACCAGCCCTGGTGCGCCCGCCTAGCGTCTAGCGCGCCCAGGGCACATCGACCGAGTCCTCCTGCGGTGCGTCGCGGGCGACGACGTACTCCGCGGGCTCGGTCTCGGAGGGGTTCTCGAGCAGATGCGTCTCGCGTGGCGGCACGTAGACCATGTCGCCCGGCTCGAGCGCTCGGGTGTGCTCGAGGCCCTCGCCCCAGCGGACGTTCAGGCGTCCGGACAGCATGTAGACGGCCGACTCGCAGTCGGCGTGGTAGTGCGGTCGCGACTGGGCGCCCGCGGGCACGCGCAGCACGCCCATGTAGATGTTCATCGCCCCGGTCGTGACCGGCGAGACCTCGGCGCCGCCGACGACGCCGTGCGGCACGACCTGGTGCGATCCGGACTTGACGACTTGCACCTGACAGAGACTACTCCCAGATCAGATTGTCGGAAAGCCGCAGAGCGGAAACTCGACGTTCTGAGGTGCTCGTGTTCAGTTGGAGGCGACTGGAGGCTACGTCGTCATGCCCGTGAACTGGCCGCCGGTGACGTTGAGCGTCTGCCCGTGTACGTAGTTCGACCATGGCGAGCAGAGGAAGAAGATGCCGCCGGCGGCTTCCTGCGGCGTCCCGGAGCGGCCCAGCGGGATGACGTAGTTCGACACCGAGCGCATCTGTTCCGGGATCCCGAGCTGGACCGTCTCGCCGCCGATCTGGATCGTGTTGTCCTCGGCCTTGGCGGCGGTCAGGCGCGTGTCGATGAAGCCAAACGCAACCGCGTTGACGTTGACCTTGAACTGCCCCCACTCCTTGGCGAGCGTCTTCGTCAGGCCGACGACGGCGGCCTTGCCGGCCGCGTAGTTGGCCTGGCCGGCGTTGCCCATCGTGCCCGAGATCGAGGAGACGTTGACGATCTTGCGAAAGACCTCGACGCCCTGCTCGCGCTCCTTCTTGGCGGGCTCGCGCAGGTGCGGCGCAGCGGCGCGGAGGACCCGAAACGGGACGATGGTGTGGATCTCGAGCATCGCCTGGAAGGCGTCGTCGGACATCGTGTGGAGCATGCCGTCGATCGTGTAGCCGGCGTTGTTGACGACGATGTCGAGCTTGCCCCAGGCATCGATCGCCGTCTGCACGAGCTCGTCGCAGGCCTCCGCTGCCGTCAGATCGCCGCCATAGACGACCGTCTCGCCCGCGATCTCCGACGCGGTCTGCTCGGCGACGTCGGCGTCGAGGTCGTTGATCAGGACCTTCGCGCCATGCTCGCTGAGCAGCTCCGCGGTCGCGCGGCCTATGCCCCGCGCCGAGCCGGTGACGATCGCGACCTTGTCGTCCAGAACTCCCATTCCACGCGCTCCTTGTCGTTGTCCGGCGCAGCACGATAGCGGCTGGCTGACTGGCCAGTCGGTGCGTGCCGCGCGTCAGCCGGCGAGGCCCTTGCGCGCCAGCTCCGCGCGCGCGTCGGCGCTCTTCTCGAGCCCCTCGGGCGCGAGCACGTCGAGGATCGCGGGCGCCTTCGTGAACTGCACGTCGCGGTAGTCGACGATCTCGATCGCGTTGCCCCAGGGGTCGTCGAAGCGCAATCCGCCGCTCGCTGCGACGGTGATCCCGTCGGCTGCGAGCGCCGCGCGCAGCGCCTCCTTGTCGTCGACGACGAGCCCGAAGTGGCGGCCGTCGTCGGGACCCTGCCGGCGCCCCGCGCTGAGCGCGATGAACTGGTCGCCGAGGTCGATCCACGCCATCGTGCGGCGCTTCCCGCGCAACTCGAAGTCGAGAAAGCGCCCGTACCACTCGAGCGCCTCGTCGATGTCGCCAACCTCGAGCGCGACATGGTTGATCCCGATCGCGCGCGCCATCGGCGCAGGCTCGCAGCCGGACAGGCGGCGATCAAGTCGGGGGCCCGGCCGCATGAGGAGCGCGATGATGTCCGCATGATCGCCCTCGTCACCGGAGCGTCGAGCGGGATTGGCGAGGCGACGGCGCGGCGCCTGGCGCGTGAGCCCGGCTGCGCGCTCGTCCTCGTCGCGCGCCGCGCGGATCGCCTGCGCGCGCTGGCCGGCGAGCTCGGCGTCCACACGACGGTGATCGCGACCGACCTGACCGACGCCGACGCCCCCGCGCGCATCGCCGCGGCCGTCGAGCTCGAGCACGGCCGGCTCGATCTGCTCGTCAACAACGCCGGTGCCGCCTGGCGCGCGACGTTCGCCGACGGCGGCTGGGACAACGTCCGCCGCCACATGGAGCTGAACTTCGACGCCCAGTTGCGGCTGACGGAGGCGCTGCTACCGCTGCTGCGGCGCTCGGCGCCGAGCGCGATCGTCAACGTCGTCAGCACCGCGGGGCGGGTCTCGCGCGCACATTCGGGCGCCTACTCGGCGAGCAAGTTCGCCTTCGCCGGCTGGACCGATGCGCTGAACCTCGAGGAAGCCCAGAGCGGGGTCCACGTCGGGATGGTGCTGCCCGGCTACGTCGCGACGGAGGGCTTCCCGCAGCGCGAGCTCGTCAGTTCCCGCCTCACGCGCTGGATCGTCTCGACGCCGGAGAAGGTCGCCGAGGCGATCGTCGACGCCGGACCGGGTGGCCGCGCGGAGCGCTACGTGCCGCGCGTGTACTGGCTCGCTGCGCTGGCGCGGATCCTGCTGCCGCGCGTCGTGCGCCGCATCACGCGCAGCGGCAAGCTCAAGCTCGCCCCCAAGGCGGAGCCCGGCGGCGAGTGCTGATCAGCGGCGGCGCGCGCGGGCCGTGCCGACGGTCACGGCGCGGCTCGTCGCCAGCGTCGTCGCGCCGTCGGGCAGCGTGTAGCGAACGCGGGCACGCAGCCGGCCACGCGGATGCAGCGTGAAGCTCGCGGCCGACCGCTTGCCGAGCTTCGCGGTCTGCACTGGCCACCAGCCGAAGCGCTGGGGCAGGAAGATCTGCAGCACGATCCGGCCCTTGCTCGTCGCCGGCGTCACGCGGGCCTGGAGCCGCACGCGGCCGCGCTGAGGTCGCACAGACAGCGTGATCCGGCGATCGAGCACGGGCAGCTCGACGGCCTCGCTCTGCTTGTCGTCGACGACCGCTCGGTAGCGCGCCGTCGTCTCGGGCACGATCTGCGTCGAGAAGTCGCCGTCGAACGTCACGGTCGCGGCCGCCACGCGCGCGAAGCCGGTGCCGCTGTCGGCCTCTATCGCGACCTCCGTGCCCGGCTGCAGCGAGCTGCGGCCGGACAGCGGGAACGGGCGCTTCGGCGCCGCCGCCTGGCGGGGCGTGTCGAGCAGCAGCTCGTGCACCGCGACGACGCCCCTGATCGTCGGATGCAGCGTGCAGTGATACGCGATCTCGACGTCGTCCTTGAACTGATGCGTGAAGCTGGCGCCGCGCCCCAGGCGCCCGGAGTCGAACGCCTCGTCGTCGGCGGTCGCCGTGTGCACGCGCGCGCTGTCGTTCTTCCAGGTGACCGACTCGCCGCGGATGATGTCGAGCGTCGCCGGCCGGAGCGAGTCGAAGCCGATGCTGACGCGGTTCGTGGCGCCCGCCGGCGGCTGGCCCGGATCGTGCTCGCCGCCGCCGGCGTGCTGCGACGCGGCCGGGCCGGCGAGCGCGACGGCGAGCGGCGTCGCAAGCGCGATCGTCAGCAGCAAACGGCGTGGGGAGCCCGCGGCCGTCATCGCGGTGAGACGCGGTACGTGCCGATCATTCCGGCGGCCATGTGCTGCTCGACGTGGCAGTGGTACAGCCACACGCCGGAGTCGCGTTCGCGCCAGCGGAAGCGGAACGACTCGGCCGGGCCGACGTTGTGCGTGTCGCGCGCCACGCCGCCCGCTTCGAGCCAGCGGTGGCCGTGGACGTGGAACGTGTGGTGCTCGGAGCCCATCGCCATCACGTCCCATTGCACGAGTTGGCCGACGCGGGCGCGGAAGACCGGGGTGTTGCCGACGAAGGCGCGCCCGTCGATCGTCTGGAAGTCGCCCATCGCGGCGAACACGACGACGAACTCCTTGTCGGGCAGCGCCTCGTGGCGACGGCGGATCGAGAGCATCCCGTACATGCCGCCGTCGATCGACTCGTGCATCGACGACGAGTGGTCGTGGTAGGGCCAGACTCCCGCCGACTGCGGGCCGGCGGTCAGGCGATAGGTCCATGTCTTGCCCGGCAGGACGTTGCCGTCCGGGCCCGAGACGCCGGGCACGTATGCCCCGTCCGAGCTCGGCTTGTACTCGACGCCGTGGAAATGCATCGAGTGCCCGTTCATCCGTCTGAAATCCATGTTCTTGAAGTGCACGACGAGGCGGTCACCGACCTGGGCGCGCATCAGCGGCCCCGGGATGAGGTTCTGGTTGCCGGACATTGGGGAGTTGGCGAGCGGTCGGCGCCAGTTGCGCGAGTAGCGGCGGTAGACGGTCGTGGGCATCACGCTCTGCCCCGGTTCCAGGCGCGCGCCGGTGATGTTGTCGCGCTGGTTGGGGACCATGTTCCAGACCACCGGGGTAGCGGCGACCCAGAACTCGCGCGTCGCCGCCCCCGCAACGGGCGCGGCGGCGAGTGCTGCCGCGCCCGTTGTCAGGAGGGCCGTCAGAGCGGCCTGCTGACGGGTCACTGGACGGTGATCGTCCCCTTCATGAACGTGTGGATCAGGCAGTAGTACGTGTACGAGCCGGGCGCCGCGAACGTCACCTTGTTCGAGGCCTGTAGCGCGGTCGCCGCCGAGCCGTCCAGCACGCCGCTGTTCCAGAAGCCGTTGCCGTGCAGCGTCGGCGTCAGCTCGGCCGGCGCGGCGGTCGACAGGTCGCTGGGATACACACCGCGGCTGTCGAACGCGGTGCCCTCGAAGCTCTTCGCGATCGTCCCGACGTAGGACTTCGCGAAGGACTTCTCGTCGGTGCCGGCCGGGCCGAACGTCGCCGTATGGACGTCCGTCGACTTCACCGGCATCGCGAACGTGACCGTCGTCCCCGCTGCAACCGTGAGCTTCTCGGGCACCATGCCGAAGTAGCTCACTCCGCCCTTGCCCTCGGCGCCGAGGCTGACGGTGTTGGCCGCCGGCTTCGTCGCCTTCACGAGCCCCTTGGCGACCTTGAGCGCCGCGGCCGTCTGGTTCTTGATGCGGAGGGCGTCGAGCTTCACGGAGCCGACCGGCCTCGTCTTGCCGACGACCTTGACGCTGCCCTTCATGCCCGAGTGGATGTTGCAGTAGTACGTGTACGAACCAGCCCTCGGGAAGCGGGCCTTGAACGGCTTGAGCTTGTCGCCGAGCGGTAGTCCGCTCTCGAGTCGCTTCGCGCCCTTGACGACCGTCTTGCCGTAGTTGAGCTGGACGAGCTCCTTCGCGAACGCGATCTCCGGCAGCCCGTTGAACCAGAACGGGACGCCGGTCTCGTCGAGGATGCCGGTGGCCGTCTTGCCGTTCGGCGCGGCGAACGCGAGCGGCTTGCCGCCGGGCGGTGGGAAGTCGACCGTGTGGAAACCGACCGGTGTGAACGCAACCGTGTCGCCGGTGTGGACGCTGATGCTGCGCGGGAAGAACGCGTTGACGTCGCTGGCGGTCTTCTCGAACGACTTCTGCGCGGCGGGCGGGATGCCCATGAACACGGTCTTCGTCGCGGCATCGGCCGCGCCGGGCACGGCGAGCGCGGTCGCCGCGGCGGCACAGCAGGCGAATCTCAATCTCAAAGCCATTTCCTCACGCCTCCTAGCGTGTGTAGCCCGTCCGGTCCGGGCGGAACGAGCCGTAACTTAATCGTTGGCGCCACCGCAGCGCAATACGGTTAGCCCCACCACGAGATCAGAGACGCCGCGCGTGTGCGCTGATACGGCCTTGTAGATTGGCCCGGTGCCGCACAAGACGCTGCGCTACTCGGTCGATGGCGCGGTCGCGACGATCGCGCTCGACCAGCCCGAGACGCGCAACGCGCTCTCCGACGCGCTGCTGGACGAGCTGCTCGCGGCGTTCGCGGAGGCGCGCGACGACGTCTCCGTGCGCTGTGTCGTCCTCGCCTCGACGCACGCGACCGTGTTCTCGAGCGGCGGCGACCTGACGGGGTTCGCCGCCGACCGCACGCCCGAGGAGCGGGACGCTGCGAACGATCGCTTCCCGCGCCTGTTCTCGCTGATCGGCGAGCTCGGCAAGCCCGTGATCTGCGCGGCGAGTGGGCATGTGCTCGCCGGCGCGCTCGGGCTCGCGCTGGCCTGCGACCTCGTCATCGCCGGCGAATACGCGACGTTCGGCACCCCCGAGATCAACGTCGGGCTGTTTCCGTTCATGGTCGCCGCGCTCGTCGGACGCAACGTCGGACGCAAGAAGACGACCGAGCTGCTGCTGCTTGGCGCGCGCATCGACGCGCACGAGGCGCAGCAGCTGGGGATCGTCAACCGCGTCGTACCGGCGTGGGAGCTCGAGTCTGCGGTCGCCGACTGGGCGGCGCAGCTGGCGGCGAAATCGCCGCTGCTGATGAAGCTCGGCAAGGACGCGCTGTTCGCCCAGCAGGACATGGCGCTGCAGGAGGCGCTTGAGTACCTGCGCGGGCGGCTCACGCTGGCGCTCTCGACGGATGATGCCCACGAGGGCGTCACGGCGTTCCTCGAGCGCCGCGAGCCGCGCTGGACGGGCCGCTGACCGCGCCGCCCCGCGTCAGCGCGACTGCCGATCGCGCTCGAGCACGAAGTACAGCTGCTCGGCGCCCCAGACATGACGCACGCCGTCCATCCGGAAGCCGAGCTTCGTCAGCACGTGGCGCGAGCCGAGGTTCGCCTCGCGCGTGATCGCGACGAGGCGGTCCATCGCGAACGCGCCGAACGCCTCGTCGATCACGGCGCGCGCCGCCTCGGTCGCGTAGCCACGGCCCCACCAGGGGGCGCCGAAGGCATAGCCGAGCGCGATGTCGCCGCCGTCCGGGCTCAACGGAAACAGGCCGGCCTCGCCGATCAGCAGGTCGCTGGAGCGCTCGATCACGGGCCAGAAGGAGAACCCCGTCAGCTCCTGCTGGGCCATCGAGCGCTCGAGCGCGAAGCGCGTCCCGGCGACGTCGCGCGGGCCGCCGAGCAGCCGCATCGCGGCGTCGTCGCTGTAGAGGACCGCATGGAGCCGCTCGAGGTCCGTCGCCTCGTAGGCCCGCAGGACGAGTCGTTCGGTGACGATCGGCAGCGTCATCAGCGACGATGGTGACGGGTCGGGCGTCGGCGCTGCGCTACGGTGCCCGCCGATCATGAGCGCGACCAAGCTCCAGGCGGAGCGACCGGCGCCGGGCGCCGAGCCGGCCAAGCCGAGCCTCATCGACCCGGTCAACGGCCGGCTCTGGCAGATCGCGCTCGTCGTCCTGCTCGCCGCGACGGCGGCGCTCATGTTTCACCTCACGCGCGGGCTGACGTTCAACCTCGACGAGTGGACGGTCGTGACGCAGCGCCGCGGTCCCGGCGCGCCGTCGCTGCTGGAGCCGCACAACGAGCACCTGACGCTGCTCTTCTTCATCGTCTTCCTCGGCTTGCTGAAGCTCGGCGGCCTGGACGCGTTCGCGCTCATGATGGTCCCGCTCGTCGCGTTGCAGCTCGCGCTCGGCTACCTGCTGTTCGTGATCGCCAAGCGGCGCCTCGGCGCCGGCGTCGCGGTCGGCGTCGCGGCGTTCGCGCTGCTGTCCGGGCTGGCCTACGAGAACTTCCTGATCCCCGGCCAGGCGGCGCAGATGCTCTCGATCGTCGCGGGCGTCGGCGCGTTCGCGCTGCTCGATTCGCCGCGCACGAGGCGCACGGACCTCGCGCTCGTCGCGCTCGTGCTCGTGACGATCAGCTCGTCGGGCCTGGGGATCCCGATCCTGCTCGGGCTCGCCGTCGAGCTCGCGCTGACGCGCGAGGGGCGCGAGCGCCTATGGGTCGTCGCCGCTCCGTTCGCGCTGTACCTCGTCTGGTACGTCGCCTACGGGACGAATCGCGCCGGCCTCGACGAGCTCACGCTGAGCCTGCTGTGGGCCTGGACCGCGGCCAACCACGCGGCCGGGGCGATCATCGGCGAGCGCCAGATCGAGCCCGGCCGCGACATGCTGATCGTGCTGCTCGTGATCCTCGCCTACCGCGCGTTCAGGGTCGATCGCGCGGGGCGCGTGCGGCTGGCGGCGCTGGCGACGATCCTGCTGACGTTCTACGGCCTGACCGCGATCTCGCGCCACGACATCGCGCCGCCGTCGTCGTCGCGCTACCTCACCGTCGGCGTCGTCTTCCTGCTGCTGATGCTCGTCGAGGCCGCGCGCGGCTGGCGGATTCGCGTCTGGGTCCCGTTCGTCGTGCTCGCGCTCGTCTGGGTCTCGTTCGGCAAGGCGGACGGCAATGCCGACGCGATCCGCGACGGCCGCGCGCTGTTCCTGCAGCGGTCTGATCGCGTCCGCGCGTCGCTCGGCGCGGTCGAGCTGCTCGGCCGCCAGCGCGTCGCGCCGACGCTCGAGATCGCTCCGCTGGCGGCGCCGTTCCTGGAGGCGGGCCCGTGGTTCGACGCGCTCGACGGCCTGCGCGGCGATCCGGGTGACAGCCCGGCCGAGCTCGTCGGCGCGCCGGCCGACGCGCGCGCCTTCGCCGACGACACGCTGATGCGCGCCGGCGGCCTGCGGCCGCAGCCGGTCGGCGGCGGTGGCGCGGTCGCGTTCGGTCGAGCTCGCTGCACCCCTCTGCAGGGCGCGATCGTCCCGCGCGCGGGCGTCCGCGTCGAGGCCAGCGCGTCGCAGCCGCTCACGCTGCGCGCGCGCCGCTTCGGAACGGACTGGGCGATGGTCGGCGTCCTGCCGATCCCGGCGGGCGGGGTCGTCGAGCTGCATCCGCTGCCCGACGCCTCACCGGTGCCCTACGCGATCCAGACGCAGGAGGCAAAGCGGATCTGCCGCCTCGGCGCGTAGTCGCGTCGAGGCGGCAGCGCGCTCAGATCGTCAGCCGACGACTTCCTTCAGCGAGACGCTGTCGACCTGCGTCGCGATGATCGAGGTCTCCGATGCGCGCCACGGCGCGGTCGCCGAGCACTGCACGAAGAAGTCCGTCGCGGCGTTCACCGTGCGGGTCATCTGCATCGACAGCGTCGTCGGCGTCTGGCGATCGTTGACGACGATCGTGCCGGTCGACGAGTGCGTCGGGCCGCCGGTGTCAAGCGTGCACGTGCCGCCGAGCGATCCCGATGCGCCGAGCAGCGCCTCCAGCGGGTTCGTCGTGCCGGTGAACGCGGTCATGATCGTGTTCGCCTGAACGACCCACGCGCCCGCGGGCACCGTCAGCGTCGCGACCTTGACGATCACGTTTGCCGGCTGCGCCTCGGGACCCGCCTTGCGGGTCGCCTCGTATGCGACGCGGGCGCCGGCTGCTGCCGCGGTCTTCTTGTTGAGGAGGTTCCGGGTCCCCTGCGTGAGCTTGTTCGAGCTGATCGTGGCGTTCTTGATGTCGATCCCTTGAATCGTGCCGTTCCTGATCTGCTTGCTCGTGATGACGGTCGCTGCGACGGCGCTTCCTGTGCACGCAGCCACCAGAGCGATGATCGAGATCGCGAGCGCCGGGCTGGGCGGGCGAAGCTTCATACGGTTCTCCTCTGTGTGAGTCCGGCTCGTCGAAACATCTCTTTAAGTACCAGCGCGCGCCGTGGTGTCCTTCACCGAGCCCGCCGCTCACATTTCCTACCCTGGGCAGGGACGTCGCAAAGCTGCCGAGCCTGAAGATAGTCGCTGGCGTGGACGATCTGAAGGCGCGCAAGCGCTCCTCCAGGGGGCGCGCTCGCGCCGAGGTAGCATCCGAGCGGTTGACTGACCAGTCAATTCAGGGAGGGTTCTCGCCCCAACATGCGCGCCGCCGCCGTCCAGCTGACCTCGACCTCCGACTTCGACGCCAACCTCGAGCGCGCCGACCGGCTCACGCGCGCGGCCGCCGCCGACGGCGCGCAGCTCGTCGTCCTGCCCGAGAAATGGAGCGCGCTCGGTCGCGGTTCCGCGCTCGTCGCGGGCGCGCAGGCGATCGACGGCGCCGCGATCTCCTGGGCGCGATCGATCGCCCGCGAGCTCGGCATCGACCTCGTCGCGGGATCGTTCACCGAGCGCGTCGCCGACGAGCCGCGGCTGCGCAACACCTGCGTCCACGTCGGTCCCGACGGCGAGCTGCAGGCGACGTATCGCAAGGTCCACATGTTCGACGTCGTCGTCGAGGGCGTGGTGTACCGCGAGTCCGAGCACGAGCAGGCCGGTGACGAGCTCGTCGTCAGCACGACGGCGGCCGGCGTCGAGCTCGGGCTGAGCGTCTGCTACGACGTGCGCTTCCCCGAGCTGTACCGGATCCTCGCGTTGCGCGGCGCGCGCGTCTTCACCGTGCCGGCGGCGTTCACGGTGCCGACGACGCGTGATCACTGGGAGATCCTCCTGCGCGCGCGGGCGATCGAGGATCAGGCGTTCGTCGTCGCCGCCAACCAGATCGGCGAGCACGACTGCGGCCCGCCCGCCCTGCGATCGGGCGGGCGCTCGATGATCGTCGACCCGTGGGGGATCGTGCTAGCGCACGCGCCCGATCGCGAGTGCCACATCGTCGCCGAGCTCGATCTCGAGGCTCAGGCGCGCATCCGTCGCGAGCTGCCCGCGCTCGCCAACCGCCGCCCGGGCGCCTATCGCTGGCCGGTCGAGGTCGGCGCGTAGTGGCCGCCGGACGCAACCTCGCGGCCGACAAGCGCCGGATCATCCTCGACGCGGCCGTCGTGGCGTTCGCCACGCGCGGCTTCCACGCCTGCCGCGTGTCGGACATCGCCGACGAAGCGAACGTCGCCTACGGCCTCGTCTACCACTACTTCCGCTCCAAGGACGAGGTGCTGGACACGCTCTTCCTCGAGCGCTGGAACGTCCTGCTCGCGGTCATCTCCGAGATCGACGGCGGGGACCTCCCGGCGCGCGAGAAGCTGCGCGCGATCGCCTCGTTCATCATCGAGTCCTACCGCCATGACCCCGATCTCATGAAGGTGATCATCGTCGAGGTCACGCGCGCGGCGAACTCCTTCGGGCGCACACATCTCGCGAAGATCCGCGAGGCCTACGCGCTGATCGCCGAGATCGTCGAGCAGGCGCAGGCCGACGGCACGTTTCGCGGCACGGTCACGCCGGAGTTCGCGGCGCTCGCGTTCTACGGGACGATCGAGCAGGTCCTGACCGGTTGGATCTTCGACCCGCAGCCCCAGGGCGAGGCGGAGTTCGAGCAGGCGAAGTCGTTCATCGTTGAGACGATCTGCGGCGGACTGGATGCGAATGGCGCCTGAGGTCGGACGTCCGCCCGTGCCGTCTGAGAGGATTCGCGCAATGCAAAGCAACGAAATGGTCAAGCGGCTCGTCTGGTCGGGCCTGCTTGCGGGCCTCGGCGCGATCGCCTCGATCGCAACCACTCGCACGGCCGCGATGATTTGGCGCCGGGTCTACGGGGAAGACCCGCCCGAGTGAAGATGGCCGAGGAGGAGCCACCCGTCCACGCCGAGCTGGCCGTCGAGGGCGAGGCCGTCGAGCTGCCCGACGACGCGCCCGACGCCGGCGTGTTCGAGCCGCCGGTGCCGCTGACCATCCGCCAGCACGCGCCGCAGGCGATGCCGTTCCCCGTCGCCGAGGAGACGATCGCGGTCGCCACCGCCGGCGAGCCGGACGTGCTGACGACGCTCGGCGACAGCTCCGAGGCGTTCGCCACAGGGCATGCGGCCTCGCCGGGACCGTCCTGGCAGGAGCCGCTGATGGAGCTCGCCGAGGAACGTCCCGAGCTCGTCGTCGGGGCCGCGTTCGCCGGCGGTTTGCTCGCCGCAATGATCCTCCGGCGCCTTGGCAACTGAGAGCCCCGCACACGACCTGGCGCAGACCGTCCAGGAGATCAGCGAGCGCGCTTCCCTGCTCGTGCGCGAGGAGATCGAGCTCGCGAAGGCCGAGGTCACCGAGAAGATCACCAAGCTCCTGCGCGGGATCGTCATCGGGCTCGCGGCCGGGCTCTTCGTCGTGATCGGCATGCTGTTCTTCATGCACGGGATGGCGTGGCTCGCGTGGTACGCGCTGCCCGTCTCCGACGGCTCGTTCTTCTGGGGCTTCTTCGTCGTCGCCGGCCTGCTGTTCGCACTCGGCGGGGTGGCCGGCTACCTCGCGGCGAAGTTCTTCAAGGAGAGCACGCCGCCGGTGCCCAAGATGGCGATCGACGAGGCCGGCAAGATCCGCAAGACGCTCAAGCTGCGGCGCAAGAAGCACACCTAGCATGCCGGCGCGCACACCGGAGCAGATCCGCGCGTCGATCGAAGCCAACCGGCGCGAGCTGGGCACCTCGATGGAGCGCCTGCAGAGCGAGATCGCGGTGCTCACGGACTGGCGCGGCCAGCTCGTCAAGCATCAGAAGCAGGCGGTCATCGGCGCCGCCGTCGCGGGCTTCGTGATCGGCGGCGGGATCGCCGCCTTCGGCGGGCTCTTCCGCCGCAAGCGCTAGGCCGCCGGCGCGAACGCGCGGCCTGACGGCGCGCGTCACGCCGTCCGAGCGGCGCCCTAGATTCAACCCGTGTCCATCTGGGACGCCCTGACAACGCGCCACATCGCGCGCATCCTGCTCACCGTCGCGGCGTTCTCGGCCCTGCTGTTCCTGCTCGTGCAGATCCGCGGCACGCTGCTGCTGCTGGGGATCGCCATCTTCCTCGCCGTCGCGCTCGGCCCGGCCGTCGACTTCTTTGCGCGCAGGCTGCCGCGGGCAGCCGCGATCCTGCTCGTGTACGTGCTGATCTTCTGCGTCTTCGGCGGCGTGCTCTCGCTGATCGTCCCGCCGGTGATCAACGGAGCGACCGACCTCTCGCGCGACATCCCGACATACGTCCAGGACCTGCGCGACAACAGGACGATCCGCGACTTCGACAACAAGTACGACATCACGTCGAAGCTGCAGGAGGAGGCCCAGAAGCTGCCCGACAAGCTCGGCGATGCGGCGGGGGCGCTGCAGAGCATCGCGGCGGGCGTCGTCAACGCGGCGTTCCAGCTGCTGACGATCCTGACGATGACGTTCTTCTTGCTGCTCGACGGCAGGCGGATCGCGAACTTCCTCATCACACGCTTCGGCCGCCACCGCGAGGAGCGCCTGCGCGACGTCGCCGAGCGGATCTACAAGTCGACGTCCGGCTACGTCGCGGGCGCGCTGACGATCACCTCGATCAACGGGATCCTGACGTTCATCATCCTGACGATCCTCGGCGTGCCGTTCGCCGTGCCGCTCGCCGTGCTGATGTCCTTCTTCGGTCTGATCCCGCTCGTCGGCGCGACGATCGGCGGCGTCATCATCCTCATCGTCACGCTGTTCACCGACTTCCCCAGCGCGACGATCATCTACGGGATCTTCCTGATCCTCTACCAGCAGGTCGAGAACAACGTGCTGCAGCCCTTCATCTTCAAGCGCACGGTGAACGTGCCGCCGCTCGCCGTGATCGTCGCGATCCTCGCCGGCTCGGCGCTGCTCGGGGTCGTCGGCGCGCTGATCGCGATCCCGATCGCCGCGGCGCTGCAGATCGTCCTCAAGGAGTACTACGCCGATCAGACGACGGTCTCGGGCACGGTGATCCTGCCCGACGACGTGCCGCCGCCCGACGCGCCGCCGCCACCCCCGCCCGACCCGCCGCCGCCGGTCAAGCCAAGGCCGACGAAGCCCAAGCCGAAGCCCGCCTGAACTGTCCTCGACGATCCGCGCGCCTCAGTCCAGCGCCGCCGCGGGCAATCCGCCGACGCCGATCAGCCCGGGCCCGGCGTGGGCGCCGATCACGGGCCCGACCTCGCCGACGAAGCGCGGCTCGCACCCGAAGACGTCGATCCCGCGCTCGACGAGCCGCTGCGCCTCGGCGGGCGCCTGGCTGTGCTGCACGCACCACGCGTCGGCGCCGTCGGCGTGCAGCGTCTGCATGTACTCGACCATCCGCTCGAACGCGCGGCCGGCGGTGCGCACGCGCTCGACCGGCGTGATCTGCGACTCGAGCGAGAGGATCGGCTTGATCTTCAGCGCGCCGCCGATCCACGCCTGCGCGCCGCCGACGCGGCCACCGCGGCGCAGGTACTCGAGCGTGTCGAGCACGAACCAGATCCGCAGCGCCTCGCGAGCGGAGCTCGCGTGCGCGGCGACCGCCTGCAGGTCGGCGCCGGCGCGAGCCGATGCGGCGGCGGCCAGCACTTGCAGCCCGAGGCCGCCGCAGACCGTGCGCGAGTCGAGCACCGCGATCCGTCCCTCGTCGAGTCCGCGCTCGACGAGCTGCGCGCGCGCCTGCAGCGCCGAGTCGTAGGTCCCGGAGATACCGGCCGAGAGGTGGATCGAGAGGATCTCGTGGCCGCCCTGCAGCAGCGGCTCGTAGCACCCCAGGAAGTCGCCGATCGAGGGCTGGGACGTCGTCGGCAGCTCCGAGCCGCTGCGCATCCGATCCCAGAAGTCGGGCAAGTCGGTCATGTCGCTCTCGCGCCGCAGGCTGCCGCCGAGCTTGACGTACAGCGAGACCTCGTGAAGGCCCTGCGCGGCGACGAGATCGCGCGGCAGGTAGTGGGTGCTGTCGGTGACGATTGCGACGGCCATCGGCCGCGCCAACCTACAGGCGCGGGTCGATGACGAGCTTGCGCGCCTCGCCCGAGGTCGGCCGCACGAGCGCATCGTGCAGCTCGTGCAGTCCGATCGTAGGACCGGCGAGGGCGCGCCAGTCGACGTCGCCGGCCGCGAGCAGCTCGAGCGCGTGGTCGACCTCGGCGCGCGTATGGTGAAACGCGCCGCGGACGTCGAGCTCGGCGTAGTGCAGCGGACCCGACGGCAGCGTCACGTCGCTGCCCGCCGGGCAGCCGCCGACGAGCACGACCGTGGCGCCGGGCGCAGCCGCGTTGATCGCCACTCGCCACGCCGGCGGGCGCCCGACCGCCTCCATCACGAGCCCGTACTGCGCCGGCTCGAGCGCCGCGACGGTGCGTGCGCCGAGCGCCCGCGCCTGCGCGCGGCGCTCCTCGTGGCGATCGGCGAGCATGACGTCGCAGCCGCGCAGGACGAGCAGCCGGGCGAGCATCAGCCCCATCGTGCCGCCGCCGAGCACCGCTGCGCTCGCGCCCTCGTGGGCGGCGGAGCCGGCGCGCGCGACCGCATGGACGGCGGCGGCGAGCGGCTCGGCCATCGCCGCCCCAGCGGCCTCGAGACCATCCGGGACGGAGTGCAGCGCCGCCGTCGGCGCCGCGATCTGCTCGGCGAAGCCGCCCAGCACCCACGTCATGTGCTCGCACAGCTGCGTGCGGCCGGCGACGCAGAACGCGCAGCTGCCGCAGGCGACGGAATCGCCGACGAGGACGCGCTCGGCGGTGTCGTCGCGCACGCCGACGGTCTCATGGCCGAAGCGGGCGGGGTAGGGACCGAGGATCAGGTGCCCGTAGCGCAGGCACTTGGCGTCGGTCGCGCAGGCGGTCGCGGCCTCTACGGTGATTATCACCTCGCCGTCGGGCTGCTCGACGTCCTCGACGCGCAGGTCGCCCGGTCCGTACAGCAACGCGGCTCTCATGGGACGACCACGGCCTTGATCGCCTCGCCCCGTCGCTGGAGATCGAGCGCCCGCGCCGTCTCGCTGAGTCCGAGGCGGTGGGTGACGAGCTCGAGCGGGTCGATCCGCCCGCTCGCGATCAGCCCGTAGGCGGCGCGCATGTCGCCCGGGCCGGCGGACCAGCTCGAGCAGACCGTCAGCTCGCGCAGGAACAGCAGCTCGGCGTCGAGCCCGAGCGCCGCACCGGGCTTCGTCGTCGCGTACAGGCACAGCGTGCCGCCGGGGCCGAGGACGGTCGCGGCGCCGCCGATCGCGTCGGCGCCGGCGGTCGTCAGGAAGGCGACGTCGACGAGCTCGTCGACGTGGTCGCTCGCGCCCCACGCGCGCGCGAGCCGGCGGCGCTCGTCGCGCGGCTCACGGATCCAGACCGCGCCCGCGCCGCGCGCGTGCGCGGCGGCGATCGCCAGCAGCCCGTTGGAGCCCGCGCCGACGACGAGCAGGTGATCGCCGGCGTGCAGCCCGGCGCGGTCGAGCGCGCGCAGTACGCAGGCGAGCGGCTCGACGAACGTCGCGGCGAGTGGGTCGATCGCGCCCAGCGGGAGCAGCTCGGGGACGAGCGCGGCCTCGATCAGCACCTGTTCGGCGAAGCCGCCGGGCTCCAGCCGCGTCGCGCGGAACTGCTCGCAGAGCGTCTCGTGGCCGCGGCGGCAGCGCCGGCAGTCGCCGCACGGCGCGTGGTGGTGGATGACGACGCGGTCGCCGGCGGCGACCGAGGTGACGCCCGCGCCGGTGCGCAGCACCTCGCCGACGACCTCGTGGCCGAGCACGCCGGGCAGCTTCTTGGCGACGTAGCCGTCGCTGACATCCGAGCCGCAGACCCCGCACGCGAGCACGCGGCAGACGACCTCGCCCGCGCCCGGCGTCGGGTCGGGCAGCTCCTCGACGACGACGTCGTGGGGCGTCGTGGAGCGCGCGATCAACACTGGTCGTCGCCGTCTGCCGGCAGCGCGAGCAGCCTCGCGATCGACTCCGCGGAGACCGGTGACGCGATCCCGCGCTCGGTCACGAGCGCCGTCACGAGCTCGGCCGGCGTGACGTCGAAGGCCGGATTGCGGCACGGGGTGTCGGCCGGCGTGAGCAGCGCGCCGCCGGCGTGGCGGACCTCGTCCATGCCGCGCTCCTCGATGACGATCTCGTCGCCGCTGGCGA
This sequence comes from uncultured Actinomycetes bacterium, assembly GCA_963780585.1. Lineage (GTDB taxonomy): Bacteria > Actinomycetota > Thermoleophilia > Solirubrobacterales > Solirubrobacteraceae > CADCVQ01. The sequence goes on from CAWADD010000013.1 coordinate 141,711, forward strand.
TCGCGCTGTCGATCGTCGACGTCGGCCCCGCGACGATGAACGGGATCCCGGCCGCGCGCGCGGCAAGCGCGTGGGCGTACGTCCCGACCTTGTTGGCGACGTCGCCGTTCGCCGCGACGCGATCGCAGCCGACGATCACGGCATCGACCTCGCCGCGCCGCATCAGCCCGGCGGCGGCGCCGTCGACGAGCAGCTCGTGCGCGATGCCCGCGCGGCGCAGCTCCCAGATCGTCAGGCGCGCGCCCTGCAGCAGCGGGCGCGTCTCGCAGGCGAGCACGGTGACGTCGTCGCGCTGCGCGAGCTCGATCGCGACCGCGAGCGCGGAGCCGGTCCCGCCGCAGGCGAGCGCGCCCGTGTTGCAGTGCGTGAGGATCCGCCGCGAGCCGGCCAGCAGGTCGGCGCCCTGCAGCGCGATCGCGGCGCTGGCCGCGTCCTCGCCGGCGTGGATCGTCTCGGCCTCGCTGCGTGCGACGCTCGCGCGCTCGTCGGGCGGCGCGGCGAGCGCGGCGGCCTGGACGCGATCGACGGCCCAGGCGAGGTTCACGGCCGTCGGCCGGGCGTCGCGAAGGACGTCGGCCGCGCTGCGCAGCTCGTCGTCGCCGCAGGCCGCGCGCTCGATCTCCATCGCGAGTCCGTAGGCGGCGGCGATGCCGATGTTCGGTGCGCCGCGCACGGCCAGGCGCGCGATCGCGGCGGCGGTGTCGGTTGCGCCCTCGAGCCCGATCCAGGTCTCCTCGGCCGGCAGCAGCGTCTGGTCGAGCAGGCGCAGGCGGCGCCCGTCCCATGCCAGCGCGGATGTCGCGGCCGGTGCTCCGGTTCCCATGGGCGCGATGCTAGTGGTCGCTCACGCGACCACGCACTGCGGGCGGTCGTTACGAGCCGAGCATGTTCTCGATGCTCATCGGCCGGGGCGGCGCGGGCGCTGCCTCGACGGGCGCCGGGGCGGGCCCGTCCGGGGCGGTGGCGCCGAGCGCCGTCGCCAGCTCACCGGACTCGTACATCTCGGTGACGATGTCGCAGCCGCCGATCAGCTCGCCGCCGTGGAACAGCTGCGGGATCGTGGGCCAGTTCGACAGCGCCGAGAGCTCCTGGCGGATGCGCGGATCGGGCAGGATGTCGACGGCCGCGAACGGCGTCTCGAGTGCCTGCAGCATCGCCACCGTGCGAGCGGAGAAGCCGCAGGCCGGAGCGTCTGGAGATCCTTTCATGAAGAGGATCGTGTCGTTCTCGTCGATCGCCTTGGCGATCAGGCTGCGAATCTCGTTGTCGCTCATGTGACCTCCGTCTTCAGGGCAAGGGCATGGATAGCGCCGCCGAGCTCGCCTGCGAACAGGTCCATGACGAGCCGGTGCTGCTTGATACGCGAGAGGCCGTCGAAGGCGCTCGCTCGCACCGTCACGTCGAAATGCACCTCGTCGGCTGTCAGCACCTCGGCCGAGGCGCCGGGAATCCCGCTTTCGATCCGGCTCTTGACCTCGTCTGCGCTGGGCATATGCTCGAAGCGTAGCGATTGGGAACCCTTGTCCAGCTCAGCCTCCGAGGCCGCTACACTTCCTGAAGTATTGCCGATGCGCTTGAAACGACGCCGGGAGATGCGCACATGATCACGATCACCGACAAGGGTGCAGAGAAGGTCCATGAGTTCCTCTCTGGCCAGGGCGCGAACGCGGCCGAGGCCGGGTTGCGGGTCGGCGTGAAGGGTGGCGGCTGCTCCGGCTTCCAGTACAACCTCGCATTCGACGAGCAACGCGACGGCGACGAGGTCTTCGAGTTCGCGGGTCTGAAGGTCTACGTCGACCAGCCCAGCCTGCCCTATGTGCGCGGCTCCGTGATCGACTACGTCGAGTCCCTGCAGGGCGCCGGCTTCCAGGTCAACAATCCCAACGTCGTTGCCGCCTGCGGCTGCGGCTCCTCGTTCCGGGTCGCCGACGAAGAGGAGTGCTCGGCGGTCTGACGGCCTACGGCTGTCCCGACGTGCTCCCCGGCACACCGGTGTTCGTCGAGTACTTCGGCTGGATCTTCATCTCGGGGCGGAACGAGCGGATCGCCTGGGCAACGGCGACCGCGGACTCGGCGAAGCCGGTCGCGATCAGCTTGAGCTTGCCCTCGAAGGTCGTGATGTCGCCACACGCCCAGACGCTCTGAAGGTTCGTCTTCATGACCTGGTCGACGACGATCGCGCCCTTGGAGATCTCCAGGCCCCAGTCCTTCAACGGGCCGAGCGCGGTCTTGAAGCCGAGCTGCAGGAGGATCGCGTCGACCTCGATCTCGATCTCGTGCGACTCGTCCTCGGAATGGAACAGCCGCACGCGCTCGATCGAGCCGTTGCCGATCACCTCGCGGATCTGGAACGGGACGTGGAGGTCGACGTGACCTGCCTCGGCCGCCGTCATGACCTGGTTGACGGTCAGCTCGTGCGCGCGGAAGCCCTCGCGGCGGTGGCACAGCGCGACCGACTCGGCGGTGTGCAGCAGGTTGACGACCCAGTCGCAGGCGGAGTCGCCGCCGCCGATGATCAGCACCTTCTTGCCGGCGAACTCGGACTTCGAGCCGACGAGGTAATGCGCGCCGCGCCCTTCCCAAGGCGTCATGTCGAAGCCCGGCAGCCGCTTGGGCTCGAAGGCGCCGTGGCCACCGGCGATGATCACCGCGCGGCTGCGCAGCTGCGCGTAGTGGGGGTTGTTCGTGTTCAGGACGACGATGTCGTCCTCCCACTCGATCGTCTCGACGGTCGTCTCGAGGTGGACCGGGACGTCGAACTGCTCGAGCGCCTGGCGGCGCAGCTCCTCGACGAGGTCCTTGGCGAGCACCTTCGTGTGACCGGGGACGTCGAAGATCCACTTCTCCGGGTACAGCGCCGTCAGCTGGCCGCCGATTTGCGGCAGCGAGTCGACGATCCGCGCCGAGGCCTCGCGCATGCCGGCCCAGAACGCGGTCGACAGCCCGACCGGGCCGGCCCCGATCACGGTGATGTCGCGGATCTCGCCGCGCTGCTCGTGCATCAGGCGAGCTCCGCCGCGAGCGCGTCGCCGTCGAGCGCCGCCAGCGCGCGCTCGACCGACGTGCTGATGCACGTGAAGGTCGGGGTGTCGCGCTTCGTGTAGAGCGAGGACTCCGTCGTGCGCAGGCGCTGGACGAGGTCGAGGAACGAGGCCGGATCGTTCGTCTCGAAGGCGACGACGAACTCCTGGTCGTCGAGCCCGAACGAGTACGAGGTGTTCAGGTCGATGTCCGGGTACTCGCGGCCGAGCGTGATGTGCTCCTGCATGATCCGCCAGCGCTCCTTCGGATCGAGCGCGTACCACGCGCGCGTCTTCACGAAGGGATAGACGAAGAGGTACTTCGCATGTGCGGGGCGAACTTCGAGGCGTGATTCGTCGGAGTACTCCGACGGCTTCGTCATCGCCAAGAACGAATGGGGGATCGTCGCCCAGCGCATGAGCCCGCTCTGACCCAGGACCACGTGAAACTCGTGGATACGATCGAGGTTCTGCGCCTGCGTGAGCAGCATCAGGTCGGTGTCCCCGCGCGTGCCGACGGTCGAGAAGGCCCGCAGCAGGTGCCCATCGGCGAAGTCCGCGCAAGCCGCAGCGAACTCGACCTTGCCGGCCTCGCGGACGTCGGCGTCCAGGCGGTGCCAGGCGGGATCGATCTTCAGGAAGGTGTACTTGACGAAATGACGCTGTGGCACGGACTGACAGGATAGAACGGGCGATGCCCGCGTCATCACAGGCCGTGTGGCGGCTGATCGTCGCCGGCTTCGCCCTCTCGGCCCTGCTCGCGCTCGCGCTTGCCGCGGCACCGGCGGCGCGCGCCAGCGATCAGCGCGTCGTGCTCGCCTTCCTGCCCTCGGGCGGGGACAACAACCCCAAGCCCGTCCTCGACCGCCTCGACGAGCGCCATGCGCTCGCGATCGGGCTCGTCAGCGCGACCCAGGGGCGTTTCTCGCCCGAGCAGATGGTGCTCGACCTGTCGGCCGGATCGCGGACCTCGCGCGCCGTCTACACGCCGCAGGCGCCGCCGCGCCTCGAGCTCGTCCAGGGCGGCGACGGCAGTGGCTTCATCTTCGGCTGGAGCAGGGTGCTCAGGCGCGCCGACACGGCGCCCGCGGAGATCCTGCCCGGCCTGCTCGCCGGCCGGATCCCCGGCGGCGCGGGGTACGCCGGCGTCGCTGGTCGCAGCCACATCGAGAGCGTCATCGCGGCCAACCGCGCCGGCGATGTCGCGGCGGTCTCGCTCGCTACCGCCGCGACTTTGACCCAACGCGCCGCCGCGCTGCTGAAGGACCACCGGCTCGTCGTCGTCGGGCTGCCGACGGCCGACAAGGGCAACGCGGCGCTCGACCGCTTGCTGCGCGCGCGCCGCAAGGGCGATCTGCTGATCGTCGCGCAGACGCCGCCGCATGTGCGCGTGCCGATCCTGCTGCCGATCGGCGTCGCCGGCCTGTCTACGGCCGGGTCGCTGACCTCGACGAGCACGCGCCTGGAGGGGATCGTGGCCGGCATCGACGTCCCCGTGACGATCCTCAGGCACCTCGGCCTCGCGGTGCCCGACGGCGTCCGCGGGCAGCCGATCCGCTCCGAGGCCGGGCGCAGCGCCGCGAAGCTCAAGGAGATCGAGGCACGGCTGCGCGTCGTCAGCGGGCGCCGCACGCCGACGCTCGGGGCGCTCGCGTTCACCTGGGTGGCACTGATCCTCGCGCTCGGTCTCGTCGCCGACCGTCGCGGCATCCGCGCGGGGCTGCGGATCGGCGCGCTCGCCTTCTTTTGGGTGCCGCCGATGCTGCTCGTCACCGGCTGGCTGGCGCCGTCGCGCTTGGCGGAGGTCGCGATCGTCGTCGCCGGTGCGTTCGGGCTCGCGGCGCTGACCGACCGCTTCGTGCGCTGGCCGCGCGCCCCGCTCGTGCCCGCGGCTGTCTCGGTGATCGCCTACGCCGTCGACCTCACCTTCGGCTCACCGCTGATCATCCGTTCGCTGCTCGGCGTCAACCCGCGCTCGGGCTCGCGCTTCTACGGCCTTGGCAACGAGCTCGAGTCGACGCTGATCACGCTCCTGCTCGTCGGGCTCGGCGCGCTGCTCTGGGGCTGCGCGCGGTCGCGGCGCAACGCGGCGATCGTCGCCGCCACGGGCGCCGTCTTCGCCGTCTTCGTCGGCGCCAGCCAGCTCGGCGCCGACGTCGGCGGCGTGATCACCCTTGGAGCGGGGATCGCCGCGGCGACGGTCGTGATGCTGCCCGGCACGCCGTCGCGGCGCACGCTGCTCGCAGCGGCCGGCGTCCCGATCCTCGCGCTCGCGGCGCTGGCCGCGCTCGATCTCGCGAGCGATGGCGACGGCCACTTCACGCGCACCGTGCTGCAGGCGGACAGCGCCGGCTCGCTGTGGGACGTCGTCGCGCGGCGCTACGAGCTGGCGTTCAACGTCTTCAGCCTCGGTGCGATGCCGCTGATCACGCTCGTCGCGGCGCTCGGCGCGGCCTACGCGGTCCGCTACCGCGAGCGGATCTATGCGCCGCTGGCCGGCTCGCCGTCCTGGCGCGCGGCGCTGATCGGAGGGCTGACGGCATCGATCGCCGGCGCCCTCTTCAACGACTCCGGCCCGCTCCTGTTCGCCTTCGGCGTGTTCGTGCTGGCCTGCGCGACGGCCTACATCCGCGGCGACCCGCGGCTTGCGCGCGAAGCCTGACGCTTGGAAGCGGCCGGACCTAGGCCGACCACCGGTCGCCGGGATAGGATGCCCCGATGCGGATCGCGTTGGTGTCGCCGTATTCGTGGACGTATCCGGGGGGAGTGACGCGCCACATCGAGGCGCTCGCCGAGCACTACCTGTCCGCCGGCCACGACGTGCGCGTGCTCTCGCCGGTCGACCCGGACGATCGCCTGACGCGGCGCCTGCACCGCGGCGCGCGCCCGTCGCAGCGTGAGCTGCCCGACTACCTCGTGCCGCTCGGGCGGACGGTCGGCTTCCCCTCCAACGGCGCGGTCTCGAACGTCGCCTACGGCGTCTCGACGGTCGTCGCCCTGCGGCGCGAGCTCGAGAGCGGCTACGACGTCGTGCACCTGCACGAACCCGTCGCGCCGATCCCCGGCTGGGACTCGCTGATGACCGTCGACGCGCCGCTCGTCGCGACGTTCCACTGCTACTCGGAGAACGTCTTCTCGAACAACCTCGCGAACTTCTTCGGCGCGCGCCGGCGCTTGAACCGCCTGCACGTGCGGATCGCCGTCTCGCAGGCCGCCGCCTGGACCGGGCGCCGCTTCTACGGCGGCACGTACCGGATCATCCCCAACGGCGTCGAGCTCCCCCAGCTGCAAGCAGAGGCTGTGGCGGGTTCCACCGAGCACCCGCTGCGGATCGCGTTCATCGGCCAGGCCGTCGAGCGCAAGGGCCTGCCGGTGCTGCTGCGCGCGTTCGAGGCGCTGCGCAAGCACATCCCCGCGACGCTTCACGTCGTCGGCGTCGACGCCGAGCAGATGGCGCCGCTGATGCTCGATCCGCGCGACGTCGTCGCCCACGGCAAGTGCAGCGACGAGGAGAAGCTGCAGGTGCTGTCCGCCGCCGACGTGCTGTGCGCGCCGTCGCTCGGCGGCGAGAGCTTCGGCATGGTGCTGACCGAGGCGTTCGCGGCCGGCACGCCGGTGATCGCCTCCGACATCGCGGGCTACCGCGACGTCGTCGAGCACGGCCACAACGGGCTGCTCGTCCCGCGCGGCGATCCGACCGCGCTCGCCGAGGCGCTGCGCGACCTCGCGCTCGACCCCGGCCGCCGCGCGCAGCTCGCCGCCGCCGCGTCCGCGTCCGCGCCGCGCTACGCATGGCCGCACGTCGCGGCGGAGGTGCTCGCGGCCTACGACGACGCGATCGAGCTGCACGCCCGCGCGCCGCACGGCGTGTCGGCACGCCTGGGCCTCGTGCCCGCCGACGGCGAGCGCATCGCGCCGCGCCGCCTGCCGACGCTCGAGCCGGCGCTGGCGCGGACCGCCCGCGACGCCTCGCGGCCCGGCGCTCGGATGGCACGCCGGCTGGCGATCGGGGCGGTCGGGGTCTTCGCGCTCGCGCTTGCGGTCATCGCGATGCAGCGCATCGGGACCGACCGGATCGGGCACGCGCTGCTGAACGCCGCGCCGCCCTGGGTGATCGTCGGGCTCGGGCTGATGTGCTTCTCGATGGTGCTGCGGGCGTTCGCGTGGCACGCGATCCTGCGGGCCGCGTTGCCGAACTCGCGCGTGCGCCGCCGCGACGCCCTGCAGGGGACCTTCATCGGCGTGCTGATGTCCGCGACGCTGCCGGCGCGGCTCGGCGAGCCGTCGCGCGCGTTCGTCGTCGCGCGCCGGATCGGCAGCGCCCGCGAGCACCTGCCCGTCGTGCTGGGCACGATCGTGTCGCAGTCGCTGCTGAACATCCTCGCGCTGATCGTGCTCGGGATCGCGATGTTCTCGACCGTCGACGTCTTCGAGCATCACACCGCGCTGCTCGCGGTCGCGATCGCGCCGCTCGTGATCGTCGTCTCGCTGCTGCTGTTGCCGGCGCTGCTGCGTTCCGGCAAGCCATCGCGCTACGCCCGGGCGGCGGCGTTCGTCAACCGGGCGCGAGCCGCGCTCGTGCAGCTGCGCGACGGGCTGACGGTCTTCCGCCGGCCCCGGCTCGGCGCGATCGCGGCGTTCGCGCAGCTCTCCGCCTGGGGGATCCAGTGGCTGTCGTGCTACGTGCTGCTCGTCGCGCTCGGGCTCGACGGCCAGGCCGGGCTCGGCGCGGCCGCCGCGGTCCTGTTCGCGGTCAACGTCACGGCCGTGCTGCCCGCGACGCCGTCGAACATCGGCATCTTCCAGGCGGCCTGCGTCGCCGTGCTCGCGGCCTACGGGGTCGGCTACGCCGACGCGCTCGCGTACGGGATCATCCTGCAGTCCGTCGAGATCGCGACGGCGATCGTGATGGGCGCTCCGGCGCTCGTCAAGGAGGGCCTGTCCTGGCGCGAGGTGCGCCTGCGCGCGATGCACAGCTCGCCGGTCGAGCTCGCGCCGGTGCAGCATTTCGGGCGCGGCGGGGCGAGCGAGACCGCCTGACGCGCCCGCGGCGCCGCGAACGGCATCACTGAGGGAGGTCGCCCGAGGCGCGCGTGGCAGCTTGTGGGCGGATACAGCCCCGTAGGTGCCACGCAGCGCGCGTTCCGCGCCGCCGCAGGCATGATCGCGGTGCCCACCGTCGAACAGCAACGCACGATGGTCGAGGCCTGGGTCTACCTGCTGTCCTGCCGCGACGGCACGCTGTACTGCGGCTGGACGTCGGACCTCGCACGACGGCTGAAGGCGCATGAGAACGGCAGCGCGAGCCGCTACACGGCGAGCCGCCTGCCGGTGGCGCTGGCGCTCGCGCAGCCGATGCCCGACCGCGGCGCGGCCCGCCGCGAGGAGGTCCGCATCAAGCGCCTGACGCGCGCCGAGAAGCTCGCGCTCGTCGCAGCGGGGCCGTGGCCGTGTACGGTTCGCGCGGTCGTTGAGGGTGGGTCGCGTCCCCGCCCCGCCGTCGATCTCGGGGAGCGCTGAACGGTTCGGATGAAGGGACTGCTGTCGACCGGCGCATCGCGCGCCTGGCTCGGGGTCGCGTTCGCCGGACTCGCGGTCGTGCTGCTCGTGCTCGGGCTCTCGCTGATCCCACGCCTGAGCGCCGGCCAGCGCGTGATCGACGCCGCCGAGCCGGCCTTCAGCGACGAGCGCGTCGCCGGCACGACCGCCGGCGTGGACCTCATCTCGTCCTACGTCGACGTCGCCGATCCGCTGCTCACCAGGCGCGGCGGCGCCAGCCGCGAGGTCCGCAGCCTGATCAGGCTCATGCGCCGCAAGATGGGCCTGTCGACCGCCCAGGTGCGCCGGATCCTGCGCCGCGAGGCGCCGCACGTCGAGGCGCTCACGCGCGCCCTGCCGCTCGAAGGCGTCGCCGACGAGGTGCCCGCGCTGACGTCGTACCTGGCGGTGATCCTCGGCACGACCGAGGAGCAGGTCGGGGCGACGCTCGAACAGGACTTCCCGCGCATCTCGCAGGCGCTGACCGCGCTGCGCAACACCTCCGACGCGTGGTACGACGTGCCCGGCATCGACGGGCTGACGCGACTGAGCCGCGGCAAGCCGGTCGGCACCGTGCCAGGCCTGCGCAAGTACTACCGCGACGACGTCGTGCCGCTGATCGCCGAGCGCAGGAAGGAGTTCCAGGACCTCGCCGGATCGGGCGGCGTCGGCTACATCCCGTACCTGCTGCTGGCGATCGGCGTCCTGTTGCTGGCCTTCGGCGTGCTGAAGGCCTCAAGCGCCGCGACGTCGCGTCCCGGCAAGCTGTCGTGGGCGCTCGTCGTCGGCGTCGGCGCGGTGATCCTCCTGCTCGTCGCGGGCGCCCAGTACTTCCCGCGGCTCGGCGGCGCGCAGCGCGCGATCGACGACTTCGAGCCCGTCTTCACGAAGGAACGCGTGCGCGGCGCTGCGAACGGGATGGACACGGTCCACGAGGCGATCGCGCTCGGCGATCCGCTGATGACCGCGAGCGGCGGCGCCGCCGCCGAGGCGCCGCGCCTGTACCGCTTCCTCGCCGCGCGCACCGGGCGCTCGACGAACGATGTCCGCCGCGCGATCCGGCGCCGCGCGCCGAAGACGACCGCGCTGCTCGCCGCGATCCCGCTGACCGAGGTGTCGGCCGAGATCCCGCACCTCGTCGGCTACCTGTCGCGCGCGCTGCGCACGTCCGGCGACGAGCTCGTCAGCACGCTGCGCATGCGCACGCCGGGGCTCGCACGGGCGCTGCTGACCGTGCCCGAGGTGACCGTCTCCTGGAACGCGATTCCCGGCACCGAGGCGATGACGCGCTTCGACGGGTTCACCCCCGTGCGGACGATGGCGGCGCTCGACGACTACCTGCGCCAGGACCTCCTGCCGGTGCTCGTCGCGGAGCGCGAGGACTTCGACAGGCTCGCGAGCTGGTGGCCGCCGGTCGACCGGCTCCCGCCGCTGCTGCTCCTCGTCGGGGGCGTCCTCGCGCTCTACGGCGCGCTGATGATGCGCTTCGTGACGCGGCGCTACTAGGCCTGCGCGCGGAGTCGCCGTTAGAGACGACGGTCGCGGTAGACGACCGGCTCCTCGACGTAGCGCTCGCGGGTACCAAGGGTGCGTGCCTGCAGCATCTCGACGACGAGCCAGATCGCGCCGGCGATAAACAGGATCATCCCGATCATCTGGATCGAGATTCCGGCCACCGTCGCGGTGACGGCGAGCCAGAGCACGAGCCCGAGGGCCATGAGGAAGATGGGGGGTCCTGCGTCGGCGTACATGCTGATCTGACCTCCGTGTAGTGAACGCTGCTGTCGTTGTCCCCGCGCCCAGCGCACCGGAATCCCCGTCTCAGAGCAATCTCATACAGATGCGCGCTTCAGTGCTAGCGCGGTTGTCGCGAGCCCGCCCGGCGGTGATGATCGGCATGTGCGCATGCGACAGATCGCTCCCTGGGCACTGCTGATCCAGACGCTGGCGGCCGGCGCGGGCGTGATCTGGCTCGATGTCGTCACGGACGCACAGGTCGAGGTGGCGTGGGGCGCCTACGTCTTCCCGCTGGCTGTCGTCATGTCGAGCGGCGTGGGCGTCGTGTTGACGATGCGCCGCCCGGCGAACCCGATCGGTTGGCTACTGCTCGCCAACGGCCTCATCCTGACGCTCAGCGGCGTCGCCGAAAACTGGGCCGCCTACGCGGTGCTCGACCATCCCGGCACGACTGGCGGGGCCCTGGCCGCGGTCGTCAACGACGGGATCTGGCCGCTGCTGTTCGCGTCGTTCGCCGCAATCGCGTTCGTATTCCCGGACGGAAGGCTGCCATCGCCGCGCTGGCGGCCGATCGCGATCGGCTCCGCTGGCTGTCTCGCGGTCATGCTCGTCTGCACCCACTTGGGGCCGCGCGATCTCCCTGCGCCCTACGACGCCGTCGAGAGCCCGTTGCCGCAACTGCCCGATGTCGTGTACGCACCGTTGTTCCTCGTCTCCTCCGTCGGCATGCTCGCGGCGCTGTTCGCGGCGGCGTTCGCCGTCCGCACGCGCTTCCGGCGTTCGAGCGGGCTGGAGCGCCAGCAGCTCAAACTGCTCGCCTATGCCGGTGCGCTGATCCCGCTCGCGGTCGCGGTCGGCTGGGCCGAGAGCTTCATCGCCGGGCGGGCCGACGTGGCCGCGACGATCGCGTTCGCCGTCGTGCTCATCGCGATCCCGCTGGCGATCGGCGTGGCGGTCATGCGCTACCGCCTCTACGAGATCGAGCGGATCGTCAACCGCACGATCGTCTACGGCACGCTGACGGTGCTGCTCGCCGCGACGTACGGCACCGTCTCGCTGGCGCTCGGCGTCGCGCTGGGGGCGGGCTCATCGCTGGCGACGGCGGCGGCCACGCTGAGCGTCGCGCTCGTCTTCGGCCGCCTGCGCATGCGCGTGCAGACGACCGTGGACCGGCGCTTCAACCGGGCGCGATACGAGGGCCTGCGGCGCGTCGAGCGCCACCTCGCCGACCTGCGCACGGGTAGCGCGACGCCCGACCAGACGGGAGTGGTGCTCGCCGACGCGCTCGGCGATCCGACGCTCGAGCTCGTCTTCGCGCTGCCCGGCGAAGCCGGCTACGTCGACGCCACAGGGCGTCCCGCGGAGGTCCCGGCCGACCGCCACGATCGCGTGACGCTCGTGCGCCGCGGCGACCTGCCGCTCGGCGCGGTCCTGCACGACCCCGTGCTCAACGAGCACCCCGACGTGCTCGAGAGCGTCGTTAACGCGGCGGGTCTGGCGATCGAGATCGCTCGGCTGAACACCGAGGTCCGGCGTCGTCTGTCGGAGGTCGAGAGGTCGCGCGCCCGGATCGTGACCGCGGGTTACGAGGAGCGCCGGCGGCTGGAGCGCGACCTTCACGACGGCGCGCAGCAGCGGCTCGTCTCGATCGGGCTGGCGATCCGCAACATCCAGGGCCGCCTCGGCGGCGACGGCGCCGACGAGATCACAGGGCAGCTCGACGAGACCGTGCGGGAGGTCACGCGCGCGATCGAGGAGCTGCGTGAGCTGGCCCGCGGGGTGCGGCCCGCATGCCTCGACGATGGGCTGGGGCCGGCGCTGCGCGAGCTGGCGGCGCGCGCTCCGCTGCGTACCGATGTCGCCGCCACGAGCGAGCGCTTCGCCGAGCCGATCGAGGCCGCCGCTTACTTCGTCGCGAGCGAGGCGCTGACGAACTCCGTCAAGCACGCGCGCGCCACCCGGGTGACGGTGAGCGCCCAGCGATCCAACGGCAGCCTCGTGCTGCGGATCACCGACGACGGCATCGGGGGCGCAGCCGCCAGCGACCGCTCGGGGCTGGCCGGCATCACCGACCGCGTCGCCGCCCTGGGCGGCAGCGTCAGCGTGTCCAGCCCGCGAGGCGAGGGGACCGCGGTCGTGGCGGAGCTGCCATGCGGGTCGTGATTGCGGAGGACCAGGCGCTGCTGCGCGAGGGCCTGCGGCGGCTTTTCGAGGACGCGGGCCACGACGTCGTCGCCGCGGTCGACGACGCCGATCGCCTGCGCGCCGCGGTCAGCGAGCACGAGCCCGAGTTGGCGGTCGTCGACGTGCGCATGCCGCCGACGCACACCGACGAGGGGATGCGCGCTGCGCGCTGGATCCGTGACGCCCATCCCGAGGTCGGCGTGTTCGTCCTGTCCCAGCACGTCGAGACGGCAGGCGCCATCGGGTTGGTCTCGCAGGGTGGCTTCGGCTACTTCCTCAAGGACCGCGTGCTCGATGTCGGCGAGTTCCTCGAGGCGGCGCAGCGCGTCGCCCGCGGCGGCTCGGCGCTCGATCCTCGAGTCGTTGCCTCGCTTGTCGGCGGGCAGGCGTCCGACGACCTCGGTGAGCTGAGCGAACGCGAGCGCGAGGTCCTGTCGCTCATGGCCGAGGGGCTGACGAACCAGGCGATCGCAACGCGCCTCGTGCTGACCGAGCGGACGGTCGAGAGCCACGTGCGCAGCGTTCTGATGAAGCTCGAGCTGCCAGAGGGCGAGGGCGGCCACCGCCGAGTCCTCGCCGTGCTCGCCTACCTGCGCGCCGCCGACGCTCAGCGCTAGCACGCAATCGAGGTCCGGTGCCCGCACCGGGTCGATCCGGTGGTGGTGTCGATGGCAGCGAGGTGGGCCGAACGTAGCGTTGCGTTCATGCCCGCTAGTCACTCGAAAGGACTCCCCATGGACACCACGATGCACCGTTCAGTCGACGTCGGCCCGACACGCGCGCGTCCCGGACTGGCCCTCCTCCTGGCCCTGCTGTCGGTGCCCGGGACGACGATGGTCTGGGACCTCGACGTGCCGCTGCCCGGATTCTGGATCGGCCTGCCGCTGGGCGCGGCGGCGATCGTCCTCGCCCGTCGCGCGCGCCGCGAGCAGATCGTACGAGCCGAGCGCTGGATGGCCAATGGCGCGATCGTGCTCGCGACCCTCGCGGTCGGGCAGATGCTGATCTGGACGGCCGTATCCGCGGCCTCGGCCCAGGATCCCGCGACGAGGACGCTGACGTTCACCGAGCTCGAGAAGGGCTCGACGTTCAAGCACGTCCGCAACACGAAGACGAGGAACCAGCGGTCGAACCTGCTGGGCGACCTGATCGTCTTCACCAACCCGGTGGCCGACAGCGGCGGTAAGCTCGTCGGCAGGCTCCACGTCCAGTGCGTCACGACGGTGGGCTCGAGCAACTTCCTGAAGTCCAAGCTCACGTGTTCGGGCGTGATCGCGACGGCGCAGGGCTCGCTGGCGCTGCAGGCGATCACGAGCGCCGCCTCGCCTACGACGACCGGCATGATCACCGGCGGCTCGGGCGCCTACGCGAACGCGCGCGGGACCTTCAGCTCGGTCGAGGGCAAGAGCGGCTCCACAGACACGATCACGCTCGTCCCCTGACAGCGCGGAGCTACGCCCGCGCGTCGCCGACCAGCGCGGGCTCGTCCTCGGGCGGGCCTTCGCGCGGGTCGGTGTCGTCACGTGGCATCGTCGCGTCGCGATCGGACCCGGCGATGATGTCGTCGGGTGCCTTGTCCTTGGGCAGGAAGCCGGATTTCATGCCGAAGTAGACGGCCTGCGGGTGGTGCGCGACGATCGCGAGCGTCGACTGCTCGGGCTCGACGGCGAAGCCGCCCGTCAGCGACAGCCCGATCGACGGGCAGTCCAGCAGCCGGTAGATCTTCTCGTGCTCGGACTGCTCCGGGCAGGCCGGGTAGCCCCACGAGTAGCGCCGTCCCTCGGTGGCGCCGATGCCGAGCTCGGCGCGCACGCGCGAGTGCAGCCACTCGGCCGTGCCCTCGGCCGATTGCACGCCCAGGCCGTGCGTGAAGAGCTGCTCGGCGAACTCGCCCTCGGCCTCGAGCGCGGTGATGACCTCGGTGACCTGCGGGCCGACGGTCACCGCCTGCAGCGCGACGACGTCGAGCTCCCCGCTCTCCTTCGGGCGGAAGAAATCGGCCAGGCAGATGCGCGAATGGGCCGGCTGGCGCGGGAAGACGAGCCGCTCGAGCACGGTCTCGCGATCCTCGGGGTCGAGCACGACGACGTCGTTGCCCTCGCTGTAGCAGGGGAAGTAGCCCAGCAGCGCGCGCGGGTGCAGGTAGTCCTGCTCGCGCCACATCCGCTCCAGACGCGGCTGGAAGTCCTCGCCGACGAGCTTGCGCCAGGCCTCGCCCTTCACGCCGCGCCCACCCCAGTGCAGCTTGAAGAGCACGTGCGTGTCGAGGTGGGGGAAGATGTCGTCGAGTGGCACCTCGATCTCGCGCGCGCCCCAGAACGGCGGCGTCGGGACCGGCAGGTCCGTGCGCGCGGCCGAGCGCACGCTGTCGTCGTCGGTGACCAGCGGCGCCTGCTCCTTGCCGTGCTTGCGGAAGTGCTCGGCGGCGTCGCGCGTCTCCTGCAGCAGCGCCTCGCGCTGCTCGGCGTCGATCAGCCGGTCCATCTTGTGCAGGCCCTCGAAGGCGTCCTTGCAGTAGAAGACGCCGGGCTCGTAGATCTCGTCGGACTCGCGCTTGAAGGGGTACAGCGCGCGCAGGCCGAAGTCGCGGTTGATCGCCGCGCCGCCGATCAGCACCGGGAACTCGAGGCCCTTGGAGTGCAGCTCCTCGATCGCGAGCGGCATCTGCTTGGACGTCGACACGAGCAGCGCGCTGAGCCCGATCGCCGTCGCGTCGTGCTCCTGGGCGGCCTCGAGGATCGTCGAGATCGGCACCTGCTTGCCGAGGTCGACGACGGTGTAGCCGTTGTTCGTGAGGATCGTGTTGACGAGCGACTTGCCGATGTCGTGCACGTCGCCGAAGACCGTCGCCAGCACGACGGTCCCCTTCGTGTAGCCCGCGACCTTGTCGAGGTACTTCTCGAGCTGCGCGACGGCGCGCTTCATGACCGTCGCCGACTGCAGGACGAAGGGCAGGATCAGCTCGCCGGCGCCGAACTTGTCGCCGACCTCCTTCATCGCCGGCAGCAGGACGCCGTTGAGCGTCGGGACGGCGCCGATCTTCTCGACCGAGCGATCGATCCAGTCCTCGACGCCGTCCTTCTTGCGGCGCAGGATGTGGAAGTGCAGCGCCTCCTCGGGCTCCATGCCCGCGGTCGGGTCCGCTGCCTCCTCCTCGGCGACCTCGCTCTGCGACTCAAAGTGCGCGATGAACAGCTCGAGCGCGTCCTCGCGGCGGTTGAGCACGAGATCGTCGGCGAGCGCGCGCTCGGCCTCGTTGATCTCGCCGTAGGGCGTGATGTGGTTCGGGTTGACCATCGCGAGGTCCAGGCCCGCGTCGACGCAGTGGTGCAGGAAGACGGAGTTCAGGACGGCGCGCGCGCGCGGCGCGACGCCGAACGAGACGTTCGAGACGCCGAGCGACGTCTTGACGCCCGGGATCTGCTCCTTGACGAGCCGGATGCCCTCGATCGTCTCGACCGCCGACGGGCGCCATTCCTCCTCGCCGGTCGTCAGCGTGAACGTCAGGCAGTCGAAGATCAGCGCCTCCGGATCGAGGCCGTGCTCGTCGCAGCACAGCTCCTTCAGGCGCTGCGCGATCTCGAGCTTGCGGTCGGCGGTCTTCGCCATCCCGACCTCGTCGATCGTCAGCGCGATCAGGCAGGCGCCGTGGGCGAGCGCCAGCGGCACGACGCGGTCGAGCTTGGCGCGGCCCGCCTCGAGGTTGATCGAGTTGACGATCGCGCGCCCGGGAATCTGCTCGAGCGCCGCCTCGATGACCTCGGGCTCGGTCGAGTCGACCTGGATCGGCGCCGGCTGCGAGAGCGACACGCGCTCGGCGACGCGGCGCATCTGCTCGGCCTCGTCGTCGCGCTCGACGAGCGCGACGCAGAGATCGAGCACGTGCGCGCCGCCGTCGACCTGGTCCTCGGCGATCTGGTTGAGCCCGTCGTAGTCGTCGGCGAGCAGCATCTCCTTCGCCTTGCGCGAGCCCTGCGAGTTGACGCGCTCGCCGACCATCGTCGGGCGCGGCTCCTGGACGAGCGGCGTCGCCGAGATCATCGAGCTGACGTGCACCGGGCGCGGCGCCGGGCGCGGCTTCGCCTTCCGGCCCTTGACGCCCTCGGCGAGCACGCGGATGTGGTCGGGCGTCGTGCCGCAGCAGCCGCCGACGATGCTCACGTCGTAGCGGTCGACGAAGTCGATCAGCGTCTTGGCGAACTGCTCGGGGCGCTCGGGGAAGATCGTCTCGCCGTCCGGGCCCTGGATCGGGATCCCGGCGTTCGGGATGCACGACACCGGCAGCGGCGAGAACTCGCCGAGGAAGCGGATCGCATCGCGCATGTCCTCGGGACCGGTCGAGCAGTTCAGGCCGATCGCGCTGACGCCGAGCGCCTCGAGCGTCGTCAGGACGGCCGAGATGTCGGTGCCGAGCAGCATCTTGCCGCCGTTGGGCAGCAGCGAGACCTGGGTCTGGATCGGCACCTCGCGGCCGGCGACGCGCATCGCCGTGCGCGCGCCGAAGACGGCGGCCTTGACCTCGAGGATGTCCTGCGCGGTCTCGATCAGGATCACGTCGACGCCGCCCTCGATCAGCCCGGTCGCCTGCTCGGTGAACGTGTCGGCGAGCGCGCGGAAGGAGATCTCGCCGAGCGTCGGGTCGTCGGATGCCGGCAAGAAGCCCGTCGGCCCGATCGAGCCGGCGACGAAGCGCTCCGCACCGGCGGCCTTGCGCGCGATCTCCGCGGCGCGGCGGTTGATCTCGACGGTCTGCTCGCCGAGGCCCCACTCGTCGAGCTTCAGCCGGCTGGCCTGGAACGTGTCGGTCTGCACGACGTCGGCGCCGGCATCGATGAACGACTGATGGACGTGCTCGATGACGTCGGGACGGTTGAGCACGAGCGCCTCGTGGGCGCGACCGGGCAGCTTGTAGTCGTGCTCGAGCGAGAGGTCGAGCTGCTCGAGCGTGGCGCCCATGCCGCCGTCGAAGAGGACGACGCGGGTGCGGATTGCGTCGC
Source organism: uncultured Actinomycetes bacterium (assembly GCA_963780585.1). Classification (GTDB taxonomy): domain Bacteria; phylum Actinomycetota; class Thermoleophilia; order Solirubrobacterales; family Solirubrobacteraceae; genus CADCVQ01. Next base: position 159,187 of record CAWADD010000013.1, read on the forward strand.
TGTAGTCGCGCATCTCCTCTCTTAGGCTAGTGGCCCGCCCAGCGCCGACCCCCTGACGGGCAGGTCCGCAAGTACGCTTCGAGCGTCTCGACGTGCCGGTGCTCGAGCCTCGCGATGCGACGAACGAACGCTGTCGCGGCGCTCGGATGCTGCTCGCCGTCGGTCACCGCGGCGAACGCGCGCCAGGTGTCGGCGAGGTCGTCGCAGAGCAGTGCTGCGTGGCCGAGCTGGGCGCTGCCGAGCAGCGCAGCGGCTTCGTGCAGGGAGCGGGCCTGCAGCGAGCGATAGAGCGCGCCGCCCGTCCCTCCGTATGCAAGCCGCACCTCCGATCCGTCCGGCAGGGACGGCCAGAGCTCGAGCAGCGCGTCCGCCGCGGCGAGGCCCGAACGGCGCATCGCGCGCACGATCCGCTCGAGCGCCGCCGCCACCGCGGCGCGCGGGTCGGTGAGCTGGCCCGGGCGCGCGTCGACATGCAGCAGGCCGTGGCGCGCGGGCTGTGGCCAGCCCTGCGACGCGCGCGCGCCGGCGAGCGCGCGCAGGCCGCAGCGCCGGGGCTCTGGGAAGCTCGCGTCGGCGACCCAGACCGCGCCGCCGCCGTCGGCGTCGCGGATGACGACGACCGCGTGGCGGGTGTCGTGCTCGTCGCCGTCGCGGTAGTCGAGCTCGGCGGGGTCGGCGCGGACGAGCACCGGCATGCCGGCATCGAGCTCCGCGCGCAGCAGCTCCCAGCCCGTCGCGGGGTCGGACGTCGTGCGCCAGCGCTCGGCGACGCGATGGCGCAGCTCGGTCGCGACCTGCGGCGCCGCGAACGCTCATCGGGCCGGCGCCACGCTGAGCGGGCTCGTCGGAACCTCACCCATGTTTCGTTTGCGTTACGTGCGCATGAACAGTGTTCAACGCGAGGTGGCCACGAGCGCCTCGAAGAGACGGTCGAGCGTGCTCTGCGGATCCTGCGTGAGGCCGGTGTGGACCTCGGAGGGCTGGAGGATCGTCGACGCCGGCGCGACGAGCCAGCCGAAGCGCTCGGACGGCGGCAGCGCGGCGAGCGCGCCGCCTGCCTGCTCGCCGCAGACGATCGCGCGCAGCGACTCGAGGCTGGCGCGCACGTCGGCCAGGTCGAGCTCGGGCGCGAGCGCCGTCAGGCGCCGCTCGTCGAGCTCCGTGCGCAGGTCGAGGAAGTCGCGCTGGCGGCAGTAGACGACGACGCCGACGTTGAGCCGCTCGCCGCGCTCGATCTGCGGGACGACGCGCAGCAGCGCGTAGGCGAAGGGCGCGTCAGCCGCGGGCACGTTCGATCTCCGGCAGGAACGAGCGCGGCCGGCCGAGGCGCTCGATCAAAAAGGACGCGAGATCGGCGCGGCGCGTCGTCGGGTTGACGCCGAGCCACTGCGCCGGGACCCGTGCGATGGCCTCGCCGACGGCCGAGATCGCGCGGCTGCCGAGCCGCTCGTCGGCCTCATCGATCGATCCTGCGACTGGCAGCAGGACGTGCTCGGCGAGCATCGGCACCGACTCGTGCGCGGTCAGCGTCAGCGACTTGTCGCCGTGCTGGCGAAAGAACGCGGCGCCGTGGTCGATCAGCCAGATGCGCTTGTGCCAGACGAGCAGGTTCGGGTTGCGATGCGTGCGGTCGACGTTCGTGATCAGCGTGTCGAACCAGACGATGTCGGCGGCCAGCTCGGGGTCGATCGGGGTGCCGGTCGTGAACGCCAGCGCTCCGGGCAGGAAGTCGATCCCGAGGTTGGCGCCCGGGCTGGCCTCGATCAGGTCCTGGATCTCGGGGTCCGGCTCGGCCGCCGCGAGCGCGACGTCGACATCGACGACGACGAGCTCGGGCACGGGCAGCCCCAGCGCGCGTCCCAGCTCGCCGGCGACGACCTCGGCGACGAGCGCCCGCTCACCCTGCCCGGCGCCGCGGAACTTGGTCACGTACATGCCGTCGTCGTCGGCCTCGACGAGGCCCGGCAGCGAGCCGCCCTCGCGCAATGCGTCGACGTAGCGCGTGGCGGTGACGGTGCGCAGGGGGGCGATCACGCGCGCAAGCTTGTCATCACGCCTCGCCGGCCGCGGTCCGCATGGCCGAGCAAGGCGTGGGGTAGGTGGCGAACGGCACAAACCGCGCACGAAGGGGAGAGCATGTCGTCAACCGATCCGCGCATCGATTGGGTCGCGATCGAGCAGTCACCCGAGTTTCGCGAGCTGATCGCGGCGCGCAGGCGCTTCGTCCTGCCGGCCACGATCTTCTTCCTCGCCTGGTACTTCGGGTTCGTCCTGCTCGCCGGCTACGCGCCCGACTTCATGGCCGAATCCGTGTACCAGGGCCTGACCGTCGGCTACTGCATCGCGCTCACGCAGTTCGTCATGGTCGCCGTGCTCGGGATCCTGTATCTGCGCCGCTCCGAGCGCATCTACGACCCGCTCGCCGAAAAGGTCGTACAGCGCGCGCTGGCGGCGGGCCAGCAGCCCGGCTCGAACGCCGCCCGATGACGGTCATCGCCGCCACCAACGTCGAAGCGCTCGTCATCTTCGGGATCGTCCTGTCGATCACGCTCGTCGTCACGTACTGGGCGTCGAAGCGGATGACCGGCGCCGATGTCTTCTGGGCCGCGGGCCGCTCGATCAGCGGCGTGCAGAACGGCCTGGCGATCTCCGGCGACTACCTCTCCGCCGCCTCGTTCCTCGGCATCGCCGGGCTGATCTTCATCTTCGGCTTCGACGGCTTTCTGTACTCCGTCGGCTTCCTCGTCGCCTTCCTGACGGTCATGTTCCTGCTCGCCGAGCGGATGCGAAACGCGGGCAAGTACACGATCGCCGACGTGCTCTCCTTCCGGCTGCGCGAGCGCCCGGCGCGCACCGCGGCGGCGATGGGCACGCTCAGCGTTGCGGCCTTCTACCTGATCGCGCAGATGGTCGGCGCGGGCGTGCTGATCCAGGCGCTCGTCGGGATCGACTTCTCGCTCGCCGTCCTCATCACCGGGGCGATGATGCTCTGCTACGTGATCTTCGGCGGCATGCTCGCCACGACGTGGGTGCAGATCATCAAGGCCGTCCTGCTGATGATCGGCATCTTCGTGATGTCGGTGTTCGTGCTCGAGCGCGTCGGCTTCAACCCGGTCGAGCTGTTCAACCGCGCGAACGAGAACACGACCGCCGAGTCGACGTTCTCGCTCGGGCCGGGCACGTTCCTGTCGAGCCCGATCGACACCGTCTCGCTCGGCATCGCGCTCGTGCTGGGAACCGCCGGGTTGCCGCACATCCTGATGCGCTTCTTCACGGTGCCGGACTCCAAGGCGGCGCGCTCCTCGGTCGTCTGGGCGATCTTCATCATCGGCACGTTCTATGTGCTGACGACGTTCGTCGGCTTCGGCGCCCGCGCCCTGCTCGGTGAGGAGGGCGTCGCGGCGGCCGGCACCGGCGGCAACCTCGCCGCGCCGAACCTCGCGCTCTTCCTCGGCGGCGGCGAGGGGACCTTCGGGGGCGACCTGTTCCTCGCCGTGATCGCCGCGGTCGCGTTCGCGACGATCCTCGCCGTCGTCGCCGGGCTCGTCCTGTCGGCGTCGGGCGCGGTCGCCCATGACCTGTGGTCCAACGTCATCCGCAAGGGCCACGACTCCGAGCACGAGGAGGTGCTCGTCGCACGGATCGCCGCCGCCTCGATCGGCGCGCTCGCGATCGCGATCGCGATCATCGGCGGCGAGGGGTTGAACGTCTCCTTCATGGTCGGCCTGGCGTTCGCCGTCGCGGCGAGCGCGAACTTCCCAGCGTTGCTGCTGGCGCTGACCTGGCGGCGCTTCAACACGGCCGGCGCGGTGACCGGCGTCCTGTTCGGCGTGGTCAGCGCGATCACCCTCGTGATCATCTCGCCGAAGGTCTGGCCCGGTGCCGACGCCGAGGGCGGCGCGCTGTCGTTCTACGACCTCGCCAACCCCGGGATCATCTCGATTCCGCTCGGCTTCATCGGCTGCTGGCTGGGAACGATGCTCTCCACCGAGCGGGGCAACGAGCGCGAGTTCGCCGAGCTGCACGTGCGCGCGGAGACAGGCTTGGGGGCGGAGAAGGCCGGGCTCCCGCACTGAGCCCAGCTGCTCGAAAACGACCGAAGCCCCGCCGGAGGCGGGGCTTCCACCACAGCGTGCTGCAGCCGAGGCGCCAAGCCGGAACTAGGCCCGGCGGTAGCGCAGGTAGACGATGCCTCCGCCGAACGTCCGCGTCTCGACCAGCTCGAGAGCGATGCGGTCGCGCAGCGGGCCGAAGTACGGCGTCCCCGCGCCGAGCACGATCGGGTAGACGAAGAGGTAGTACTCGTCGACCAGCCCGAGATCGCTGAACGCGGCGGCCAGCGTCGCGCCGCCGATCCCGATGTCGCCGTCGGTCTGCGCTTGAAGCGCCGCCAGCTCGTCGGCGATCGATCCGGTGGCGAGCCGCCAGTTGCCCGCGACCGTCGTCAGGGTGGAGGAGAACACGACCTTGGGGAGCGCCCTCCACAGGCCGGCGAACTCCCGTCCGACGGGGGCCAGCGACGGGTCCTGGTCGGCCGTCTCCCAGTAGAGCATCGTCTCGTAGAGCTTGCGCCCGCAGATCTGCGCGCCCTGCTTGCGCACCCCGTCGTTGTGGAACTGGTGCAGTTCGGCGTCGGGACCCGACCAGTCGATCGTGTCGCCCGGCCCGGCGATGAAGCCGTCGAGCGACATGCCCATCGAGAAGATCACGCTCATCGCGACCTGAATGATGACGTGGGAGCCGCTCCGAGGTGCTGCGCAGCGCGTCGCCAGAACGACGGAAGCCCCGCGATGCAGGGCTTCCGAGGTCCAGCTCAGGTGTCCTGAGTCGCTACTTGATGAACAGGATCTCCGAGTACTTCGGCAGCGGCCAGAGGTCGTCGGCGACGAGCTTCTCGAGCTTGTCGGCGATCTCGCGGACGGCGGTCATCGCCGGGATCACCGTGTCGCGGAAGTACTGCGCGAGCTCCATGCCCTCAAGGCCGGGATCCCCGTTGGCCTGCTCGAGCGCGACGATCGCGTGGTGGAAGTCGCCGACGAGCGGCGCGAACTCGTCGATCAGGCCCTCGCGGCCGGACGCGAGCAGCTCGTTGAGGTGGCGCACGGCCGCCGGCAGCAGCATCGTGCGGGCGATCGACGCCGCCGTCTCGGCCTCGATGTTGACCTTGATCCAGTACTGCTCGACGGCGACCTCATAGCGCGCCTCGAGCTCGCGCTCTGACAGCACGCCGTACTTGCCCATCACCTCGACGGTCTGCTCGTTGACGATCCAGGGCAGCGCGTCGGTCGTCGAGCGCAGGTTGTAGAGGCCGCGCTGCTCGGCCTCGGCGTACCACTCGTCGGCGTAGTTGTCGCCGCCGAAGACGATCCGCGAGTTCGCGGTGTACGCGTCCTTGACGACCGCGATGACGGCCTCCGCGAGCGACGTGCCGGCCTCGATCTTGCCCTCCAGCGCGTCGGCGAGCTCGTCGATCGCCTCCGCGGCGATCGTGTTCAGGACGGTGTTCGGGAACCCGAGCGAGGAGCTCGAGCCGAGCATCCGGAACTCGAACTTGTTGCCGGTGAACGCGAACGGCGAGGTCCGGTTGCGGTCGCCGCCGTGCAGTGGGAGTGGCGGCAGGACGGGCGTCCCGAGGCCGAGGAAGCCGTTGTCCGACGCGGCGGCCGCCTTGCCGGACGCGATCGCGTCGAACACCTTCTCCAGCTCGCCGCCGAGGAAGATCGAGATGATCGCCGGCGGTGCTTCGTTGGCGCCGAGGCGATGGTCCTGCCCAACGTTCGCGACGGACGCGCGCAGCAGCGCCTGGTGCTTGTCGACGGCTTGCACGACCGCCGCGCAGAAGAACAAGAACTGGAGGTTCTCGCTCGGCGTGGCGCCCGGCTTGAGCAGGTTGACGCCGGTGTCCGTGTCGATCGACCAGTTGTTGTGCTTGCCCGATCCGTTGACGCCGGCGAACGGCTTCTCGTGCAGCAGGCAGACGAGGCCGTAGCGGCGTGCGACGTTCTGCAGCAGCTGCATCGTCAGCTGCTGGTGGTCGCAGGCGACGTTGGAGTTCTCGTAGATCGGCGCGAGCTCGTACTGGTTGGGCGCGACCTCGTTGTGGCGCGTCTTGACCGGCACGCCGAGCTTCGCGAGCTCACGCTCGGTCTCCATCATGCAGGCGAGGATCCGCTCCGGGATCGAGCCGAAGTAGTGCTCGTCGAGCTCGTGGCCCTTGGGCGGCTTGGCGCCGAACAGCGTGCGCCCCGTCGTGACGAGGTCGGGGCGCTCGTAGTAGTACTGCTCGTCGATCAGGAAGTACTCCTGCTCCGGACCGACCGACGTGAACACGCGCGCGGCCGACTCGTCGCCGAGCAGGCGCAGCGCCCGGATCGCGGACCTCGACAGCGCGTCCATCGAGCGCAGCAGCGGGATCTTCGTGTCGAGCGCCTCGCCGGTCCACGACACGAACGCCGTCGGGATGCACAGCAGCGCGCCGTTGGGGTTCTCGAGGATGAACGCGGGCGAGGTCGGATCCCAGGCCGTGTAGCCGCGCGCTTCGAACGTCGCGCGGATGCCGCCGGTCGGGAACGAGGAGGCGTCGGGCTCGCCTTGGATGAGCTCCTTGCCGGAGAACTCGGCGATCGCGTTGCCGTCGCCGGTCGGGCCGAAGAAGGAGTCGTGCTTCTCCGCCGTCATGCCGGTGAGCGGCTGGAACCAGTGCGTGAAGTGCGTCGCGCCGCGCTCCAGGGCCCAGCCCTTCATCGCCTGCGCGACGGAATCGGCGAGCGCGGTGTCGAGCGCCTGGCCCTCGGCGAGCGAGGTCTGCAGCGCCTTGAACACGTGCTTGGGCAGGCGGGCTCGCTGGACGTCGATGCTGAAGACATTGGCGCCGAAGACTTCGTTGCCGGGCACCGTCAGGTCCGGCGAGCCCAGCGCGCCACCGTTGGCGCTCCACTGCGCGGCCGTCACGTTCTGCTGCCTGATTCTGCTCATGGTCCTCCTCGGTGTGAACGCGGTGACTGTATCCGCGCCCTGCTTCAGGGTCCTTGTCCCGACGGACAGGCCGAAGCGCCCGCGATTGTCCACACGCAAGCGCGCGGCGACGCTCCGATCGCAACCTAAGAGCGACCGGCGGCGCTGTCAATCACTCGTGGCGAAGTGCGCCCGCGGATCTTTCGACAGCGGGACAAAGACGCACCGCGGGCGGCGGTGAAGCATCAGGGTCGATGAAGGCTGCATCCAATCGAGGAGGACGCATGAGACGGACGCTGGCGCTGAAGGCGCTGCCCGCGGTCGGTGCCGGGCTGCTGATCGTTCTGGCACTTCCGGGGCTCGCCTCGGCCGACACGGTCGACTCGGCGATCAACAGCAGTGGCGGTGTCGCCGACACCGTGGGCCTCACCTCGGTTGGGCTCAACACCATGTGGGTGATCATCGCCGGCATGGTCGTGATGTTCATGCAGGCTGGATTCATGCTGCTCGAAGTCGGGTTCTCGCGCCAGAAGAACGCAGGCACGATCGTCGCGAAGGTCCTCACGAACTTCTCGATTGCGGCGATCTGCTGGTACTTCGTGGGCTTCGCGCTCGCGTTCGGCGCGGAACCGGATGGCCTGACCGGCCTCGTCGGGGGCACCGGCTTCATGCTGCAGGGCTTCGGCGACCCGCTCGCCGCGTTCCCGGTGATGGGCATCTTCAACGTCACCGTCGAGGCGAAGTTCTTCTTCCAGCTCGTCTTCTGCGCGGTCTCGCTGGCGATCGTCTGGGGCTCGACGCTGGAGCGCATCAAGTTCGGCGTATACATCATCTACGCGGTCATCTTCGCGTCGGTGATCTACCCGATCGGCGCGCACTGGGTCTTCGGCGGCGGCTTCCTGCAGGCGGGCGACTGGCTCGGTACCGGATTCGTCGGCATGCAGGACTTCGCCGGCTCGACCGCGGTCCATCTGATCGGCGCCACCGGCGCGTTGGCGGCGCTGCTGCTGCTCGGCCCGAGGAAGGGCAAGTACGGGGCGGACGGCAAGCCGCGGGCGATCCCGGGTCACAACATGCCGCTGTTCGGCCTCGCCGTGCTGATCCTCTGGCTTGGCTGGTTCGGCTTCAACGGCGGCACCGCGCTGAGCGCGCAGGACGGACGCTTCGCGGAGATCATCATCATCACGAACATGGCCGCCGCCTGCGGCGTGCTCGGCGCGCTGTTCATGTCGCGGGTGATGCAGAGGACGCTCGATATCGGCATGGCCGGCAACGGGGCGATCGGCGGCCTCGTCGCGATCACCGCGCCGTCGGGGTACGTCGAGCTGTGGGCGGCGCTGCCGGTCGGAATCATCGCCGGTCTGCTCGTCCCGCCGTGCGTGCTGTGGATCGACAAGAAGCTCGACGATCCGGTCGGCGTGCTGACCGCACACGGGATCTGCGGCATCTGGGGGACGCTGTCCTGCGGCTTCTTCACGTCGCCGCGCCTGGCGCAGTACAACGCGTTCGGTGATCCCGCCGGCGGCCTCGTCTACTCGGGGTCGTTCAGCCAGCTGATCGCCCAGGCGGTCGGCTTCACCGTCGCGTTCTCGTTCGTGTTCGCGATGAGCTACGCGACGTTCTTCGTGATCAAGAAGACGTACGGCCTGCGCGTCACAGAAGAGGAAGAGGACGCCGGTCTGGACATCTCCGAGCACGGCATGTACGGCTACCCGGAGGCCTTCATCCCGCCGGCCGAGCTGATCGGCTTCGGTGGTGGGCCGACGGCGACCGTGCCGCCGGCACCGGTCACCGCGATGGCGACGAAGGAGAGCCCGGCATGAAGATGGTGATCGCATATGTCCGCCACGAGGCATTCGAGCCGATCCGCACGGAGCTCCTGTCGCTCGGGTTCCCGTCGCTGTCGATCAGCGAGGTCAAGGGCTCCGGGCGCCAGAAGGGCATCACCGAGCGCTACCGGGGGGCGGAGCTGACGAACTACCTGCGCCCGAAGGTGAAGATCGAGTGCGTCATCGCGACGAAGGACCTGATGACGATCGTCGACACGATCCTCAAGCACGGACGGACGGGGGCCGTCGGCGACGGGAAGGTCTTCGTCCTGCCCGTCGAGGAGGCCTATCGGATCCGCACCGGAGAGTCCGGCGAGGAGACGCTCCAGGCGCACCCCGACGCCGCTGCGGCGGCGACGAGCTAGTGGCCTTCCCTGCAAGTACGCACCGCGCCAGGCGGCCGCTGATCACCGCCTGGCTGCGTCCTCGGGAGTCGATGTGCCAGCGGCACACCTTCCTCCCTGCGTCCTTGCCAGGCGGCACCAGCGACCACCTGGACGCGACGCGTACTCACGGGGAAGGCCACTAAGGTGGCGGGGGTGGCCGCCGCCTCCACAGCGGCCACCCTCGTCGAACGGCTGAGAGGGCTGCATCTGCGGATGGTCGATGCGGTCCTGGCCGGCGACGGCCTGGAGCGCGTCGCCGAGCTTGCCGCCGAGGCCGTCGGCGGCACCGTCGCGATCGTCGTGCCGCGGCTCGGCGCCGCGGCGATCGCGCCGCAGGGGACGCCTGCCTGCGAGCGGCTGCCCGAGCTGCGGCGCTATGTCGGCGACTGTGTCGCCGACCGCCCGACGCATCCGCCGCGCGGCCTGGCGGTCGAGATCCCGATCGCCTCGGGCGACGAGATGGTCGGCTGCGTCCTGCTGCTCGAGGGCGCGACCGCCGCGGCCGCGGAGGCATCGGAGTACCTGCACCTCGCCGCCGTCGCGTCGCTGACCGAGCTCGCCGTCGAGGAGGCGCGCGACGAGGTCGAGCAGAACCTGCGCGGCTCGTTTCTGGAGGATCTGCGCGCCGGGGCCGGCCTGGCGCCCGACGAGCTCGTGCGGCGCGCCGCACGGCTCGGCTGCGACCTCAGCCGCGGCGCGGTCGCGCTCTGCGCCGAGCTGCACACCGATCGGCCGCGCCATGTCGTCGCGACGATCGCCGAGGACGTCCCCGGCGCGCTCGCGCAGCACATGGAGATCCCGGTGAACGGGTCGCCAAGCGGGCGCGTCTACGCCCTGCTGCCGGCGATGGCGGGCGCGGACTCGGCCGAGGTCACGCTCGCGGCGGCCGCGCGCCTCGCTGCGCGCCTGCAGCGTCACGGGACGGTCGGGTTGTCGTCCTTCTACTCGGAGCCGGCCGAGCTCGGGCGGGCCGTGCAGGAGGCCGAGCTCGTGCTCGACGTGCTGACGGTCTCGGGCGAGCCGATCGCCGAGGACATCAACCAGGGCACGTACCGGCTGCTGTTTCGCGTCCTGGCCTCGCATCCCGAGGAGGTGCGATCCTTCTACGAGGACACGGTCGCGCCCGTCGTGCGCTACGACGACCAGTACCGCACCGACCTGATCGGCACGCTCGAGGCGTACCTCGCGGCGAACTGTCACATGAGCGCAACGGCGGCGGCGATCCACGCCCACCGCCACACGGTCGCCTACCGGCTCGAACGCGTTCGCGACCTGACCGGGCTGGACCCAATGCAATCCGAGGATCGCGAGCGGCTCGGCCTCGGGCTGAAGGCCTACCGGATCATCGCCCCGCGCCTACCCCGCTGAGACGTCAGCGGGGAGGCAGGCTCGGACCGGCGTTCAGGCGTTGACGGTGTGCTGCAGCGCGAGCGGCGCCATCTTCAGGCGCTGGTCCTCGATGCGCGTGCGCTGGGAGTTGCCGCGCTTGAGCAGCTCGTCGATGTCGAACTCCGCGAAGGCCGGGTACTCGGACTCGATCGTCTTGAGCGCCTTCCACATGCAGATCTTGCCCTCAACGCCGATCGACAGCGTCTCGAGCGTGACGAACGCGTTCAGCTCGTCGTCGCCGCCGGTGAACTTCGGCGCCATCATCTTCGAGCCGATCTCCGCGAGCGCGGTCTTCGACGCGCTCTCGTCGACGGCGAGCGCCTCGACGAGGCGCTGCAGGGTCTCGTAGTCGGCGGAGATCTCTGACGCAAGCTCGCCGAAGAACGCGCCGTGCTCGTCGCTGCGGTGCTCCTCGGCGGCCATCTTCGCCAGGTTCGTCCCCGCCGTCGCGCCGGCCAGGTGGTCGTTGAGATACGTGTCCAGTGCGGAATTCGCCATGTTCGTGCTCCCGTCCTCTTGAGTTCGTCCCTGCCATGGGCCGCGAGCGGAGTGTGCCGCCGCGGGCGGTTGATCCCTGATCGGGCTACCCGACTGACGGCGATCTACTCGTCGCGCAGGACCCCGCCCGTGCGCGGGTCGACGCGTGCGCGAGCCGGCGTGTCGGTCACGCGGACCCAGAGCGTGCCGCGCGGCTCGGCGCCGCCGACGAGCGCGGCGCGTGCCGCTCCCTCGGTCGCGGGCGCGATCTCGTACGTGACGCGATGGCGGCCGGCGAGAATCGGCGTCAGCTCCCAGCGCAGCGTCGCCGAGCGGTCGGGCTCGAGCCGGCCGGCCGCCCAGGTGTCGTCGAGCGCCGTCGCCGCGCCGGCCGGCCCGTTGTCGACGATCCACACGTCGCGGCGGCGGTCGGCGTCGCTGCCGCCCGTCTCCAACGCGGTGAAGCCGCGCACGGTGACGACGAGGTTCGGGATCGGGGCGGCGCCCTCGTTGCGCACCGTCAGGGCGAGCTCGGCGCGCTGCGCGAGCCGCTGCTGCACCGGGAACGAGGCGCGCTGCACGGAGACGGTGAACGTGCCCTCCGTGGCGCCGGCGTCGCGCCGCTCGCCGCCGCCGCAGCCGCTGAGAGCAACGATCGCCGCGGCCGTTGCGGCGCATGCGCGCGGGTTCGCCGGGACCCTCCTCAAGGCGGCGCCAACGTACCACAGCGCGCCGCCGCCACGGCCGTCTCGGGCCGCGCGACGGCCGTTGCGCTGGCACGGCGCCGCGCGCTCACATACGCTGGCACGCGGCGTCGGATCAGCGTCGCAGCCGGGGAGAGGAGGAAGGATCACCTGATGGTTCGCAACGTCGCCGATCGAGCGTTCCTTCCTGCGAAGAGCCTGCTCGAAGAGGTCGGCGACATGATGCTCCTGACCGGCAGGACGATCGTTTCGGCGATCCGCCCGCCGTATCCCTACGGCGGGGAGTTCGTCAACCAGTTCCTCTTCGCGCTGAAGCTCTGCTGGTTTCCGCTGCTCGTCTCGACGGTCGCGTTCGGCTACGGCGCGCCGGGCCTGCAGGCGGCGAACTTCCTCGTCCTGTTCGGGGCGATCGACCGCCTCGGCGGGTTCTTCGTGCTCGCCTCGATCCGCGAGTTCGCGCCGTTCGTGACCGCGATCGTGCTCGCCGGCGTCGCCGGCACCGCGATCACCGCCGACCTCGGCGCGCGCAAGATCCGCGAGGAGCTCGACGCGCTGCAGGTGCTCGGCATCGACCCGATCAAGAACCTCGTCGTGCCGCGATTTCTGGCGCTGATGCTCGTCACCGGCCTGTTCAACATCTACGCGCTGATGTTCGGGGTCTTCGGGGGGGTGCTCGCGACGCTCGTCAACGGCGCCCCGCTGGGCGGCTTCTGGGCGACGTTCTTCGGCCAGGCGTCGCTGACCGACCTGTGGGGATCGATGCTGAAGACGACGCTGTTCGGGGCGATCATCGCGATCGTCTGCTGCTACAAGGGCATGACGGCGTCCGGCGGGGCCGAAGGGGTCGGCCGCGCGGTCAACCAGGCCGTCGTGATCGCCTTCCTCGGCATCTTCGCGTTCAACTACGTCTTCACGCAGACGCTGCTGGCGACCCACCCCGAGCTCGCGAACCTCAGGTAGATGGCGGCCCCTGAATCGAACGGCGGCTGGACGGCGATCCCGCGCGAATGGGTCTCGACGGCCGGCGAGATCGCGAAGTTCGCCGGGCGGATCGTCGGCGAGGTCTACCGCCTGCGCGTGTTTCGATTCCTCGGCGAGGCGCTGCGCCAGGCCGGGATCCTGATCGTCTCCTCGACGCTCGTCATCTGGGGGCTCGTCTTCATCATCGGGCTGCAGTGCGGGATCGAGGGCGCGTACTTCAACCGCTCGGTCGGCAACCCGGCGTACGCGGGCGTCTTTGCTGCCTGGTGCGACCTGCGCGAGCTCGTGCCTTACGCCTTCGGCTACATGATGGCGGCGAAGGTCGGCACCGGGATCGTCGCCGAGCTCGGCTCGATGCGGATCTCCGACGAGATCGACGCGCTCGAGGTGATGGGCATCAGCTCGATCACGTTCCTCTGCGCGACGCGGCTGTTCGCCGCCTGGCTCGTGCTCCCGTTCGTGTACATCGCGGCGATCGGAGCCGGCTTCGTCGCCAGCTACATCGCGGTCGTCGACCAGATCGGCGAGGTCTCGAGCGGCGGCTACTCGCTGATCTTCTGGATGTTCCAGAACCCTCCGGACCTGCTCTACAGCATGGCGAAGGCGATGGTCATGGCGACGGCGATCGTGCTCGTCGGCTGCTACTACGGCTACAACACAAGGGGTGGACCGGTCGGCGTGGGGACCGCCACGGCGAAGTCGATGGTGCTGAACATCGTGCTCGTTCACCTGATCGGAATGCTCGGTACGCAGCTGTTCTGGGGCGCGAATCCACGCGCGCCGATTGGCGGTTGACCGATCGGTTGCATAGAGGTACTCGCAAGGACGAGAATGCGACCTCCGGGCGAGGGCTAGGCCGAGTGAGAACCCCGGCGCCCACGTCTGCAACCAGCGTGGGAGACGACATGATCAAGGCGGGGAAGGGTCTCGTGGCGGCGGCGGCACAGGCCGGCGCGGCGTCGAATGAGGCGTACGAGGGATTCATGGCACAGGCCAAGGCAGTGGTCGCTGCCGGGGCGTCGAACGCGGCGGACGTTGTGGCGGCCGGCGCGGTGGTGGCGAGTGCGACCGTTGAGGAGGCCGCGAGCGCCGCCGGGTTCCACCACGGGCCGATCCGCTTCCGCGGCGGAGGCGACGCGCCCGCTGCCGAGCCGCGGGCCGCGGCCGAGGAGCGGCCGCCAGAGGCACCTCCCGAGGAGCCTGCCGCCGCGGCCGCGTCGGCGGAGGACGCGCCCGCCGCTCCGGCCCGGCTTCGCCTCGGCGGAGCGACCTACGGCGCCAGCCCGGCGCCCGCGGCCGACGCGCCCACTGCCGCGCCGGCAGCGCCCGCGTCGAGTCGGCTTCGCCTCGGCGGAGCGACGTACGGCGCCAGCCCGGCGCCCGCGGCCCCGGCAGCCGAGCCCGCTGCGGCCGAGGAGCCGTCCGCGACCGGCGCGGGCCACGGCACGATCCGGCTGCGCATCGCCGCGCCTGAGGCGGCCCCGCCCGGCCGGCTCGTGCTCGGAGGTGCCACGTACGGCGGCGCGGTGGTCGAAGCCGCTCCGGCGCCTGACCCCGAGCCGGTCGCAGCGGCACCGGCGGCGCCCGCCGTCGGCCACGGCTCGATCCGGCTGCGCGGCGCTGCGGCGCCGGCCGAGGCTGCTGCCCCGGCCGAGGCTCCCGGGCCGGCCGCCGAGGCCGTGCCCGTCGAGCGCGCCGGTCACGGGACGATCCGCCTGCGCACGCCGAGCGCGGCGCCGGCAGCGGAGCCGGAGGCCGCGCCAGAGGCCGAGCCGGAGGCCGCGTCAGAGGCCGCGTCAGAGGCCGAGCCCGCCGCTGCGGCGGCCGAGATCGCGGCCGACGTGGCCGAGCTCGCGGACGCCGAGCCCGCCGCGGAAGCGGTCAGCCCCGAGATCGAGCGTCTCGAGGCGGCGGCGAAGGCCGCGTCGCAGGCCGCCTACGAGGCCTACAACCAGCCGCACGGACAGCTGCCGCCGGCGAACGCCGCCGAGCTGCTGACCGCGGCGGCCGAGGCCGCCGCCGCGCTGGCCGCGGCGAAGGGGGAATGAGCAGCAGGAGCGGCGGCTAATCTCCGCAGACGATGTCGCTGTACGCGGGCCACGAAGACGAGTACCGCTTCCACACCGAGGACAAGCGGCCGGACGACACGAAGGACGCCGTCGAGTTCATCGACGTCCACAAGGCGTTCGGCCGCAACAAGATCCTGCGCGGCCTGAACATGGGCATCCCCGAGGGCAAGATCTCGATGATCCTGGGGCCCTCGGGGACCGGTAAGTCGGTCTGCATCAAGCACATGGTCGGGCTGCTGTATCCCGATCAGGGCGACGTGCTCGTCCACGGCGAGTCGGTGCCGAACATGGCCGACGACGAGCTCTTCAAGATGCGCCAGAAGTTCGGCGTGCTGTTCCAGGACGGCGCGCTGTTCGGCTCGATGAACGTCTTCGACAACGTCTGCTTCCCGCTGCGCCAGCACACGGAGAAAAGCGAGCAGGAGATCGGCGAGATCGTCAATCGCCGGCTCGCCGAGGTCGGCCTCGGCAACGCCCACGACAAGATGCCCAACGAGCTGTCGGGCGGGATGCGCAAGCGCGCGGGCTTCGCGCGCGCGCTCGTGCTCGACCCCGACATCGTGCTCTTCGACGAGCCCGACTCGGGCCTGGATCCCGTCCGCACCGCCCTGCTCGGCGAGCTGATCCAGGAGATCCACGCGGAGATGATGGAGGACGCCCGCAAGCGCGGGACGCGACCGCCCGCGTTCACGCTCATCACGCACGACATCATGACCGCGCGGCGCGTCGCCGAGCACATCTCGCTGCTGTGGAAGGGCCGCATCGTCGAGTCCGGGCCAGCCGCCGAGCTGCTCGAGTCCGACAACCCGTTCGTGCGGCAGTTCCTTGCCGGCGAGTCGCAGGGCCCGCTCGGCATGGAGTGAGCGCGGCGCGCACTAGCCTGCTCGCACCTTGAAGGACCGACGCCCGCTGCACCGCGCCGCGACGTTCGCGACCAGGCGGCCGGTGCTCGTGCTCGCGCTGACCGCCGTGCTCGCGCTCGCCGGGCTGGCGTGCGCCCTGCGGCTCGAGCCCGACGCCGGGATCGACACGCTCGTCGGCACGAAGGGCGAGGCGTACGGCGCGACGAAAACCTTCCGCGAGCGCTTCGGCGACGACCCGATCATCGTGCTCGTGCGCGGGCCGCTGACGAAGCTGCTGCTGTCGCAGGACCTCGAGCGCGTGCTCGGTCTCGAGGGCTGCATCGCGGGCAACGGCCCGGCCGGCTCGCGGCTGCCCGGCGGACGCAACGGCCCCTGCGGCCGGCTCGCGCAGACGAAGCCCGTCAAGGTCGTGTTCGGCCCCGGCACGTTCATCAGCGAGGCCGTCCGCCAGCTCGGCGGCGGCTTCGCGCGGCGCGTCGCGGAGAACGAGCAACGCGCCGCGGCCGCAGCCCGTTCGGCGCGCCGCGCGGCGCGCCGCCAGGGGCTCGGGGCGGCCGCCGCCGCGCGCGCGGCGGCCCGCGCCCGCGACGCCGTCAACGAGCAGTTCGCGGGCGTCGTCGTCGACCTCGCGGTGCGCTACGGCCTGCGCGCGATCCCGCGCATCGACGACCCGAACTTCATCTCCACGCTCGTCTTCGACGCCTCCAAGCCGGCCGGCACGCCGAAGCGCAGGTTCGCCTATCTGTTCCCTTCCAAGGGCGGCGGCCCGGGAACGGCGGCGCTGATCCAGGTCCGCCCGAAGGCCGGCCTCAGCGACGCCCAGCGCAGCGCCGCGCTGCAGCTGATCCGTGCCGCCGTCGCGATGCGCCAGTGGAAGCCGCGCCACGGGGCGACGTACACCGTCACCGGCGCGCCCGTCGTCGTCTCGGACCTGACCGCGTCGATCGCGCGCTCGATGCGGATCCTGCTCGTCGTCGCGCTGCTCGTCATGGCGGCGACGCTCGCGGTCGTCTTCGCCGGCCGTCCGCGGCTGCTCGCGCTGGCGATCGCGCTCGCCGCGGTGGCGCTGACGTTCGGGCTGCTGTCGCTCGCCGGCGCCTCGCTGACGATTGCCTCGATCGCCGTGCTGCCGGTGCTGATCGGGCTCGCCGTCGACTACGCGATCCAGCTGCAGGCGCGCATCGAGGAGGAGGCGCGCGCCGGCGCGCTCGCGATTGCGCCCGCGGCGCGCCGCGCCGCGCTGCTCGGCGCGCCCACGCTGGCGATCGCGGCGACCGCGACCGCGGCCGGCTTCGCCGCGCTCGCGCTGTCGCCGGTGCCGATGGTGCGCGGCTTCGGGCTGCTGCTCGTCGTCGGGATCGCGATCGCCTTCGGCTGCGCGCTGCTCGCCGGGACGGCGGCGCTCGTGCTGGCCGAGCGCGCCGCCGTGCCGGACGCGCTGCGCAGCGCCGGCGCAGGTCCCGGGCGGGCCTTGCGCGACGCGCGCGCCCGCGCAGGCGCGAGCGCGCTGCCGCGCGTGCGCGCAGGCGCCCGGGCAGCGCTGTCGTACGCGATCGAGCGGCCGGCGCGGGTGCTCACGCTCGCGCTGCTGCTCGCCGCCGCCGGCTGGGCGCTCGATACGCAGACGCGCGTCGAGTCCGACATCCAGAAGCTCGTGCCGCAGGATCTGCCGGCGCTCCGCGACCTCGACGCGCTGCAGCGCTCGACCGGCGTCGGCGGCGAGGTCGACGTCGTCATCCAGGGCGCCGATCTCACGCGCCCGGCCGTGCTCGATTGGATGATCCGCTTTCAGACCGGCGTGCTGAAGCGCTTCGACTATTCGGCGCAGCGGGGCTGCGGCAGGGCCGAGCTGTGTCCCGCGTTCTCGCTCCCGGACCTCTTCACGACGCCGTCCTCGCGTCGTGACGCGGCCGGCATCCGCGCGCTGCTCGACGCGGTCCCGCCGTACTTCTCGCAGTCCGTCGTGACGGCCGACCGGCGCACGGCGACGCTCGCGTTCGGCATCCGGCTGATGCAGCTTGACCGCCAGAAGGAGGTCATCGACGAGATGCGCGCGCGGCTTGCGAACGGCCGTCCGGCGGGCGTGCGCGCCGAGCTCGCCGGCCTGCCCGTGCTCGCCGCCGACGCCAACGCCGAGGTCGCGTCCAACGGCCGGCGGATGCTGACGCTGCTCGCGGGGCTGCTCGCCGTCGCCGTTGTGCTGCTCGTCGCGCTGCGCGGCGTCGCGCGCGCGCTCGTGCCGCTCGTGCCGATCGCGCTGGCGACTGGCTGGTCGGCGCTCGTGCTGTTCGCGCTGCGCGTGCCGCTGAACCCGCTGTCGGTCACGCTCGGCGCGCTCGTGATCGCGATCTCGACGGAGTTCAGCGTGCTGCTCTCCGAGCGCTATCGCGCCGAGCGCGCGCTCGGCCACGACGCGCGCGCCGCGCTAGAGCGCACGTATCGCTCGACCGGCGCGGCCGTGCTCGCCTCGGGGGCGACCGCGATCGCCGGCTTCGCGGTGCTCGTCGCCTCCGACATCCGCATGCTGCGCGACTTCGGCTTCGTCACCGTCGTCGACCTGACGGTCTCGCTGCTCGGCGTGCTGCTCGTGCTGCCCGCCGTACTGATGCTCGCCGAGCGCCGGCGCGGATGAGCGCTCTGCGAGGAGGCGGACCGTGGGCATCCGTGCCCCTCCGCCGCAGGGTCAGACCAGCGCGGCCAGCAGGCTGCGCTGGCGCTCGGTCATCGACCCGATCGTCTTTGTCTCGGGCATGCCGATACCCGCCAGGAACTTGCTGCAGCGCGACGTGCCCCAGCGCCGTTGGCTGGCCAGGAGCTCGGCGATCGTCATGCTCGCCGCCTCCCAGGGGCACGTCAAGATGACCTCGCCGACGGCGATCTCGCCCAACCCGACATTGCGCTTCAGCTCGGCGCGGGCGAGGCGTACCTCGTTGGCGCGCTGCAGAGCCCGCATGTGTTGAGGCGGAGCAGGGGCCATCGTCGTGGACGCGTCGTGCATGGATCCTCCTCGGCTGCCGCTTCCGTGTGTGGAGGGCAGCGCTTCGGTGATGTTCAACTGGTTCGACGCTCGCACCGACGGCTACGTCAGATCAGCAGCCCACATCCGCCTCGGGACCCATTTTCGTCGACGGTCCCGGAGTGGTCTGCTGCCTCCCCCGCTCGCCTTGCGCTTAGCGCTCGTCGAACGTACGCGAGCGCCGGGTGGAAGATCAAGATGCCTGGACGAAACGCGCACGCTCAGAGCGAGGTTTTTCTTCCGTGACCCCCATGTAAAGGTTTGGACAAACGACGCGTCGGGAAACCCCTAACGTTCAGCTCGGCAGCAGGCTGTCCTGCGCGTCGAACAGATCCTGCACCGAGGCGAACGCGGCGAGCGCCCGGTCGAGCGTCGGGCGGTCGTGCGTCGCCATCACGCTCGTGCGCAGCAGCGCGCCGCCGGGCGGCACGGCCGGGTGGATCGCGACGTTGACGTAGACGCCCGCGTCGTACAGCGCGCGCCACAGCAGGACGGCCTTCCAGTCGTCGCCGACGATGACCGGCACGATCGGCGTCATGTGCCCGCCCTCGTGCTCGACGACCTTCAGGCCCTGCGCCTTCAGGCCGGCGTGGAGGTAGGCCGCGTTGTCGAGCACGCGCGCGAGCAGCGCCGGACCCTCCTCGGAGCGCACGATCCGCAGCGCGGCGAGCGCGGCGCCGACGGCGGCCGGGACGCCCGCCGCGGTGAACAGGAAGGCCCGGCTCTGGATGCGCAGGAAGTCGACGACCTCGTGGCTGCCGGCGATGAAGCCGCCGCAGCTGGCGAGGCTCTTGGAGAACGTGCCCATCCGCAGGTCGACGCGGTCCTCGACGCCGAGCAGCTCCGAGGCGCCCGCCCCGCGCGCGCCGAGCACGCCGGCGCCGTGCGCCTCGTCGACCATCAGCCGCGCGCCGTACGCGGCGCACAGGTCGGCGATCCGGTCCAGCGGCGCGACGTCGCCCTCCATCGAGAAGACGCCGTCGACGACGACGAGGATGCCGCCGCCGTCGCCCGCGGCCTTGTCGAGCGTGCGCTCGAGCTTGTCGACGCGGTTGTGGCGGAAGACGCGCAGCTTGGCGCGGCTCAGCAGGCAGCCGTCGAGGATCGAGGCATGGTCGCCCGAGTCGGCGACGACCGTGTCGCCGGGCGCCAGCAGCGTCCCGAGCGCGGCGAGGTTCGCCTGGTGGCCGGTCGTGAAGACGATCGCCTCCTCGGTCCCCATCCACTCGGCGATCTCCCGCTCGAGCTCGAGATGTAGCGCGATCGTCCCGTTGAGCAGGCGCGAGCCGGTCAGGCCGGTGCCGTACGTGGCCAGCGCCTGCTGTGCGCCGGCGACGACGCGCTCGTCGCCCGTCAGACCGAGGTAGTTGTTGGAGCCGAGCATAATCCGCTCGGCGCCCTCCATCTCGACGACCGGGCCGGCCGGCCCTTCGAGCGTGCGGAAGTAGGGCAGCAGGTCGGCCTCGCGGGCGGCGCGCAGCTGCTCGGCGCGCTCATGGCCGCGGACCTTGGCGAAGACGTCGTGTGTCGTGGAGGCCATGTAGCGTGAGCGCCGTGAGCGTCGACGTGCGGGCCGTGTCGTCCCGGCGGGATCTACGGGAGTTCATCGAGCTCCCTTTCCGGCTTCACTCTACCTCCCCGCAGTGGGTCCCCCCGCTGCGCCTGGAGCGCCACATGTTCCACAGCCGGCGCATGAACGCGTACTTCAAGCACGCCGGCGCGCAGGAGTTTCTCGCCTTTCGCAACGGAAGCGTCGTGGGTCGGATCTCGGCCCAGATCGACCGCGCCTACGACGACCAGCACGGTCCCGGGACGGGGATGTTCGGCTTCCTCGAGCTCGAGGACGACCGCGAGGTCGCGCGCGCGCTCGTCGGCGCCGCCCGCGGATGGCTCGCCGAGCGCGGTCGCAACCGCATGATCGGACCGATGGACTACACGATGAACGACGAGTGCGGCGTCCTGATCGAGGGCTTCGATCGCGAGCCGATGATCAAGCAGCCCTGGCACCCGCCGCATTACCAGCGCCTGTGCGAGGAGGCCGGGCTGTCGAAGGCGATCGACCTGCTCATGTGGGAGCTCGTGATCGACGACCGCGAGAAGATCCTGCCGATCATCTTCGAGCTCTCCGAGCAGTCAGAGACGAAGCACGGCATCAAGCTGCGCCACATGCGCCGCCGCGACCTCGCGAAGGACGTCAAGGTGTTCGGCGAGGTCTACAACGCCGCCTGGAAGGACAACTGGGGCTTCGTGCCGTTCTCCGACGAGGACCTCAAGCACTACGCCGACGAGCTGCAGCTCGTCTTCGACAAGCACTGGTTCATGGTCGCCGAGAAGGACGGCGAGACGATCGGGATCGCGATGACCGTGCCGGACGTCAACCAGGTGCTGAAGAAGATGAACGGGCGCCTGCTGCCGCTCGGGTGGTGGCACTTCCTGCGCAAGTCCAAGCACATCGATCGCGTCCGCGTCGGCTTCCTCGGCGTCAAGCCGGAGTACCAGCACACCGGCACGGCGGCGCGCTTTTACGTCGAGCATTTCGACACCGCGATGGCGCGTCCACAGAAGTGGGGGGAGATGGGCTGGATCCTCGAGACCAACCGCGGGATGAATCGTGGGATGGCGGCGATGGGCGGGCGGGTAGTCAAGCGCTACCGCGTCTACGAATCGCCCTGTTGATCATGTCTGGCGCTGCCTTCAATATGTAGTGGTCCGTCCTGCAAACTCGAACCCGTCTGGATCGGCCGCCGATCACCGCCTGACTATGTCCTCGCTCGGTCATGGGCCTGGAGGCCCACTCCCTCACTGCGTCCTCGTCAGCCGGCGCCGGCAACCGCCCAGACGCCTACGGGCTCACAGGACGGACCACTAGCGATGGTCTTCGATCAGGACGCCGACGATGCCGAGGTGCTCGACGGCGTGCCCGTGCTCGCCGACGCGACGGCTCGGCAGGTCGCACCCCAGCGTCCGCCCGGCGCGCTCGCGCCGGCGGTCGTGCAGACGGCCGTGATCGTCGGGGCCAGCGTCTTCGCGGGCGCCGCGACCGTCGCGATCGTCCACCGCCGCCGTGCGCGCCGCGTCGCGCGCCGCAGGCGCCGCATGCTCGCGCCGGTGCTCGCGAGCCGCTCGTTCCTCGTTGACGTGCACGTGCTCGGCGAGCGCGGCCGGTAGCTGCGCCGCGGGCGGGCGGCGCGGCGCTCCGCTCGCGTGTTCGATGAGCGTGCGACCTCGCTGAACGGCATCGACGAGCGGAGCGCGTCGGACCTCGTGGCGGGGTTGATGCCTGCGGTTCACGCGCCGCGGTCGGGGGTGCCCGACGTTTCGTCCATATGTGGGACGGATTCTCGGGGACCCCCGGGACGGCGGGCCTCCCGCACGATGCGGGCTCGGCCGCTCTCGACGTCGTGACGGCAGCGTAGGTTTCGGGGATGCCGCACGAGCTGCGCGTCGAGGTCGTTCCCCGCTGGCCGTTTCGCCTGCCCGCGCACGGTGGTGGCGACGGGGTCATGCGCCGGCGCGGCGGCGTGCTCGAGCGTTTGCTGCACGTCGACGAGCGCGCGGTCGTCGTGCGCGTCGCGCAGTGCAGCGAGCGCTGCGTGCTGTTCGGCGCCTGGGCGCAGTGTCGCGCCGACGCCGAGGCCGCGATCGCCCGCATGCGCTTCGCGCTCGGGGTCGACGACGACCTGCGCCCGTTCTGGGAGCGCCACCGCGACGATCCGCTGATCGGGCCCTCGCTGCGCCGCCGCCCCTGGCTGCGCGTCTCGCGCCGCCCCGTCGCCTTCGAGGCGCTGGCCTGGGCGATCTGCGAGCAGCTGATCCAGACGTCCCAGGCGCACATGATCGAGGCGCGGATCGTGCGCACGCTGGGCGTGCGCTGTGCGGACACGGGCCTGCGCGACGTGCCGTCGGCGGCGGCGCTCGCGCGCTGCTCGCCCGCCCGCCTCGAGAGCTTCGAGCTCGCCGGTCGCCGCGCGATCGCGCTCGTGCGGGTCGCCCGCGAGGTCGCGGCGGGGCGGATCGACCTCGACGGCCCCGACCACGAGCGCGCCTGGCGCCGCCTGCTGGCGATCCCGACGATCGGCCGCTGGACGGTCGAGACGTTCGCGCTGCATGGCCAGGGTCGCTACGACGTGCTGCCGGCCGGCGACCTCGGCTACCTCAAGCTGCTGGGCGCCGCGCGCAGCGGCGGCAATCCGGCCGCGCGCGCCGAGGAGGCCGACGTGCGGGCGCTGTTCGCGCGCTTCGGCGAGTGGCGCGGCCTGGCCGGCGCGCATGCGTTCGGCGCGCCTGCGGCGGCGCTCGCGTCCGCGGCGGCCTGACCCTCTGCGAACGCATGGCGCGACGTCCTGGCCGCCCTACAGACGGCCAGGACGTCTCACCACTGCCCCTACGCGCTACCGCAGCCGCGTCGTCGCGGTGCCGCTGGCGCGCGCCGTGAGGATGTCGCGGAAGTCGTGGCCGACGCGTACGCGGACGCTGTGGCCGCGACGCATGACGCGGCGGCCGGTGGCGGTCAGCGGGATCCGCATCGTCGCCGTGCCGGCCGCGAAGGCCGGGGCGACGTACTGGGCGAGCACGCGGTTGCGACCATCGCGCACGCGCAGCCGGACGAGGCCGGGCCCGGAGGTCGTGACGCGCGCTAGGACACGGTCCAGCTCGGCGACCGAGCGAGCGCGCTGGCGCGGCAGGCGAACGCGCGCGCTGGCCGGCTGCTGCGGGCCGCCGAACGACCGATCGAGCTCGAGCAGCGGGGTGTAGGCCGCGACGGCGACGTAGCCGGCGCTGAAGCCCTCGCCCTCGCCGGTGTAGCGCACGACGCTCAGGCCGCCGACCGCGAGATACGACCCGTTGGCGCGCGGCACGAGCGCGCCGCGGAAGGCGTTCTGCTCGAGGCTGCCGGTCGTGCGCGCACGGCCGCTCGCGAGGCCGCCGCCGAACGCGGGGGTCAGGCCGCTTGCCGCGCCGAGCGCGCCGAGCGGCGTGATCCGCTGGAGGTGCAGCCGGGGCTGGGCGGCCGGCGTCGGCTCGAACATCGTCTGGCCATAGAGGATGGTGGCGCCGTCGGGGGTCGCGAGCAGCGAGGGCGGACCATAGCTCGAACTGAACCCGCTGAACGCGACGGCCCCGCCGGCGCCGTAGGCGGGGTCGAGCTTGCCGGCGGCGGTGATGCGCACGACGCGGTCGCAACCGGCCACGTCGACGGCGCCGCTGGCTTGGAGGACGAGCTGGAAGCCATTCGTCGGCAGCGTCGCCGGCTGACCCGCGTTGAACGCCGGATCCGGATCGCCGGAGGCGGTCAGGCCGGCGAGCTTGGCGACGTTGCCCTCGATGCCGAGGACGACGATCCGGCCGTCCGGCCGCACGACCGTGCCGTAGCCGCCGGAGCTGATACCGGCGGCACCGATGTTCCGCACGCCGAACGTCGCGTCCGGCGCTCCGCTCGGGGTCAGCTTCGCGACCACCCATTGCAACGAACCGCTCGCGGCCGGGATCGGCGTCGGTGTTGGCGAGAGCTTGCCGGTGTGGCCGGTCAGGACGAGCGAGCCATCGGGCGCGAGCGCGACCGGCGCGCATCCGGCGCAGCTGCCCTGGACGCCGGTCACGACCACCCCGGCGTTGCCGAAGCTCGGGTCGAGCGCCCCGTCGGCGGTCAGGCGTGCGATCACGAGGTTCGGGAGCTCGATCTGCGCCGGCCGGGAGGCGCCGACGACGATCAGCCGGCCATCGGGCTGGCGCAGGATCTGCGCCAGGCTGCTGACGTCGGCCGGGAGCGCGACTCGCGCGATCCCGCCACGGCCGAACGACGGCTCGAGCGCACCATCAACGCGCGTTCGACGACCGTGACGTCGCGCGACGTGCGGTCGTAGGCCAGCATGACCGCGCCACCGTCCGGCAGCGCAACAGCGGCGGCGGCGCCGCCCGCGTCGACGTTGGACTCGGGGATCTTCGTCGCGACGGAGAAGGCGACGTGGCCGGGCGCGACGGCGGCCGCGGCGGGCGCGGCGGTGATCGCGAGGGCGGTGAACGAGGCGAGCGCGAGAGAGCGGATCATGCGGCTGCAACGGTGCCGCGACCGAGAAGCTGCACGGGCGCTGGACGGTTGTGCGAGCGGGCCTACGGGCCGGCGGGCGGTCCCGCCACGCCGTTCGCCCCGCGCCAGGCCGCGAGGCGCTCGAGCGCCCGTGCGATCGCTCGTTCGAGTGCCGGCGTGCGGCGCAGCCCGGCCTCGTGATGGAGCGCGAGCACGCGCAGCAGGCCGGCGTTGCGGTCGAGCGCGAGGTCGGCGCGCGCGACGAGCCGCTCGCGATGGAGGATCGGCAGCACGTAGTAGCCCCAGCGCCGCTGCGCCGGCGGGACGTAGATCTCGAGGCGGTGATCGAAGCCGAACAGCTCGGCGGTCCGCGCGCGGTCGCAGAGCAGGTTGTCGAACGGCGACAGCGCGCTCGTGCGCGCGGCCGGCACGAGCTGCGGGAGGCGTTCGAGGTCCTCGGGCGCCGCCAGCCACTCGCCGCGCAGGCCGGCGACGGTCACGGTCTCGAGGCGGCCGGCGGCGACGAGCTCGGCCAGCGTCGCCGGCAGGCGCCGGTAGCGGCGGCGCAGGAAATGCGCGCGCACGTGGCCGGCGCGGGCGACGCCGAGCATCCGCGTCGCGCGCAGCGCCGCCTCGCGCTCGGCGGCCGCGTCGTCGAGATCGGCCGCCGCCGCGGCCGCCTCGGCGCCCGCGGGCAGACAGCGCTCGAAGACGTCCCACACGCGCTCGCCGCCGATCCGCTGCGCGACGCCGACGCGGCCCGTGATCCACAGCAGGTCGAGCAGCCGCGCGAGCGTCTGGCGACCGGAGACCTCGTCGGTCCACCAGCCGTGACGCCACGGCTCGGCCGAGCGGTCCTCGAGCTCGCGCGCCCGCAGCGGTCCGCGCGCGCGCAGCTCATCGACGAGCTCTTCGGCGAAGCCGGCGTTCGCCTGCAGGAACGCACGCGCGCGCTCGGCCCGCGTCGTCGGCGACGCCAGCCACGTGCGCATCGCCCAGCGATGCAGCGGCAGGTCGGCGGTCGCGACGAGCGAGGCCTCGTGCGCCCAGGCGTCGAACAGCGCATGCTGCTCGTAGGCGGCACGCTCGAGCGCCGCGTCGCGCAGCGGGCCGAGGCGCGCGAACAGTACGAGCAGCGGGCTGCGCGCGACCGCGCTGACGGGGTCGAGCTGAAGGCAGCCGATCCGCTGCGTGATGGCCGCCACGGCGGCCGGCCCACGGCCACCGGGCGGTCGCGCGCCGGCGAGCCCCTGCGCGTGCAGCGCCAGCCGGCGGGCCTGCGCGAGCGAGACGGTGCGAAGCGTCGTCAGGCTAGATTCCCTCGCCCGGCAGGAACTCGTTCGTGAACGCCCGCTGGCCGACCTGCGGGTTGGCGATCAGCTTGTTGTCGGCCATCCAGCGCGTGTAGCGCTGCCATTCGGCGGGCTCCTGAAAGCCGAACGGGCGTGCCCGGTCGGAGGGGAAGAAGACCGGCAGCGTTGCCTTGACCTGGGCGGCCTGCAGCTTGGCGTCGAGGTCCGGGTTCGCCTTCACGAGCGCGTCGACGCCGCTGCCGGGGTCCTCGCGCAGGCGCTCGTGCCCGCGCCCGAGCGCGCGCATGAAGCGCCGCAGCAGCGCCCCGCGCGCCCGCACGTCGGCCTCGCGCGCGACGATGATCAGCTCGTTGTACGTCGGCACGCCGAGGGCGTCCATGCGCAGGATCACGGGCCGTCTGTCGCGCCGCTTGAGCTCGACGCCCTCGACGTTCCAGAACATCCCCAGGACCGCGTCGGTGCGCTTCGTCAGCAGCGTGGGCACGAGGTTGAAGCCGACGTTGATCGACTTCACGCGCGCGGGATCGGCGCCGGCCTGCTCGAGGATCGTCTTCAGATAGGCGTCCTGGTAGGGGATGCCGGCGGTGCCGACCTTCTTGCCCTCGAGCTGCGCCGGCCGGCGAATCGCGTCGGCGCCGAGCGAGATGAGCGAGGTCAGCGGCTTCTGGACGAGCGCGCCGATCGAGACGAGCTTGGCGCCTTGCGCGCGTGCGAGCAGCAGCTCGGGCTCGTAGGAGATCGCGAGGTCGGCCTTGCCTGCGGCCAGCAGCTTCAGCGGCGCCGACGGGTCCGACGGCGTGCGCGGCTTGACGTCGAGCGCCGCCGCCTTGAAATCGTCGCCGTCGATCGCCGCGTAGATGCCGGCGTGGTCGGCGTTCGGCAGGTAGTCGAGGACGAGGTCGACCCGCTCGGGGACGGCGCTCCCCGTCGTGTCCTCCTTCTCGCCGCAGGCGACGAGGCCGAGCGCCAGCAGCGCGGCGAGCAGGGCGGGGACGAGGCGACGACGGCGGATCACGGGGCGGTTCCTCTCGGTTGGTGGGCCCACGGCAGCAGGCGGCGCTCGGCGAGCGCGAGCAGTCCGAACAGCGCGACGGAGAAGGCGGACAGGATCAGCACGGCCGCGAACGCGCGCGCCGTCTCGAACTGCGGAATCGCCTTCAGCATGAGGTTGCCGAGTCCGGCGTCGGAGCCCGCCAGCTCGGCGAGCGTGGCGGCGATCGCGGCGATCGCGACGCTGAGCTTCGCGCCGGTCAGCACGCCGGGCATCGCCGCCGGCGCCTCGACCATCGTGAACGTCTGCCAGCGCGAGGCGCCGAACGTGCGCATGAGCTTGCGCAGGTCGCGATCGACGCGATCGAGCGCGTCGAGCGTCGGCACGACGATCGGGAAGAAGCAGACCAGCGCGACGATCGCGAGCTTCGGCGTCAGGCCGAAGCCCCACCAGGCGACGAGCAGCGGCGCCACGAGCACGATCGGGATCGTCTGCGAGCCGATCAGCAGCGGGTAGAGCGCGCGCCGCAGGGCCGCGCTGAAGTGGATCGCGACCGCGCAGCCGAGCCCCAGCACGAGCGCGACGAGCATGCCGAGCCCGATCTCCCCCGCGGTGACCGTGAAGTTGCTCCACAGCAGCGCGCGGTCGTCGTACAGCGCTGCTCCGATCGCGGTCGGCGCCGGCAGCACGAACTCGTCGATCCCGCTGAGCCGCGCGTAGGCCTCCCAGCCGCCGAGCAGCGCGAGCAGCAGCAGCGCCGCGATCATCGGCGCAGCTCCTCGAGCGCGCGCTCGCGCAGTGCCACGAGCCGCGGATCGGTGCGGCTGCGCGGTCGCGCCAGCGCGACGTCGAGCGTGGCGACGACGCGCCCGGGGCGCGGCGACAGCACGAGCACGCGATCGGCGAGCACGATCGCCTCCTCGACGTCGTGCGTCACGAGCACGACCGTGCGCGGCGCGACCGCGAGCGTGCCGGCGAGCCAGTCCTGCATGTCCTGGCGCGTGAGCGCGTCGAGCGAGGCGAACGGCTCGTCGAGGCAGAGCACCGTCCGGCCCGACAGCAGCGTGCGCGCGAACGCGACGCGCTGGCGCATGCCGCCAGACAGCTCGTGCGGCCGCGCGCGCTCGAAGCCGGCGAGGCCGAAGTCGCGCAGCAGCGCGCCCGCGCGCTCGCGCGCCGTCGCGCGGTCGATCCCCGCGACGTGCATCGCGAGCGCCGCGTTGTCGGCCGCGCTGCGCCAGGGCAGCAGCAGGTCGCGCTGCGCCATCAGCGCTGCGGGCGCCGCTCGCACGGAGCCCTCGTCGGGCGTGATCAGCCCGCAGACGAGCTCCAGCAGCGTCGTCTTGCCGCAGCCGCTCGGCCCGACGACGGCGACGATCTCACCCGGGCGCGCGTCGAGGCTGAGGCGGTCGAGCGCGACGACGGGCGCGGCGCCGCGACGGGGTGCCGCGAACGCCTTGACGACGTCGACGAGCGACACCGAGCCGAGCCCGGTCTCCACCTCCGGTGGCGCCTCGTGGGGCGCCCTCATACGCGTCAGCATCGCTCCCTCCGCGGGCATTACCCCACAGGTTCGAAGGGTCAGCGCCGCAGCATGGGCGCTATCTCAGCCGGCCTGTCGCCAGCCCCCCTGGTCTCGGACTGCGCGAAAGCCTACTTCTTGCGGTCGACCGCCCGCTGGAGCTGCTGCTTGTTCATCTTCGAGCGGCCGTCGATGCCCAGCCGCTTGGCCTCGTTGTAGAGCTGGTCGCGGGTGCGGCCCTTCGTGCGGCTGGTTCCCGAGCGCAGGCCGCCGCGACGACCGGAGGAGATGTCGTTCGTCGAGCTGCGCGAGCTCGTGCGCGACTCGCCGGAGCGCGCGCGCTCCTTGTTGACCGTGCGTGCCGCGATCTCCTTCGCGCGGCCCTCCGACGCGCCCTGCTCGCGCTCGCTCTGCTTGATGTGCTCGTACTGACGGGCGCGCTTGGTGCCCTTCCTGACGCCGGCGGGTGGCATGGCGCTCCTTTCGTCGATCTGCCGCCCGAGTACCCGCCGAAGACGCCCAGTTCACGGTTTTCGCACGAGGGGTATGAGGCGTTCGTGCTCGTGCTCCCCCGACCCCGCGGCGAGATCAGCGAGGCGTTGCTGGCCGCGCTCGTGCGGCCGGTCCACCCGCTGATCGCGCCCGCGCTTGCGACGCCGGCCGATCCGCTCGCCGACGAGGATCTCCAGCTCGCGCTGTACTGCTGCTACGAGCTGCACTACCGCGGCCTGCCCGGCGTCGCCGACGAATGGGAGTGGGAGCCGTCGCTGCTCGCGCTGCGGCGCGAGCTCGAGGCCTGCTTCGAGGCCGCGCTCGCCGCAACGATTGCGCAGCCGCCTATGCCCGCGGCGCCGGAGGAGATCGACCTCGCGCTGCGCGCGGTCGCCGCCGGCGACGACGGACCGTCGCTGTCGCGCTACATCGAGCGTGAGGCAACGGTCGAGCAGCTGCTCGAGTTCGTCGTCCACCGCTCGGCGTACCAGCTCAAGGAGGCCGACCCGCACTCCTGGGCGCTGCCGCGCCTGCACGGCGGGCCGAAGGCCGCGCTCGTGCAGATCCAGGCTGACGAGTACGGAAACGGCGACCCGGCGCGGATCCACGCCGAGCTGTTCGCCGACACGATGGACGCGCTCGGCCTCGACGCCCGCTACGGCGCCTACGTCGACCGCTTGCCCGGCAGCACGCTCGCGACCGTCAACCTGATGTCGCTGTTCGGGCTGCACCGGCGCTGGCGCGGCGCGATCGTCGGTCACCTCGCGCTCTTCGAGATGGAGTCCTCGCTGCCCAACCGCCGCTATGCCGACGGGCTGCGGCGGCTTGGCTACGGCGAGGTCGCGACGGCGTTCTTCGACGAGCACGTGACCGCCGACGCGATCCACGAGAACATCGCCGCGGTCGACCTGGCGGGCGGCCTCGCGCGCCAGCAGCCGGCGCTCGCCCGCGACATCCTGTGGGGCGCGGCCGCGCTGGCCGCGCTCGACGCCCGCATGGCGCGGCAGTTGCTGGGCGCCTGGCAGGACGGCCTCAGCTCGCTGCGCAGCGAGCTGCCGGCCGGGACGCCCTCAGCCGCGCCCTGATTCCGCGCCGCTCGGCGCGCGAAACCGCACGATCTTGTGCGAGCCGTCGCAGAACGGGCGCATGCGCGACTTGCCGCAGCGGCACAGCGCGATCGTGCCCGCTCCGGGAGCGTCGATCGGGTTGCCGTCCTGATCCTCGAGCCGGAACGGCCCGCGCACGAGCAGCGGCCCGTCGCGATAGCTCGTGAT
>CAWADD010000014.1:0-137159 GCA_963780585.1 uncultured Actinomycetes bacterium
GATTCGTGGCGGGCGCAAGCGCGGGCGCCCCACGAGTAGCAGAGGTCGTCGCGAAAAATCATCATGCCCCCCTGACGCGAAGCCGCCCTGTCTTCAGCACGCTCCGTTCGGTAAGCGACCACGGGGGACTGGGATCATGTCGCGCAGTCGTACGACGGTTCTTGTAGGGACACTGGCCAGCCTGGCCCTGGCATCGGTAACGCAAGCGGCCGAAGCGGCGCAGCCACGCTGTGCTGACGTGGTCGCCGCGATCGGCGCGGCAGACGAAGCGGTCACGTGCGTCGAGAGCGCGGACCTGACGACGAACAACCCGGCCACGACGCCAGAGGACAATTCGCTACCGGAGCTGCCGCGCTTCGCTTTCACGCCCCGGACGGACCGCCAAGCCCTGTCACCGGACGCTCCGTACCGCACGCCGATCGCCCGCGCCGTGCCCGGGCTGCAGGTCGCGGGCACCTTCGCCGGCGACTCGCAGGCGCGGTTCGTATTGCGGCTGCCCGCCGACTGGAACGGGCGGTTGGTCACCGGCGTGCCGTCGTCGGTGCGCAGCGAGTACGGGCTCGACTACACGTGGAGCGACTACTTCGTCCAGCGCGGGTACGCCTATGTCGCCTCCAACAAGGGCTTGCTCAACGTCCGCCTCACGACGCCGCTGGACCCGGAGGGCTGCGCGCTCTCGGCACCCGGTGGCACGCAGTCCGCGCTCTACGTGCGCCCGTACCTGTTCGACGCCGACAACACCCTCGCCGAATGGTCGCGCCGGACGGTTCAGGCAGCTCGCCTGGCCCGGCGCGCGATCGCGGCCCGCTACGGGCGTGGTGCGCGCCGCAACTACCTCGTCGGGATTTCGGCCGGCGGGCTTACGGTGCGCCATCTCCTCGAGCGCCATCCCAGGGACTTCTCCGGCGGCATCGACTGGGAGGGCGTCACGTTCACCGCCCAACGCAACGCGCTGCGCGACTTCGTCACCGCGCTGCGCTACTGGCCCGCCTACCGAGCATCGATGTTCGACCGCGAGTCGCCCGCGCACCGAGCGCTGGTGGACTACGGCTTCGGCCCGGACATGATCGTCGGCGCGACGCCGGAGAACACCGCCAGCCCGCTGACCGGCTCCTACTACGAGACGCAGGCCAACACCTTCTGGCAGCTGTTCGCCTGCATGCTGCAGAAGGAGCTCGATCCCGGCTACAACGGGGCGCTTGCCGACTATGACTACGACGCACGCGATGCCGGTGGTGCCGTGACCGCCCGCGCCGGCGGCGTCCTGACCACGGGCGCGCTGCGCCGCAAGCTGATCAGCATCGGCGGGACGATGGACGCGCTGTCGCTGATGAAGACCGACATGCGCGCCTACCGCAAGCTGGTCGCCCGCGCGGGCCGGGCTGGGCGGCACCGGCTGTACGAGGTGCAGAACGGAAACCACATCGACCGCCACAAGCAGTCCAGCGGCGGCTTCCCGCAGCTCGAGTTGGTCCAGCCCCACGCGCAGGCCGCGTTCGATCGGCTCGTCAAGTGGGTGGAGCGACACATCCCCGCTCCCCGTGGCCAGTGCATCCCGCGCGGCGGCAAGATCGTCGTTGACTCGGCCGCGGCAGACCGCCGCGAGCACTGCGCGCGGCTGCTGGAGGGCTGACCGCCGTGCTCAGCCGGGCACGGCGAGCGGTTGCTCGGTCGTACCGGGCGCCAGGGCGGCGCCGATGCGCTCGCGCGAGGAGATGTCGAGCTTCTGGTAGACGTGGCTGAGGTGCGTCTCGACGGTGCTGCGGGTGACGAACAGCGCCTGGGCGATCTCGCGATTGGTCATCCCGGAGGCGGCCATCCGCGCGACGCGGCGCTCCGACGCGGTCAGCGCCTCGGCGCCCGACAGCACGAGCCGACGCGGCCGAGCGCCGGTCGCCAGCAGCTCCTCGCGCGCCCGTTCGACGATCGCGCTGGCGCCGCAGCGGTGGGCGAGCGCCATGCCGGCCGACAGCGGCTCACGCGCGTCCTGGCGATGGTTCGCGCGCCGCAACGCTGCCCCGAGCTCGATCAGGTTCTCAGCGCGGTCGATTCGGTAGAGCGAACCCTCGAGCGTCCGGGCGCCCCGCTCGAGCAGCTCCAGACCCTCGACGCCGCCCGTCAGCGTGCCGAGCGTCGTCAGCGCTCGGCCGTACAACCCCCGCACGCCCCAGCGCCCGCAGATCTCGACCTCACGGCGCGCGACGTCGAGCGCACCGTCAGCGTCCCCAGCCGCCGCGAGAGCACGCGCGACGGTCGACAGCGTTCCGGGTGTGGTGCCACCGCGGGCGCACTCACCGTCCAGGATGGCCGCGGCGTCGCGGGCGGCGTCGTCGCCACGGCCCTGCGCCGTTCTCAGGCGAGCACGCGGCGCGATCAGCAGCAGTGACGTGACCGTGCGCGTTTCGTGACCCGCCTCCAAGCCGAACTCGACGAGCGCCGCTTCGGCCTCTTCGACGTGGCCCCGCAGGCGGAGCAGGTCGATCAGCAACCCGACGAGGCCAGGAATCCCGAGTGGGAACCAGCGACTCGCGTCAAGCGCCTCCCTGACGTCGGTCTCCGCGTCCGCCAGGTGTCCGAGCTGTGTCGACGCCAGGGCTCTCCAGCCGGCCGCGGAGCTGACGTAGGTGACGCCGCCAGTACTGCGGGCAAACTCGAGCGCGGCCGTCGCGAGCCGGCGGGCCTCCTCCAGCCGGCCGGCCCACTGGAGCGCGGCGCAGGCCCAGAAGACCGTGGGCGACTCTGCCAGGAGCAGGACGAACCCTTCGTCGCAGTCCAGAGTGTCCGACAGCAGCTCGACGGTCTCGTCGGCGGTCGTCGCGGTGGCGAGCGCGCGGCGATACGCCGCGGCGACGCGCACCATCAGCTCGCCCGTTCCGGTCCCGGCACAATCCGCTGCGACCCGCTCCACATGTCTCCCGGCGGCCGGTGCGTGGTCATCCGACATGAGCAGGAAGTTGGCCCGGTCGGCCTCCAAGATGAGCGCCGCCTGCGGGTCGCACGCACGCTGCTGCTCGATGACCGGCTCCAGCACGCGGGCCGCCTCGTCGATCCGCTGGCGCCAGAGCAAGTCGCGAGCGAGTCGCCGCGCCGCGTCCCATCGCGTCGCTGCGTCGCCGGCCGCCTCGAGTGCCTGGCGCAGTCGATCCGATGCGGACTCGCGCCCGGCGAGCTGCTCGGCGCGACCGAGCAGCAGCAGCACCGAGCCACGCTCCTGCGGAGCGCTCTCGACGAGCGCGCGCTCGAGGAGCGTGAGCGCGGCTTCGACCGCGCCGCGCTCGACCGCGGCCCGGCCGGCCAGGCTGAGCAGAGCGGCCGTCGCCGGGTGGCGTCCGGGACGTCGTTGCGAGCAGATGCGCCGCCGCGCGGTCGATCGCACCCGCCTCCGCGAGCAGCTCCGCGGCGCGGACATGCAGCACCTCGCGCCGTCCTGCCTCGAGCGCACCGTAGACCGAGCCGCGCAGGATCGGGTGCGCGAAGCGCAACTGCGCGCCGGAATCGAAGATCGCGGCGCGCGCGAGCCGGCCCGCCGCCACGACCGCATCCTCGCGGCTGACCCCTGCGAGCGCCGCAGCGTGGTCGAGCTCACTGTCGACGTCGAGCACGGCCACCGCGTCAGCCAACGCGACGGCCGACTGCGAGATGCGCGACATCCGCAGCAGCAGACCGCGTGACACCGCCTCTGCCGCAGTCAGCGAGCCCAGCCGCCCCGCGGCCTGAACCGTCGGCGGCAGCATGCCCTGGGCGACCGCGTTGAACACCTCGCTCAGCAGAAACGGATTCCCACCCGTCATCGCATGGCACGCCGCGCCGAAGCCCGCCTCAGCGCGTGCGCCGACACGCTCGCCGACCATGGCATCCGCCGACTGTGCGCTCAGCGGGGCCGGTCGCAGTGTTTCGGTGACCGGCTCGTCACGCAGCGCGTCCAGTAGCTGCTCCGGCGCGCCCGGCTCACCGGTCCGCCAGCCGATCAACACCGCGAGTGGAACCTCTTCCAGCCGTCGCGCGAGGTACACAACGAAACGCAAGGACGCGGAATCGGCCCAATGTGCGTCGTCGATCATGAGCGCCAGCGGCGACTTCGACGCGAGGCTGTCGGTCAACCAATACAGACCGTGCTGGATCCCGAACTCCGCATTCGGGCCCGACGCCGCCCGCCCGACGCCGCCGACGACGACCGGCTCAGCGAGCGCGGCCGCGCCGGCCAGCAGCCGTCGACGCTCGCTCGGCGCCGCCCGCACTACCCGCGCCTCCAGTAGCTGGCGCACGACGCCGTAGGCGAGCTCGCGCTCCAGAGCCCCGCCACGCGCTGTCAGCACCTCGAATCCCTGCTTCTCCGCGAACCGGCAAGCCTGCGCGAGCAGCGCGGTTTTCCCAATCCCGGCCTCGCCCTCGACGAGCACAACCGATCCCGCGCCCGCCGCCGACCGCCTCACGACCCCCCGCAGCCGCTCGATCTCCGACTCGCGCTCGAGCAGCTTCGCCCCCTGGCGCATCCGCATGCGCGCATCATCGCCCATCACGGCACGGCTGTGGGAACTGCGACGAGGCCGGGCGGCATAGGAAAGCCCCGCCGGAGCGGGGCTTTCCCTTAGCAGACCGGTAAGCCGGATTCTGTCGTTGAGCAGCCATCCATCTATGCGGCCGACCTGGACCTCGGCGGGCAACCTGCAAACGGTCCGGCTTGGCCTTGCATCGGGTGGGGTTTGCCTGGCCGCCGTGTCGCCACGGCGCCGGTGCGCTCTTACCGCACCTTTTCACCCTTGCCTGTGCGCGCCGCACGTGCTGGCGCGCCATCGGCGGTGTGTTTCTGTGGCACTTTCCCGCGGGTTTCCCCGGGTCGGGTTCCCAACCACCCTGCCCTGTGATGTCCGGACTTTCCTCGAAGGGCGAACCTCCGCGACTGCCTGGCCTGCCCTTCCAGCCTAGACGATAGGGTCCCGCAGATGGGAGACGTCCTCGGCCGACGGATTGCCGCGGCAGCGATCGACGCCGCCGCCATCCTGATCCTGCTCGTCGTCGTCGCCAAGACGCTCGGCGACGAGGAAGGCGCCAGCCGCTCGATCTGGGCCGAGACGGAAGGCAGCCCGCGAGCGGTCTTCTTCGTGCTCGCGTTCGCCTACTACTTCGGCACCGAGCTCGTCTGGGCGCAGACGGTCGGCAAGCGCGTCATGAAGCTGCGCGTCGTCGGCCCCGGTGGCGCCAAGCTCACCGCCGGACCGGCGCTGATCCGTAACGTCGTGCGCTTCGTCGACTGGCTGCCCGGGCTCTACATCGTCGGCGCGATCACGGTCTACGCGACCGGCGAACGCCGCCAACGTCTCGGCGACATGGCCGCCAAGACGAACGTCGTCGCCGAGGACACGCCACCGCCGCCACCGCCCGAGCCGCGCGAGCGTCCCGACGACGACGAGGTTCTCGCGCAGATCCTGCGCTGAGCGGTTACCGCCTACCGCCGCAGCTCAGACCCGTCCCTCGTCGCCGGTGACCGGCGCCGCCGCGCGCCCCGCCACGGCGCGTCGAGCAGGGAGTCGAGCGTGCGAGGACGGCTAGCACCTTGCGCCGCGGCGTTCCGTCGTCCTGTGGCCAGCGGACGAGGCGGATCTCGCCGTCGGCGATCTCGAGTCCGGTCACGTCCCCGTCGCCGAAGCAACAGCAGCCCGTGTTGAAGTAGCACGGCGTGGGCAGCTTGTAGACCATCGGGCGATTGCGCTCGCGGGCGAGCTCGAACTCGCGATCGGCGCGCGCGTGGGCGTCGTCTCCGGTCGCGGCAAGAACGGGTGCCGGCGGCGACGGCGTACTGTCCCAGAAGACCGGACGGTGCGTGTGCCCGGTGATCAGGACCGGCTTGTCGGGATGCCTTCCGCACCAGGCCGACATCGCGCGGTCGTGGTCCGCCCGCAGCGCATAGTCCTTCGCCGGCGTGACCCCGGTGTAGCCGGACTTGCGCTGGAGCGGGCGCCACACGTAGCGAACGAACAACCGCGCCACGAAGTGCCAGCGGTCGCTGTCGGATGTGCCCTGATGGCCGTGCATGAGCACGAGCAGGCCGTCGGCTGCGCCGGGCCTCGTGAGCGTCAGCTTCAGCGCCTCATGAACCGAGAGGCCAGGGAAGAACCGGTGAAGGTGCTTCTCCACGCCGCCCTTGTGCGACCACAGATCGTCATGGTTTCCGAAGAAGCGCTCGTAGCGACCCTGCTCGTGGAACTTCGCCTCCAGCTGCAGCACCTCGGGGTAGCCGGTGGCGCCCAACACCGGCTCGGGGTCGTTCTCCCACAGCTCCTCCGCATCGCCGAGCACGTACAGCGCATAGCCCCGCTCGAGGTACCAGGCGAGGGCGGCGCAGTAGGCGGGCTCACAGCGTTCGAAGTCGTCCGCCCCGTCGCGCGCCCCCTTGTGATGATCCGAGAAGATCACGATGCGGGCGTCGGCGGCCGGCGTCGTGCTTGTGTCGGCACGGTCGAAGGCGCGGGTCAGCGCCTTACCGATCGCCTTGTGTGACATGCCGTGATCGTCCCAGGCCGTTACCCGTCAGAGCAGCTCGCTGCGGCACGAACCACAACGTCCCCCGACCGCCGACGGCCCGGATCCGAAGCGGGGCTCCATCGCCCCGGTGCAGATCGGGCACGTCGCGGTGCGGTGCGCGGTGAGGTCCTCCCAGGCGCCGGAGAGCACGTCCTCCAGCGTCCGGCCCTCGCGCGGGGAAGGCAGCAAGACGAGCGTCCGCTCGCGCTCGATCGTGAGCATCACGGCACGCTCCTGAAGAGGCCGACGACGCGACCGAGCACGCGCACGTCGCGCGAGCGGATCGGCTCCATCGTCGTGTTCTCGGGCTGCAGGCGAATGTGGTCGGCCTCCCGGAAGAAGCGCTTGACGGTCGCCTCCTCGCCGACGAGCGCGACGACGATCTCACCGTCCTCGGCGCTGTCCTGGGGCCGCACCACGACGTAGTCGTCGGGCAGTATGCCGGCGTCGATCATCGACTCGCCGCGCACGCGCAGCACGTACTCGCCCTGATCGCCCCCGGCGAGCGACGGAACCGAGACGTACTCCTCGATGTTCTCCTCCGCGAGCACGGGCGAGCCCGCCGCCACCTGACCGACGAGGGGCAGCCCGTCCGGGCGCACGATGGCCTTGACCTGCTCGACCGCGCGGTCAAGCAGCTCGATCGCGCGCGGCTTCGACGGGTCGCGGCGCAGCAGGCCGAGCTTCTCGAGGTTGGCGAGGTGTGCATGCACGGTCGACGACGACGCGAGCCCGACGGCCTTGCCGATGTCGCGCACGGTCGGCGGGTAGCCGTACTTCGCCGAGTGGCGCTTGATGAAGTCGAAGATCTCCTGCTGGCGCTTCGTCAGATCGAGATCCATGACGCGGGCTCCTTGGAGGACGTGAGGCTGTCGAGCGGGGCGAACATCTGTTCGTACAAGCTAGACAGGCGGTCGGACGGAAGTCAAGTGCGGATCCGCCGCGGCCTATACTTGCCCCCGCCCTGCGCCGGTGGCGGAATTGGTAGACGCGCAAGGTTGAGGGCCTTGTGGGGGGATTCCCCCGTGGAGGTTCGAGTCCTCTTCGGCGCATCGAGGGAAGGCCTGCTGTCGCGGGCCTTTCGTCGTTGAGCAGGCGAGTGCGGCAACTGCGGCGACCGGGCCGCCGTGACACCTTCGTGACAACAGTTGATCGTTTGCGGACCTTCGCCAGGGCTGCTCCTTTTCTCAGATTGGCTGGCACGCGGCTGTCGCGTCGATGCGTTGAACCACTCCGCCTCAGCTTTATACGACGTCGTCGCGCTTGCCTGGCGTGAGCCGGATCGGTCCGATCATGTGCGCTGCGCCTGGTCGGCGATCGTGCGCAGGGCTGGCAGGATGACGTCGTCGATGCGCTGTTGGCTTGCTGCGTCGGGACGCATCGTTCCGACGAGGCCCGTGGAGTAGCCGTGGCGCGTCGAGAGTCGGCGGCCTCGTTCGAGAGATAGCTTGCGGGATGTCCGAAGCGCGGGCGGCCACCTCGCCTCCCAGCTCCACGCGGCCGTCGAGAAGCGCCACGACATCAGAGAAGTCGCGACTGCCGAGGAAGTCCCCGCGTCCGCGGCCCCTGAATGCCTCGAGCTTCGTGGCGATCAGGTATGGAGGCGAGACTGCGCGGATCGTGTTGCCCGAGGGAAGCTCGCGCTCGATGGCGTGCGGTAACGCCTCGGCCTGCCAACGGTTCTCGAATCCCAGGATGGCGCCGCGCGCCGGCATCGCGTCGAGGATGAGTCCGGACGTGGTGTGGCGCCAGCGGCAAATGAGGCCATCCTCTCGGTCCTCCGCGAAGCCGCGCGCGCGAAGCTTGCCTTCAAAGTCGTAGAACGCGGCGCGGGTCGCGACCTCCACGATCACATCCACGTCTGTCGTCGGGCTCATTGGAGGGGCCCCTGGATCCGTAATCCACAGCTCGACGGTCGCGCCACCGACGAACACGACCTCCGCAACAAGCTCGCCGAGGCTAGCCGCGGCGAGCTCGAGCAGCTCGACGTTCACGCCACAGAACCTCGCAGCCGCTTGCTCAGCAGATCGGCTGCCACACCGAGCGTACGAGCATCACCGAGGCGCAACGCGTCGACCAGAGCCAGGCGCTCGCCGAGCTGCGGATCACGACGGGCCGCCTCAGGAGCAGCCTGGTGCAGCGGGCGCAACGCAAGGCCACGACTCGCTGCATGGGCATCGGGCCACACCGGCGGCAGCTCGCCCGGTTGCGACGCGATACGACCTAACAGCGGCTCAGCAGCCCAGGCCGTCGGCACCGCGCGACTCTCACCCTCCGGGCGCGATATCCGCTGATATCATGCGGTGCGTGCCGAACGTATTGATTCGTGATGTGCCCGCCGAGGATCTCGCGCGCATCGACGCGCACGCGGCGCGGTTGGGGCTTTCGCGGACGGAATACCTGCGACGCCGACTGCATCAAGACGCCGCTCGTCCCGCAGCGCCGGTAACCGTCGATGACCTCAAGGCGTTCAGCGCCCGCTTCGGCGATCTCGACGACCCCGACGTCATGCGCCGGGCCTGGGCGTGAGCGACCCCAACCCGGGGACGGAGTGGCTCATCGACAAGTCGGCGCTCGCGCGACTGGGCGCGAGCGCGGACGCCGCAGCCTGGGCGCAGCGCATCCAGCGCGGCATCGTGCGCATCGCAACGGTCACGTTGCTTGAGGTCGGCTACTCGGCCCGCGACGCAGCCGACCTCGACGCCGGGCTGCGCGGTCCACCGGTCAGCTCGATGCCGATCGAGTACCTCACACCGATCGCCGAGGATCGCGCCGTCAACGTGCTGACCCTGCTGGCCGACCGCGGCCAACACCGCGCCCCGTCGGTGCCCGACCTGATCATCGCAGCGATCGCCGAGGTCGCAGGGCTCATCGTTCTCCACGACGACAAAGACTTCGAACTCATCGCCGACATCACCGGACAGCCCGTACAACGCCTCAGCGCATAAGCGCGCCGCGACACACTTCAACCAGAGTGCCGCTTCTCGCGTATTCGAGCGCTCTCGTAGCGCCGGTTTGCGGGGCTCCTCGTCCATAGCGAGAGCCGGTTCGGTCGTAGGGGTTGCCGCTGGCCCGTCGCGCAACCGGAGCTAGAGGAATTCGTGCGCGAGGAGCCACAACAGCCCGGCCGCAAGAGCGAGCAGAACGAGGACGGCAAGCGCCCGTACCGGCGCGGAGGCGCCGGCGTACCGCGCCTTCGCCTGTCCCCAACGCCAGATCACCCACGCGTAGCTGCGTGCCGCCCAGTCGAACTCCACCGCGAGCAGACGAAGAGCCAGTAGCAGCAGTGGGACGCCAAGTTCGGGGAGAACGACGACAACCGGAACGGCGACTATGGCGGCTACCAGGCCAACCGCCGCCATGAGGATGCGCAGTACCGGCGGACGAGCCCGCCCGACCCTTCGCTGCTGCATGACTCGCCCCAGCGCGGCTTCCCGGTCCACCGACTCGTGTTGCACCATGGTGATCCTCCATGTCGCGCGCCGTCGTCGGACCGGGTGCGGCGCGAACTCTCGTCCGGGCGACCGCAATCGGCAGCCGCTGCCCCCACGCTAGCGCCCGGCTGCACTGAGGACCCCCGGCACCCGCGCGTGCTGCCATGCGAAGGGATAGCCGGGAACGCTGGAGAGCCGAGCGCCGCTCTCGCGTGAAAGGAGAAGCGCCAGCGCGTATCCCGGACCGGGACGCCTCGGGTCAGTTCCGACGGCCCCTCTCCTCGGCCGAGGCGCTGCTATGCCGTGACACCACCCCCGCCGTGACACCCGCGTGACAACAGTTGCCTCGTCGACATGCGTCCACCACGTCGCATGCGTCCGAGAAACAGCGACTCCCTGGACGCATGTCACGCCTGAGACGCATATGGACGCATCTGCCGAGGTTGAGGGCCTTGTGGCGGGATTCCCCCGTGGAGGTTCGAGTCCTATTCGGCGCATGACGAAAGGCTGCTATGCGGGCCTTTCGTCGTTGTGGTGGACGGTTTGCAGCTGCGGCCAGACGCCTTTGTCGAGGAGAGCCGCGAGGAGGACGCCGGCAGTGTCAGGATCACCACGACACCAGCCAGGCGCAGTGGACGATGAAGCTGACACGCACTACGCCCCGCCGGCCCATCCGCTGAGTGTCCGGTCGGGGCGTTGCTGAGCGCCTACCGCGGGTGTCGCAATTCGCGCGTTTCCAAACTCTCTCGGCGCGGCGAGCCGCTTCCGCTCATCTTCCATCGCGGCAGCCGGTGTCGGTTTGGCGCGTCGTACGATGCTTCGGCCTTCCCCGCCCGCGAGGCAGGTCCAGGCCAGCGCTGACTGCCGCCCGAAGCTGGCAACCTCCCGGCATCCGCGCCGTCTGCGTCCTCTTCAGCGTCGTCGTGCTGCTCGTCGTCCTCGGGGGCTGCGGCGACGAGCCCAGCGGGCCGTCACCCGCCGCCAACCAGGCCGACATCGAGCGCTTCGAGGTCAATCGCCAGCCCGCCGTGGTCATCACGCCGGCCGCGAGCACCCGGAAGGTCGTCGTGTATTCACACGGGGCGGGTGAGACCGTCGAGAACATCTTCCGCGACCAGGCCAAAGCGCAGATCTTCAAGACGCTTCTGCAGGCCGGCTACGCGCTCGCGGCCAACGACGCGCACGGCGACAATTGGGGCAACACAGCCAGCGAGCGCGACTACCTGGCGCTGATCGACGCACTGCGCAGGCGCGGCCTACGCGACGTCTACGTGCTCGCGCTGTCGATGGGCGGGTTCAACGGCTTGCAGCTTCTCGGTCGCGTCCCGGTCAAGGCCTGGGCCGGCATCTTCCCCGCCTGCGACCTGGACTCCGTCTATGACCGCGGGCTGTATCCACGCGACATCCGCGCCGCCCACGGCCTGGACGATGCAGAGCCCGCCACGGCCGCCACGCGCGGGCGCAGCCCCGTCGCCGTCAACCCGCCGCCCGGGCTGCCGATGCGCTTCTGGGCCTCGCCCGGCGATCGCATCATCCCCAAGCGCCCAAACACCGACGCATGCGCCGCGCTGGCCCGTCGCCGCGGCGCGCGCGTCGAGGTGACGACAACGCAGGGCGACCACGGAGACCCGACCAACTTCGACGCCACCGGCATCCTGCGCCTCTTCGAGTCCGCTGAGCCATGACCCCGGCAGCGCTCAGAAGCAACCCTCTCCAGCTGACGGTGACTCAGCCGCGTCTATTGCGCGGCCAGAACCCACGCTAGTGGTTCGTCCCTTCACGTGCAGCGCCCGCCTGGATCGGCCCTTGATCACCGACGGTCGCTCAACCTCGGGGACGTCGAGTCGCCGGGTGTTGCCGTAGGCATCGTGTCGCGGCGGCCCGATCGACGATGCTGTTGCGGAGTTGGGAGTCTGACCTGAGTCTCATGATCCTTGACACGTTGGAGATTCCGATCGTCCTCGCGCCGTTGGCCGGTGGGCCTGCGACGGTCGACTTGGCCGTCGCGGTGAGCGACGCTGGGGGTCTGGGCTTTCTGGCCGCGGGCTATCGCACAGCTGCGGACCTGCGCGATCAGGTCCGTGCGTTGCGCGTCCGCAGCGAGATGCCGTTTGGCGTCAATGTCTTCACTCCGCCGGCGGCGCCGACTGAGCCCGCCGTTTATGCGAGCTACGTCGAGCGCATGCGACGCGAAGCTAGCCGGGCCGGGGTGCAACTCGGCGAGCCGCGCGTCGATGACGATGACTGGCAGGCCAAGCTCGCGGTGCTGTCGGAGCTTGCGGTTCCCGTCGT
This sequence comes from uncultured Actinomycetes bacterium, assembly GCA_963780585.1. Classification (GTDB taxonomy): domain Bacteria; phylum Actinomycetota; class Thermoleophilia; order Solirubrobacterales; family Solirubrobacteraceae; genus CADCVQ01. Next base: position 12,249 of record CAWADD010000014.1, read on the forward strand.
GTCGTTTGTCTTCGGCTGCCCGTCGAGCGATGTGATCGCCACGCTTCGCACGCGCGGCACCTCGGTGTGGGTGACGGTCACCGATCCCACGGAGGCTCGTCAGGCCGAGAATGCTGGTGCCGACGCGCTCGTCGTCCAGGGCTACGAGGCGGGCGGACACCGCGCGTCGTTCTCAGACAGCACCGAGTCGGCCTACGGGCTGCTGGCACTGCTGCAACTCGTCGGCGCGCAAACGAACGTCGCGTTGATCGCCGCGGGAGGGGTCACAACCGGGCGTGGTGTTGCTGCCGTGCTGGCGGCGGGCGCGCGCGCCGCGCAGATCGGCACCGCGTTTCTGCGCTGCCCGGAGGCGGGCACGTCCGCGGTGCACAGAGCGGCGCTCGCAGGCAGCGCACCGACCGCGCTCACGCGCGCCTTCACTGGCAAGCCCGGGCGCGGGATCGTCAACCGCTTCATGCGTGAGCACGGCGACGCAGCACCCAGCGCCTATCCCGAACTGCACCACGTCACCGCGCCGCTGCGACAAGCAGGCCGAAAGCACGGCGATCCCGACGTCGTGAACCTCTGGGCGGGGCAGGCCCACGAGCTCAGCAGCGATGAGCCGGCGGCGGTCGTCGCACGCCGGCTTGCCGACGAGGCCCGGATTGCCCTACGACAGGCAAACGACGTCCTCGGCGAATAACACGCCATGCGCTCCACTCGCCGGCCGCGGTCATTCCCCGCGTTCGTCAACGGCGCGCTTTATGCGAGTTAGGATCGCGTGCGTGGCGATCGATCAGTACCACCGCCTGCAACAGGCGGCCGCAAGCGCACACAGCGCCCAGGATCGCGGCGATCATGCGGCCGCAAACGAGGCGTGGCGACGGTACGTCCTGATCGAAGACGCGCTGCGCGACCCGCAGGAACTGCTCGACGAAGGCGTCGCTCTGAGCAAGGTCGCGATCGACCTCTGGCTGCAGCGTTGAACGACTTCGCCGCCGCGCTGCGCGATCTCAACGAGGCCGAGCTGCGCTACGTCATCGTCGGCGGACTCGCAGTCATCCGTCACGGGGCAGTACGCGCCACCAAGGACGTCGATGCCGCGATCGCGATGGATGGCGAGAACCTCGCGCGCCTCGACAAGCTCGTGGCGCGCTGGCACGCAACCAACCCGGACGGAAGCCCGCTACGGACCACGGCGCTCACTGCCGGCGGCGTACTGCCCCTGCGCACCCCACATTGCCTCGTCGACTTCCTGTCCGAGCAGCTGCTCCCCGCGCCTTTCGACGACGTGCTGGCGCGCGCGGACGTGAAGCGCATCGACGGCGTCGAGGCACCGATCTGCTCGCTCGCTGACCTCGTTGCGATGAAGCGCGCCACTGGCAGGGGCACCGACCTGCTCGACCTGGAACGCCTGACCGCAGCGCACGGCGAACTACCCGACGATTTGTCTTGACCGCAGCTGCCGGCGTCAGGCAGTCCCGGCAACCGAATCACTACGGGCTCGCGCGGTCGATAGGACTGCGTCGGCGCCGCCGCCTGGGACTTCTTGGGCTATCTCAGCGATTTCGCGGCGCCGTGAGGGCCGTGACACCATCGCCGTGACACCCGCGTGACAACAGTTGCCTTGTCCATATACGTCCACACCGTCCCATGCGTCCCAGAACCCGCGACGCCTCGGACGGATGTCACGTCCGGGACGCATGTGGATCGATCCGCCGAGGTTGAGGGCCTTGCGGGGGGATTTCCCCCGTGGAGTTTCGAGTCCTCGTCGGCGCATCGAGGGAAGGCCTGCTTGTGCGGGCCTTTCGTCGTTGTGGGGGGTGGGCAGGTGGCATCGCCCTGCTGAGCTGGCGCTGGCGCGGGTACGGCCAACTCGATGACCACGCGCGACGAGCTCCTCGAGCTCGAACGGGCCGGCTGGGAAGCGTTGACGACCAGCGGCGAAGCTGCCACCCGCTTCTATGCCGACCACCTGGCACGTGACGTCCTCATGCTGCTTCCCGGTGGCATGGTCATCGATGACCGGGACCGAGTGATCGAGTCGATGGGCGGCGCGCCATGGACGTCGTATGAGCTGTCCGACGAGCGCGTCCTCGAGCTCGGCGCTGGAGGTGTCGTGGTCGCGTACCGGGCGACGGCCCGCCGAAACGAGGCTGTCTACACGGCCATATTCAGCAGCACATACATGCGCGAGGAGGAGGGCGACTGGAAGCTGGTCGTGCACCAGCAGACGCCCGTCTGAGGTACGGCCGGTCGGCCACCTACGGCACCGCCCAGGACGGCGAGCAGAGACCGGCGCGCGGGGGCGGCAATCGTCACGCGTAGGCCACCCAGCCGCGGAAGGTGAGCCCCGCGTAGAACAGGCTCACGTCGCCGAACCCGGCCTCGCGCATGAGCGCTTCGTCGTCCTCCGGACTCAGCACGGGCAGGCGGTCGCGGATCGCATCGATCGCCTTCGCCATGCGGTCGGCCGGGAAGCCCGAGCCGACCCCATAGGCCGCGTAGCGCGCCAGCCACACATCACGCCCGGGCGGTTGCGGCGGGAAGCTGTGATGGGCGACGACGAGCGGCGCACCCGGTTTCAGGCGGCGACACAGGTGCCGCAGCGTGTCGAGCCGCTCAGCGGCAGCAATGAAATGCAAGGTCAGCAGACACACGGCCGCGTCGAACGGCCCGGCCGGTGCGCTGTCGACATAGCCCTCGTGCAGTCGGATCCGGGCAGCGAACGGCTCCGTCGTGGCCTCGGCCAGGCGCAGCATCTCCGCCGACGGGTCGACTCCGTCGAACTCCCAGCCTGGATGCGCAACCGCGAGATGTTCGAGCTCCAGCCCGCCGCCCGCGCCGAGGACCAGCACGCGCCCGTCATCCGGCGTGCGCTCCGCGACGAGCAGCTCGATCATGCGGTGGAGATCCGCGAACCCGGGTACCTGCCGAGGCGGTCCGTCGCGGTATCGCGCGACCGCGTCAGGATCGGTGAATGAGCTCGCCGGGCGCTCGACACCGCCATCGACTGAATCAGGGGACACCAGCGGAACGGTGTACTCACGCCAGCTGATGGTTGGCGTGCAGGAGGCGGTCGGGGTCGACCTGCGAGCGCACGGCCTGCAGCTTCGCGAAGACTTCGGCGTCGTATGCGGTACGGGTGTCGGTGGGGGTCTCGGAGAAGTTCAGGTAGTGCGAGCCGGTCGACCATGGCTGCAGCGCCTCCGTCAGCACGCGAGCGCTGGCCGCAATCGCCGCGCCCGCTTCCGGCGTGGCGGCGATGCCGACGCCGAACACCGCGAACTCCGCGTCGAGCTTCGCGAGCGCGCCGTGCCCTTCGGGGGCACGACCGAGCGCGCCACCGAGCTGTCGCAGCTCGGCGAACAGCAGCGACGTGTTCGAGTCCGGGCCGGCCGCCGCGATGAACGCCGCCGTGCCGTCGGCGCCCAGCTCCTCGACCATCGTGTGGCCGCTGGCGACGGGGACCGGCTGCTCGGGATCGCCGTGCAGGTGCACGAGGGCGGGCGTCGGCATCGGCGCGAACATGTCGATCTCAGGTGCCAGCTCGCGTAGCGGAGCGAGCGCGGCCTCGGCGTCGGCGACGTCACCGGTGTACGCACCGTCGATCATCACGAGCTGGCGCCCGCGGATCGGCTCCGGGATCTCGGGCAGCACCGGCAGCTGCATGATCCGCGCCGACGTCGTGATCTCGTCGGGCGCGGTCGCGGCCCACTCGGTCCAGCGCGAAAGCACGCGCTCGGAGTGCTGCCAGTCCCAGACGAGCGCGCCGCCATAGACCTCGGTCACCGGATACAGCGCGAACTCGATCGCCGTGACGACGCCGAAGTTGCCGCCGCCGCCGCGCAGCGCCCAGAACAGGTCGACCTCGTTCCTGCTGTCGGCGCGTACGCGCGCGCCAGCGGCCGTGACCAGCTCGACCGCGGTGACGTTGTTGGCCTGCATGCCGTACTTGCGCGCGAGCCACCCGATGCCGCCGCCGAGCGAGTAGCCGACGATGCCGACGTCGGGCGACGAGCCGGCGAGCGCGGTCAGGCCGTGGGCGGCCGCCGGCCCCATGACGTCCTGCCACAGGTCGCCGGCACGGACGCGGGCGATGCGCCGCTCGGCGTCGATCTCGACGCCGCGCATGGCCGACATCCGCACGAGGATCGTGCCCTCGAGCGAGCCCAGCGGCGCGGCGTTGTGACCGGTGCTCTGCGGCGCGATCCGCAGGCCCGTCGCACGGGCGTACTCGACGACCGCGACGACGTCGTCCTCGTCGACGGGACAGACGACCGCGGCGGGCCGCTGGTCGACGGCGACGTTCCAGGCCGTCCGAGCGGCGTCCCAGCCGGCGTCGGTAGGCATGAAGACAGCTCCCGCGAGCCGAGCGTTGAGCTCGTCCGGGTCAGCGACGGCGACCGATGTCATGTCGTTCCTCCGAGAATAGATGCATTGAGCGGAGCCTTCCAGCGCCACGCGGCCGCGCACAGACGGCCTGCCGGCGTCTTGCGGTACGGGTAGCCACACCGCACGCGGCGCGCGCAGCGGCGCGCTCAGGGGTCGCTGACGAGCGGCAGCGAGCTTGCGATCGCGTTCAGGTCGACGGTTCCGATCGAGCGCTGCATGCCGTACAGGTTCGTGCTTGGCACGAGCCGCAGGCGCAGGTCGGAGGCAGGGTGCCCGTGGATGGCGATCGTCTCGAGCTTGCGTGTGACGGTGTGCCGCCGGCCGTCGAGGACGACCGGGATCGGTGTCACCTGCGCGCCGACGACACCCTGCGTCGCGCCGTCGACGACCTGCGCGTACAGAAACGTCGCTGCGGGCAGCGCGCTGCCTCGATAGCTCAGCGTGAGCGTGGGCTCGCCGACGATGTCGACCTCGGCTGCGGGCGCCGAGTATGGGATCTCGACGTCGTCGAGGGCGGGAGCGCCGAGCGATATCGGGCCCAGCGTGGCGGTCGGCGACGGCGCGAGCGTGAGCGCCCCAGCGCCAGAAGCGTCCAGTGCGCCGGCGCGATCGAGCGGGTAGTCGTCGGCCGCGTGCCACACGCCGCGGTCGTCGATCCACTGCAGGCGCGGACCGGTGTTGATCGTCGGGTCGGCGTTCAGCCAGCGTCGTAGCCACGTGAGCCCAGCGCGGCGCAGCGTCCCGGCCGTGTCGATCCCCGGCGTCGTGCACGTGCCGTGTCCACCGCAGTACCAGATCATCTTCACCGGCACCTGGTTGGCGCGCAGCTGCTCGTAGTTGGCGATCGCCTCACCCAACGGAAAGAGCGTGTCGACGGTTCCCTGTGTGATCAGCGTCGGAGCGCGGATCGCGCCGACGAGCGCGGCGGGACCGCGGTCGGCGAGCCATTGGCGGCTGGTCGCCGAGAGCGTCCCGAGCGTGGTTCCCTCGAGGCACAGCGTTCGCAGCTGCGCGTCGGTGCTGCCCAGCTGCACGCCGGCCGGCCCGCTGAGACCATCGATGACGCCATCGCCCACGCCAAGGATCTCGCCGCCGGCGCAGATCCCGAGCATCCAGCCGGCCTTGAAGGCGCCGTCCTTGGCAAAGCTCGTCACCAGGGAGTGCCATGCGATGTCCGGAACGATCGCGTCGACGCGCTGATCGATCGCCGCGGTCGCATACTGGATCCCGCCGCCGTAACTCGAGCCGACGACGCCGACGCGTGCGTCGCCCGGTGCGTCCAAGAGCGCCTCGGGAAGCGTCGCGACGTGGTCGATCAGCGCCTGCATGTCGCGTGCCTCGAAGTCCGGTGAATCGAACTCCGTGGCGCCGCCTGACCCGCCAAAGCCGCGCGGATCGAACGTCAGCACGTTGAATCCGGCCTCGCGAAGGTTGCCGATCCCGATCCTGTCGCCGCTGTTGTCGTTGGGATCACTCGAGCCAGGCGCGGCGTAGGCGCCGCATACGATCACGGTCGCCCGGCGCTCGCCCGGCGGCAGGCCGCCGGCAGGAAAGAAATGCGCGACGATCGGCGTACCGTCGAACGACGCCAGGGCGAGATCGCGCGCCGCCGCGGGCGCGGGCGCGGGCGCGACCAATCCGACGAGCATGACTGCGAAAACGACGCCACGAGCAGGGAGCATCGCCGGCGACCGTTCTACCCGTGCAGCGGTCCTCCTACGATCGGGCCGCGACGCGGTCGGGTAGCCGGCGGGGTCGTCCAGATACCCTGTATGCGTGTCCGAAGCATGGCTTGGCACCGACGTCCCGCTGCATGCTCATCACGACCGCCCCGGAGGCATGGGCCTGCACATCTGCGCGGTCGTGCAGCGCGGATCCGGTTCCCCCAGCGAGCACGTCGAGGTCGTCAACGACGGCGCTGATCCGGTGCCCGTGACGGGTCTCGAGCTGACGGACTGCTGCGGGCAGCGCCACGAGCACGTCTACACGTTTCCGAAGGGCGAGCTCGCCGCCGGCCAGACGGCCTACGTCTACAGCGGGTCGGGCAAGAGCCAGCTCACGCGCAGCGGCGATCTGATCCTGTTCGCCGGCCTGCGGTCGCCCGTCTGGAAGGACGATTCGCACGTCGCATACCTGCGCCATCCGGATGGCAAGATCATCGACACGATGCACGCCGGGCGCCCGCCGCGCCACCCCGACGGCCACTAGTGGCCGCGATCGCCGACGCGCGCAACTCCAGCGCCGAGGCGCGCTCGACCGACGTGTTCGGCCGGGTGCTGTGCAGCGCGCGCGAGCAGCATTTCGTCATCGACGGGCCGCCCTGGAACGACTGTCCCGCCGAGGCGCTGACCCCCGGTGAGGCGTTCCTCGCCGCCGTCGCGGCGTGTGGGGTCGAGCTCGTGCAGGTGCTCGCCGCGCGCGACGGCGTCGAGGTCGGCAAGGTGCACGTCTCGATCGACGGCGTCGTGGAGCCGGGCAATCCCGTGCGCGAGGACGTGACGGTGTTCAACCGCGTCCGGATGACGTTCACGATCGGGGGCGTCAGCGCGGCGCAGGCGACCGCGCTGGTCGATGGTGTCGCCCGCCGCTGTCCGCTGTACGGGAGCGTCGCCGCATCGGCTGGCGAACTCGAGGTCGACGTCCACGTGGCCTGATTGGGGTGCGATTGCCGGGCTTCAGCGGGCCCGCGTGACGCGTTCGACCAGACGACCCGCGAACGGCATCGTCGGCGTGCACCACACGTCTCGCTGCTCGAATGGCCAGGCGTAGATCGGGGTGCCGTCGCGTACCAGCTCGAGCAGGCGCGGCTCGCCGAGCTCGTCGGCCGACCACGCGTACAGGCCCTGCAGCCGCGGCACGATCACCGCGTAGTCGAGCATCCGGCCAAGACGCTGCTCGTCGGCGATGTAGCGCTTCACGTCGAGCGCGAGCGGATAGCGGTCGGGCAGCACGTGGCGGAGTGAGAGGAAGGCGCCGGCCACCCCGAGCCGGGGGTCGCCGAGCACGCGGCCGAGCACGGCGCAGCGTCCGAGCGCCAGGCGCGGCGCCCCGCCGAGTGCGTGCGCGTAGAGCACTCGCGCCAGCACGACGTTCAGGAAGAAGCGCTCCGCTGCCGCCTCCGCGTCGGCGAGGCTGCGCTGCTCCAAGTAGGCGGCCACGATGCTCGCGTTGTGCGCTCGATACCAGTTGCGCCCGCTCGGTCGCGCGGCGAACTCCAGCCAGAGCCGCACGGCATGCGATGACGGCTCGCCGGCCAACCCAGCGAGCAGCGCGACCGTCTCGCATCCGTCGCGCAGCAGCCGCTCGTTGACCGCCCGCCACCACGCGCTGCCAGGCGGCGACGCGTCGAGCGGATTGAGCACGCCACGGCGAGCCTGCCAGCGCATTAGCGACAACGCCGCCCGGCGGGGCGGCAGGTGTCGCGGCGCGTCGCCCGTCGGCCCGCGGAAGACCCTCGCCATCAACGCAAGACGCGCCGCCGGATCGTCGCGCACGGCCACAACCCGCGCCCCGGCCACGGCAAGCGCGCCGACGTGAGGCTCATCGCTGTTCGCGATCGCGATTCGCCCCGCTGGTGATGGCGACCTGCGGCTCGGCTCGGCTAGCCCTTGGCGTACTCCTCCGCCGACTTGGACTCGAACTCGTAGCCGACGAAGCCCTCGTCGCCGACGACCCACGCGTCGTGGCCGGGCTCGATGGTGTACGCGTCGCCGGGGCCGATCTCGACCTCGGTGCCATCCTCGTGCTGCACGACGAGGCGGCCGGACTGGACGACGCCGACGTGGCGCGCCTGACAGCTGTCGGTGCCCGCCACCGGCTTGATGCAGTCCGACCACTTCCAGCCGGGATCGAACGCAAAGCGCCCGACCGTCGCCCCGCCCATACGCACGATGTCCACCTTCGTCTTGTCCGGCGTTCGCGTCTCGTCAGGCGACTCGAAATCGCGTGATTGCACACCTGGCATGGCAGCCTCCTCTGGTCGATCGACGCGGACATCGTCTCCGCTCGAGGCGGGCCGTTACAAGTACTTGCCCTTGGCTGCCCGTGGTCGACCGCTGCTAGGAGACGAGCGGCGCATACGCCGGCAGCACGCGACCCTCGATGAACTGAAGGCCGGCGCCGCCGCCCGTGCAGATGTGCGTCACGCGGTCGGCGAGCCCAAAGCGATTGAGCGCGGCGACGAGATCGCCGCCGCCGACGACCGTCGTCGCGGCGCTGCGCGCGATCGCCTCGGCGACGGCGCGCGTGCCGGCCGCGAACGGCTCGAGCTCGAAGGCACCGACGGGGCCGTTCCAGAACACGGTGCCGGCGCGCTCGATCACGTCGGCGTAGGCGGCGCACGTCCGCGGCCCGACATCGAGCCCCATCCAGCCCGGTTCGATCCCGTCGGCGTCGACGACGCGCGATGTCGCGTCGGCCGCAAAGCGGTCGGCGACGACGACGTCGAGCGGGAGGTGCAGGCGGTCGCTGCGCTCGAGCACGCGCCGCGCGACAGCCACGCCCTCCGCGTCGCACAGCGAATCGCCTACGCCATGCCCATGCGCGGCGAGAAACGGAAAGCTCATCGCGCCGCCGATCAGGACGGCGTCGGCGAGCTCGAGGAAGCGCTCGATGACGCCGATCTTGTCGGTCACCTTGGCCCCTCCGAGGACCGCGACGAGCGGCCGCGCCGGGGACCGCAGGACCGACTCCAGCATCGCGATCTCGCGCTCGAACAGCAGCCCGGCCGCCGAGCGCGCGACGTGGTGCGCGACGCCCTCCGTCGACGCGTTGGCGCGATGTGCGCTGCCGAAGGCATCGTTCACGTAGGCATCGGCAAGCGCGCCGAGCCGCGCCGCGAGCGCCGGATCGTTGTCGGTCTCGCCGTGCTCGAAGCGAATGTTCTCGAGCATCACGACGTCGCCATCGACAACGTGGTCGAGGTCGGGTGCGAGCGCGACGTCCTCGCCGAGCAGCTGTGACAGGCGCGCGGCCACCGGCCGCAGCGACAGCGACGGGTCGCGATCGCGCGGCCGGCCGAGGTGGGCGACGATCAGCACGCGCGCGCCGCGCTCGCGCAGCGCGACGATCGTCGGCAGCGTGAGACGCAGGCGGGTGTCGTCGGCGACCTCGCCGTCGGCGCGCAACGGCACGTTGAACTCGACGCGAACGAGCACGCGGGCGCCGGCGAGGTCGCCGAGATCGTCGAGCGTCCGCAGCCGCCCCGCGCCGCGTGTCGCAAGTCCCGCGTCGCGGCTCATGCCCTGAGGACGACATTCATAGCGTTCGCACCGCGCAGGAGAGTAACGGCGTCGCGTCCGCGACCCGCCGGTGCGCGGCCAGCAGCCCGGCCTCGTGGCGGCCGGCGCGCTCGGTCACCGGCGGCAGGGGTTCTCGCCGCGACGACAAGCGCCTATCCTTCCGCCGTGGACCGTTTTCAGCTCAGCGAGCGCTGGTGCAACTGGAAAGGTGTCGACGTGATCTTCGATGCCGCCCGCGCGGCGATCGAGGCCGGACCATTCGATCCGCCGATCTGCGAGGTCCTGTTCGACGAGGAGTACGAGCCCTTCACGGTCGACACGCTCGAGGAGGCGCGCGAGCACCTGGCGCGCAACCGCGTCCGCTCGATGGAGATCATCGTCTCTCACTTCGACGAGGACGAAGCGCGCCTGACGCTGCAGTACAGCGGCGACCGGCTCCAACTCAACGGCTACGGCAGCGACTGGACGCGAGCGCGGGCCGCATACGACGCGGCGCAGGCCGAGCTCGCCGGGCACTTCGGGATCACGACGTTCAAGCTGCCGAAGCCGCCGCGCGACACGGTCGCGGAGACGCGCAAGCGCCTCGTGATCGAGGAGCTCGAGGCGGCGCTCGAGAACGTCGACTCGGGCAGCGAGGATCACTGAGCCGGTTCGCCGGTGAAGCGCTGCCCTACGCCGGCACGACCGGGAGGCCCGCGGCGCGCCAGGCTTGAAAGCCGCCGGCGAGATCGGTCGCCTCGGCGAATCCGAGTTGCTGCAAGGTCGCCGCGGCAAGGCTCGACTGATAGCCCTCGTCGCACATCACGATCACGCGGCGCTCGAGGTCGCCGACGCGGTCGTCGTGCGCGTCGCAGCTGGGATCGCAGCGCCACTCGAGCACGTTGCGCGCGAACCAGATCGTGTCGGGCACGATCCCGTCCGCGGCGCGCTGCGACTCCGAGCGGATGTCGATCATGAGGGCGCCGCCGCCGATCGCCTCCCGCGCCTCACGCGGCTCGACGCGGACGAGCCCCGAGCGCGCCTGCGCGAGCAGCTGATCGATCGTCATGCGCGCCGCCATCGTGCTCAGAATCGCATGCCGCGGGGCCTGATGCGGCGGCGCCGGCGCGCGCTCAGACGTCGTCCTCGATCGGCAGATCGCCGTCGTCATCGTCGTCGACGAGATCATCGTCGCCGTCGTCCGCGGCTCCGCTCTCGTCAGCCGGGTCAAGCTCGTCGTCGTCGTCGAACGCGGTCTCGTGCGGCGCGGTGTCGGGAGTCCCGCTGCCGACGGCCGGATCGTTCGCTTCGGCCTGCTCGGCTTCATCGACGAACTCGTCGTCGGTCATCGTCTCGTCGTCGCTCATGACCAGATCTCCTTGAAGTCCTCGACCATGACGCCCGGGCAGCCGGTGGACTGGCCGGGGTAGAACCGATGCCCCTTCCAGCCCAAGGAACGCGCGGGCTTGGGCAGCCTGTGCGCGGCCGGAACGGCCGCGGTGTGCCAGTTGTCCATCAGCCACTTCACGCTCTTCTTCTGCGCGGCGGTCATGCGATCGCCGGTGGTGCCCGGGCAGCAGATGCTCACCATCCCGGTGTTGTTGGACGCGACCGCGGCGCTCTTGCGGCGCATCGGGTTGCCGAAGCCGATCGTTCCGTCGTCGGCGACCATCGCCTCGTAGGCCAGACCGCCCCAGCCCTTGCCCTTGTGGAAGCGGTGATCGGACCGCATCTCCACGGCCAGCTCCTTGGCGTCCGGGACCCGCCGACCGGCCGTGTAGTGCCCGGCGCCGCGCGTGACCTCGCCCTTCGACCCGAACACGTCCTGAAAGGACAGGCCGAGTTGCGCCGCCGTGATGAGCCTCGGCTTCGTCGGTCGCTGCGCGCGCTTGCGGCGCATGTCGGCGATTCGCTGCTCGCCGCGCTGCTTCTGCTCGGCGCTGCGCAGCCCGGGATTGCGGATCATCCGCGCTACCCCGATCGGCACGATCTCCTCGCGCTGCATCTTCGTCAGCGTCGGCGGCGAACCCCCGAGCGCCCACGCGCAGGTGACGGCGGCGTCGAGAACATCTCTCGTCAACGTCATCGGCCGCTCGAAGACCTCGACCTTGCGGTCCTGCAACGAACGGCTCTCGAAGCGCCGATTCATCGCCGCCGCAAGCGCCCGGCACTGCTCGCTCCGGCCGCCGAGATGCAACACGGTCAACTCCAGCATCGGTCACCTCTTTCCGTTCATCACGTCCTGCGGGTACGAGCCACGGGGCGATGCGCGTGATACACCGCCACACGCCTCGATGAGGAACCCGTTCGACATTCTCTATGAGAAGGGACCGGGATCGGTGTACGCGCACAGGGTCTTCGCAAGTCGCCAGCGGGCCGAGTTCGAGGGGGCGTTCTCACCAGCGGCGCCGGATGTCCTGCTCTTCACCCGCGCGTCGCGGGCGCCGTACTCGGAGGACATCTACCAGGGGAGCCTCACGACGGGCCGCGTCAAGCGCGTCGTCGGCGCGCGCTCGGCGGACATCGCGCCCAGCGTCTCGCCCGACGGCACGCGCATCGCCTACTTCTCCGCGCCGCGCCCGGCGCGTATCCGCCCGGACCGGCCGGGACCGCCCGAACGGATCCACGTCGTCAACCTCGACGGCACCGGCCACAGGGCGATCACGCCGCGCAACCGGCCCAGCGTCGACCCCGACTGGTCGCCCGACGGCACGCAGATCGCGTACACCGAGATACGGCCCCTCGGCCGTCGCGCGCAGATCCGGGTCATGGTCATGAACGCCGACGGCAGCGGTCGCAGGGCGCTGACCGCGTTCGGCGGCGCCGACGAGCTCAACCCGAGATGGATGCCCGACGGCGGGTCGATCGTCTTCGAGACCCGTGGGCAGAGCGCAACGAAGTCCGACATCGTCGCGATCGACGCCGCCGGCGGGACGGCGCGCCCGATCCTCGCCACGCGAGCGTGGGAGACCAACCCGATTCCCTCGGCCGACGGCACGCGGATCCTCTTCACCAGCGACCGCGACCGCCCCGGCAGGGAGCGGCTTGGCCCCGGCTTCGAGCTCTACACGATGGCCGTCGACGGCTCGGACATCGTGCGGCTGACGCACAACCTGCGTCCGGACATCTTCCCGGACTGGCAGCGCGTTCCCTGAGCGCGGTGCGGCGGGGGCGACCGCGTGGGTCAGGTCGCCCGCCTCAGTGGCGCTCCTCCAAGCCGACGGACTCGCGAAGCTTCTTGACGGCCTTGCGCAGCTCCGGGTCCTCGCCGGCACGCGACTGCATCAGCGCGGCGAGCGCTTCGGCGAGGACGTTGAGCTTCTCGTGGGTGGCCTCCTCGGTGCGGCGGCCGGCGTTCTCGAGCAGCGCCAGCAGGAGCAGCGTGATGACGCTCGTGACGGTGTGGATGACGTACTGCCACGCCTTGAGGTCGGCCCACAGCGGCACGCTGACCAGCCAGACGACGACGATCAGCACGCAGACGATGAAGAACGAGGGACGGCTGACCTTCAGGTAGACGCCCTCGACGAAGCGGTCGAACGTCGAGCGGTCGTCACCCTGCTTGCGTGCGTCCCGTGCGGGCCGGTGTTCTTCCTCCATATGGCCTGGAGCCTACGACGCGGAGCGGCGCGACGACGCGAGCGCCTGCGGAACGCCGCGGTCGTCCTTCATCGTCGTCACCTGCAGCGAGACGCAAATCGGCGCGCCGCTGGAGTGCGCTACGCCGTTCGGACCCTCAGGTCAGCACCCGCGCCGGATAGCCGTCGGCGGCGATCGCCTCGAGCACGTCCTGGGCGTGCTCGCGCCCGCGCGTCTCCAGCACGAGCTGGATCGCGGTCTCGCGTACATGAAGGTCGACGCCCTCGCGCACATGCTCGACCTCGAGCAGGTTGGCGCCGGCGCCCGCCACGCAGGCGAGCAGGCCCGCGAGCGCGCCCGGCCGATCGGGCAGGCGCGTGAAGATCGCGAGACGGCGTCCGACCTGTGTCTCGTGGCGGCGGGCGACGGCGGCGAGCAGCCCGGCGTCGACGTTGCCGCCCGACAGCAGGACGACGGTGGTCCCGCTCGGCGCGGGCGCGACGAGGCCGCCGAGCAGCGCCGCCACGCCGACGGCGCCGGCGCCCTCGACAACGAGCTTGCCGTGCTCCATCAGCAGCACCATCGCCTCGGCGATCTCGTCCTCGCCGACCGCGACGACGTCGTCCAGCCAGCTGCGCACGAGCCCGAGCGTGAGCTCGCCGGGCCGCTTGACGGCGATCCCGTCGGCGATCGTCAGCGCGGAGGCGACGGCGACCGGTTCGCCGCGCCGCAGCGAATCGGCGAACGGCGCGCAGGCGCCGGCCTGCACGCCGACGACCTCGACCGCCGGGCGCGCCGATTTCACCGCGATCGCGATACCGCTCGCCAGCCCTCCCCCGCCGAGCGGCACGACGACCTTCGCGAGGTCGTCGACGTCCTCCAGCAGCTCGAGCCCGATCGTGCCCTGGCCGGCCACGACATCGGGGTCGTCGAACGGGTGCACGAAGGCCAGCCCGCCCTCCTGCGCCCGCGCGGTCGCCGCGGCGAAGCAGTCCTCAAGCGAATCGCCGACGAGGCGCACGACGGCGCCCAGCTCGGCACAGCCCTCGACCTTGGCGATCGGCGCCTGGCAGGGCATGAACACCTCGCACGGCACGCCCCGCGCCCGCGCCGCGTCGGCCAGCGCCCAGGCGTGGTTGCCCGCGCTGCCCGCGACGACGCCGCGCTCGCAGTCGCCGCCCAGCGACGCGAGCTTGTTGAGCGCTCCGCGCAGCTTGAACGAGCCGGCCCGCTGGAGGTTCTCGGCCTTCAGCGCCACCGCCGTGCCGCAGCGATCCGACAGCAGCTTGGAGGGCAGCAGCGGCGTGTGGCGCACGACGTCGCAGACGGCGAGGCGGGCGCGCTCGATATCCGCGGCGACGACGCTCACGGCGGCCGATCCCAACCTAGCTGCGGACCGCCGACCAGTCCGTCCAGTCGGTCCGACCAGCCTCGCGACGGTCGGCGGACGGGGCCGGATCGGCGCCCGGAACGAGGCCGGGCAACGTCGACGCGACGACGAAGCCGGACGCGACGATGATGATGTCCTTCAGAACGTACTGGCCCTCGAGCGTCGGCGCCCCGTGGGGCCCGTCGAACAGGCGCCCGGTGAACAGCACGAGCGGCGCGAGCACGCCGATCAGCTGCCCGGCCAGCAGGTAGACCGCAAGGCGTAGGAAGCGCCCGCTGATCAGCAGCAGCCCGACGATCGTCTCGAGGCTGGCGACGATCACGATCGCGACATGACCGGGCACGAGATCAAAGCTCAGCGCGTCGGTCGTCTTGATCGTCAGCTCCTCCGCCGGACTGACGTCGGGGAAGAACTTCAGCAGCCCGAACCCCAGGATCACGAGCCCCACCGACATCCGCAGCAGCATGATGCTGTGGGCACGCAGCCAGCGGTGAATCGCAGCATCGATCGCCTGAAGCCCGCGCACGGCAGCCCTCTACCCGACCAGCGCCGAGACGAGTCGCGGAGCGCTCCAGCTGCGGGCCCGCGCTGCCGATGAGTGAGTGTGGAGTATCCAAGCCGCCGCGTACGCATTCCGATCAGCGCGCAAGCCCCGACCTTCGTGTGGCTCGTCGCGATCACCGTCGCCACCGTCGCCGGTGCATACGCCGTCCTGAAGTTCACCACGCTGCCGCTCGTCATCGCGGTCGCGGTGCCGGTGATCGTTGGCATCCTGCTCGTGCGACAGGTCGGTGGAACGCAGGCGCAGCGCCCCGGCGGATACTGAGTCGCCCGACGTTCGCTAGCCGTTCGCGGGTCGCTCGAACCGCCGCGTCCACATGCTGCCGGGGGCAGCGGCGAGGAAGGCGGTCGCGCACCACGGCAGGCCTCCGGTCAGCAGGCCGACGAGGACCCAGCCCCAGCGGCCCTTCGCAGCCGTGACGCCACCGGCGATCAGCAGCAAGCCGACGAGAACGGTCCAGAGGATGAGTCCTGGCGCGGGAGCGACGACCAAGTCGCCTGCGGCCGACACGGACACCCGGCAAGCGTACGGGTCGCGGAGCCGGCGCACCCCAGCTGGCAGGATGAACGTCGTGGCCTCCGTTGACATCGCGGCCGCGTGGCGCCGAGGACAGCGCGGCTGGCCCGCGCGCTTCGTGCTCCTGCAGGTGCCGAACCCGCCGCTGATCCTCGCCTTCGCGGCGCGCGTGCTGGCCGCTCGCACGCGCGGGCGCAGGCGGGACTACATCGGCACGATCGGTCGCCTCAGCCTCGCCGTCTTCGCCGTGCTCGAGCTCGTCTCCGGCGCGAACTGGCTGCGACGTCTCGTCGGCGCGATCGTCCTGCTCAGGATGCCGGCACGTCGACGCGGTCGCGCTCGCTGATCGCGCGATGCACCGCGGCGGGCACGCCGAACGCCACGACGCCGGCGGGTAGGTCACGCGTGACGACCGACCCGGCGCCGACGACGGTGTCGTCGCCGATGCTCACGCCCGGGCAGACGATCACCCCGCCGCCGAGCCAGACGTTGTCGCCCAGCGTGATCTGCGCGGCGGACTCCCACCCGCGCCGGCGCGGCTCGGGGTCGATCGGATGGGTCGCGGTCAGCAGCTGCACGCGGGTGGCGAGCTGGCATGCCGCGCCGATCGTGATCGGCGCGACGTCGAGCATCACGCAATCGAAGTTCACGAACGTGCGCGCGCCGATCGTGATCGGCGTGCCATAGTCGCAGCGAAACGAGGGCCGGATCACGACCCCGTCGCCGACGCCGCCGAGCAGGCTGCGCAGCAGGCGGTCGCGCTCCTCCTGCTCGCGGTGGCCCGTGGCGTTGTAGCGCTCGAGCAGCTCCTGGGCTCGCGCGTGATCGGCCGCGATCTCGGGGTCGTCGGCGATGTACAGCTCGCCGCGCAGCATTCGATCCCGCATCGCGCCCATCGCAGGCATTGTGGCGCAGCGCTCAGCGCGGTCCGCGCGCGGTTCACATTCGCGGCCGCCCCGCAGGGGGACGAGGCGGCCGCGCTGCACCGGAGAAGCGGAGCGCCAGGGGGTCGGCGCATCCGATGCCAGCAATACCGTCGCGCGCGGGCGATCGGATCACCGCTTGCGCTCGATTTGCGCGATCAGCTCGCCTGCGCCAGCGCGCCCTGCTGTGCGACCCACTCGGCCCCGATCTCGTCAAGGATCTCGAGCATCGCCGCAGCGGCCGGCGAGACGTAGCCGCCGGCGAGCGTCGCGGCGAGCACGCGGCGCACCGGCGCGCGGCCCTCGAGGCGGCGGATGACGACGTCCTCGCGCACGGCGACGAGCGCGAGGTCCGGGATCAGGCAGACGCCGACGCCGGCCGCGATGAAGCCCTGGATCGCGGTGTAGTCGTCGGACTGAAAGGCGACGCGCGGCTCGAAGCCGGCGGCCTGACAGGCGCGCTCGAGGATGACCCCGTCCGGACAGCGCCCGGTCGTCCCCATGATCCACGACTCCTCGGCGAGGTCGGCGAGCCGGATGCGCGCCTTCGACGCGACGCGATGGCCGGCCGGCACGCAGAGGTACATCGGGTCGTCGAGCAGGTGGCGGCGCACGATCGCCTGGTCGGTGATCGGCTCGAAGCCCGCCTCGACGGTCAGCGCGATGTCGCACTCCCCCGTCTTCAGGCACTCCAGCCCCTCGTGCGGCTCGCGCGGCGCGAGCGTCACCTCGACGCCCGGATGACGCTCGCGGAAGCGGGCGATCGCGCCCGGCGCGATCGTCGCGCCCGCGGTCGGAAACGAGACCAGCCGCAGTCGCCCGCCGCGCATCCCGGCGATCGCCTCGAGCTCCGCCTCGGCGTCGGCGAGGCGGGCGAGGATGACGTCGGCGTGGGCGACGAGCGCACGGCCGGCGTCGGTCAGATGCACGCCGCGCGCGCGGCGCTCGACGAGCACCGTCCCGGCCTCGCGCTCGAGCGCGGCGATCTGCTGCGAGACCGCGGACTGCGTGTAGGCCAGCGACTCCGCTGCGGCGGAGAACGAGCCGCGCAGCGACACCTCGCGCAGGACCCGCAGCCGCTTCACGTCAAGCATTAGCCCAGCTTATCCACAACTGGTGCAAATGTCATTTGTGCTCATGGACTCACGCTGGCAACCTTGATCTCGTTGAAGCACCGAGGAGGGCACACATGAACGCCACCAGCACATCTGCCGACGCCATCGTCATTCGCCACGCCCACGACGCGGACATCTGCGTGCTCGCGGATCTCGCGATCCTCGACAGCCGCGAGCCGCTGATCGGACCGGCGCTGATCGCCGAAGTCGAGGGCGTCGCGCGCGTCGCGCTGGACCTGCACGACGGCAGCGTCGCCGCAGACCCGTTCGTGCCCACCGCGGCGCTCGTCGACCTCCTGCGGCTGCACGCACGCGGGATCGAGCGGAGCGACGGCGCGCGCGGCTCGCTGCGCGCACGCGTCGTCTCGTTCATGCAGCCGCTCTCCCTGCGGGCATGATGAGATAGCCCGATCGCGGCGGCGGGCTTCACCTGGCAAGACGGCGAGCGCACGGTCCACTTCGGGCACGCTGCGCTCGACGCCGCGCTGCCCGCGCTGGGCGATGGGTACAGCCTGCTGACGACGCCGCGCGCGCTCGCGATGGCGCCGGCGCTCGCCGACCGCGCGAGCGCGGTGCACGAGGTTCCGTCCGGGCGCGTCGACGAGATCGCGGCCGCGTTGCTCGACGGCGTCGAGCTGGGCGCGCCGATCGTCGCGCTCGGCGGCGGGCGCGTGATCGACACGGCCAAGGCGCTGGCGGCGACCCGCCCGCCGGCCGAGCGGCCGCTCGTCGCGGCCGTGCCGACGACGCTGAGCGCGGCCGAGATGACCGCCGTGCACCGGCGCGCGGCCGGCGCGGACGGATCGCTGCCCGGCGTGCGGCCGGCGCTCGTCGTCAACGACCCGGCGCTGAGCGCGTCACAGCCGCCGATCGCGCTCGCGGCAAGCGCTGCGAACGCGCTCGCGCACGCCGCCGAGGGCCCCGCGACGCTGCGCTCGAGCCCGCTGCCCGCGCTCGCCGGCCGCGAGGCCGCGCGGCTGATCGGCGCCGCCTACGAACACGGCGACGAGCCCGACCGCGACGCGCTCGCGCTCGCCGCGCTGCTGTCGGGCTACACGATCGACAGCGCCGGCTACGGGCTGCACCACGTCCTGTCGCAGACGCTCGCGCGGCTCGCCGGCGTCGGCCACGGCCCGGCCAACGCGGCGATGCTGCCACATACGCTCGTCGCGCTCGAGCGCCGCGGCGCGCCCGGCGCGGCGGCGCTCGTCGCGCTCGCGAGCGATCTCGCGCGCCGTGCGCAGGCCTCGAGCCTGCGCGAGCTCGGCGTCGACGACGCGACGCTCGACGCCTGCGCCGACGCGGCCGCCCGCCGCGCCGAGCTGGACCTGATCCCGCCGCGCCCCGATCGCGACGAGCTGCGCGCGCTCTACGCGGCGGCGGCGTCCTGAGCCGCGCCGGCTACGGCCGGAAGGCCTCGTCCCACGTCGTCGCCCCGTCGCGCGTGTGGAGGATCGTCGCGTCGCTGAGCGCGAGGTACAGCTCGGCGCGCGAGATCGCCTTGAAGCGGTACGGCTCGCCGCCGACGCGACCGGCGCCGCGCCATGACGTTCCGCCGTCCGCCGAGCGCTGCACGCTGCCGTCCTTCAGCGCGCGGTAGAGCGCGTCGGGCGCCGGCCAGGCGAGCCGGATCCCGGCCTTGCGATCGATCCGCTCCCACGACGCGCCGGCGTTCGCCGAGCGAAACAGCTCGCCGTCGCTGGCCGCGACGATCCGTCGCGGGTCGGCGGGATCGACCTCGAAGTCGTTGATCAGCGCGCCGCTCGGCGTGAACTGCTCGCTGAAGCGCACGCCGCCGTCGCGCGAGACGAGCAGCGCGCCGGTGACCGCGTCGTAGGCGTACATGCGGTCGTGCTTGAGCACGATCTTGTGCAGGTCGGCCGTGCCGAGGCGCGAGATCACGCGCCACGTGCGGCCGCCGTCGCCGGAGCCGATCACGCCGAGGAACGACGGCAGCGGTCCGTCGCGATCGGGATGGCCCGAGCCGACGAGCCGCCCCGGCCCCGTCGCGGCGAGCTGCAGGAACGTGCCGACGGGGGCCGACTCGGTCCCCGCGCGGACCGTCCCCTGCACCGTCCGCACGCGCCCGGAGTCGCGCCCGATGCGGTAGAAGCCGCGGTTCGTCGTGAGCAGGAAGTCGCGCGTCGCTGGATCGATGTCGAGCGCGTTGACCCACGGCGGCGCCCGCGTGAAATCGACGAGCCGGCTCGACGGCGCCCCGCCGGCGCGCGACCCGTCGCCCTGACCGCAGCCGGCGGCCAGCAGCGTGAGCGCACAGCACGCCAGCGCGGCGCGGATGGTCACCGGCCGAACGGCCGTCGCGTGACGGACTAGAGCTTGAGCAGGACGATCGTGTTCACGACGAACAGCAGCGAGAACGCGATCGTCCAGCGGTTGAGGTTGCGCTCGACGAGCGATCCGCCGCCGAACGGACCCGAGCCGCTGCCGACGCCGAAGGCGCCCGACAGCCCCGCGTCCTTGCCGGAGTGCATGAGCACGAGGAAGATCACGACGAGCGACAACACGACCTGGAGGGCGGAGAGGATCGACTCCATGCGGGCAGGGTACCTCAGCCGCGCGCCCGATCGAGCGCCTTGAGGATCTCGATGGCCTCGGCGCGCAGCTGGCGGTCGAGCGCGCGGTGGTCCTCGGCCGACAGCTTGCCGGTGCGCAGGTCGAGCTCGGCGTCGCGGATCTCGCGGTACTTCGCCTCCTTGCGGGCCTCGAGCTCGGCGATCTCGTCGGCGGCGTCGTCGCGCGCGCGTGCGGCGGCGGCGCCGCGCAACGGCGCGCCGACGAGCACGACGACGCCGCAGATCGCAGCGATGATGGCGAGCAGGGCAACGATGTCCACGACGGCTGATCTTGCGGCAGGCGCGGTTAGTGGGTCTTCTCGGAACGTTGCGCCGGAAATGCCGGGATGCCGGCGCCGTCTGGCAAGGACGCAGGACCGCAGGTGTGCCCCTGGCACATCAAGTGTCCGAGGACACGGCCAGGCGGTGATCGGCGCCCGGCAGTTTCCGGTGGAACGTTTGGAGAAGGCCCACTACGCGCGGCCGAGATCTTCGGCGACGCGCGCCGCGTAGCGTGCTGTGGCGCGTCGCCGCGCGGCGTCGGTGCCGGGCCACAGCGCGATCAGGCCGCCGAGGAAGACGATGATCGAGCCGAGCCAGATCCACGTCACGAGCGGCGATGTGATGACGCGGAAGGTCGCCGCCGGCTTGCTTTCGAGGTAGCGCTTGACGATCCCGTTGAGCGCCGCGCCGAGCGCCTGGCCCTCGAGCGCCGGCGGCAGCTTCCCGGCCGCCGCCGAGAAGACGCGGTCGCCTTCCTCGATCGTCGGCATCAGCCCGCGGATGTCGGGCGTCATCGCCGTCCAGATGTCACGCCGCAGGCCCGCCCGCAGGCCGACCTCGCTCGTCGCCTCGCCCTCGAAGAAGCGGCCCACCGGGCCGAGACCGGCGAGGTCGCGCGACGGGTAGTAGCCGCGCTCGGGGCGCAGCGTCGCGACGTGCTTGCCGTCGCGCCGGACGTCGACGACTGCCCCGAAGGAGATCTTCTCGAGCTCGCCCGCCTGCGTCGTCGAGACGCGCGACGTCGCGCGCGCGTACGTGAAGTCGTAGTCGCCGGCGCGCACGCTCTGGCCGGGCGCGAGGCGCACGTCGCGGGCGTCGTTGAACGCCGTCGACGCCGCGACGCCGACGAACAGCAGCGCCATCCCGACGTGCACGAGATAGCCGCCGTAGCGGCGCCGGTTGCGCGCGACGAGCGAGCGCAGCGCGCGCAGCGGCCCCTCCCCCGTCATCGCCCGGCGCACGCCGACGCCGCGCCAGAACTCCTGCCCGACGCTCGCCACGACGAAGGCGCCGCAGACGAACATCGCGAGCGCGAGCGGCCGCGACGCGGCGCCGAACGCGGCCAGCACGACGCCGAGCGCGAGCGCCGCGGCGACGGGCAGCATGAAGTTGCGCCGCGCGTTGGCCGCCGTCGCCTTGCGCCAGGCGATCACCGGGCCGATACCGCTCAGCAGGACGAGGACGATCGCCAGCGGGACGGTGTACTTGTCGAACCACGGCGGCCCGAGCGCGCGCCGGGTGCCGGTCAGCGCCTCCGCGATCAGCGGCCAGAACGTGCCCCAGAAGACGACGAACGCCATCGCGACGAGGACGAGGTTGTTGAGCAGGAAGATCGCCTCGCGCGAGAGCAGCGAGTCGAGCCGGTTCTCCGAGCGCATCGCCTCGCGGCGCCAGACGACGAGCCCGATCGAGCCCGCGATCATCGTCCCGATGAGGATCACGAACGGCACGCCGAGCGTCGACGCGCCGAAGGCGTGGATCGAGTCGAGGATCCCCGAGCGCACGAGGAACGTGCCGAGGATCGCGAGCGTGCCGGTCGCCAGCACGAGCGACACGTTCCAGATCTTCAGCATGCCGCGCTTCTCCTGGATCATGATCGAGTGGATGAACGCGGTCCCGGTCAGCCACGGCAGCAGCGACGCGTTCTCGACCGGGTCCCAGGCCCAATAGCCGCCCCAGCCGAGCTCCGAGTACGACCAGCGCGCGCCGAGCAGGATCCCGATGCCGAGAAACAGCCAGGCGGCGAGCGCGAAGCGACGCGTCGATCGGATCCAATCCGCCGCGCCGACCTGGCGCGTGATCAGCGCGCCGATCGCAAACGCGAACGGGATCGTGAACAGCGTGTAGCCCGAGTACAGCATCGGGGGGTGGATCATCATGCTCGGGTGGCGCAGCAGCGGGTTGAGGCCGTTGCCTTCCGCGGGCGCGACGGCGAGCAGCCCGAACGGCGTCTCCTTGAACACGAGCAGCGCCGCGAAGAACGCCGCGAAGCCGAGCAGGACCGCGGTCGCGTAGGGCGCGACGATGCGCAGCTGGCGGCGCGTGCCGAACAGCACGAGGCTCGACCACAGCGACAGCAGCCACAGCCAGAGCAGCAGCGAGCCCTCCTGCGAGGACCAGGCGGCGGCGGCCTGGTAGAACGTCGGCGTCGTCGTCGAGGAGTGGCTGGCGACGGTGGCGAACGTGAAGTCCGAGGTCAGGAACGCGTACTCGAGGATCGCGAAGGCGCCCGTCACGAGGCCCGCGATCGCGTAGACCGAGCGGCGCCCGGACACGACCCACTGCTCGCGGCGCCGCAGCGCGCCGTAGATCGACGCGGCGATGCCGTACAGCGCGACGACGAGGGCGAGGATCAGCAGCGCGCGGCCGACGGTGGCCATCAGATCCTCAAGCTAGTGCTGCGCGCGGCATGGTGCAACCGCTACGACGGCGTGGCGTCTTCGGTGAACTTCGACGGGCACTTCGTGACGAGCGAGTCGCGCTCCCCGACGAAGGTCGCGCCCTCCTTGCGCACGGTGATGATGACCTCGCGGCCCTCGCGGAACGGATCGGGGACGGCGCCGCTGTAGCTGACCGGCACCGAGGTCGGGCCGTCGCGGTCGCGCACGCGGAAGTCGACGCCGTCGGACGTCGTCCGGATCGAGCCGTCGACGACCTTGCCGGTCAGCTGGTAGGAGGCCGTCCCCGCCGTCGTGGCGATCAGGTCGCTCGGGGTGACCGCCTCGCTGGAGCTGAGCACGCTCGTGTAGACGAGCGCGCAGGCCAGCAGGACGGCTGCGGACAGCGCGACGACGAGGCGGATCTTGCGTTTGCGGGCCGGCGGCACGACTCCTCAAGTATCGCAGTCCGACACGTTTGCGATCCTGCCGACATTCACGGCGGCATACGAAGAAATGTCGAGCGAGACAGAAACCTTTGGCCCGCTGATGAGTCCTTGTCGACAGAGCAATGACTCCGATGACCGTCAGACAGCTCCCGCTCCACCACAGGCTGCCCACCCGCCGGCGTCTGCACGTCGTGCCCACTCCCGAGCCGCGGCCGGCGCCGATGCACCCGGCCGAGCGGCGTATGCGCGACGCCGGGGGACCCGACGACCGCGCCTGCTACTCGTGCGGATGCGGCTTCGTGTTCGTCGCGCCGGTCTCGACGTCGGTGCACTGCCCGCACTGCGACACGGCGCAGGCCTGGTGACGCAGATGGGCCGAGCGACGCCTACAGCAGGACGGTCGCGCCGGCCTGCTGGTACTCGATATTGCGGGCCAGCCCGTCGAGCTCGAGCGGCTCAGACGTCAGCGGCTCACCGACGTTCGACGTCATCGCCCGGCGGCGCGTCGAGTGGATGCCGACCGTGCGGAAGCTCAGCTCCCCGCTGTCGTCCGGCAGCTCCAGGTCGGGCAGAAAGACGGTCAGCGTGATCGTGCGCAGGTGCGAGACGCGGTCCAGGGTCACGCTGACCTCGAGCCCCCGCGCGCTGTTGAAGGTCTGGATCTCGTCGCCCTCGAAGCTGTACTTGCCCATCGGACCGGAGTAGTCAAGGCGCGGAGAACCCTCGACAACACCCGTGCTGTACATGATCTTCGTGTCTTCGAAGGTGAGCTCGAAGAGGTTCGGACCTGCGGTCTGCAAAGCAACCATGGGTGCCCTCGCTTCGGACGTCGGCGCGTTGACGCTGGATGGTGAGGCCACAGCCGCCTCCTGTCCAGCAATTTGGAAACTTCTTATCCGGCCTTGAGCAGTTGTAGTCGTCGTCAGTCGCGGGCGACGAGCTCGACGCCGAGCCGTTCGGCGAGCCCGCGCGCGCCGTTTCGCATCACGTAGTCGTGATTCCAGGCGAACGCCGGCCGACCGAGCGGCGCGAGCCGATTCATCCACGCGCGGGTCGTCGACACGTCCCAGCTGTAGATCAGCGCCGTTCCGGCGGCACCCTCGTAGAGCCGCCAGATCCCGACGCCCTCGAGCTCGCCGCTGGCGTGGCCCTCGAGCAGGTACGGCGGCTCGGAGCGCGTGACGCGCATGTCGAACTCCAGCGAGTAGGGCAGCTTGCTGCGCCATTCGAAGCGCGACAGGGCGCCCAGGCCGTGCTCGCCGCCGGGCTCGAGCTCGGTCACCTTGCGCACGCCCTTCCACCATTCCGGGTAGCGGTCGCTGGCCGAGATGACGTCCCACACGTCCTGGATCGGAGCGTCGACGCACCACGTCGTGAGGAACTGGTAGGCGGCCATCTGGGGAAGCGGACGACGGGCTTCGAACCCGCGACCTCGAGCTTGGGAAGCTCGCGCTCTACCAACTGAGCTACGTCCGCGCTGGGCCGATTCTACGTCGCCGGCGTGGCTCGGGCCGCGCCATCGACCATCTACCCTGCAGGCTCGATGAAGCGCCTTCTCGTCCCGATCTTCGCCGGCGTCGTCGCGCTCGGCGTCGTCGGGTTGCTCGCCTACGGGCTCGTCTCGCGCTCGAGCGATGACTCGATCGAGCAGTCGATCGCCCGCGGCGAGTTCCCGCCCGCGCCGAGCCGCACGCTGCCGGTCCTCGGCGCCAGTACGACGCAGTCCGTCGCCGGCCTGCGCGGCAAGGTCGTCGTGTTGAACTTCTGGGCGTCGTGGTGCATTCCCTGTCGCGACGAGGCACCGCTGCTCGAGCGCGCGCATCGCACGCTGCAGAGCGCCGGCGCGGGCACGGTGCTCGGCGTCACGTACGACGACTCGACGCCGGCATCGCTGCGCTTCGTGGAGAAGTACGGCATGAGCTTCCCGAGCGTGCGCGACGTCGGCACGAAGCTCGCCAGGCGCTACGGCACGACGTACGTCCCGGAGACGTTCGTCATCGACCGCAGCGGACGCATCGTCGCCTACCGCCGCGGCCCGATCGACGAGGCGTTCGTCGAACGCTCGCTCGGCAAGCTGCTGTGATGGCGCGCGGCCTCGTGCTCGCGGCGCTGATCGCCGCGCTCGCCGGTCCGGCGACGGCGTCGGCGGCCGCCCCGCGCGCCGACCTCGTCGACATCGAGGACGAGGTGATGTGCGTCACCTGCAAGGTCCCGCTGAACATCGCCGAGGGCGCGCAGCCCGACAGCGAGCGTGAGCGCATCCGCGAGCTGATCGCGGAGGGCAAGACGAAGGAGCAGATCAAGCAGGTGCTCGTCGCCGAGTACGGCGAGGACGTGCTCGCGCTGCCGGAGACCGGCGGCGTCGGCCTGACGGCGTACGCGGTCCCGCTGATGCTGCTGGTCGTCGTCGTCGCAGCGCTCGGCCTGCTCGTGCCGCGCTGGCGGCGGCGCGCGCCGGCCGGCATCGCGACCGCACAAGGCGGCGCGGCGATCAGCGACAAGGACGCCGCGCGCCTCGACGAGGACCTCTCCCGCTACGAGTCCTAGCGGACGGTGGGCTGCGGGGCGAGCGGCCGTCGTCGGCGCTGTGCCGTCCTGGGGTGTCATGCCCACACGAGTCAGGACAGGACGCCCCCGCGGACGGCACCGCAGCCGCCCGGGCGCCGGCTACATCTTGTCCGGCGCGCTGACCCCGAGCAGGTCGAGCGCCCGCGCGATCGTCCGCTGCGTCGCGGCGCTCAGCGCGAGGCGGAACGACGTGACGCCGTCGCCCTCCGCTCCGACGACCTGGCAGTCGCGGTAGAACGCCGTGAACGTCTGCGCGAGCTCGAGCGCATAGGCCGCGATCCGGTGCGGCGCGCGCCGCTCCGTCGCCTCGGCGACCTCGTCGGGGAACGCCAGCAGCTTCTTGATCAGCGTGCGCTCGGCCGGCTCCAGCGGCCCGCCGAAGCTCGCGGCCTCCGCGATCGCCGCCGGCACGCGCCGCGCGCCGCCGGCCTTGGCGAGGATCGACGCGATCCGGGCGTGCGCGTACTGCACGTAGTAGACGGGGTTGTCGCTGGACTGCGCGCGCGCGAGGTCGAGGTCCAGATCGACCGTCGTGTCATGCGAGCGCTGCAGCATGAAGAAACGCACGGCATCGACGCCGATCTCCGCGATCAGCTCGTCGAGCGTGACGAAGTCGCCGCGCCGCTTGGACATCGACGCCCGCTCACCGCGCTCGACGATGTTGACGAACTGCATGATGATCAGCTCGAGCGCGTCCGGCGGCGCGCCGAGCGCCGCGAAGGCGGCGTGCATGCGGCCGACGTGCCCGTGGTGATCGGCGCCCCAGACGTCGATCATGCGGTCGAAGCCGCGCTCGAGCTTGTCGAGGTGGTAGGCGATGTCGGAGGCGAAGTAGGACGGCTCGCCGGTCGAGCGCTCGAGCACGTCGTCCTTCTGCTCGCCATGCGCGCTCGTGCGCAGCCACAGCGCGCCATCGGAGCGATAGCTCTCGCCGCGCGCCTCTAGCTGCTCGAACGCATGCGCCACCGCCGAGGACTCGCCGGCGTGCAGCGACGCCTCGGAGAACCAGATGTCGAAGTCGACGCCGATCGCGTGCATCGACGCGCGGATCTTGTCGAGCAAAAGCAGCACGCCGCGCTCGGCGACGACCGCCGCGTCGTCGGTCGCCGCGCCGGGGATCCGGCGCGCGAGCTCGTGCACGTAGTCGCCCTCGTAGCCGCCCTCGGGCACCTCCTCGCCGCGCGCGCGAGCCTGGATCGACTCGCCCAGCCGCCGCACCTGGCCGCCGATGTCGTTGATGTAGTACTCCCGCGTCACGCGGTGGCCGCGGAACTCGAGCAGCCGCGCGAGCGAGTCGCCATAGGACGCGTGGCGCGCGCCGGCGGCGGTCATCGGACCGGTCGGGTTCGCCGAGACGAACTCGACGTTGACCTGCTCGACGGGCTCGGCGCCGCCGCCGCCGAACGCATCGCCGGACGCCAGCACGTGGGTGAGCGCGGCGACGCACCAGTCGTCGGACATGAAGAGGTTCAGAAAGCCGGGGCCCGCGACCTCGACGCGCTCGAGCGCCGCGCCGAGGCGCTGCTCGAGGTCCTCCGCGAGCCGTCCGGCGACGTCGCGCGGGGGCGCGCCCGCCTTCG
Organism: uncultured Actinomycetes bacterium; assembly: GCA_963780585.1. Taxonomy (GTDB): domain Bacteria; phylum Actinomycetota; class Thermoleophilia; order Solirubrobacterales; family Solirubrobacteraceae; genus CADCVQ01. The sequence continues at coordinate 39,757 of CAWADD010000014.1, forward strand.
GCGCGAGCAGCATCGCGGCGTTCGTCGCGTAGTCGCCGAAGCCGGCCTTCTTCGGGCTCTCGAGCGTCGGCAGCGCCGACGGCACGCCGTCCGAGCCGCTGACGGCACCGGTCGCGGCGACGACGGCGTCGCGCAGATCTGTAAGGGGAGCGGGCACGCCTGCAGCGTAGCCCCGTCAGTAGTGGTAGGGCTCGCCCGCGAGGATCTTGTGGCCGCGGTAGAGCTGCTCGAGCAGCACGACGCGCGCGAGTTGGTGGGGCAGCGTCAGCGGGCCGAGCGAGAAGCGGTGGTCGACGTCGTCGAGCGCGAGGCCGTGCGGACCGCCGATCACGAAGCACACGTCGCGGCCCGCCTGGCGGCGATCCTCGAGAAAGCGGCTGAACGACAGCGAGTCGAACTGCTCGCCCTCGCGCGCCAGCAGGGAGACGAACGCGCGCGGCGGGATGCGGGCCGCGAGACCTTCCTCCTGGCGCACCTCGATCATCTCGACGCGCGCGTGGCGGGCGAGCATCTTCAGGTAGTGCTGCACGTCGTCCGCGTACGGCGGGCGCAGTCGCCCGACGGCGAGGACGATGATCCGCACGATGCGATACTAGATGGCGCGATGGCCGCAGAAGACGAGACCGAACGCCACATCAACATCCACTTCTCGCCCGAGGACATGGGCGGCGTGTACGCGAACTTCGCGAACGTCTCGTTCTCGGACTACGAGTTCACGATCACGTTCGCGCGCGTCGACCACGAGATCGACGCCAACGAGATCCCGGGCGTCGTCGTATCGCGCGTCAACCTGTCGCCGAAGTTCATGCGCGAGCTCGCCGATGCGCTCGAGGACTCCTACTCGAAGTACAGCACGCGCGAGGGCATCAAGAACCTGCCCGAGTTCGGCGGCGGACCGGCGTCCGCCGACGACGACTCGTAAACGAACCGTAAACGTCTAGGGATTTGCGATCGGTGGCGCACTGCGCCACCATCGACGTGGATGACGAACCACGATCCACACCTCCGGCGGCTGATCGAGGTCGCCGTCGCACATGGCATCGGGATGGACGACATCGAGCAGGAGCTGCTCGACCCGGCCGAGCTGCCGCGCGACGAGCACGACGCGCTGTGGCTCTACGCGCTCGGCAGACGCGACCTCCCCGGCCGCCACACGATCACGATCGTCGCGGGCTGACGGGCATCGCCCGACGCTGACCGTGCGCGCGCGCCGCGCGCGCGTCACTCGCGGTCGCCGCGCTCGTACGCCACGCCGATGCCGATCCGATCGATCGTCGGCGGGTGCGTGGCGAGCAGGAACGTCTGCCAGGCCGGCGGATCGGGATCGGAGAGGTTGCGCAGCGCGATCCGCCGCTCGAACGAGATGAACGGCTCGGGCTCGTCGGTCAGCGTGAGCGCGTAGGAGTCCGCGCGCGCCTCGACATCGCGGCTGAGCTGGTTTGAGATCGTCGTGACCGTCGTCGTCATCACGACGAGGCTGAGCGCCAGCGCCGGCAGGAGCGCGGGGCCAGGCTCGCTGGTGGGCGCCATCCGGCGCGTGAGCTGAGCGACCCCCAGCAGCCCGAACGGGGCGACGATCGCGACGTACAGCAGCCCGTTGGGCACGTCGCGGTAGTGCACGTGCGAGAGCTCGTGCGCGACGACGAGGCGGATCTCGTCGCGCTCGAAGTTCTCCAGCAGCGTGTCGTAGAGCACGACGCGCTTCGTCCGACCGAGGCCCGTGACGTAGGCGTTCGCCGCGGTCGTGCGGCGGCTGGCGTCGACGCTGAAGACCTCGCCGACGTCGACGCCAGCGCGCCGCGCGAGCTCGAGCACGTCGTCGCGCGTCTGGCCGGCGGGCAGCGGACGGAAGCTGTTGAAGAGCGGGTCGAGCACGACCGGCCCGGCGTAGATGCTCGCGGCGCCGAACGCGACGACGATCACCGACCCCGGCACCCACCAGCCGCGCGGCAGGCGGCGGATCAGGCCGACGGCCGCTGCGGCGCCGACGCCCGCGATCAGCCCCCCGATCCCCCACGACACCGCCTTGTCGCGCGCGTAGCCGGTCCACGACTGCGTGACGAGCCCGTACTGCTTGGCGCGCTCGCGCGACACGACCTGCAGCGGCGCGACCGCGACCGAGACGACGATCGAGAGCGTCGCGCCGGCCGCGGCGGCGGCCAGGACCGGGCGGCGGAACGACCCGCTCAGGCGGCGCGGCGGTCGTGCGACGAGCAACGCCAGCACGCCGAGCTCGATCACCAGGACGCCGCCGTAGATCGCCAGCTGGGGGCGCCGGTAGTCGCGGGCACGCTCGACCTCCGAGGCGCTGAAGTACGATTCCGTTCGCACAGGAGCGGGCTCGATGACGCCGTTGCGCGGCCGCAGAAGCACGACCGCCACCTCCGCGACGACTACGGCGGCGAAGATCGCCGCTCCCCAGCGCAGGCGTGGCCGGTCCACCAGCTCACTGTACGAGATGCAGGTCGCGATCCTCTCCGACATCCACGGCAACCGTCACGCCTTTGAGGCGGTGCTGGCAGACGCCGAGGCCTCCGGCGCCGAGGAGATGTGGTGCCTCGGCGATCTCGTCGGCTACGGCGCCGAGCCCGACGCCTGCGTCGAGCTCGCGCGCCGCCACGCGGCGATCTGCCTGGCCGGCAACCACGACATGGGCGTGACCGGCGCGATCGGCCTGGACGAGTTCTCGACCGGCGCCGCGATCGCCGCGCGCTGGACGCAGGAGACGATCAGCGAGGCGAACATGGAGTACCTGTCGGCGCTCCAGCCGGCCGGCGAGGAGGACGCCGTCGGCCTCTATCACGCGAGCCCACGCGACCCCGTCTGGGAGTACGTACTCAGCGCGCTGCTCGCCGAGCTGTGCCTCGACAGTCAGCCCCAGCGGGTCGCGCTGATCGGCCATTCGCACGTCGCCCTGTCGTTCGTCCGGCCCGAGGGCGACGTCGCCACCGGCGAGCCGCGCCGCGACGGCGACGAGCTCGACGTCGGCCCGAAGACGGGCGAATGGCTGCTCAACCCGGGCTCCGTCGGCCAGCCGCGCGACGGCGATCCGCGCGCCGCCTGGATGATGCTCGACCTCGACCGCTGGCAGGCCCGCTGGCGGCGCGTGGACTACGACATCGCGGGCGCCGCAGCGGCGATTCGCGCCGCTCGCCTACCTGATTCGCTCGCCGAGCGGCTTGGGTACGGTCAGTGACCGTGCGGCGCGGCCTTCCCTACCTGCTTGCTCTCATGCTCGGCGTCGTCGCGGCGCTGCTGATCGCCTGCGGCGGCGGGACGAAGTCCGGCATCCCGTCGGCATCCGCCGGCCAGCTCAAGAGCGAGATCGAGGACGTGCGCCAGGCGACCGACGACGGCCGCTGCGCACAGGTCCCCGAGCAGCTCAAGCAGGTCGACGACAGCATCGACGTCCTGCCGGCGTCAACCGACGAGGAGCTCGTGAGCGCGCTGCGCGACGGAGCCGACAAGCTGCGCCAGGTCGCGATCAAGGCCTGCAACTCGACGCCGACGCAGACCACGACGACCGAGACGACGCCGACGGAAACGACGACGACCGACACGACGACGACGCCGACCGACACGACGCCGACCGACACGACGCCGACGGAAACGACGCCGACGGAGCAGCCACCGCCGCCGGAGATCGTCACCTCGCCGGCGCCGATCCCGCCGCCGGTGCCGGAACCCGTGCCCCCGCCACCGCCGGCGACGCCCGGCGGCGGCACGCCGCCGGAGATCCCGCAGCCATGACGGCGGACGTCATCGCCGGCCGCTACGAGCTCGGCGAGCGGCTCGGCTTCGGCGGCATGTCGACGGTCCAGCTCGCCGTCGACCGTCGGCTCGAGCGCCGCGTCGCCGTCAAGCTGCTCGCCGAGCACCTCGCCGACGACAGCCAGTTCATCTCCCGCTTCCGCCGCGAGGCGCTGGCCGCCGCGCGGCTCGTGCATCCGAACATCGTGCAGGTCTTCGACTTCGGCCTCGACGACGCCAGCGGGCGCCACTACATCGTGATGGAGTACATCCGCGGCCGCTCGGGCGCCGAGATCCTGCGCGAGGAGACGCGGCTCGACGTCGCCGACACGCTCGAGCTCGTCGGCGGCGCGTGCCGCGGCCTCGCCCACGCCCACCAGATGGGCGTCATCCACCGCGACGTCAAGCCGGGAAACATCCTGCGCTCCGACGACGGCGCCGTGAAGCTCGCCGACTTCGGGATCGCCAAGGCGGTCGGCCAGTCGTCGCAGATCACGCAGGCGGGCTCGGTGCTCGGCACCGCCGCCTACCTCGCGCCCGAGCAGGCCAGCGGTGCCGAGGTCGGCCCGCAGGCCGACCTCTACGGGCTCGGCGTCGTGACGTACCAGCTGCTCGCCGGCCGCCTGCCCTACGAGGCCGGCTCGCTGACCGAGCTCGCGCTGCTGCAGCGGCGCGAGTACCCGATGCGCCTCGACGAGCTCGCGCCGGAGGTGCCGGCGGCGCTCGCGCTGGCGGTCGAACAGGCGCTCGCGCTCGAGCCGGAGCAGCGCTACGCGAGCGCCGAGGAGATGCGCCGCGCGCTGCACGACGGCGCGCGCGGGATCGCGCCGGCGGGCGCCGAAGACACGGCGCCGACGTCGATGCTGACCCGCGCGGAGCGCAGCGCGCCGGCCCGGGCGGCGCCGAGCGCCCAGCGCGGCGGCCGGCGGTTGCAGCCGCAGCCGCCGCCCGGCGGCGTCGTCCCGGCGCAGTACGAGCCGATCCCACCGGTCCCGCCGTCGCGGCGCGACACCGCGCCGCCGCGTCGCAGCAACATGGGAACGGCGCTCGGCCTGCTGCTGCTGGCGGCCGTGATCGCCGCCGCGATCGCGTTCGCGGTCGGCAGCTCGCAGGGCGGCTCGTCGGTGCAGATCACGCCGGTCGACGGCGGCAGCACCGGCGAGATCGTCGATCAGATGAAGCAGCTGATCAACGACAACGCGCGCTAGGGCGCCGCGCCGGCGCGCAGCGCCTGCGCGTGCTCGGCGAGCGTTCCCGTGGCGACCGCCGCGCGCAGGCGGGCCATCAGGCGGGCGACGTAGGCGAGGTTGTGCAGCGTCAGCAACCGCGCGCCGGTCAGCTCGCGGTTCTTGACGAGGTAGCGCAGGTACCCGCGCGAGTGCCCGTTGCTGCAGGCCGGGCAGGGGCAGCCCTCCATGATCGGCGCGTCGGACTCGCGGTGGCGCGCGGCGGTGAGGTCGACGCGCCAGCGGTTGGCGGGATCGGGCACGATCGCGACGCCGTGGCGGCCGAGCCGCGTCGGCATCGCGCAGTCGAACGTGTCGACGCCGAGCTCGACGCCGCGGATCAGGTCGTCGATGTCGCCGATGCCGAGCAGGTGCCGCGGGCGCGCGTCCTCGCCGAGCGCGGCGGTCGCCCAGCCGACGACCTCGTACATCTGCGCCTTGTCGGCCCCGAGCGAACCGCCGATCGCGATCCCGTCGACCGGCCGCGCCGCGATCTCCTGCGTCGACGCGATCCGCAGATCCTCGTAGACGCCGCCCTGGACGATCCCGTAGACGAGTTGCCCGTCCGGGCCGTGCGCGTCGTGCCAGGCGAGGCAGCGGTCGAGCCAGCGGTGCGTGCGCTCGGTCGAGCGCGCGGTGTACTCGCGGTCGATGTTGAACGGCGTGCACTCGTCGAAGACGAGCGCGAGGTCGGAGGCGAGCTTCGCCTGCACCTCCATCGACGTCTCGGGCCCGATGAAGCGCTGCGAGCCGTCGATGTAGGAGCGGAAGCGCACGCCCTCCTCCTCGATCGAGAGGACCCGGCCCATCCGGTCCGGTCCGCTCGGCGCGCGGCCCTTGATCTCGTCGGCGACGGTCCCGTAGCCCATGCTGAAGACCTGAAACCCACCCGAGTCGGTGATGATCGCGCGATCCCAGCTCATGAAGTCGTGCAGCCCACCGAAGCGGTCGATCAGCTCGGCGCCCGGCTCGAGGAAGAGGTGGAACGTGTTGCCGAGCACCATCTCGTAGCCGAGCGCGGCGACCTCGCGCGGCTCGAGGCCCTTGACGGTCGCCTTCGTCGCGAGCGGGACGAACGCCGGCGTGCGCACCTCGCCGTGCGCAGTGCGAAGGACCCCGGCGCGCGCTGACGAGCCGGGGTCCCGGTGAAGGATCTGCAGCGCGCTCACGTGCGCCGCAGACTATGGACCGCTGCTACTCGGAGCTCGGCTGGCCCGCGTCGGCATCGATCGTCGCCGGCTCGCCGCCGAGCGCGATCTGGACGCGGCGCGGCTTCGCCGCGGCGGGCTTGGGAATCCGCACCTCGAGCACGCCGTTGTCGAACGACGCCGTCACGCCGTCGGCGTCGACGCCCTCGGGCAGCGTCAGCGATCGCGAGAACGAACCCGTCGCGCGCTCGAGGCGGTAGTAGCCCTCGTGCTTCTCCTCGTGCTCGGTCTTGCGCTCGCCGACGACCGTCAGGACGTTCTTCTCGAGCTCGATGTTGACGTCCGACTGCTCGATCCCGGGCAGGTCGGCCTTGAGGACGAAGTGCTCCGCCGTCTCGACGAGGTCCATCGCCGGAATCCAGCGGCGCGTCGACGCGCCGCCGTTGGCGCGCGCGGTCGGGCTGTCGAAGAACGACGAGAACAGCCGGTTCATCTCGCCTTGAAGGCTGTCGATCTCACGGATCGGATCCCAACGAACAAGTGCCATGTCATTTACCTCCTACGGTGCTAACTCACTTTACGACGGTATAAAACCTAAGTGGCTTCGTGTCAAGTCTAGCGACCGTGGCCGAGCATGTTGTGGCGGTTTCTCGACGGCAACGGGTGGCGCCGATGTGGGCGAACGAGATCGCTGAAGAAGTCGGGGATCGGGCGCGCCGCTACTTGCAGCAGCCCCAGCCGGTCGCGTCGAGGACGCGATCCCACGAGTCGCCGAGCTGTTCGAGCTCGGCTGGAGCGAAGAGGTCGAGGAACATCGCGCGCACCCCGGCGAGGTGTGTCGCGCGCGCGCCGCGCAGCTTCTCGCGGCCGGCCGGCGTCAGCTTCGCGAACGCGCCGCGGGCGTCGTCGCTGCAGGCGACGCGCTCGAGCAGCCCCTCGCGCTGCAGGCGGTCGACGAGCCGCGTCAACCCGCTGCGGCTGAGCAGGATCGAGGACGCGAGGTCGCACATGCGCATGCGCTCGTCCTCGGCGTCGGCAAGGTACAGCAGCACCTCGTAGGAGCTCAGCTGCAGACCGTGCGCGGCCTGCAGCTGCGCGTCGAGCGCCTTGGCGAGCGCGGCGTGCGCACGCAGCATGCCGCGCCAGGCGCGCAGCTCGGCCGGGGCGAGCAGGCGCAGGTCCGTGGTGTGCGCGGCGATCGCCATCTCCATCGAGGATAGTGCGTCGTGATTGCACACGCAACGATCGTCTGGCGCAGGGCGCGTGGCCTACCGTTCGGAGCATGAATCCCGCTGCGCTCGTTCACGTCGTCCGCGAAGCCGCCGCCGAGCCGGAGGGCGCGTTGATCCTGCTACACGGCCGTGGCGCCGACGAGCACGACCTCACGCCGGTGCTCGACGTGCTCGACCCCGAACGACGCCTCGTGGGCCTGACGCCAGGTGCGCCGCTACCTGGCCCGGGCGGCTCCGGCGGGCGCTGGTGGTACATGGTTCCGCGCGTCGGCTACCCCGACCCGACGACCTTCCACGCGACGTACGCGCAGCTGACGGCGTTCCTCGACGGCTGGCTCGAGGCGCGCGGCATCCCGTGGGCGCGCACCGTCATCGGCGGCTTCTCGATGGGCTGCGCGATGTCGTACGCCACGGCGCTCGGCGCCGGCCGCCCCTCGCCCGCGGGCATCCTCGCGATGAGCGCGTTCATCCCGACCGTCGAGGGCTGGGAGGCCGAGCTGGAGTCACGCCGCGGCCTGCCGGTCTTCATCACGCACGGAGCGCGCGACCCCGTCATCTCGATCGAGTTCGCTCGCGACGCGCGCCGCCGGCTCGAGGCCGCGGAACTCGCCGTCGACTACCACGAGCACGGCGGCGGTCACCACCTGGATCCGCCCACGCTTCCGCTGATGACGGCCTGGGTCGTCGAGCGTTAGCCGGAGCCGATTCGGGGAGACCAAGGAGGTGAGCATTGCGACACGATCGCCGCTGTGATCGGCAGCGGCGAACGGGACGACGACCGCGCCTACCGTCTGCGCACCGACGAGCACGTGCCCGACGGCATGCGGCGGATCGCGCGCGGGCAGCTGCGCGACGCGCGCGACGAGCTCTCGGGTGCCGCTCGGCACGATCTCGGGACCGCCGTCCACGAGGCCCGCAAACAGCTCAAGCGAGCGCGCACCTGCGTGCGCCTCGCGCGCGACGCGATCGGCGACGAGACCTATCGCCACGACAACGCCAGCCTGCGCGACGCCGGCCGGCGGATCGCCGTACAGCGCGACGCGCAGGTGCGCGTCGACACGCTCGACGCCCTCAGCGAGCGCTTCGAGGACGAGCTGCCGCCGCACACGACCGGCGCGCTGCGCAGCCGGCTCGTGCACGAGCGCGCGCTGGCCGCATCGTCTGCGGCCCGCGACGACGACGCGGGGCTGGCCGCCGCGCGCGACGCGGTCGACGCCGCGCTCGTCCGAACGCCGGCCTGGACCTTCGAGCGCGACGGCTTCGACGCGCTCGCCCCCGGGCTGCGGCGGATCTACCGCCGGGGCCGCAAGCGGATGCGCGCCGCGCGCAAGGACCCCAGCCCGGACAACCTCCACGAGCTGCGCAAGCGGGTCAAGGATCTGCGACACGCAACGGAGATCGTGCGCGCTGCGAATCCGAAGCGACTCAAGCACATCTCGAGGCGGGCGCACAAGCTTGGCGACACGCTCGGCGACGGCCACGATCTCAGCGAGCTGCGCGCGTACATCGAGGCCCATCCCGGCTGCTTCGAAGACGACGCGTCCCGGCAGGCCGTCGTCAGCGTGATCGATCGGCGCAGCGACGCACTGCGGGCCAAGGCGCTCGATCGCGCGGAGCGGCTCTTCAAGCGGTCGCCGAAGCGCTTCGTGCGCCGGATCGAGCGCGGCTGACGCAAGCGCGCGGCGGCGCGACCACGGCCGCTGGCCGGCTGACGCGCGCCTCCAGCACGCGCCTACAGCATGCTCGTCGCCAGCGCCACGAGCGCGCTGACGGCGAGCACCGCGAGCACCGCCCGCTCGTAGCGCTCACCGCGCAGCCACGCGAACGCGCGGCGCCCCAGCAGCTGGCCGGCGAGTCCGGCCGCGAGCAGCGCCCAGATCCCGTCCGGCACCATGAACGTGCCGCTCGCCAGCAGTGCCGGCATGGCCAGCAGCGCCTGCGCCACGAAGATCGTCGCGAGCGTGTCGCGCATCGCCGCCGGAGCCGCGTTGCGCGCGAGCAGGTAGAAGACGAGCGGCGGGCCGCTCAGCGAGGTCGCGGTCGCTAGGGCGCCGCTCGTCGCGCCGGCCGCGGGCGCGTGCCACGCGCGCGCAGTGACGCGCACGCCACGGGCACGCAGGCGCAGCGCGAGCGCCGCCAGCACGGCGAGCGCCACGAGCGCCGACAGCGAGCGCTCGGGCAGCTCGCGCAGCGCGACCGCGCCGAGCGCCAGGCCGGGCAGCGACCAGCCGACGAGCAGACCCGCGTCGCGCGCCAGCACGACCGGCCGGCGACGCTCGGTCGCGAGCGTCAGGCCGCTCAGCAGCAGGGCCAACAGCACGCATGCCGTGACGGCCTCGCGCGGGCCCAGCAGCGCGAACAGGATCGGCGCCGCGACGAGCGCGAAGCCGAAGCCCGTCGCCGACTGCAGCGATGCGCCGAGGAAGACCGCGAGCGCCGCGAGCGCGACGGTCACGTCAGGCCGTCGGCGCCACGAGCAGCGAGCGACCGGTCATCTCGGGCGGCTGCGCGATGCCGAGCAGATCGAGCGCCGTCGGCGCGACGTCGGCAAGGATCCCGCCGGCCGGATCGACGCTGACGCCGTCGAGGGTCACGATCAGCGGGACGGGGTTGAGCGAGTGGGCGGTGTTCGGCGAGCCGTCGGGCTCGAGCATGTGGTCGGCGTTGCCGTGGTCGGCGGTCACGATGCAGACGCCGCCCGTCGCCTGGACCGCCTCGACGACGCGACCGAGGCAGCCGTCGACGGTCTCGATCGCCTCGATCGCGGCCGGGATCACGCCCGTGTGGCCGACCATGTCGGGGTTGGCGAAGTTGATCACCGCGAAGCGGAAGTCCTCTTCCTGCCAGGCGCCGACGAACGCGTCGGTCGCCTCGCTCGCGCTCATCGACGGCTTGTGGTCGTAGGTCGGCACGTCGCGTGGCGAGGGCACGAGCTCGCGCCGCTCGCCCTCCTCCGGGCGCTCCTTGCCGCCGCCGAAGAAGTACGTCACGTGCGGGTACTTCTCGGTCTCGGCGACGTGCAGCTGGCGATCGCCCCGCGCCGCGATCACGGTCGGCAGCGTGACGGTGGGCCGCGCCGGCGCGAACGCGACCGGATGCTCGCTGCCGACGTCGCCGCCGTACGCCGTCAGCGTCGTGTAGCGGGCGACCGGCTCGGCGCCGCGGCGGTCGATCGCCGGGCAGTCCGGCTCGGCCAGCGCGCACGAGATCTCGCGCATGCGATCGGGCCGGAAGTTCAGCGCGATGACCGAGTCGCCGGGGCGGATCGTGCCCTCGGCGCCGACCCGCGTCGGGGTCACGAACTCGTCGGTCTCGCCGCGCTCGTAGGCGGCGAGCACCGCCATCGCCGCGGTCGCCGTGGTGTGCTCGGCGATCCCGTGCACGAGCAGATCGTAGGCGCGCTGCACGCGCTCCCAGCGCCCGTCGCGATCCATCGCGTAGTAGCGCCCGACGACGCTCGCGACGCGTCCGACGCCGGCCTCGGCGCACCACGACTTCGAGCCTGGCGAGGAACTCCGCGCCGCTGTGCGGCAGCGTGTCGCGCCCATCCGTGAAGGCGTGGATGACGAGGTCCTCGACGCCCGCGCGCGCCGCCGTCCGCACGAGCGCGTGCAGGTGGTCGATGCTCGAGTGCACGCCGCCGTCGGAGACGAGCGTGACGACGTGCACGCGCGGCGCGCCGTGCAACGCCGCGAGCAGCACTGGGTTGGCGCCGAAGTCCTCGAGCGTGGCGGCCTCGTCGATCAGCGTCAGGTCCTGCTTGACGATCGCGCCCGCTCCGAGGTTGAGGTGACCGACCTCGGAGTTGCCCATCTGCCCGTCGGGCAGGCCGACCGCTGCGCCGCAGGCCGTCAGCGTCGTGTGCGGGTAGCGCCTCCAGAGATCGTCGAAGACCGGCGTCCGCGCCAGCGAGACCGCGTTGCCGGGTCCGTCCTGCGCGAGGCCCCAGCCGTCGAGGACGACGAGGCAGACCGAGGACGGGACGCGCACGGCCGCGCTACGCGTCAGCGGCCGCGGCGAGCTGCAGCGCGGCGTCAACGATGCGCGCGAACGAGTCCGGGTCCAGCGACGCGCCGCCGACGAGCGCGCCGTCGACGTCGGGCAGGGCGAGCAGCTCGGGGGCGCTCTCGGGGGTCACCGACCCGCCGTACAGCACGCGCGCGAGCGGGGCGGCGGCGGGCGCCTTGTCCTTGATCAGCGCGCGCACGAAGGCGATCGCCTCCTGCGCCTGCTCGGGCGTCGCGACCTTGCCGGTGCCGATCGCCCAGATCGGCTCGTAGGCGATCGTGACCTCGGCGATCTGGTCGGAGGTCAGCCGCTCGAGCCCCTCCTGGACCTGGTGGCGCAGCTTGCGCTCGGTGTCGCCGCGCTCGCGCTCGTCCTCGGTCTCGCCGACGCAGAGGATCGGCTTGAGGCCGTGCTCGAAGGCCGTCACCATCTTGTGCGACAGCGCCTTGTCGCTCTCGTTGTAGTACTGGCGGCGCTCGGAGTGGCCGAGCACGACGCCGTGGACGTCGATCTCGGTCAGCATCGGCGCCGACACCTCACCCGTGAAGGCGCCCTTCGCCGCCTCGTGCATGTTCTGCGCGAAGACCTCGACGCGCGAGCCGCGCGCCGAGTCGACCATCGCCTGCAGGGCGGTGAACGGGACGCAGATCGCGACGTCGACGCCGTCCGCGCTGTAGACGCGCGGCAGCAGTGCCTGGATGTACTCCTCGGCCTCGGCAACGGTCTTGTTCATCTTCCAGTTGCCCGCGATGAAAGGCGTGCGCGCCATCGGCGATGTCAGCCTAATCGCTCAGGACCTGGAGCCCTGGCAACGGCGAACCCTCGATCAGCTTCAGCGATGCGCCGCCGCCGGTCGACAGATGCGTCATCGATCGCGCGAGACCGAAGTCGGCGATCGCCGCCCCGGAGTCGCCACCGCCGACGACGGTCACCGCGTCGGTCTGCGCCATCGCCTGCGCGATCGCCAGCGAGCCGGCGGCGAACGGCTTGTACTCGAAGGCGCCGATCGGCCCGTTCCAGAAGATCGTTCGCGCGTTGCGGATCTCGGCGACGTACGCCGTGCGGGTGCGCGAGCCGATGTCGAGCTGCATCCAGCCCTCCTCGACGTCGACGCCCTCGATCACGCGGACCTCGGCATCGCGCGCGAACTTGTCGGCGATGACGAGGTCGATCGGCAGGCGGATCTTGCCGCGCGGGTAGTTGTCCTTCTCGAGCGCGGACTCGGCCGCGGCGACCCCCGCGTCCTCGCAGAGCGAGCTGCCGATGTCGTGCCCGAGGACCCTGAAGAACGGCGTCGCCATCGCGCCGCCGACGAGCAGGACGTCGGCGATCTCGAGGAACTTGTCCATGACGTTGATCTTGTCCGTGACCTTCGAGCCGCCGAGGATCGCCAGGAACGGGCGATAGGCGTGGTTCATGAGGTCCGTGATCGTGTCGACCTCGCTCTGGAAGAGCAGGCCGGCCGCGGAGTGGGCGACGTGATCGACGATCGCGTGCGTCGAGGCATGCGCGCGATGCGACGTGCCGAACGCGTCGTTGACGTAGTAGTCGGCGAGCGACGCGAGGCGCTTGGCGAGCTCGGGGTCGTTCTTCGTCTCACCCTCGTGATAGCGGATGTTCTCGAGCATCACGACGTCGCCGTCGGGGACGTCGTCGATGTCCGGCGCCAGCGTGACCTCGGTCTCCAGCAGCTTGCTCGTGCGCTCGGCGACCGGCGCCAGCGAGAACTCCGGCTCATGGTCCTGCGGCCGGCCGAGGTGAGAGACGAGCACGAGCTTGGCGCCGCGCTCGCGCAGATCCTTGAGGGTCGGCAGGGCGCGGCGCATGCGCGCGTCGTCGCCGACGATCCCGTCCTCGATCGGGACGTTGAAGTCGACTCGGACGAGTACGCGTTTGCCCTTGATGTCCCCCAAGCTCTCGATCGTCCGCACTAGTGGTCCACCTATAGGACCTTCTGCAGGACGTCGACGCAGCGGTTGGAGTAGCCCCACTCGTTGTCGTACCAGGAGACGACCTTGACGAGCGTGCCCTCCATGACCGACGTCAGCAGCCCGTCGACGATCGACGAGTGCGGGTTGCCGACGATGTCGCTGGAGACGATCGGGTCCTCCGTGTACTGCAGGATCCCGTTGAGCTCGCCCTCGGCGGCCGCGGCGAAGGCGGCGTTGACCTCCTCGACGGTCGTCGCCTTGCTGGCGACGAACGTGAGGTCGACGACCGATCCGGTCGGGACGGGCGCGCGCACGGCGAAGCCGTGCAGCTTGCCGTTCAGCTCCGGCAGCACGAGGCCGACGGCCTTGGCGGCGCCGGTCGACGTCGGCACGAGGTTCATCGCTGCGGCGCGCGCGCGGCGCAGGTCCTTGTGCGGACCGTCCTGCAGGTTCTGGTCGGCCGTGTACGCGTGGATCGTCGTCATCAGGCCATGCTCGATGCCGACGGCCTCGTGGACGACCTTCGCGAACGGCGCCAGGCAGTTCGTCGTGCACGACGCGTTGGAGATGACGTCGTGCGAGTCGGCGTTGTACTTGTCGAAGTTCACGCCGAGCACGACGGTGATGTCCTCGTCGGTCGCGGGCGCGGAGATGATGACCTTCTTCGCGCCGGCATCGAGGTGCTTGGCGGCACCGTCGCGCTTCGTGAAGAAGCCGGTCGACTCGAGCACGACGTCGACGCCGAGGTCGCCCCAGCCGAGCGCGGCGGGATCGCGCTCCTCCTTGACGAGGATCGTCGTGCCGTCGACGACGAGGCCGTCGTCGGAGAGCTCGACGGTCCCCGGGTAGGGGCCGAGGATCGAGTCGTAGCGCAGGAGGTGCGCGAGCGTCGCATTGTCGGTCAGGTCGTTGACGGCGACCCACTCGATGTCGGCTTGGGCCGCCTGAGCGGCGCGGAACACGTTGCGGCCGATGCGGCCGAAGCCGTTGATTCCAACACGTACGGGCATGCGGAGTGACTGTCCTTCCTAGGGATCTCTAAAACGCTTGATTGCCGATGAGGTCCTCCCCGCCTCGGCGCGGAGGCGGAACCCTATCGATCTGGCGTCCTGAATCCGGGGTCGTCGTGATGCGGCACGCAGCCGCGCGCCGTCCGCACTACGGTGACGGGATGCCAGCCAGCGTTCGCAGCGTCGGCGCCACCGCCGCGCTGAGCAATGACACCCTAGACGAAGCCGACTTCGCGATCGTCGAGATCCGCCTCTTTGCGCTGACGGACTCCGGCGAGCAGGTCGACGACCCCCAGCCGTCGTCGACGACCGTGCGCTGCGAGCGCTCCAAGCTCGCCGCGCTCGAGCTGTCGGTGCAGATGTCGCTGCGCCTGCGCCAGCCGCCCACCGGCCCGCGCCTCGAGGCCTGGCAGCGCATCTGCGAGGAGCTCGCCGCGCGCGGGATCGAGACCGACCCGGCGACGCTGCACGCGATGAAGTTCGCCTTCAAGCCCGACGACGAGCTGCGCGCCGCGCAGCAGGCCGTCTGGCCGACCTGACCGCTGCGCTCACTACGGCGCCAGCAGGCTCGCGCCGATCGCGCCGCCGAGGTCCCCGAGCGCGGCGACGACGACCGGCGGCGGACGGTCGCTGAAGAAGAGGTGCGGCAGCATCGCCTCCGCGATGCGGTCCGCGTAGGGCTGGCCGAGCCGCACGCCGAGCCCGCCGCCGAGGATGATCAGCTCGACGTCGAGCACGTTGTCGGCCGAGGCGACGGCCGCCCCGAGCATCTCGACGGCGCGGTCGATGAGCTTCCTCGCGAGCGGGTCGCGGCGCTCGAGCGCCGCCGCCCAGATGCCGCTCGTCAGCCGCTCGCGACCGCGCTTGCGGGCGATCTTGAACAGCTCGGTGTGCTCGCCGCGCTCGTGCAGCTCGCGCGCGCGGCGCTCGAGCGCGTTGCGCCCGGCGTAGGCCTCGACGCAGCCGCGCCGCCCGCAGGGGCAGCGCTCGCCGTCGACCTTCACGACGACGTGGCCGAGCTCGCCGGCACCGCCGCGGCCGACCCATGGCCTGCCGTCGAGCACGATCCCGCCGCCGACGCCGGTGCCCCAGAAGACGCCGAGCATCGAGCGGTGGTCCCGTCCGGCGCCGAGCGCGGCCTCGGCGTCGGTCGCGACCTGGACGTCGTTGCCGAGCGCGACGCGCGTGCCGAGCTGGGCGCCGAGCTGCGGACCGAGCGCGTACGTGCCGGCCCAGTCGGGCAGGTTCTTCGCGCTCGAGACGGTGCCGGCGGCGGCGTCGACGGCGCCCGGCGAGCCGACCCCGACGTGGGTCAGCTCGGCGCTGTCGAGGGCGGCGGCGGCCGCTGCCTCGCGCAGCGCGCCGGCCATCGCCTCGACGATCCCTGCGGGCCCGCCCGTCGTCGGCGTCGGGCGGCGCGCCTGCCCGAGCACGACGTGCTGCGCGTCGACGACGACGGCCTGGATCTTCGTCCCGCCGAGATCGATCCCGCCGCGCGCGAGCGTCACGGCGTCCGCCTGCCGATCCGCTCGTCGATGCCCACGGCGACCAGCCTAGATAAGCGCGGGCGCGGCAGTCGGCTAGCGTGCATCTCGCCCGCTCGATGGTTGCCGCGGCGTTTCGCGGCAACCGCGCCGCGGGTATCAGCTCTGACGCCCGAGCGACGCGAGGAGACGCGCATGCCGATCGATGGTCCCACTGTGACGCGACGGTACGGCGCGGGCGGCATCGAAGCCGGTCTGCTGTTGATCGGCGCGGGCGCCCTGCTGCTGCTCGTGAGCCTCTTTCTCGACTGGTATGAGCCCGGCCTGGACGCCTGGACGGTCTTCGAGGTCTGGGATCTCGTGCTCGCGTTGCTCGCGATCGGCGCGCTCGTGGCGGTCGCGGGCCGGCTCGGCTTCGGCCCGCCGCGTCCGGCGAGCTGGATCGTCGGACCCGCCGTCGCGGTGCTCGTCATCGTGCTCTACGCGCTGCTCGACCCGCCGCCCGCGATCGCCGGCATCGACGGCGATCCGCGCACCGGGCTGTGGCTCGCGCTCGCCGCGGCCACGCTGATCGGCGCCGGGGCGGTGATGTCGGTGGCGCGCATCTCGGTGGCGTTTGACGCCCGTCCGGCGAGCGCTGACCCGGCCCCCACGACGACGCCGCCGACCGAGCCGACGACGCGACAGCAGTGACCCGAACTGAGGCAGGGTCCGCGCTCATCACGATCGGCGTCTACGAGTTCGACCTCTCGACGTTCCTCGACGCGCTGCGCGCACATGACACCCGCCTGGTGATCGATGTCCGTCAGCGCCGCGGCGTGCGCGGCGCCCGCTACGCCTGGGCCAATGCCAAACGCCTGCAGGCGGCGCTCGCGGATGCCGGGATCGCCTACAGCCACCGCCGCGAGCTTGCCCCGACGACCGAACTGCGCCAGCTGCAGTACGCGGCCGACGATCGGCTCGGGGTCGGCAAGCGCTCGCGCGAGCAGCTCGATCCCGTCTACCGCGAGCGCTACATCCGCGAGATCCTCGACCGCGCCGACCTCGACGCGCTCGTCGCCGAGCTGCCCGCCGACGCCGCGTCGGCGCTGCTATGCGTCGAGGCCGATCCGGAGGCCTGCCACCGCTCGCTGATCGCCGAGCGGCTCGATCAGCGCTACCGGCTGGCCGTCGAGCACGTGCGACCGCGTGAGCGCGCTCAGCGCGCCCCGTCGACGAGCTCGAGTCGCAGGCCGTCGGGATCGAGCAGGTACGCGGCGTAGTACGTCGGCCCGTACTGCGGCCGCATCCCCGGCTTGCCGTCGTCGCGGCCGCCGTGCTTGAGGCCCGCCTCGTAGGCGGCGGCGACGGCGGCGCGGCCGGCCGCCGCGAGCGCGACATGGCCGTAGCCCGGAGCCGGCGCGCGGCCCCGGCTGACGATCCAGAACTGCTCGTGATCGCGGCCGTAGGCGACCGCGTGCTCGCTCTCGAACATGCGCCGTGCGCCGAGCGCGTAGAAGATCGCGTCGTAGAAGTGCGCCGAGCGCTTCAGGTCGGAGACCTCGAAGGCGACGTGGACGATCATCGCGCGGAGTGTCCGACGTCGCGGTGCACGACCTCGACCTCGACGTCGTCGCGCGCGCGCAGGCGCACGGCAAGCGCCTCGACGATCGCAACGGAGCGATGGCGGCCGCCGGTGCAGCCGACGGCGATCGCGAGGTGCGCCTTGCCCTCGGCGATGTACTCGGGGATCAGGAAGTCGAGCAGCGGGGCCAGGCGCTCGTAGAAGGCGTCGAGCTTGCCGCCTCGTCCCATGTGCTCGACGACGCGCGGGTCATAGCCGGTCAGCGGGCGCAGCTCGGGCTCCCAGTGCGGGTTGGGGAGAAATCGCATGTCGAGCACCATGTCGGCGTCGCGCGGGAGCCCGTGCTTGTGGCCGAACGACGTCAGCGTGACCGCGAGCTTGGCGTGCACGTGGCGCGGCAGGAACTCGTCGACGATCCGGCGGCGCAGCGTCGACGCGCCGATCCCGCTCGTGTCGAGCACGAAGTCCGCGCGTGCCTTGATGTCCTCGAGCGCGGCGCGCTCGAGCGCGATGCCCTGCGCGACCGAGCCCGTCGGGCTCAGCGGGTGCCGCCGGCGGGTCTCCTTGTAGCGCCCGAGCAGCGTCTGCTCGTCGGCGTCGAGGAACAGCACGCGGTGCTTGATGCCGCGCCGCTCGAGGTCGTCGAGGACGTCGCCGAGCGCCTCGAACAGCTCGCGGGCGCGGACGTCGGAGACGACCGCCGCGCGGCGCACCTTGGCGCCGACGTGCACGAACAGGTCGACGAGCCCGCGGATCATCTCGGGCGGCAGGTTGTCGACGCAGAAGTAGCCGTCGTCCTCGAAGACGTTCATCGCCGTCGACTTTCCGGCGCCCGAGAACCCCGTGATGACGACGACGTCCTCAAGGCTCGAGATGGCGGGCGCCTCGTCGGAGACGATCACAGCCGTATTGTGCCGCGCCGCGCGGTCAACCTCGTCGCCGTGGCGTTACCCGGACGTGCGGTTCAGGTAGGCGTAGAGGATGCCGGCGGTCTTCGAGGGCAGGCCGGGCACCGCCTCGAGCTCCTCGCGCGACGCGCCGAGCGCCGCCTCCGGCGAGCCGAAGTGCTTCAGCAGCGCGCGCTTGCGCTTCGGCCCGACGCCCGGTAGCCCGTCGAGCACGGACTCGGTCATCTGGCGGTCGCGGCGCTGGCGGTGGTGGGTGATCGCGAAGCGGTGCGCCTCGTCGCGCAGGCGCTGCAGGAGCTGCAGGGCGGGGCTGTCATGCGGCAGCGCGAGCGGAGCGCGCCGGCCCGGCATGTAGACCTCCTCGAGCTGCTTGGCGAGCGAGACGACCGCGACGCCGCGCTCGCGGAACCCCTCCAGCGCGCGCAGGCCGGCGGTCAGCTGACCGGCGCCGCCGTCGATCACGATCAGGCTCGGCAGCGTCGCGAAGGACTCGTTGCGCTTGGGGTCGTTGGGGCTGAGATCCTGCTCGGACTCCCAGCGCGCGAGGCGCCGCGTCAGCACCTCCCCGATCGCCGCGAAGTCGTCCGGCACGCCCTCGACCGTCGAGCGCACGTTGAAGCGCCGGTAGTCGCTCTTCTTCGGCGCGCCGGCTTCGAAGACGACCATCGAGGCGGTCGTGTTCGTGCCCATCAGGTTGGAGATGTCGAAGCACTCGATCCGCAGCGGCAGCGCGTCGAGCCCGAGCGCCGCCTGCAGCCCGTCGAGCGCCTCGACGCGCTGCTGGCGACGGCGCTCGTCCTTCAGGCGCTCCTGGTCGAGCGCGAGCGCGGCGTTGCGCTCGGCGAGCTCGAGGATCCGCCGCTTGTCGCCGCGCTCGGGCACGCGCACCTCGACGCGCGTGCCGCGCAGCTCGCTGAGAACCTCCCCCAGCACATCGATGTCGGGCATCTCGCGCTGCACCATGACCTGCGGCGGGACGGCCATCGCGTCGCCGTAGTACTGCAGCAGGAACTCCTCGGCGACCTCGCCGATCCCCAGCCCGGCCTCGTTGGAGAGGTAGAACGACTGGCGGTCCGACAGCACGCCGTCGCGGATCTGGAAGACCTGCGCGTTGGCGTCGACCCCGTCGACGGCGATCGCGACCGCGTCGAGCGTGCCGACCGCCTCGTTGGCGACGCGCTGGCGCTCGAGCAGGCTGCGGACGGCCTTCAGTCGGTTGCGCTCGAGCGCGGCCTGCTCGAACTCCTGCGCCGCGGAGGCGTCGTGCATGCGCTGCTCGAGGTCGCGCTCGATCTGCCGGTAGCGGCCCGAGAGGAAGTCCACGACGCCGTCGATCGCCGTGCGGTACTCCGCCTTGGACTGGTAGCCGACGCACGGCGCGCCACAGCGCTTGATGTAGAAGTCCAGGCACGGCGAGCCGCTGCGCCGCCCCGGCTCGACGCCGGTGCAGGAGCGAAACGCGAACACCTTCTGCAGCAGGTCGAGCGTGCCGCGCACCTTCTTGGCGTTCGAGTAGGGGCCGAAGTAGAGCCGATCGCGGCGATGGCGCTCACGCGTGAAGTAGACGCGCGGATAGTCCTCGTCCATCGAGAGCGCGAGGAACGGATAGGACTTGTCGTCGCGCAGGCGGATGTTGAAGCGCGGCCTGTACTGCTTGATGAACTGGTTCTCGGCGAGCAGCGCCTCGGCCTCGGAGGCGACGAGCACGAAGTCGATCTGGTGGATGAGGTCGACCATCTCGACCGCGCCGCGGGTGACGCGATTGGAGAAGTGGCCCGCGACGCGCTTGCGAATCGACTTCGCCTTGCCGACGTAGATGACCTTGCCCTCGGCGTTGCGAAAGAGGTAGACGCCCGGCCCGTCGGGCAGGCTGCGGCGCTGTTCGCGCAGGCGCGTGGAGGCGGTCGAGGCCGACGGCGCGGGCATCCCTTCGAGCATAGATCGGCCTGATTCGCGCCTAGCAGCGCGGATGGTCGGGCACGGCGTGGGCGCCACGGGCGCCGCGCGGATCGGTCACCGTGCAACCGATCGCGCGACGCTCGGTGTGGGCGCTACGCCTCCTGGCCCCCGCACTCCCCCTTCTGACCCTGCAAGGACTGCGCGCTTGTGCTGCCCCCGCCCTTCGCGGGCGGGGTCGCGTTGCTGCGTACCTCGCCCTGACAGGATGCCTACGGCGAATCGGACGCCGCCAACGCCGGTGCGGCGAAGGGTCCCGCGAGGAGCGCGGCTGCGCCGACGGCGACGATGAGCTTCTTCATGTGTGCCTTCCTGTGACTGGTCCGCCGCGTCTTCCCCTGACCCCGCGGCACGCACCGAGCCGGTCACTCGGTCCAGCGAGCTACCGCTGCGGCGAGCCTATACGCCGGTTCCCGGTGCGCCAAGGGAACGCGGGCCTCCACCGCTCCGCCGGCATATGGTTGCGCCCGCAACTATTTGCTACGATGGAGGCCGACACGGTCCCAGGGACATCCACACGTCCCCGCACCCGCAAAGGACGACCATGAACCTCGACGGCATCCACCACATCACCGCGATCACCGGCGACGCGCCGCGCAACGTCGACTTCTACACGCGGGTCCTGGGCCTGCGGATGACCGCGAAGACCGTCAACCAGGACGACCCGAGCGTCTACCACCTCTTCTACGGCGACGAGAACGCGCAGCCGGGCGCCGATCTGACGTTCTTCGAGTACCCGGGAGCGATCCCCGGACGTCCCGGCGCCGGCATGGTCCACCGCGTCGTCTGGCGCGTCGCGTCGCGCGAGGCGATCGACTTCTGGGCCACGCGGCTCGGCGACGAGGGCGTCGCCACCGAGCGCGACGGCAACGCGCTGCGCTTCGCCGATCCGGAGGGGCTCGACCACGAGCTCGTCATCGACGAGACCGGCGACGAGCCGCTGATCGCCGAGCACCCCGCGATCCCCGCGGCACTCGCGCTGCAGGGCTTCGAGGGCGTGCGGGCGTACAGCTTCCGGCCCGACGACAGCGCGCTCATGCTCGAGCGCCTGATGGGCGCTACGCGCCGCGACGAGCGCGACACGTTCGAGCTTCGCGGCAAGCGTCGCGGCGGCTGGATCGCCTGGGACCCGCCGCCCGAGCAGCGCGGCCGTCAGAGCGCCGGCACGATCCATCACATCGCGTGGGCGACGACGGATGCCGACATGGACAGCTGGATTCAGCGCGTGACCGACGCCGGCATCCCGAACTCCGGCTACGTCGATCGCCACTACTTCCACTCGCTGTACTTCCGCGAGCCCGGCGGCGTGCTCTACGAGCTCGCGACCCGCGAGCCCGGGTTCACCGTCGACGGGCCCGTCGAGGAGCTCGGCACGAAGCTCATCCTGCCGCCGTTCCTCGAGTCGCGCCGAGCGGAGATCGCGGCGCGGCTGACGCCGCTGCCCGATCCCCGGGCCGACCGGCAGGGCGCGGCGCCAATGCAGTCCTAGCAACTACTCCACCAAGCGCACCTCGAGCCCGCCGCCGGCGACGGCCTCGCCCGCGCCGCTCAGCAGCCCGAGGATCCGCGCGACGTAGCCGCGCGTCTCCGGGTACGGCGGCACGCAGCCGCATGCCGCGACGGGCGCCGGACCGGCGTTGTAGGCGGCGAGCGCCAGCGGGACGGATCCGAAGCGGCGCAGCAGGTCGCGCATCAGATGCGCCTGGGCGTCGATCGACGCGCGCACGTCGAACGGATCGCGCAGCCCGAGCGTGCGCGCCGTCGCGGGCATGAACTGCGCGATCCCCAGCGCGCCCGCCGATGACACCGCGAACGGGTTGAAGTTCGACTCCGCCATCAGCTGCGCGGCCAGCAGCGCGGCGGAGACGTTCCAGCGCTGCGCCGCGCGCGCGAGCGGCGCCGCGAGCTCGGCGGGGACGAACGACGGCGTCGTCGGCGCCGCGGCGCCGTCGCCGTCGCCGCCGCTCGCAGGCGCGGGCGCACGCGCGGAGAACCCGACCGACGAGCTGCCGGCGTTGATCGCGTAGCCGAAATGCCACGGCTCGTGCGGGTAGCGGCGCACGAACTGGAAGCGCGCCGCGTTCGCCGCCAGCCACCCATACGCGGACGCCGGCCCGAGGTCGAGCTCGGTGCCGAGGCGATGCAGCGAGCGGCCCGGCGGCGCGACCCACTTCGGGTCCGGATGGCGCGCGAACAGCGCCGCCTGCTCGGCGGCCGAGCGAAAGCCGCCGACGACGACGAGCGCGACCCCGTCGCGGCGCGCGGCCGACGCCATGCGGTCGAACGCCGCCGCGACGTCGGGCCGCATCGGCTTGCCCTGGCGGTACGCCAGCGGCCCGCCGTACTCGCCGGAGCCGGCGGACCACAGCGCGACGTCGCCCGGCGGCGCGAGCTCGGCCTCCGCGCGAGCGCTCGCCGGCACGCGGCTCGCGCCGACCTCGATCGCGTCGCGCACAACGACCCGCACCCGCACCGGCGCGAACGTGTCGACGTCGGGAAAGCTCACGTCGACGTTGCGCGCGGCGTTGCGGCGCGCCGTCTCGAGCGCGGCGCGGCGCCCGCGGGCGAGGTACGCCGCGCGCTCGAGATGCGCGCCGTTCGGGCGCCCGTCGAGCGACGGCCGGCTCGAACAGCCCGGCGTACGCCTCGTGCATCGCGCGTGCCCCCGCGAGCGCGGCGAGATCGGCGGCGCGCTGCTGATCGCTGCGCGCGCCGATGCCGCGCGCGAGCGCGCCGAGCACGAGCGCGCCGAGCAGGATCGCGAGTACGACACCGAGCAGCAGGATCGTCGCCTGCCCGGCCTCGCCGTGGGCGCGCCTGAGCCCCGACACGCCACGACGAGCGACGCGAGCGCCGGTCACGACAACGCGGCGACGGGCGCCGCGATCGCGCGGCGCGTGGAGGGCAGCAGCATGAGGCCGGCCGCGGCCAGCGCGCGGGCCGGATCGGCGGGCGGCAGCTCGCAGGCCAGCGCGCGCTCAAGGCCCGCGACCGCGAGCTGCGCGAGGGCCGGGTTCGATTCCGGCGGGAGCGCGACGACGACGAGATCCTGCGCCGCTAGCACGATGTCGAGCTCCGCCCGGCGCGGCCCCGCGAGCGCCAGCACGGTCGGTGCCGCGCCCGCCGCGGCGCTCACCCTCAGCGCCTCCGCAGCCCCGTCCTCGCGTCCCGCGGCGAGCCGCACGACGGCGAGACGCCCGCTGCCGTACGCCTCGTGCCCGCGCGCCGCGAGCGTCGCCGCCAGCCGCCGCGCCGCCGCTCGCGCCGGCGCGCGCCATGACGGCCGCTCGGGTACGGGCGACCAGACGCAGACGACGGCGGCCGGCGCTCGCTGCGCGCGGGCGAGCGCGAGGCCCAGCACAGCGCCAAGCGCGGCCGCGTCGGCCGCCGGCGCGAGCACGGCGACCGCCGCCGCCGTGCGCGGCCCGACCGGCGCCAGCGGCGCCGCCGGCGGGACGTCCTCGCCGGCGCGCGCCGGTGGATCGCGCCGCTCGGCGGGAATCACGAACAGCTCGGCGAGGCGGCTCACGGCGATCACGGCGCCGGACCGGCGTCCGCCTCGCCGCTCGACTCGAGCATCTCTGCGAGCGCCGGCAGCAGCGCGCGCGGGCGCAGCCGCACGCGCACGCGGCGTCGCTGCACGGCGACGTCGAGGCGCCCGTTCGACCAGCCCGGCACGGCGGCGCGCGCGGCGGCCTCGGGATCGCCGCCTTGCAGCACGGCGACGGCGCCGGCCTCGGCGGCATGGTCGGCGAGCTCGCGCCCCGCCCCGGCAGCGAGCAGTTGCGCCGCGGCGAGCACGACGAGGAGCAGCAACGGGACGAGCGCCACGAGCTCGATCGACGCCTGCCCCGACTGCCGCGCCCCCATCAGCGGCCCTGGCCCTGCAGGCGCGCGCGGGCCGAGACCGTCGCCAGCCGTCCGCGGCCCGCGATCACGGGGACCGCGATCGCGACCTGCACGCCGTCACCGCTGCCCGAGCGGCGCACGACGAGCCCGCGTTCGAGGCGCGCGGGCAGCACGCGCCGGGCGGCGGCCGACGCATCGGCGCCGACGGCGCTCGCTCGCGCCGCGGCGCGGGCGGCGGAGCCCGCCAGCCAGACCGCCTGGCCCGCGACGACGATCTGCCACAGCAGCGCGGCGAGGATCGCGATCAGCGGCAGCAACGCCATCAGCTCGACGGTCGCCTGGCCGCGCTCGGCGTGCGGAGCACGGATGCGGGTCATGCCCGCAGGCTCGCGGGCGACGCGTCACGGTTCTACACGCGTCTGTGACAACTGACGCGCGATCGTCAGCGCAAAGCGCGCGAGCGTCGCCGGCTCAGGTGTACGAGCGGTAGCGCTGCCAGACGAGGTACAGCGTGTACGACGCGGTCCCGACGAGCGCGAACCAGAGGACGGCGCCGGCGCCGGTCTCGAACAGCCGGCGCGATGCCGACACGGTCACGATCGCGACGCCGACGGCTCCGTACAGCGCGAAGCGCCACTGGTCGCCGAGCGAGAAGATCTCGCCGCGGTACTGGCGGTAGAGGATTCCGCAGCCGAGCGCGATCAGGACGATGAAGATCGCGTTGAGCAGCTGTGAGATGAACGACGCGCCCTCGCCGCCGCCGGGCGCGAGCCACACGACGAGCCCGAGCAGGACGATGATCCCGATGTTCCGTGCCATCTCCGGCGACATGCTGGAGAGGCTAGTGGGTCTTCGGGATTACGACGTCAGGCGAACGCGTGCAGCGACTTCTTGCCCGCGCCCTGCTGGCCCGCGGCGGGATCGCCCGGCGCCCCCGCGATCGGCCGCGGTGGCGGCGTCGCGGCGCCCGCGTCGGCGGCTGCGACCGCCGGCTGCTCGTCCGCGCGCTCGGCCGAGAAGCGGTAGCCGACGCCGAAATGCGTGTGGATGTAGTTGAAGCCCGGCGAGACCTGCTGGAACTTCGAGCGCAGCTTGCGCACGAAGACGTCGACCGAGCGGTCGCCGTGAGCCATCGTGTAGCCCCACACGCGCTGGTAGATCTCCTCGCGCTCGAGGACGCGCCCGTCGGCCGTCGCGAGCAGCTGCACGAGCTCGAACTCGCGCCGCGTGAGATCGATCGAGCGCCCGTGCGCGAACGCCTGGAACTGGTCGGGGCGGATCTCGATGTCGCCCGCGACGACGCTTTCGGCGGCCGACACGACGTCCGCCTGGCGGCGGCGGCGTGCGACGGCCTCGAGGCGCGCGATGAGCTCCTCGGGGTGGCAGGGCTTCGTGACCCAGTCGTCGGCGCCGAGACGCAACCCGCGCACGCGCTGGGCGACGGTCGACTGGCCGGTGCAGACGATCACCGGCAGCGCCGGCAGCTCTTGCGTCACGCGCTCGAGGTACGGCCACGCGTGCGGGCCGAGCAGCGCGAGATCGACGACGAACGCGCCCAGGCGCATCGAGACGAGCCGCTCGACCGGGACGGCCCCGGTCATCACGACGTGCTCCCAGCCCAGACGGTCAAGGCGCTTCGTCAGTACCTGCACGAATCCGGAGTCGCCGTCACTTACGGCGACGCGCAGCGGCGCTGCGGCGGCAGTGGTATCGGTCATGTCCGGCGGAGTGTACGGGCGAGTCGAGACGAGAACACCCCGCCGATCACAGGTTTTTTACACCGGCGATCCCGCAACGAGCGGGGAAAGGACGCGGCCTATCGTCAGATCCGGCTACAGCAGCTCGCGCAGCGCCCGCGTCGCCGGAAGCCGCTCGAGCTTCGACAGCGAGCGCGACTCGATCTGCCGGATGCGCTCGCGCGAAACGTTGAATCGGCGGCTCACCTCGGTCGCAGAGCAGGGCTCCTCGCCGTCCAGGCCGTAGCGCAGCTCGAGCACGCGCCGCTCGCGATCGTTGAGCGTCTGCAGCAGGCGTCGCACCGTGTCGGAGTAGCCGGCGGCCGAGACGCGGGCGAACGCGGTCGGCGTGTGCTCGTCGGGGATGAACTCTCCGAGCACCGAGCCGCCGTCGTCGCCGACGGGCTGGTCGAGCGACATCGGTGGCTGCGACCAGGAGCGCAGCGCGACGACCTGCGCGGTCCGCAGGCCGGTCAGCGTGGCGATCTCTTCGGCCGCAGGCTCGTGCCCGTGCATGCTGAGCAGCCGGCGCTCGGCGGCGAGCACGGACTTCAGCTGCTCGACGATGTTGACGGGGATCCGAATCATGCGCGACTTGTCGGCCAGCGCGCGCGTGATCGCCTGGCGGATCCACCAGGTCGCGTAGGTCGAGAATCGAAAGCCCCTGCAGGGGTCGAACTTCTCGACCGCGCGGATCAAGCCGAGCGTG
Organism: uncultured Actinomycetes bacterium; assembly: GCA_963780585.1. Classification (GTDB taxonomy): domain Bacteria; phylum Actinomycetota; class Thermoleophilia; order Solirubrobacterales; family Solirubrobacteraceae; genus CADCVQ01. The sequence continues at coordinate 66,268 of CAWADD010000014.1, forward strand.
CCCTCCTGGATGAGGTCGAGGAACGGCAGTCCCTGCCCCTGGAAGCGCTTGGCGATCGACACGACGAGCCGCAGGTTCGCCTCCACCATGCGCTGCTTGGCGCATAGGTCGCCGCGACCGACGCGGTGCGCGAGCGTGATCTCCTCGTCGGCGCGAAGCAGCTTGATACGACGGATGTCGCGAAGGAATAGGTCGAGCGCGTCCGTCACGCCGGGGCTGTCCTGCTGCTGCTCGCGAGGCTCTTCGTGCATGAAGTTCCCATCGACGTTAGCACGACCGTTCGTGCAAATTTGTGGCAGCGGTGGGGCGCTGGCAATACGCTGCGCCCATGGCGCGAGAGGGGTCGTCCCCTACGGATACGGTTGTCCGCTCGCCGCGCGTACGAAACCTCACGCTGCGCGGCTTGATCCTCAAGTGCGCCGCCGAGCTGGCCTCGATCGACGGCCTCAACCAGGTCTCGATCGGCCGCCTGGCGGCCGCCATGGGGATGAGCAAGAGCGGCCTGTACGCGTACTTCACGTCCAAGCAGGACCTCCAGCTGGGAACGATCGACTGCGGCTGGGCGGTCTTCGAGGAGCACGTGCTCGTGCCGGGTGACGACGCGATCGAGGCGCTGCTCGCTCGCTGGATCTCCTACTACGAGCGCGAGGTCTTCCCCGGCGGCTGCCTGTTCGTCACCGCCGGCATGGAGTTCGCCAACCGCGACGGGCCGGTGCACGACGCGCTCGCCACCGCGATCGAGCACCAGGTCGCGGCACTCGAGCGGGCGGTCGCGCGCGCTCGCGCGGACGCCGACGCGCGGCAGCTCGCCTTCGAGCTGCACGCGATCCTCACCGCCGGCAACCAGCGCTATCGGATCGCCCGCGACCCGGCAGCGTTCGCGCATGCGCGAACGGCGATCGGGCGGCTGCTAGCCGCCGAGCTGCCCGCGTAGCTCCGCCCACAGGTCCTCGTACGCGCGCGCCGCGCGCCCACGCGGCGCGAACTGCGCAAGCGCGCGCCGCTGCGAGGCCATCCGCTCGACGTCGCTGGCGGCTGGGATCGTCGTCGACAGCACGCCGTCGCTCGGGCCGAGTTCCGCGATCACGCTGCGATGCAGCGCCTTGCGGCCGTCGGTCATCGACAGGAAGGCGAGGATTCGCGGCCGCGGTTTGGCGACCTCATCGGCGACGAAGCGGCGCAGCTGGTCGTAGGTGCGCAGCGACAGCGGCGAAGGGATCAGCGGGACGAGCAGGACGTCGGCCGCAACGAAGACGTTCTCCGACGCAAGCGAGATCGCGGGCGCGCAGTCGAGGAAGACGTAGTCGTAGTCCGACGTCAGCGGCGCCAGCACGCGCGCCAGACCGCGCGTCGGGCGCTTCGTGGCATCGAGCGTCAGATCGAGGTTGCGGTACGAGAAGTCGGCCGGCAGGAGGTCGAGGCCCTCGTGGTCGGAGCCCTTCAGCAACGTCCGCGGGTCGCTCTTGCCGCGCACGAGCTTGTCGCCCCCGCCGCGCACCTTCGGCCTGATCCGCAGCAGGTAGCTCGCCGCCCCCTGCGGGTCGAGGTCCCAGAGCAGGACGCGGGCGCCCTGCTCGGCCGCGTTCCAGGCGAGGTTGACAGCGGCCGACGTCTTGCCGACGCCGCCCTTGATGTTGTAGAGGGCGATGACCGCGGTCATCCAAAGGTCTGCTCGACGAGCCTCCGTTGCGGCTTGGCAGCGAACAGCGCGAAGCTCTCCGCGAACTGCGCCCGCGCCTGCTCCTGCTCCTCGAGCAGGCGCTGCACGAGCACCCCCATCGCCATCAGCGCGGCCGCGCCGCCCTCGATCGACGCGATGTCGTCGCCGAGCGTGCGCAGCGCGTCGGATTGCACCTCGCGGTCCTGGAAGCGGCCGAGCACGTCCTGCAGTCCCTTCAGCGTCGCGACCATCGGCTTGACGACGTCGGCCGGATAGAGCGACGCGAAGAACTCCAGCAGGTAGCGCAGCTCCTTGCCCTTCTTGCGCAGGTCGTGCAGCGCCTCGTGCGGGCTGTCGTCGCCGATCGCGCGACCCATCTTCACCATCCGCCTGTAGACCGTGGCGATGCGCTCGCCGGCGACGTCGCCGACAGGCCGGGCGGCGTCGGGCCGGTCGCCCTCGGGCGATGTGACGAGCGCGTCGAGGAAGTCGCGCCAGTTGTCCAGCAGCGCGGCGGTGCGCTCCCCTCGCAGCCCGCGAACCATCGTCTGACGCTCGATCACCAGGCGCTGCTCGAGCAGCGCGCGCAGCGGCGCGACGTCGCCGGCCACGCCGTCGGGCAGGGTCGCGGTCAGGTCACCGAACTCGAGCAGCTGGACGTCGAGGTCGCGCGTCGGCCCGGTCAGGACCTGCAGCTCGCGGAAGCTGTCGCGAAAGACGCGCAGCGGCTCGGGCGCGAAGACGCCGCGCAGCTCGCGCTGCAGCGCCCGCGAGCGGCGGACGGCGACGCGCAGGTCGTGCAGGAACTCGCTGTCGAGGCCGGCGAGCGTGCCCGGCAGGTTGACCTCGATCGTCTCGAGCAGGCGGCGCAGGATCGTGACGGCGGCGGCGTCGGCGCGCTCGTCGGGCAGCAGCGCGACGCGCAGCTTGGAGGAGACGCCGCCGACGATGCCGCCGGTCGCCTCGATCGCGTCCTCGTGGACCGGACGGGTCGCGGGCTCCAACCCCAGCTCGCCGGTGAGGATCGCGACGACGCGCTCGAAGTCCGCGTCGTAGCCGAGCACGCCGACGACGTTCAGCCGCGGGCGCAGCGCGAGCTTCGTGTCGCCGCCGGGCAGCGCCGTCGACTCCTCGGCCTGCAGCCGCACGACGATCTTGCCCTCCTCGTCGAGCACGTTGATCGGCAGCAGGCGGCTGCGCACGCGCACGAGCGCCGTCAGCGCGCGCATCTCGACGATCGCTGCGAGCTGCTCGCGCAACGCGCCCTGCGGCAGGTCTTCGAGCAGCAGGCGCCGCGCGCCGCGCCCGATGTCGGCGTCGGCCTGCTGGGCGAGCGTCGACGCGTCGATCAGCGCGGCGCGACTGGCGGTGACGGTCAGCGCGCGGCCGGCGTCGTGCAGGCGGCCGTCGAAGGTGTCCCAGAACGTCCGCTCGACCGCGTGCGCACGATGCGTCACGATCGCCACGAGCCCGGCCAGCCGGTCCGCAGCCGCGGACGCGCTGAGCCCTTCGGGCAGCAGGAGCTGGGTTCGCCGGACGTCCACGCCCCGCAGTCTGCCAGCGCGCCGCCGGCGCGGCTCGCCCAACGGCGCGGCCGCGCCACGCTCAGCCCGGCGCGGCCGACTCCTCAGGGCCCGGCGCCGCCGCGGCCGAGCGCCGCTGCGCGCGCGGCAACGGCAGCGTGATCGTGAAGCGAGCCCCGCCACCGGGCGCGTTCGTCGCCTGCGCGCGGCCGCCGTGGGCGGACACGATCGCGGCGACGATCGACAGCCCGAGACCGGCGCCCGAGCGCCCGCGCCCGCGGCCCGCCTCGGCGCGCCAGAAGCGCTCGAAGAGCGCGTCGGGATCGCCGCTCGGTAGCCCGGGGCCGTGGTCGCGGACGTCGAGCGTCACGTCGCGACCGTCGCTCGAGACCGAGACCTCGATCGGCGTGCCGGCGGGCGTGTGGACGAGCGCGTTGCGCATCAGGTTCGCGAGCACCTGACGCAGCTGCGCGGGATCGCCGTCGAGCACGAGCGAGCCGTCGCCGCCGCGCCGCAGCTCGATCTCGCGCCCCGGCGCGACCGCGCGCGCATCCTCGACCGCGTCGCCGGCGAGGGCCGCGATGTCGACCGGCTCGCGATCGGTCTCGCGCACCTCGTCCAGGCGCGCGAGCGCGAGCAGATCCTCGACGAGCACGCCCATGCGCGCAGATTCGTCCTCGATCCGTGCCATCGCCTTCTCGATCTCGGCCCCCTCGCGTGCGGCTCCGATGCGAAACAGCTCGGCGTAGCCGCGGATCGATGCCAGCGGCGTGCGCAGCTCGTGCGAGGCGTCGGCGAGGAAGCGGCGCAGGCGCTCCTCGCTCGCGCGGCGTTCGGCGAAGGCCTCCTCGAGGCGCGCGAGCATCGCGTTCAGGGCCAGCCCAAGCCGCCCGACCTCGGTGCGCGGCTCGGCGATCTCGACGCGCCGCCGCTCTCCGTAGGTCCGGGCGCCGAGCTCGATCTGGCGACCGCGCCGCGGCGGTCCGCCGCGACCTTCAGGTGCGGCCCCGGGGAGCGCGCCGCCGCGCGGCCCGCGATCGCGCTCGCGCGCGGGCTTGAGACCGAGCTTGCGGTCGAGTCCCTCCGTGACGACCGGCACCGCGGCGTCGAGCCGGTCGTTGACGCGGTCGTAGAGGAAGCTGCGCTGCTCGGCGTACGTGACCGCGCCGACGAGCAGCAGGCCTGCGCCGGCGAGCGCGACGAGCCCGATGATCAGCCGCGCGCGCAGCGACACGTCAGCTCCGCGGCAGCCGCAGCGCGTAGCCGACGCCGCGCACGGTCTGGATCAGCGACGGTCCGTGCGGATCGAGCTTCTTGCGCAGGTAGCTGATGTACGTCTCGAGGATCCGCGCGTCGCCGTCGAAGTCGTACTCCCAGACGTGATCGAGCAGCTGCGCGCGCGTCAGGACGCGGCGCGGGTTGAGCAGCAGGTCGCGCAGCAGGCGGTACTCGGTCGCGGTCAGCTCGACCGGCGCGCCCGCGCGGCTGACCTCGCGCGTGTCCTCGTCGAGCTCGAGGTCCTCGAACGTGAGCCGGCTCGACGACGGCTGGCCGGCGCCCGTGCGGCGCAGGATCGCCCGGATCCGCGCGACGAGCTCCTCGAGGCTGAACGGCTTCGTGACGTAGTCGTCGCCGCCGCTCGTCAGCCCGCGGACCTTGTCCTCGGTCGCGTCGCGGGCGGTGAGGAAGATGATCGGGAGCTTGGCGCGCTGCGCGCCGAGCCGCTCGGCGACCTCGAAGCCCTCCATGTCGCCGAGCATGATGTCGAGCACCATGAGATGCGGGTCGAACGTCCGCACGGCCGCGAGCGCCTCGCGGCCGGAGCTCGCCGAGTCGACGGCGAAGCCCTGGAAGCGCAGCGCCATCGAGATCACGTCGACGATGTTCGGCTCGTCGTCGACGACGAGGACACGGTGCGGTTCGGTGCCGCCGGAGCTCTCCATGGACACATTGTCGACTCGAATGCTGGGAGCCTGCTGAGAACCCGCGCGCGGCTCGCCGCGAGTCGCGGCGGGCGGCGCCGTTGCGGCCGCGGGGAGTTCACACCGAGACTCCGCTTTATGGGGTTTTTGCAAATAGCGAACGATGCTTCGCCGGCCACGTTCACGGGTTTGGAGGGCGGGTAGCCCAGCGAGGTCGTGGTCTCCGCCAGCCCTACCGGTCCGATGGGTCCGTCCGGTCCTGCCGGTCGCCTTGGTCGTCCCAGCGCGCGCCAGCCGCTGCTCCCGATCGACGACCCCCAGTCGCTGCCGTCGCGCGACGCGGCGCTGCAGCGCCGCGCGATGCAGGCGGCGCTCGCCAACGCCGTGAGGGCGATGCGCTCCACGCGGCGCGGGTCGATCGGCCGGGGCTCGTACGGCGTGCCGCCGGCCGGCCGCGCGTAGGGCGCGCCGCGACCGCGCCTTTCACAGCATCTTCACTCGGGCGCCGCGACCGGCCGCTGAAGTAGCCGATGCGCACGCGCCTGGGCGAGCCACCCCCCTGGCCCGACGCGCGCGCGAACGACCGCACGCGGCACCCGGTCGACTTCCCCGGACCGCCGCCGCGGGAGGTCGTTCTACGCGATGCGCCTCACACGGACGCGTCGGCGCCCGCCGAGCGCCGGCCCGCCAGGAGGTCAACGACGAGCGTCGACCAGCCGAAGTCGCGCGCGCCGAGCCCGCGCCCGGTGAGCGGGTCGTAGTACTCGCGCAGGCCGTCGCGCGCGGCCGCGCTCGCGAGTGAGGAGACGACGTGGTCGGCGTGCTCGTCGTAGCCGAGCTCGCGCAGCGCGGGGGTCAGCAGCCAGGCGGTGTTCATCCACGACGGCCCGCGCCAGCAGCGGAAGCGATCCCAGCGCGGGTTGAACGACGGCTCCTCCATGCTCACCGACGGGATCCCGCACGGCGCGCCGTAGCGCCGCGCGTCGAGCACGTGCTCCTCGACGAGCCTGCGGCGCAGGTCCTCCGGCAGCCCGGGCAGCGCGAGCGGCGACAGCGCCGCCCAGGTCGACACCGGCACCGGCCGCTCGCCGGGGCCGGCAAGGTCGAGGAACAGGCCGCGCCGATCGTCCCAGCAGCGCTCGAGCAGGGAAGCCTCGACACGTTGCGCCCGCGCCTCCCAGGCCGGCTCACCGCTCAGCCGTCCGATCGCGTGCAGCGACAGCGCGTAGGCGACGTTGAACCAGACGTCTTCGACGTGGTGGTCGTAGCGGGCGATGATGCGCCGCGACTCCCAGCGCGCGCGCCGGCCGCGCTCGACGAGCACGCAGTAGCCGAGCCGGTCGTGCGTGAGACGGCCGTAGACGGGCTCGTACTTCGGCGAGTCGTCGAGCCCCGACTCGTCGGGCAGGATGATCGTCAGCAGGTCGTCGCCGTCGGGGTCGCGCTCGCGCGCGAGCCAGTCGAGGTGCGTGCCGAGCGCGCGCAGGGCCTCGCAGCGAAAGCCGGGATCGTCTGCGGCTGACGCGGCCGCGACGATCTCCCACGCGAACGCCAGCAGCGGCGGGCCGACGGTCTCGGTGCAGCCGTCGCCGCGGAAGCCGCGCGTCGCGTACAGCGGCGCCCGCCGCCAGCCGGCCGGGGCGTCCCAGAAGACCGTGTGCGGAAGGAAGCCGTCGGGGCGGCCGGAGCGCAGCACGGTGCGCAGCTCGGCGCGCGCTCGCGCGGCGTCGATCTGACTCCAGGCGATCGCGTGGAAGCACGAGTCCCAGTGCCACATGTGGCGATAGCGCGGCGGCGCCGGGCACGTGTACGCGTACTGGCGGCCGTCGCGTCGGGTCCCCTCGCGCCAATTCGCCCGCAGCACGCGCTCGGCGGCGGCGCGTAGCGCGCCGCTCGCGTCCTCGCTGATCAGCGAGCGACCGCCAGCCGCGGGCCGGGGCGGCCGACGAGCCGCTCGAGCGACACCGTCTCGGCGGCGAACGCCGCGCCCCACGAGCAGCGCCGGCCGAGCGCGAATGCCGCCGCCGGATCGGGTTGCACCGTGCGTGCGACCTCGATCGCCGCGAGCAGCCCGTCGATGTCGCCGGGCTCGTACGTGCGAACCCGGCCGCGCATGTGGGCGGCCGATGGCGCCGTCGAGCACGTCACGACGCTCGCGCCGGCGGCCGCCGCCTCGAAGCCGACGAGGCCGAACGTCTCGTGCGCGCCGGGCATCACGACGACGCGCGCGCTCGCATACCAGCGCGCGAGGCGCCTGCGCTCGCCGATGAACGGATACATCCGCAGGCGCTCGCCGAGCCCGAGCCGCTCGGCGAGGCGCCGCACGCGCTGCTCGATCGGGCCGCGCCCGACGAGCTTGAGCTGCCACGGCTCCCGCGAGCGAGCGGCGGCGTGCAGCAGCTCGATGACGCCCTTCTCGCGCCCGAGCCGCCCGACGTAGAGGACGTGGTCCTGGCGGCGCACGTCGAGCTGCGGCACGAACGCCGGATCGATGCCCAGCCGCAGCGGGATCGTCGCGTCGCGCCCGCAGTCCGCGCGCGGGTCGACGGCGGACATGACGGCGTCGGCGTCGCGGTAGGCGCGGTGCATCCAGGAGCGCAGCATCGGATGCCAGAGCTCGTCCGGCCCCGGCAGGCCGGCGGCGTCGAGCGCGATCGAGCCATGGTGCACCGCGACGACCTTCGCGCCGAGCTCGTGCGCCGTCTCGGTCACGCGCAGCGGGCGCCAGAACGGGTCGTGCAGCACGACGACGTCGGGGCGCAGCTCGCGCAGCGTCGCCTTCAGCGCGCCCGCGCCGATCGGCAGCCGGTAGCCGTTCGTCGCCGCCAGGCGCATCGAGGGAAGCTCGTGCCGGCCGCCCTCGTGGCGCTCGGCGTGGCCGGGCACGATGACGTGATGCTCGATCAGCCCGCTCGTCTGCGCCCAGGCCGCTTTCGCGTCGAGGTACGTGCGAATCCCGCCGCTGCGCTCGCCGTAGAACAGCGCGACGTCCGCGACCCGCAACGGCGCGTGCTGCGACTCCGGCTGCGCACGGCGCGGATGACGCGCGCCGCGCAGGCGCCGCCGCGCCTCCAGGACCGACGCCTCACGCGGCACGGCTGGCATCCAGCACCGCGTCGACCGGCTCGAGCGCACGGCGGTAGCCATCGGCGAGGCGCTGCAGCGAGCGTTCCCACGTGCGTTGCGTGACGGACTGCAGCGCGCCGCGCGCAAGGCGCCCGCGTTGCAACGGCGCGGCCGCGAGCTCGACCACCGCGTCGGCGAGGGCGCCCGCGTCTGCCGGGCACAGGCGTCCGGTGGCCCCGTCGGTGACGATGCTCGTCGGCCCGCCTTCGCCGACGGCCACGACCGGCAGCCCGCTCGCTTGCGCTTCGAGCAGGACCTGTCCGAACGTGTCCGTGCGGCTGGCGAAGAGGAAGATGTCGGCGCTCGCGTAGGCCGTCGCGAGCGCATCGCCCTCGAGCCAGCCGAGGAACGTCGCGTGCTCGCCGAGGCGATCGCGCAGGACGTGCTCCTCGGGGCCGCCGCCCGCGAGCGCGAGGTGCAGGCGGGGGTCGAGCGCGTGCGCGCGCAGGAACGCGTCGGCGAGCAGGTCGGCGCCCTTCTCGTGCGTCAGGCGCCCGGCGTAGAGCACCGTGATCTCGCCCGGCAGCAGATCCGGCTCGCGGCGCGCCGGGGAGAAGCGCGACAGGTCGACGCCGCGATCCCAGCGCCCGATGCGGTCGTCGAGGATGCCCATCTCGCGCAGGACCGCATCGGAGGCCGCGCTCGGCGACAGGACGCGCCGGCACTGGCCGTAGAACGCGCCGATCGCCATCCGGGCGGCGAGCTCGAGCTGCGGATCCTGCGAGCGCAGGCCGGCGTAGGCGGCGAGCTCGGTGTGGTAGCTGCCGAGGATCGGGATGCCCATCACGCGGGCGATGACCGCAGCCGCCGCACCCGACGGGCCCGGCGAGCAGAGATGGACGAGGTCGTAGCGACCCTCGGCGAGCGTCTCGACGATCGCCGGCAGGCTCGGCACGCCGACCTTCAGCCCGGCGTAGAACGGGATGTCGATCTCGGCGACGGCGCTGAGGCGGCGGTCAACGTTGTGGTCGGTGCCGACGACCTCGACCTCGAAGCCGGGGACGCCGCGATCGCGCAGCTCGTCGAGCGTGTGCGTGACGCCGTGCATACCGCCGACGGCGTCGGCGATCAGGGCGACGCGGCGCGGCTCGCCGTCGCGGCGCGCGAGCTTGGCCTTCTCGCGGCCCAGGAAGGCCGCCGCGGGCGCGTACGGGATCGCCGCCAGGCAGGCGTCGAACAGCGTGCTCGCGGTCCGCGCGAGGTCGGCGCTGCCCGGCGAGACCGCGGCGATCTGCGTGACCGCCTGCGCGAGCTTGCGCTCGTGGATGCGCTTCGCGCGCCGGTAGAGGTCGGCGTGGAAGAAGTCCTGGTCCTGCAGCACGGCGATCAGCTCGGTCTCGTCGAGGTCGAGCTCGACGGCCGACAGCCAGGCGCGCAGGAGGGCGCGTGCGTCGTCGGGACAGAGGCCGGTGCCGGTGTGGCTCGAGCGCGCGTCGCCCTCCTTCATGAGCCGCTGGACCATCGTGAAGATCGCCGCGGGATCGGGCGCGGCGCCGTCGCTCGGGCCGCGCCCGAGCGCGCGGGTCGCGAGCGCCATCGCGGCGTGCGTCCACTTCGCCGCGCTGCCGTGCTCGCCGAGCGCGGCCGCGTCGCCGCTGACGACCGCAGCGAGGAACTCGCGCCATGTCGCGCAGCGCGCGGTCTGCGTGAACGTGCGGCCGATGTCGACGCCGGCGTGGTCGTCGGAGCCGCCGACGCCGGTGCCGCCGTGCGTCTCGATGTAGACCTCGGCCGGCGAGTTGAGCTCGTGGGCGCGCGACCCGTTGCGGGTCTCCCAGATCGGGAACAGCTGCGCGAGCCGGCGGCGGTGACGCGGCAGCAGCGGCGCCTCGACGGCGTAGAACGGGTGCGCGAGGGCGCACGCGATGCCGCGCTCCGAAAGCTCTACCGCGACGGCCTCGACGTTGCCGGCGAGCGCCTGCAGGCGCTCGTGGTCCTCGACCGTGATCCCCCAGACGAGGATGTGCACGGCCTGCTGCTCGCCGCGGAACCAGGCGGTCAGCTCCTCGGAGACGAAGGCGTCGTCGTAGCGCGCGGCGAGCTCGAGCGCGCCGTCGATCGTGTCGTGATCGGTGATCGTCACGAAGTCCATCCCGCGGCGCTTGGCGAGCGCGTAGACCTCCTCGGGCGGCGTCGCGCATTCCGGCAGGCCCAGCGCGCGCTGCACGCCGAGCTTGGAGATCGCCGAGGCGGTCGAGTGGCAGTGCAGGTCGACCCGGCTGGTCGATTGGGGGGTCATCGTCGCTCCCTCAGTTCACGTTGCGCGTATCTGCTGCGTGCAACTTTGCCCTGCTATCGGCTGCTTTTCGTGAACGTGTTGGTTCCGCGCTGTGACCTTCGTGTGAACGCGCGCAGGGACGCCCGGGCCACGATCGTGGCGAATTGGGTGCGGATATGGCGCTCAGCGCGCCACGACGCCGGGGGTTCCCGGCGCCCCGGCCCGCGCACGGTCTTCGAGCGACGCCCCTCCCCTGTGACGTTCGTGTGAACCATTGGTGGTCGCGCCGCCCCAGCGGCGAACCTCCCAGCGATGCCGGTTCACGCCGCGACGGGCGCCGACGCCCTCGTGCTCTCGCGCGGCAGGCTGCGCGTCGAGATCACGCAGCATCCGTTCGCGATCGACGTGCGGCGCGACGGCCGGCGGCTGATCCGCCGCTTCCGGATCTGGTGCGCCGACGGCGAGGTGCGCGACCAGTTCATCCAGTTCACCGAGGGCGTGATCGCCGCCGAGGAGCTCGAGGTCGCCGAGCGGGTCGCCTCCGCGAGTCTCGCCGAGCCGCTCGTCGACGGCGCCGAGCTGGCGCTGCGCTTCGACGGCGGGCGCGCGGGGCGGCTGCGGATCACGCTGCCGGTCGACGACACGATCGAGCTGCGGCTCGTCGTCGACGGAGAGCCGTTGCGTCACGCGGCCGGCTGGGACGCGCGCGACGGCGAGCACTTCGCCGGGCTCGGCGCTCGCCACGCGACGCGCGTCGACCACGCCGGCCGGCGCATCCAGCTCGGCGCCGACCGCGCCTACACGGGCCCCGACTGCCCGCCCGACATGATCGCGATCGGCGGCGTACCGCAGGGCGACTACGCGCCCGCGCCGTGGATGCAGTCCTCGCGCGGCTACGCGCTGCACGCCGACGGCCACGGCAACGGCATGCGCTTTCACTTCGGCGACGACCGCACGACGGTCTCGGCGCGCGCCAACGCCGGCCCGTTGCGCCTGACGCTGTTCACCGACCCGTCGCCGACCGCGCGCCTGCGCCGCCACCTCGAGGCGACCGGCCTGCCGCCGGTGCTGCCCGAATGGGGCTACGGCTTCTGGAAGTCGCGCGACGTCTACGGCCACCAGACCGAGGTCGAGGACGACTTCCACGGCTGCATCGACAACGCGCTCCCGCTCGACGCGCTCGTGCTCGATTCCCCGTGGGAGACGCAATACAACACGTGGATCCCGAACCCGCACCAGTTCACCGACTTCGGCGGGATGGTGCGCGAGTTCCGCGCCGCCGGCGTGCGCACGGTCGTCTGGGTCACGCCCTGGGTCAACCTCGACTCCTCCGAGGGGCAGACGCCGTCCGACCCCGAGTCGCGCGCGCTGCACCGCGTGCCGGCGTCGAACTACGAGGAGGGCGAGCGCCACGGCCACTACGTCCGCGACGCCACCGGCGAGCCCTTCGTCGCGCGCTGGTGGATGGGCACCGGCTCGCCGATCGACTTCACGTCGCCGGCGGCCGAGTCGTGGTGGCGCGAGCAGGCCAAGCGCGCGCTCGAGCTCGGCGTCGAGGGCATCAAGGCCGACGACGGCGAGGGCTACTACTTCCCCGACGACGTCCGCTTCGCCGACGGCAGCAGCGGAGCGACCGCCGCCTGGCGCGTCGGCGGCCAGTACCGGCGCTCGATGCAGCGCGCGCTCGACGAGGTCCACCCCGGCCGCGGCGTCCTCTTCGGCCGCAGCGGCTGGACCGGCCAGCAGGCGACCGGCATGCTCTGGGGCGGCGACCAGGCATCGGACTTCTGGTCGCTGCGCGTGCTCGTGGCGGCGACGATCTCCGCCGCCGCCAGCGGCTTCTCGAACTGGTCGCACGACGTCGGCGGCTATCTCGGCCACCGGCTCGTCGAGCGCTGCCCGCCCGAGCTGCTCGTGCGCTGGGCCCAGCTCGGCTGCTTCACACCGCTCATGCAGGCGCACGGCCGGATGGTCCAGGAGCCCTGGACCTACGACGAGCGCACGCTCGCGATCTACCGCTCCTACGTCGTGCTGCACGAGCGCCTCGTGCCCTACATCCGCGCCGCGGCGCGCACGGCGGCGCGCAGCGGCGTGCCGATCATCCGCCCGCTGCACCTCACCGACCACGCCGACGACCGCGGCTGGTCGATCGCCGACGCCTACGGCTTCGGCCCCGCGCTGTGGGTCGCCCCGGTGCTCGACGAGGGCGCTCGCACGCGCGAGGTCGCGCTGCCGCGCGGCGACTGGATCGAGGCCTGGTCGGGCGACCACGCACGCGGCGGCGGCGAGGTCGTCGCGCCCGCGCCGCGCACGACGATCCCGGTCTGGGTCCGCAGCGGCTCGATCGTCGTGACGTACCCCGAGCAGCACGTGCGAACGGGCCTCGGCGACACGCCCGAGGGCGAGCGCCCGCTCGAGGCGACGTTGTGGGGCGAGCCGCGGCTCGGCCGGACGGCCGTGCGACTCGCCGACGGCACGAAGATCGCCTGGCGGCGCGGCCGCTGGTCGGTCGACCGCGAGCGCGACGTCGTGTTCGCCGAGCGCTGAGCTATGCGCCGCCGACGATGCCCGTGCTCGCCGCCGCGACGCGCGCCGCGTGCTGTTCGCGCGCCGCGAGCAGCCACGGATCCTCGCCGAGGCCGTCGAGCAGCGGCCCGCGACAGAGCGCGAGCGCGGCCGCGCCGTCGCCAGCCGCAAGCCGCGCCTCGAACTCCTGCAGGTCGCTCGCGCAGCACAGGCCGATCGTCGTGCGGCCGTCGCGCAGCTCACGCTCGCATGGTCCGAGCGCGCGGCGCACGGCCCAGGCCGCGCGGCGCAGCGCGGCCCGCGCGTTGGACTCCGCGATCGCCGGCGAGAGCAGCGCGGCGACCTCGCCGCGCGGATGATCGCCGGGATGCAGCGCCAGCCACGCGAGCAGGAGCGGACCCAGCGGATGCGCCGGCGGCGGGACGAGCCTGCCGCGCACCTCGGCCTCGAGCGCGCCGAGCAGCCGGACCGTGACGGCGTCGTCCGGACGACCCTCGGCGGCCGGCGAGCGCGACCCCGCTTCGCTCGCTGCCCTTGCAGAATCCGCGCCGGGGCTCACAATGAGACCGTACGCGAACGCGCGACGTCGCAGGGGGAAGCAGGTTGATGCCGGGATGACGGTCGCTATGGCAGAGATACGTGCGCCCCGCGCGGAGGTCGCGCTGACCTGCACGCTGCGCCGGAGCGTCGGCTCGCCGATCGCCGTCACGACGATCAGCGTCGGGCCGCGCGGGATGCAGATCCGCAGCCCGCGCCCGCTGATGACCGACGAGACGATCGGCTTCGACCTGCCGAACCTCGACATCCGCATCAACGGCCGCGCCCGCGTGCTCGGCGCGGACCGACCCCACGTGTACGCGCTGCGCTTCGAAGGCCTGCCCGGGCCGATGATCCAGCGCCTGCACGCGCTCGCCATCAACGCTCGCTGATCAGCCATCTAGATGACCACCTCAAGCCCGCGCCTGAGCCGGCGCGAGCTGCTCGGCGTCGCGCTGCTCGGCGTCGCGCTCGCGCTCGCGATGCACTGGCCGCTGCCCCTGCACATGGGGCGCGACATCGCGCAGGATCTCGGCGACCCGCTCGTCCAGGCGTGGCAGATCGCGTGGGACGGGCATGCGCTCGCGCACCAGCCGACGCGGCTGTTCCAGGCGAACACGTTCTGGCCGCTGCCCGACAGCCTCGCCTTCTCCGACGCGCTGATCGGCTACGCGCCCGCCGGGCTGATCGGATCCGGCATGCACGCCGCGGTCGCGCGCTACGACGCCCTCTTCCTGTTCGCCTTCGCTCTCTGCTTTGCGGGCGCCTGTCTGCTCGCGCGCGAGCTCGGGTCCAACCGCATCGGCGCCGCGATCGCCGGCCTCGCGTTCGCCTATGCGCCGTGGCGGCTGGAGCAGGAGGGCCACATGCACATCATCTCCAGCGGCGGGATCCCGCTCGCCCTGTTCCTGCTGCTGCGCGGCTACCGGCGCGGCTCGGCGAAGACGATCCTCGCCGGCTGGCTGGTCGCGAGCTGGCAGTTCTCGCTCGGCTTCTCGCTCGGGCTCATGCTCGGCTACCTGCTCGCGGCCGGGACGCTCGCCGTCGTCGTCGTCTGGTGGTGGCGCGGGCGCCCGCGCCCGCCGCGCCGCGTGCTCGTCGCGACGGCGGCCGGGATGCTCTGCCTCGCGGTCACCGCCGGGCTGCTCGCGCGCCCGTACATGCGCGTGCTCGACGACCACCCCGAGGCGCACCGCTCGATCGACAACGTCGCGTCGTTCTCTGGCCCGCCGTACGAGTTCCTCGCCGCGGCGCGCTCGAGCCGCATCTGGAGCGCCGCGACCGCGCCCGTCCGCGACGAGCTCGGCTTCGTCGCCGAGATGACGCTCTTCCCCGGCCTCGCGATCCTCGCGCTCGCGCTCGCCGGCTGGCGCATCGGCGCGCTGCCGCGCCGGTTGCGCCGCGCGCTCGCAATCGCGGCGCTCGCCTGCGCGGTGCTGTCGCTCGGCTTCCAGCTCAACGGGATCTCGTGGCTGTATCCGTACCGCTGGCTGTACGAGGTCCTGCCCGGCTGGCAGGGCATCCGGGTGCCGGGCCGCATCCATACCCTGACGACGCTCTGCCTCGCGCTGCTCGCCGCCGCCGGCGCGCAGGCGCTCGTGGCCCGCGCACGCACCCGCTGGGGCGGCCGTGCCGCGGCGGCGATCATGGCGACGCTCTGCCTCGCGATCCTCGCCGAGGGCTGGGGCTTCGCCGATCATCCGACCGTCGAGCGCGCGCCGCCCGGCCACAGCGCCGCGCCGCAGCCCGCGCTGCATCTGCCGACCGGCGCGTTCGACAACCGCCGCTACGTGCTGTGGTCGACCGACGGCTTTCCGCGGATCGTCAACGGACGCGGGAGCTTCATCCCGCGCCAGTTCGACGAGCTGATGCGCGTCACCGCCCGCTTCCCGGACCCCCGCTCGGTCGCCTACCTGCGCCGGTTGGGCGTGCGCAGCGTCTCCGTGCACCTCGCGCGGACCGCGGCCGGCAGCCCACTGCGGCGCGCGTCAACCCGCTCGCTGCGAGGTCTGGATCTCGAGCGGACGCGGCGTGGAGCGGTCGTGCTCTTCGTCCTGCGCTGAGCGCACGGGCGTCCCGCGCAACGGCAGCGTCGCGAGCGCGACCGCGAGCAGCGCGATCACGCCTGCGCCGACGATCAGCGCGAGCATCTCGCCGGACGGCAGATGCAGCGGGCGCGGCAGCACGGTCGCGCCGAGCGCCCACGCGGCGACCGCCGGCGCGGCCCAGCGCGAGCCGCGCGCGAGCTCGACGCGGCCCAGCGAGCTGATCCCGAGCCCGAGCGCGACGGCGATCGCGATCGCGAACGGCGCAATCGCGCCGGCGCCGTGCGCGACGCCGGCGAGGTCGAGCACGCTGTGCTGGTAGAGGCCGTAGTCGAACATCCGCCGCAGCCACTCGCCGGGGTCGTTGACGCCGATCATCGGGTAGCTCATCGTCGCCGTCACCATCGTCGTCGCCGAGATCGCCGTCAGCGCGAGCGTCACCGCCGGCCAGCGCCGCCAGGCGATCGCCAGGCCGAGGCCGAGGAACGGCAGGATCGGGATCAAGAAGCGCGGCCCGGGCGAGCCGCCGCCAAGCGGCAACCAGTAGCCGGCGTTGTAGACGAAGTACGCGAGCGCGATCGCGGTGATCACGTTCGCCTCGGCGCGGTGGCGGCGCTCGCGGCGCAGCGCGACGACGCCGGCGATCGCCACGACGAGCACCGGCGTGAGCGTCAGCAGGCCGCGGCCGCTGAACAGCAGCTCGAGCGCGTCGAGCGGGCGCGGCACGGTGATGCCGAAGAAGCCGCCGTCGTTGAGGCCGAGCTCGTCGTGGCCGCTGAAGCCGGTCTCCGCGACGGCGTTCGCGTAGGCCAGGTGCAGCGGTGAGCCGAACGCCCACCACTGGTACGCGAGCAACGGCGCAACGCCGGCGGCGAACCCGCCGCCGTAGGCGAGCGCGCGGCGCACGAGACCGGGGTTGCGCGGCGTCAGCGCGTAGACGCCGACGATCCCGGCCGCGATCGCCAGCGGGTACTCGCAGACGACCGCGAGCCCGCCGAGCAGGCCCGCGAGCGCGAGCATCCACGGGCGCTGTCGCTCGCGACCGCGTTCCCGCTCGCGCCAGACGAGCGCGAACGCCGCGAACACGAGCAACGCGCTGAGGACGTGCGAGAAGTACAGCGTCGAGAACGGCAGCACGAGCGTGCCGGCGCCGAGCGTGATCGCCACCGCGGCGCCGGTGCCGGGCGCGAGGCGCTCGGCGAAGCGGGCGACGAGCAGCAGCAGGACGACCGCCGGTGCGAGGACGCCGAGCAGCCCGAGCGCCCACGTCATCGGCGCGTCGTCGGCGATCGCCTCGCGCGCCGTGATCGCGCGCGCCGAGCTGTAGCCGTACTGCTTCGTCGGCAGCGTGCGCGCGGCCCACGGGGTCCCGCCGTTGGACTCCGCACGGACGCGCGCGTCGTGCGCGAGCCGCTGGGCGCCGAGCCCGTCGAGCGTGGCGTACAGCGGCAACGTCGCGAAGACGAGCCCCGGCGGTTTGACGGAGTAGTAGTGACCGTTCGTGTAGGCGACGTCGTGCGTCTCCCAGTGCCAGCGATCGATCTTCGCGGTGCCGTTCGTGAGCGCCTTCGAGAGCGCCATGTACGACGTCTGCGCCCAGCCGGGCGACTGCACGACGAACGCGCATGCGCACGCAAACACGATCAGGGCAGCGGTCAGCCGGCGCCGGGCGGTCGGCGCTGCGTGAGCCGGCCCCAGCCTGGGCTCGATGCGCATGGAGGATTAAAGGCTAAGCGATGCGAAGCCTCGACTTGTTTCGACCGTGCTAACGATTTGTCGACGCGCGCAGCCGCAGCGACGCCGTCTTCGTCGCCTCGCGGTTGCCCGCCCCGTCGCGTGAGCGGACGCTCACGACGTACGTACCGCGGCGGAACGTGCCACGCAGGTCCAGGCGCCACTGCTTCGTCCCGCGCGCGGCGATGAAGACCGGCTTCTTGCAACTGGCCGCTGCGCCGAGCGTGCCCTTCGCGCTCACGAAGCGGCAGCGCCCGTCGGCCTTGCGCGCGACGGCGACCGTGACCTTGCGGATCGCGCCCGGGCGCTTGCGGGTCTTCGGGTCGGCGCGGCAGCCGCGATCGCTCGCGGTCCCGCGCAGGAGGATCCGTGTCGCGCGGATCGAGGAGCGCTTGCGGCTGAAGACCGAGCGCGGGAGCGTGCGGTCGGCGCACAGCGGCAGCGGGCTGTCGTCGTAGCGCAGCGAGTAGAAGCCGCCGGTCATGTCCGAGGCCAGGACGCGGTCCTTGTAGACGACCATGTCCCAGATCTCCGGCCGGCCGAGCGGGAAGTCCGTGAAGAAGCGGCCCAGCAGGCCGGTCAGCGGCGCCTGGCCGAGCAGCGGCCGGGTGCGATCGTCGTGCGGGACGATGAAGCCGAGCTCCTTCGGGCGCTCGCGCTTGCCGGCGAACGCGGCCGACGCGTCGAGCACGTAGACGCCACCGTGGTAGTGCGACAGATAGATCCTGTCGCCGACGATCTGCTGGTTGTGGGGCGAGAACGTCAGCGAGCCGCCGGCGCGGCCGGCGGGGTTCGTCCAGGTCGCGACGAGCGCGTCGAGCGACGCCTTCTTCAGCGCGGCGTCGGTCGTCAGCGCCTGCTCGGGCGACTTCTTGTCGTTCGCGGGCCCGAGCTTCGAGAAGTCGGTCGCGTCGACGATCCACAGCGGCCCCGGCTTGTCGCCGTTGCCGACGAACGTGCCGCAGCCGTTGTACTTGTCGCCCTCGGACATCTCGGCGAGGCCGCTCGGCGAGAACCTGTCGAGCAGCAGCAGCATCTCGGCGGGCATCGTCACGTAGCGCCGGCCGTTGCGATGGGCGACGTCGATCGTGTGCGCGTACCAATCGTTGTCGCACTCCGGCGTCGGATCCCATTCCGCGACCTGCTTGATCTTCGCCGGATCGGTGATGTCGTAGACGTTGAAGCCGGTCGAGAAGCCGGCCGCGTTGTAGAGGTACGTGCGCCCGTCGAGCGGGTCGTTCTGGATGAACGTGTCGTGCACCTCGTTGTTCTGGATCGTGGCCGCGAGGTTGATCGTCCCGAGCTGGCGCACCGTCGTCAGCAGCCGCTTGCCGGCGATCTTCGTGACCTTCGCGATGTCGATCCCGACGCCGTTCTGGTTGGAGATCACGTACTCGCCCGCGGCTCGCGGCTGGGCCGCGCTCGACGGTCCGGCGGGGATCGTGTGCGAGCGGACCGTATGCACGCCGCCGATCCCGAGGATCGGATAGAACTGCAGTGCGGACCGGCCTGCGCGGGTTGGCGATGTCGATGACGTCGACGCCCGGGCCCGTCTGGTTGAGCGTGTTGGGGTTCAGCGGCAACGACGGGAGCAGCGTGAGCTTCTGGATCGAGAGGTACGCGGTCTTGCCGTCGGCCGAGAGATCGACGAACGCGCCGCAGTTGACGTCCTCCAGCAGCTGGTCGCACTCCGTGGCGTTGTAGCGCGACAGGAACGTCGGCTTCGCGGGATCGGAGACGTCGAAGAACAGCACGCCGCCCTGCGGATAGGTGATCGCGACGGCGGCGATGTCGGCCTTGATGTCCATCTCGCCGAGGATCACGTTCGGGCGATCCTTCAGCTGCGCCGTCAGCGACTCGAACGCGACCTGCTCCATGCGGCAGGAGAAGCCGTGTTGCTTGATGTCGCCGTGGTTGTGGCCTTCGCCGATCGGCATCGACTTCGCCGCCTCCTCGGTGCACGGTCCGGCCGGCGTCGGCGCCTGGCGCGGCGTCGAGACGCGCGTCAACGCGGCGGCGGCGTTCGCCTGGCGCACGCCCGCGAGGTTGCCGAACAGCCCGTGCCCACCGATCGCGCCGGGCGCCACGGCGTGCGCCTCACCGGGATGCGCGCTCGCCGGCGGCGCGGCGAGCGCGACGAGCACCGCCGCGAGCGCGGCGACGCACGAGAGCGATGGCGCGCGCAGACGCATGGCGCGCCACGCTACCGGCTTTGGTGGCGGCGGCTCAAGGCTCAATACGCGACGGGCCGCCGGTCCTGCACGTCTGGTGCGCTCACGGCTCGCGGGCGATCAACCTGCTCAGCACGATGATCGTCTTCGTGCGGGCGATCGCGGGGTTCGTGCGGATCCGCTCCAGCGCGGCCTCGAGATGCGCGACGTCGGTGGCGCGCACCTGCGCGAGCGCGTCGGCGTCGCCGGTGACCGTGTACGCGGCGACGATCTCCGGCTCCGCCGCCAGCGTCTCGCGCAGCGCCATCGGGCTCGTGTTCGCGACGCAGTGGATCTCGACGAAAGCCTCGGTGCGCTGGCCGAGCGCGGCCGGGTCGACGATCGCGGTGAAGCCGGTGATGACGCCGCGCTCGCGCAGGCGGTCGACGCGGCGCTTGACGGCCGGCGAGGACAGGCTCACGCGCTCGCCGAGCTCGGCCAGGCTGAGCCTGCCGTCCTCGAGCAGCTCGGCGACGATGCGGCGGTCGATCTCGTCCATCTCGGCTAGGCCGCGAAGGATGAAGGGTGCGGCGGCGCCGTGGGGAGATGCAGCGGCTCGGGGAGGGCGAGCGCCTCGAGCAGGCGCTCGAGCAGCCAGTCGACGTCGCGGTCGCTGATCGTCAGCGGCGGCGCGAGCCGCAGCGTCTGCGCGTGGGTCTCCTTCGCCAGCACGCCGGCCGCGAGCAGCCGCTCGCAGGCTGCGCGTCCGCTGCCGTGGCGGGGGTGCAGATCGAGCCCGAACCACAGCCCGCGCGAGCGGATCGCGCTCAACGCCGCCGGGGCTGCGCCGTCGAGCCCGGCTCGCAGCCGCGTGCCCTGGCGCGCGGCGTTGGCCTGCGGCTCGCCCGACGCGAGCAGCTCGAGGACGGCGCGGCCGACCGCGCAGGCGAGCGGGTTGCCGCCGAACGTCGAGCCGTGCGTGCCGGGCGCGAAGACGCCGAGCATGTCGTCGTCGGCCGCGATCGCCGACAGCGCCACGATGCCGCCGCCGAGCGCCTTGCCGAGCACGTAGATGTCCGGCACGACGTCCTCGTGATCGCAGGCGAACGTGCGGCCGGTGCGGCCCAGGCCGGATTGGATCTCGTCGGCGATCAGCAGCACGCCGTGCTCGCTGCACAGCCGCCGCGCCGCGCGCAGGTAGCCGTCGGGCGGGACGATCACGCCGGCCTCGCCCTGCACGGGCTCGACGAGGAAGCCGACGACGTCGCCGCCGTGGTCGCGCAGCGCGGCGGCGAGCGCCGCGGCGTCACCGAACGGGACGCTGACGAAGCCGGGCGTGAACGGGCCGAAGCCGTCGCGCGCGAGTGGATCGTCGGAGAACGAGACGATCGTCGTCGTGCGGCCGTGGAAGTTGCCCTCGCAGACGATGATCGTCGCGCGGTCGCGCGCGACGCCCTTGACGTCATGACCCCACTTGCGGGCCGTCTTGATCGCCGTCTCGACCGCCTCCGCGCCGGTGTTCATCGGCAGGATGCGGTCCTTGCCGGTCAGCGCCGCCAGGTCGCGCGCGAACGGGCCGAGCTGGTCGTTGGAGAAGGCGCGGCTCGTCAGCGTCACGCGCTCGAGCTGCGCTCGCGCGGCGCCGATCAGGCGCGGGTGGCGATGGCCGAAGTTCAGCGCGCTGTAGCCCGCCAGCGCGTCGAGGTAGCGGCGCCCGCGATCGTCCTGCACCCACGCGCCCTCGCCGTCTGTGACCGTGACCGCGAGCGGGTGGTAGTTGTGCGCGAGGTGGCGCTGCTCGAGCGCCGCGCTGTCCGCGTGCGAGAGCACGACGTCGAGCGCCAGCGTCAGGCAGCGCGGCCCGCCGCCGGCCTTGAGGAACTCCGACACGTCGACGACGACGGGCTCGAAGCCGCGCGCGCGCAGCTCGCGCTCGAGGCGCGGCGTGCAGGCCGGCATGACGACGCTGCGCCCGACGACGACCGCGTTCGCGCAGAACGCCTGCGCCTCCTCGTCGCTCAGCAGGATCGGGTCGGGCACGAGCTCGAGCACGAGGCGCGCGCTGTCGGCGTCGAGCTTGCCGGCAGCCAGCAGCGCGCTGCTGGAATCGAGCGGGCAGAAGACGATGTCGACGTGGTAGAAGCGCTCGTCGACGAGTTCGACGGGCAGGATCCGGGCGTCGACGATCCGCCCGATGTCGACGTACGAGGATGCCGACGAGCGCGTGCGGTAGCCGCCGACGAGCGTGCCCTCGAACGGCAGCCCGTCGCCGGCGCCCTCCTGCACGACGTCCTCGCCGAGCGGGCGGACGTCATAGCCGTGCGAGCGAAACCAGCGCTCGGCGTGGGCGGGCTCGTCGCGGCGCTCGGGGTGGCGCATGCGCGCCGGGATGAACGTCGTCCCGTCGACGAGGCCGAGGTTGGCCGTGAAGACGAGGTCGGGCAGGCCCGGCTGCGGCTCGAGCAGCTCGACCTCCGCGCCGGCCTCGCGCAGGGCGCCGACGAGCGTCTCCCATTGACGCTGCGCGAGCGCGCGGTCGACCGGCACGGCGAGCTGCATCCACGGGTTGATCGCGTACGAGACGTCGAAATGCGTCGGTGGGCACATCAGGTAGCGCCGGCCCCACGTCAGCTCTGAGCTCATCCCTACAAGGTGGCATCCTCGCGAGCCATCCGCTCCAAGCAGCTGAGCTTGCGCATGGGCGGCAGATTCAGCCGTTCAAGGCGAGCAAGCCTTCGATTCTTGCGTCAGAGCGCGTACGGACGGTGAGAACAGCCTGCTACGACGCGGTCGCCTCCCAGCGCGCGAACGCCTCCTCGACCGCCCGCTTGGCGGCGGCGTGGCGCGCGGTGGACTGCGCCGAGTCGGCCGCCGTCGCCCAGGCGGCGGGGTCGGCCAGCTCGGCTTCGAGCGCCTTCAGCGCCGCCTCCGCCTGCTCGATCTCGCGCTCCAGCTCGCGAATCCGCCGGCGAGCGTTCTTCGACATCCCCGCGCCCGACCCGTTGCCGCCGCCGTTGCGCCCGCCGGTCACCGCGGCAACCGTCGCGGCGGCGAGCCGCTCGCCCGCGCAGTTCGCGCCGTCCTTCGGCGGCTTCGGGGCCGGGGTCTTCGCCGGCGCTCTGGCGACCGCCTGCGGCTTGACCTTCGGCGCGCGCTCGGCGGCGCGCCGCTCCTCGCGCGCGCGGACGTATTCCTGCCAGCCGCCGTCGTATGAGCGCAGCGTCCCGTCGAGCACGGCGACGGTCCGCGTGCCGACGGCCTCGAGCAGCGCGCGGTCGTGCGAGACGAGCAGCAGCGCGCCCTCGAACGACAGCAGCGCATCCTCGAGCGCCTCGCGGCTCTCGACGTCGAGGTGGTTCGTCGGCTCGTCGAGGATCAGCACGTTCGCGCCCGACGCGACGAGGATCGCCAGCGACAGCCGCCGCCGCTCGCCGCCGCTGAGCCCGTCGAGCGGCTTGTCGGCCTCCTCGCCGCTGAACAGGAAGCGCCCCAGCAGCGCGCGCGCCTTCTGCGGCGTGAGGCCGGTGTGCACCGCCGCCGCCTCGGAGACGGTCCGCGCCCGGAAACCGTCCCCACCCACCCCGCGCGAGAGCTCGTCGGCGTGCTGCGAGAGGTGGCCGATCTTCACGTTGTGACCGGTCGAGAGCTTGCCCGCGGCGAGCGGCCGCACGCCGGCGAGCGTGTCGATCAGCGTCGTCTTGCCGGCGCCGTTGGGGCCGACGAGCGAGACGTGCTCGCCGCGCTCGAGCCAGATCTCGGCGTCGTCGAGCAGGACGCGGCCGCCGCCCGCCCGGTCGGCGCCGACCTCGATGCGCCCGCCGGTCAGCTCGAAGACGACGCGCCCGCTGCGCTCGGGCGCCTTGAACTGGAACTTCAGCGCCTCGCGGTCGCGCGGGTCGCGCTCGATGCGCTCGATCTTGTCGAGCCGCTTGACGCGCGACTGCGCCTGCTTGGCCTTCGTCGCCTTCGCGCGGAAGCGCTCGACGAACCTCTCCAACCGCTCGATCTCGGCCTGTTGCTTGTCGATCGCGCGGCCGAGCGCGATCTCGCGCGCGGCGAGCTCGGTGCGCCACTGCGTCCACGTGCCGGGAAAGAAGCGCGAGCGGCCGGACTCGAGCTCGAGCACGGCCGTCCCGACCGCCTCGAGGAACCAGCGGTCGTGGGCGACGAGCACGATCGCCGCGTCGAGCGAGGTGAGCGTCTTCTCGAGCCATTCGAGCGATTCGATGTCGAGATGGTTCGTCGGCTCGTCGAGCAGCAGCAGATCGGGGTCGCCGGCCAGTGCGCGCGCCAGCGACGCGCGCGTCAGCTCGCCACCGGAGAACGTCTTCAGCGAGCGGTCGAGGTCATCCTCGCCGAAGCCCAGGCCGCGCACCATCGCCGTCGCGCGGTCGCGCCAGGTCCATCCGCCGGCATGCTCGAGCCG
Organism: uncultured Actinomycetes bacterium; assembly: GCA_963780585.1. Classification (GTDB taxonomy): domain Bacteria; phylum Actinomycetota; class Thermoleophilia; order Solirubrobacterales; family Solirubrobacteraceae; genus CADCVQ01. The sequence continues at coordinate 90,135 of CAWADD010000014.1, forward strand.
TGCCTCGGCACGCGAGTACGCGTCGAACGCCGCTTGCCTACCGTCGGCCATCTCCTGCGCGAGCCGCGCGAGATCGGCTTCGGCGGCGATCAGGTCGGCGCAGCCGCCGAGGATGTAGTCGCGCAGCGTGAGGCTGCGATCGCGCGGTGGGCGCTGGTCGTGCAGGCTGACCTTGCAGCCCTTCTGAAACGACAGCTCGCCGCCGTCGACCGACGTCTCGCCGGCGAGCATCCGCAGCAGCGTCGTCTTGCCCGCCCCGTTGCGGCCCGCGATCGTCAGGCGTTCGCGGCGCTCGAGCTTGAAGGACACGCCGCGCAGCAGCGGGTTGCCGGCCATGTCCTTGCTGAGGTCGGAGGCGATCAGTACGGCCATGCCTCCATGGTAGGTCGGTCAGCGCGCGACCCTGGACTCGATCAGGAGGTGATCGTCACCCGTACGCCCGGCGCGATCCGCGTGGCCAGCCAGCGGATGTCGGCGTCGAGCAGACGGATGCAGCCATGCGAGACCGCGGTCCCGGGGATGCCGCCGAGGTTCGCGACACCGTGGATCGCGATCTGACCCGGACCTCCGGCCCACTCCTGCAACACGTTCGAGCGGGCGCTGAGCGCGAGGGCATAGGGAGCTCCCGCGCTGCCGCGGGGCATCAGGATGCTCTCCTCGACGAAGAACCGTCCGTGCGGGGTCGGAGTCGAGGGCTTGCCGACCGCCACGGCGATCGTCCGGACGAGACGACCGCGGTGGTACACGCGAACTCGTCGACTCGCCGTCCTGATCGCGACCCTCCAGCTCGTCGAGCTCGACGTCGTCCCATGCTTCTTGATCCAGCCCGTCGTCCCGTTGGGACGTCCGGGGACCATGACCCGCAACCAGCGGACGCCGCCCGCGGTGGTCGCGCGTCCGAGGACAGGCAGGGTCGTCTCAATGCCGGTGATCGGCGCCCATGCCGCCACCGTGGGCACGGATCTCGACCTCGGTCCACCCGGTGCCGAGCGCAGCTGCTGGGCGTGCTGGAGAACCGCGAGAGCCTGCGTCGGCTGCATGCGGGGCGCGGTCCGCGCAACGGCGGACGCCGGGGCGATCGCTGCCGTTGCCAGCGCGGCGGCCACCAGGAGCCTGACCGCGGTCCCCGCGGTCAGGGTCATCAGCGGGCTTCGTAATGGACGCGGCCTGATGCGTCCTGCTGGGTCACGACGAATCGCGTGCTGTCGCCCTTGAACTTCGCGACGCACGAGAAGACCAGGTCCTTCTTCTGGTGGACGCCCGACGGGCAGCTGACGTGCGTGGTCTTGTCGCGCTGAGCCGAGATGCTCTGCTCGATCGCCCGCTCGATCTTCTCGGTGTTGAGGATGGTGACCGTCCCGGTCGAGGAGCCGCATGCCATGACGGTGAAGCTCGCCGCGATCAGCGCGCCTGCGCCCACCGCGCGGTACCGCCGTGCGTGACCGATGAGCGTGAATGGCGATGCGTGGACGGGTCGAATGCTTCCTTGTGTCGTGTGTCGTTTCATGTGACTAACCAAGCCTTTCGATGATCAAAGAGGCATTTGAGTTCGTCTGGGTTCCCCCAGCGAGCGTCTGCAGGATGACCCCGGCGGCCGATGAGTGATTTCGCAGCGTGAGGGTGTCTCCGGTGGCGATCGTGACGATCGCCTGTCCGATGTTGGGCTGGGTACCGGCGCCTGAGCCGTAGATCGATCCGGGAACCAGGGCGTCGTTGATGAACAAGGCCATCTGGCTCGGTTCGACCCCGGAGACCGAGAACGCGACCTTGTAGGTGCCGGCGGTCACAAAGCTGACGCCGGGGTTGCCGGGGGCGTGTGTGATGCCCGGCGTCATGGGCCCGTTGTGGCTGAAGGGCACGTCTTCCTCGATCGCCAGGACCTTCAGGGGGAGGTTGTAGACGAAGGCGTACTCGCCGATCCCGCCCGATCCGGCGGCACCCGTGGCGCCCGTGGCGCCCGTCGAGCCTGCGGGACCAACGCTGCCCTGCGCACCGGTAGGTCCGGCGTCGCCTGTCGGCCCGGTGTCGCCGACGAGTCCAGCGACGCCGGCGACGCCGGTCTCGCCTGTCTCGCCTGTCTCGCCGGCGACTCCTGCCGCGCCGGTGGCGCCGGGCGAACCGTCAATGCCCGGCGAGCCTGCCGCGCCGGTCGTGCCCTGCACACCTTGTAGGCCCTGGGAGCCAGCTGGGCCAGCGGCACCGGTGGCGCCCGCAACGCCGTCAGCGCCGATCGCTCCCGCCGCTCCGTCGGCTCCGGTCGCCCCAACGGCTCCGTCGGCTCCGTCGGCCCCGGTCTGGCCGACCACACCTTGAAGACCCTGCGAACCCGTGGCACCCGTGGCACCGGTCTCGCCGGTCGAACCCGCGGCACCACTGGCACCTGTGGCACCCGCGGCACCCGCGGTGCCGTCGGCTCCGGCGACTCCGGTCTCACCAGTCGACCCTGCAGCACCTGTGGCACCCGCGGTGCCCGCGGCACCGGTTGCGCCAGTTTCGCCGGCCACGCCGGTCGAACCCGCGGCACCAGTAGCACCCGCGGCGCCGGTTGCGCCGGTCGAGCCAGTTTCGCCGGCCGCGCCGGTATCACCAGTCGAACCCGCGGCACCAGTGGCACCCACGGCACCGGTATCACCAGTCGAACCCGCGGCACCAGCGGGACCGGCCGCACCAGCCGCACCAGCGGCGCCGGTATCACCCGTGGCACCAGCCGCACCAGTGGCACCCGTCGCACCAGCGGTCCCCGGGGCACCCTCGCCACCGGTCAACCCAGTGCTACCAACCGCGCCCGTCGCACCAGTCGCACCGGTCGAACCAGTCGCACCGATCACGCCCTGGACACCCTGCAAACCTTGCTCGCCCTCAGACCCTGCCGCGCCCGTAGCACCAGTCGCGCCAGCGGCACCGGTATCACCCGTGGCACCAGCCGCACCAGCCGCGCCAGCGGCACCGGTATCACCCGTGGCACCAGCCGCACCCGTCGCACCAGCGGCACCAGTGGCACCGGTATCACCAGTCGAACCCGCGGCACCAGCGGCACCCGTCGCACCAGCGGCACCGGTATCACCAGTCGAACCCGCGGCACCAGCGGCACCCGTCGCACCAGTCGCACCAGCGGTCCCCGGGGCACCCTCGCCACCGGTCAACCCAGTGCTACCAACCGCGCCCGTCGCACCCGTCGCACCAGTCGCACCGGTCGAACCAGTCGCACCGATCACGCCCTGGACACCCTGCAAACCTTGCTCGCCCTCAGACCCTGCCGCGCCCGTAGCACCAGTCGCGCCAGCGGCACCGGTATCACCCGTGGCACCAGCCGCACCAGCCGCACCAGCGGCACCGGTATCACCCGTGGCACCAGCCGCACCAGTGGCACCCGTCGCACCAGCGGTCCCCGGGGCACCCTCGCCACCGGTCAACCCAGTGCTACCAACCGCGCCCGTCGCACCAGTCGCACCGGTCGAACCAGTCGCACCGATCACGCCCTGGACACCCTGCAAACCTTGCTCGCCCTCAGACCCGGCCGCGCCCGTAGCACCAGTCGCGCCAGCGGCACCGGTATCACCGGCCGGACCAGTGGAACCGGTCGCACCGATCGCTCCCTGAACACCCTGCAAACCCTCGATACCGCTCGATCCGCTGGCGCCGGCTGCTCCTTCGCCGGTGGCACCGTTCGAACCGGTGGCACCCGTTGCTCCGGCAGCCCCGGCAGCGCCCGTATCGCCCGCCGACCCTTGCGAGCCTGCGGCGCCGGTCTCACCGATGACGCCTTGCAGCCCCCGGCCACCTTCCGTGCCGGCCGCACCGGACGATCCGGCGGCGCCGGTCGCACCCGTGACGCCTTGCGAACCCGTAGCGCCTGTCGACCCGGCTTGTCCGACCGCGCCGGTCTTGCCGGCAGCGCCAACGCGTCCCGAGATGCCCCTCAGGCCACGCGGGCCCTTGGTGGATTTCTTGGTCGTGCAGGTAGGCGCCTTGCGTGCGCACTTGGGAGAACCCGCTGCGGCGCTGTTCGTACGAACGCCAGCCGTGACCGCCACCGGACCACATGGCGGAAGTGGACGCGGGCACGCAGCGGATGCGAGGCCCACGGGAACGAGAACCCCGCCCGAGAACAATGCGGTGAGCACAACCGTCCTACCTCGCCTGCCGTACGCAGCTCTTCGTGCCGTGGTTGGGCGCCATGCCTTCGGTCGGCCACCACTCGCCAGCGAACGGAACGACAGCCTTCGTGCCTTGGACAGCATGCTCTGAACCTCTCAGGTGAGATGCGTACGAGTGACGCCGGGCCTTGGCCCGCTCGTCGGACGACGCGCCTACTCAGTTGCAAGCGCGCACAGTCACCATCGGTCGCCGGTCAAAGCCCTGAATGGGCCGATCGGTTCGTCTTTCGCCCAGCGCTTGGTGCGCCGCGGCTGTCAGGTGATGAGCCCACGGCGCATGGCCTCTCCGACCGCCGCTGCGCGATCGGAGACGCCAAGCGCCGCATACGCGCGCTCGAAATGGCGTTTTACGGTGGCGGGGCTCAGATGCAACTCCTCGGCGATCGCCGCCGCCGACCGAGCCTTTGCGGCCATCTGCAACACCTCGAGCTCGCGCGGCGTCAGCACCTGCGGGCCAAGCTCGCCGCGGCGATGACTGAGGAAGTGGCCGACCTCGTGCCCAATCCCCGCCAGCGCACGGACCAGGCGCGGCGTCGGTTCGATCGGCTCCAGCGCCATGAACTCCAGGACCGCGTATGTCTCGTCTGCGGACACCGCAGGCATTGCCATCGCGCCCTTCAGTTCAGCCCGGAGGATCGCTGCGCTCCGCTCGCGCGAACTGCCCGCCGACGGGTGCGTCAGGATCACCGGCTGCCTGCCGGCGAACGCACGGCCGACACATGCAGAGCCAAGTCCCGGCCGCCAGGCCAAGGTCGAAGCGGCGACCGCCTCGAGGCTGTCCGAGGGCAGATGCCAGATCGCCCGGGGCGCGAGCCCATCGCCCTCCGCAACCCAGAACACACCGAACGCGAACTGCATGGCGCCGGCCAATCCCGCCAGCAGGCTTTCGGCGCCGCCCGAGGGCGCATCCCAATCATCAAGCGCCTGCGTGACGGCGATGTGCGCTGCGACCTGCGAATCCATCCGGCGTTCGAGCGTCACGTCCTGAACCGATCCGACGATCCGCCTCGGCGAGGTCAGATCGTCGTCGACGACCGCTACGGCAACCGTGGCTCGAATCGTGCGGACGGTTCCGTCGGCGAGGATGATCCGGTACTCCAGGCTGCGGTCACCGACGTCGTCCGCCGTCAGCCAGGCCAGCAGTTGCTCGAACCGACGGCGGTCGTCCGGATGGACCATGTCGACGATCAACGCCACCGTAGGTGTCACCTCGCCGGGCTCAAAGCCGAAGATGCGAAAGAGGTTGTCCGACCACAGCAGGTCGGCGCGCTCCGGCGTCCATTCCCAGCTGCCCAGCCCAGCGATGAGCTCGGCGTGATCCGACAACGCGAGCTGCCGCGCTAATCGAGATCCCGGATCATCGACGCTGCCGCTCACACACCTGTTGTACCTCGCGCGTCAACGAGACTCGGTCGTCGCCTTACCGGTCAGGCGGCTCCTCGCCGTCGGCTTCACCGTATTCTCCGGTCGACAGGTCGGCCTCCCGTTCGGGTGTGAAGGCGTCCCGTTCTGGAAATGCCTGGCCGTCGTCGTGCGAGGCGTTGCGCACGAGGTCGTGCTCGGCGAGCTCGAAGCCCTCGGCGTCACCGCCGCCGGCCTCGTAGACCGGCCGCCGCGCGTCATCGATCTCGTCGTCGAGATCGGCACCGCCGACGTCCGCGGCGGGGCCACCGATCGCCCTCGCCTCGGCCGCGGCTGCGCGCTCCTCGCGGGTGATGAAGTCGGGATCGTCGTCGTATCGCTCCATGAGCCAGCGGACTACCCAAACTTTGCGGCGCGCACCGCATCGCGACGCGTGCCGGCCTCAGCGCGATCCCGCGTCCGCGTCAATAAACTCTCGCTCCGTGTTGCGCCGCGTCCCCGCAAGCGTCCTGATCGCCGCCACGGCAGTGCTCGTCGCGGCCGCGCCCGCGCTCGCGCACGACGGCGGCGAGGGCTGGTACGGCGAGACGAACGACCGCGTCGTGACGAACGCCGGCTTCATCCTGATCATCTTCTTCCCGCTCTTCATCTTCATCGTCTCGGTGATCCAGTGGCGACTCGAGAAGCGCAAGTACGCGCGCCAGGCGGCCGCCAAGCGCGCCGCGCAGTCCTCCGGCGGCTGGTAGACCCCGCGCGCCGAGGCGTGCGCGCACGTAGTGTTAGTCGCGTCAGGCGGCACGACGGAAGAGGAGAGCGATGGCGTATTTCGTGACGGGCGCGACCGGCTTCATCGGGCGCCATCTCGTCGAACGGCTGCTCGAGCGCGAAGGTGACCTCCATCTGCTCGTGCGCGAGGCATCGCAGGACCGCCTGAGCGCGCTCGTCGAGCGCTGGGGCAACGGCGCCGCCGAGCGCGTCAAGCCGGTCGTCGGCGACCTGCAGGAGCCGCGGCTCGGGCTCTCTGCCGAGCAGATCGCCGAGCTCAGCGGCCAGATCGACCACTTCTTCCACCTCGCGGCGATCTACGACATGACCGCGGCGGAGGAGGTCAACGAGCGGCTCAATGTCGCCGGCACGCGCCACGCCGTCGAGCTCGCCAACGCGCTGCACGCCGGGCATCTGCACCACGTCTCGTCGGTCGCCGCCGCCGGCGAGTTTCGCGGGCTGTTCCGCGAGGACATGTTCGACGAGGGCCAGCGATTGCCCTCCGCGTACCACCGCACGAAGTTCGAGTCCGAGCAGCTCGTCCGCGAGCACGCGAACGTGCCCTGGCGCGTGTACCGGCCGGCGCTCGTCGTCGGGCATTCGCAGAGCGGCGAGATGGACAAGATCGACGGGCCGTACTACTTCTTCAAGGCGATCCAGAAGGCGCGCCACGCACTGCCCGAGTGGCTTCCGCTGGTCGGCCCCGAGCTCGGCTACACGAACCTCGTGCCGGTCGACTTCGTCGCCGCGGCGATAGACCACATCGCCCATCTGCGGGGACTCAACTTCCAGGCCTTCCACCTGACGAACCCCAAGCCGATGCGCGTCGGCGAGTCGCTGAACGCGTTCGCGAAGGCCGCGCACGCGCCGCAGCTCGCGATCCGCGTCGACAAGCGCCTGACGGACGCCCTGCCGAAGGGCACGCTGTCGATGTTGATGAAGCTGCCCCAGCTGCGCGAGGTCCGGCGCACGGTGCTCGCCGACTTCGGCGTCCCGGAGGAGGTGATCGCGCACATGGCGCTGCGGCCCCAGTTCGACACGCGGGACACCGAGCGGGCGCTCGCGGGCACGGGGATCGTCGTGCCGGAGTTGGAGAGCTATGCCGACAAGCTGTGGGACTACTGGGAGCGCACGCTCGATCCGGACCTCCACAAGGACCGCTCGTTTCAGAACGCGATCAACGGGCGCACGGTCCTCATCACCGGCGCCTCGAGCGGCATCGGGCGGGCGACGGCGCTGAAGGTCGCGGCGGCCGGCGGGACCCCGCTGCTCGTGGCGCGCGGGCTCGAGAAGCTCGAGGCGCTGCGCGAGGAGATCGAGGCGTCGGGCGGCGTCGCGTACGTCTACGGCGCCGACCTCTCCGAGATGGACGCGATCGACGCCGTCGTCGCGCGGATCCTCGCCGAGCACCCCGCGGTCGACTTCTTCATCAACAACGCCGGCCGCTCGATCCGCCGCTCGGTCAAGCTCTCCGAGGATCGCTTCCACGACTTCGAGCGCACGATGCAGCTGAACTACTTCGGCGCGATCAAGATGATCATGGCGCTGCTGCCGCACATGCGCGAGCGCGGCCGCGGCCACATCGTCAACGTCTCGTCGATCGGCGTGCAGACGAACCCGCCGCGCTTCAGCGCCTACGTCGCGTCGAAGGGGGCGCTGGACGCCTGGACGCGCGTCGTCTCCTCGGAGGTGATCGGCGACGGCATCTCGTTCACGACGATCCACATGCAGCTCGTGCGCACGCCGATGATCGCCCCGACGAAGCTCTACGACCACTTCCCGACGATCTCTCCCGACGAGGCCGCCGACCTCATCTGCGAGGCGATGCGCGCGCGCCCGAAGGAGATCAACACCCGCCTCGGCACGGCCGGCGAGGTGCTGCACGCGCTCGCGCCGAAGGTCATGGACCAGATCCTCCACATGGCCTACAAGGTCTTCCCGGACTCAGCCGCCTCGAAGGGCGAGAAGGAGCCCGAGTCCGCCGAGCGCGCGAACGTCGAGCAGATCGCGATGGCGAACATCATGAAGGGCGTGCACTGGTAGGTCGTACAGTGGTCCGCGGGCCCGGCGACAGCCGCAACCGTCACGGATGCGCGGCGTTGCACCTCGTGTGAGGCGGACCCTGTGCCTGATCGCGCTGCTGTGCACCACCGCCGGGGCACCACAGGCGGCGTCGGCCTCGACGGTCGCGATGCAGGACGCGACCGGGCCGAGCGACGCGCACGCCGGACTACCACCGTCCTCGCGGCTGTCGTTCCGCGGGTCGGCGGCCGAGCGCAACGACGTCGCGATCGCACGTGACGGCGGCGGCGCCTGGCTCGTCCGCGACAGCGGCGCTCGCCTGGAGTCCGGTCCGGGCTGCGCGGCGATCGACACGCACACGGCGCGCTGCGCGAACTTCTCCGGCTCCGTGACGGCGAACCCGGCGATCATCGCCGCGGCTGGCGGCGGCGACGACCGCCTGACGATCCTCACGCCCGACCAGGCGATCGTCCGCGGCGGCGACGGCAACGACGTCCTGCGCGCGTCCGGCTTCCTCAACGGCGACGGCGGCGACGACACGCTCTACGGCGGCGACGGGTCCGATTCACTCACCGGCGGCCCCGGCCGCGACATCCTGCACGGCGCCGCCGGCGGCGACGTGCTGACCGGCGACGGCGGCGCCGGCGGCCGCTCGATCGGCAACGACCTGCTCGACGGCGGCCTGGGGAGCGACACCGCGAGCTACCACACGCGCCGCGTGCCGGTCCGCGTTGATCTCTCCGACCCCGGCCGCGACGGATCGCGCGGAGAGCGCGACCGGCTGCGCGCCATCGAGAGCCTGACCGGCGGGAGCGGGGCCGACCTCCTGATCGGGAACAGCGCCGCGAACGACCTCGACGGTGGCGACGGGCGCAACCGGCTCTACGGCCGCGGCGGCGCGGACCGCCTGCACGGCGGCCGCGACCCCAGCCTCCTGCTCGGCGGATCGGGCGCTGACGGCCTGCAGGCAGGCACCGGCGACCGCGCCGACGGTGGGGCGGGCAACGACGTCCTGACGAGCATCGAGCGCGGCGCGCGACTTGACGGCGGAGCCGGCCACGACAGGATCACCGTCGTCGGCGCACCGGCGTCGGTGCGCTGCGGATCCGGACGCGACCTGATCGTCCCGGCCGGCCGCCAGGGCGGTCTGCGCGGCTTGGCGATCGACGACTGCGAGAACGTCGGACTCGGAGGGTTCGACCTCCTGACGGTGCAGGTCGTTCCGATTCGTGGCGGCGCCGGAGCGCTGCGGATGGGCGTCGCGTGCCGTGCGCGGGGCAGCAGTCCGATCGCCGGCTGCCGCGGAACGTTGCGGCTGCGGCTCGTGCGGGGCGGACCGACGCTCGCAACCGCCTCGTTCGATCTTCAGGCCGGCAACGGCGCGAGCGTGGCGCTGCCGCTCAGCACGAGCACGCGGCGCGTACTGCGCGCCAAGCCGCGGCCGCTCGTCGAGGTCGCGATCAGCGCGACCGGCGTGGCCGATCCCACGCCGATGTTCCCGCCGCTCTCGGGCCAGAGCTTCACGACCACGATGTCCGAGCGCTGGCGGGTGCACGCGCCGGCGTGAGCGACCCTCCGCATGCGCTTCTCGAGCGAGAGATCGTCATGGCTGACGCCGACCGCCGAGGGGGGACAGTGCGCCAGCACAGACCCCCTCGGTGGGTGGCGTCAGGCGCGACGAGATCCGCCAATCACCCCTTGATGAAGGGCTTGACGGCGGCGAGCACCGCGTCCATCTCGCTCGCCTTGTCGAACGCGCTCGGCGCGGGCGGCTTGGCGCGCACGAGGCGGATCATCGCCGCGTGGCGCGCCTCGATCTGGACGATGCTGCCGGCTGCGCCGAGCACCTCGCCGGAGGCGATCAGCGTGGCGGCGCCGTTGTAGGCGCTGACACCGGTGTCCTCGAGCGTGTTCGCCGTCTTCAGGTACGTCGCGCGGTCGCCGAACGCGCCGCCGAAGTCGAACGTCGGCTTGGCGACCGGCTTGCCGCCGAGCTTCTTGATCGTCGCGACGAGCGCGTCGACGTGCTCGGCCTCGTTGTCGCGCAGCTCGCGCGTCAGCTTGCCCTCGTAGCTCGACAGGCCCTTCACCTGCTTGGCGGCGAGCGTGTAGAACTCGGTCTCGAGATACTCGAGCGTGAGCGCGTAGTTGAGGATGTCGACGTCGCCGTCGGAGGACTGCGCGAGCGCCTTCGTGATCAGCCCGGTCGCCGACAGGGTGCCGTACGCTGCGCCGGCGGCGAGCGTCGAGCGCATGAGGAACGCCTCACGCGTCATACCGTGAACTTCGATGGTGGCCAACTCGGGCGCCACCAGTCGCGATGAAGCCATGTGCATTCTCGCTTTCGTGATCGTGGTGGTAACTAGGCCAGGAACGGCTTGACGGCCGCGAGGACCGCGGTGTCCGTCATCGGCTTGCCGAACGCTCCGTCGGGCAGAGCGCCCGAGAGGCCGCCCTTGCCGTCGCCGAAGCCGCGGCCGACGAGGATGTTCAGCGCCGCGGCGTGACGCGCCTCGACGGAATGGATCGCCAGCGCGGCGGCGAGCACTTCCTTGCTCTTGATGTTGCCGGCCTGGCCGAGGTAGGCCGCGGCGCCGAGGTTCTCGACCGTGGCGGCGGTCTCGAGGACCGTCTTCAGGCCCTTGTCGAGGGTCTCCTCGAACTTCGTCTTCGGCGCGGTGACCGGCTCGCCGCCGAGCTTGACGATCGTCGCCTTCAGCGCGTCGACGTGCTCCTGCTCGCTGGCGCCGAACTGCTTGGCGATCGCCACGACGGCCTTGTCGGTGACGAGGCCGCTGGCGATCACCTTGGCGTAGAACTCGGCCTCGAGGTACTCGAGCGTCAGCGCGTAGTTGAGGATCTTCAGGTCGCCGGCGTTGTCGCCGTCGTCCGAGGCCGCCGCGGCCGGGGCCGACGACTTCTTATCGTCGTCGCCGCAGGCGGCGAGGGCGACGGAGAAGGCGCCGACCGCGCCCGCACCGCCGAGCATCTTGAAGAAGCGCTTGCGCGAAGACGGGTCGTCTGCGAGCTCACGCAGTGCAGATTCGGTCACGGAATCGTGCCTCCGAAATCAAGGTTGGACATTGCAGACACATAGCGCGGCGAGCTGGGTGCCAGATCATGCGCTGGCGCGTTGGCGCTCGCCCGCTGATCGGACCGCTCTCCTCCTACAGGCGGAAGATCGGCACGAGCCGCTGCTCGTGCTCGGCCTCGATCCGCGCGACGACCTCGATGTGACGCTCCAGCGGCGTGCCGCGCAGCTTCGTGCCGAGGCCCTCGTCGACCTGGAAGATGCCGGCCGAGTTGGACATCTCGATCTCGACCCGCACGGCCTTGTCGTCGCCCGCGCCGATCCGCACCTCCTCGATCGCGTAGGCCGACAGCGAGTGGATGTTCGTGTGGCCGGCCTCGAACGGCACCCGCGAGCGCCCGCGCGCCATGTCGAGCGCGTCGGCGACGCGCAGGATCGCGCCCTCGATCGTGAACGGCGCGCCCTTCGAGCGGTGCGAGATGATCGCGTGCATCGTCTCGGCGACGACGATCGAGCGCGTCGGCTCGTCGTAGATCTCCTCGAGCAGCTTGGGAAGCTTGTCCGCCGTCAGGAACAGCGAGTAGGCCTCGTGGTCCGTGCGGTGGATCGACATGCCGACGCAATGCAGCATCGCCGCCCCCGCGATGACGACCTCGGCGTCGCGCAGCTCCAGGCCGTGGTCGCTGACGATGCTCGGCGTGACGCCGCGCGCGACCAGCAGGCGCGACAGGCGCAGCGCCATGTTCAGCACGATCTGGATGTGGACCCAGGAGTGATCGGACATGTGCAGGCGCTCGGCGTTGACGCCGGCGGCGTGCCACCAGGCCTTCACCTGCAGGTCGCCGTCGACCGCCTCGAGCAACCGCTTCAGGCGCGTGTTGCCGCGCGCCGGCGCATGCACGCGGGCATCCCGCGGCGCCCCCGCCGTCGGCGCGGGACGCTCGTTCATCGGCGGGTCATTCGTCGCCGTGCGAGCCCTCGCTGGCGCGCGTGGCGTGCAGCACCATCAGCTCGCGCTGCACCGAGCGCGGCTCGTCGCCGGGCTCGCGCCGCGACCAGGAGCCGTCGGGCCGCAGCTCCCACGCACAGACGTCGGTCGCCAGCGAGCGGTCGAGCGTGTCGAGCAGGTCCGCCCGCGCCGCGGCGTCCTCGACCGGCGCGATGAGCTCGACGCGTGTGTCGAGGTTGCGCGGCATGAGGTCCGCCGAGCCGATCAGCACACGGGTCGTGTCGCCGCGATCGAAGCTGTAGATGCGCGAGTGCTCGAGAAAGCGCCCGAGCACGCTCGTGACCGTGATGTTCTCCGAGATGCCCTCGACGCCGGGCCGCAGGCAGCAGATGCCACGCACGTTGAGCTCGACCGGCACGCCCGCCTGCGACGCGCGGTACAGCGCGCGGATGCAGCGGCGGTCGACGAGCGAGTTCATCTTCAGGCGGATCCGCGCGGTCTCGCCGCGCTCGCGGGCGGCAATCGTCCGGTCGATCTCCTCGATGATCCCCTCGCGCATGCCGTTCGGAGCGATCAGGACCTTGCGGTAGCCGGCGGGTCGGGCGAGGCCGGTCAGGAAGTTGAACATGTCGGCGACGTCGGCGCCGATCTCGTCATCGCAGGTGAAGAGGCCGAAATCGGTGTACAGGCGCGCCGTCTTGGGGTGGTAGTTGCCGGTCCCGATGTGGACGTAGTGGCGCACGCCGTCGCCCTCGCGGCGCACGACGAGCAGGCACTTGGCGTGCGTCTTCAGGCCCGGCTGGCCGTAGACGACGTGCACGCCGGCCTGCTCGAGCGCGCGTGCCCAGCCGATGTTCGCGCGCTCGTCGAAACGCGCCTTGAGCTCGACCATGCAGACCGCCTGCTTGCCGCGCTCGGAGGCGCGGATCAGCGCCGGGAAGATCGGCGAGTCGTCCGACGTGCGGTAGACCGTCTGCTTGATCGCGAGCACGTCGGGATCGGAGGCGGCCTGCTCGATGAAGCGCTCGACCGAGGTCGCGAACGAGTCGTACGGATGGTGCACGAGGATGTCGCCGCGGCGCATCTCGGCCATGACGTTGGCGTGCTCGGACTCCTTGCCCTGCAGGCGCGGCTGCGTGACCGGCGTCCACGGCGTGTCGCGCAGGCCGGCGAAGCCGCGCACGCCGTATATCTGCCAGAGGTCGCCGAGGCCGAGCAGGCCGTCGACGTCGTAGACCTGGCGCTCCTCGAGGTCGAGTGCCTGGCGCAGCTGCTTGCGCACGCCGGGATCGATGCTCACGTCGACCTCGAGCCGGACGGCCTCGCCGAAGCGCCGCCGGCGAAGCTCGGCCTCGACCGCCTGCAGGAGGTCGTCGGCCTCGTCGGAGACCTCGAAGTCGGCGTCGCGCGTGACCCGGAAGAAGCCGTGGCCGACGATCTCCATCCCCGGGAACAGCGCCCCGAGGTTCGCGGCGATCACCTCCTCGAGCGCGATGAAGGCGTTCGGCGCGTCGTCGACCTCGACGAAGCGGTCGAGCATCTCGGTCGGGACCTTCACGCGCGCGAACGTCTGGTCACCGTTGACCGGATCGCGGACGAGCGCGGCGAGCGACAGCGACAGGCTCGAGATGTACGGAAACGGCCTGCCGGGGCCGACCGCGAGCGGCGTCAGCACGGGGAAGATCTGGCGCCGGAAGCGCTTGCCGAGCGCCTCGCGCTGGGACTCCGAGAGCTCGCCGAGCCCGAGGATGCGGATCCCCTGCTCGTCGAGCGCGGGGAACAGCTCGCCGAGCACTGTCTCTTCGAGGCGCTGCTGCTGGGCCAGCACGCGCTCGCGGATCGCGTCGATCGTCTCCGACGGGGTCAGCCCGTCGGGCCCGGGCTCCGACAGGCCGGCGTCGACCTGGTCGTGGACGCCGGCGACGCGGATCTGGAAGAACTCGTCGAGGTTCGAGCTCCAGATCGCGGCGAGCTTGACGCGCTCGAGCAAGGGTGTGGCCGGGTCCTCGGCGAGCTGCAGGACGCGGTCGTTGAAGTCCAGCCATGACAGCTCGCGGCCGAAGTACAGCGACTTGTCGTGCAGGTCGAGGTCGTCGGGCGGCGGCAGCTCGGGCGCCGGCTCGATCGCGCTGATCGACTCCTGCAGCGCGATCTCGGGTTCCGTGCCGTCGAGCGCGATCTCGGTCTCGGTCTCGGACTCCGTCGTCTCGGTCTCGGTCTCGGGGTCGGACATGTCGATCGCATCAGAGTACCTCCGCGCCGCGGCGTGGTCACCGTCCCGTGAAGATCGCTTCAGCCGCCCTCGCGCGCCGCGAGCAGCTCGAGCACGACGCCCTCGCGCACGCCGCCGCCCGCGAGCCGCAGTGGCGCGCCGAGCGCGCGCGCGGCGGCATCGAGCAGCAGGATCCCGGCCGGCAGCAGCCGCACGCGCTCGACATGAAGCTCGAGCCGCAGGGCAACCGCGGCGGCGGGCCCGCTGACGAGCGCGTCCAGGCCGCCGGCGAGCGCCTCCCCTCCGAGCTCGGCGCCGACGAGCCCGTGCAGCGACGTCGCGCTGCCGCCGACCGCGTAGGCGATCGCCGACCGCGGCGGCCGCACGGACGCAAACAGCGCGTCGATTCGCGCCCGCGCGCGCGAGAGCTCGTCCGGCGCCGGCGGATCGGATCGCAGGTCGGCGTGCGTCACGACGGACGAGCCGACCGGCAGCGAGACCGCCCACGTCACGCCGCCGGCGGCGCTGCCGACGACGAGCTCGGTCGAGCCGCCGCCGACGTCGACGACCGCGAGCACGCCGGCCGGTGGGTCGGCAAGCGTGCCGATCGCGCCCGCGAACGCCAGCCGTGCCTCGTCCTCCGGGTCGAGGATCTCCAGGCGCGCGCCGCAGGCCGCGTCGATCGCGGCGCTCAGCGCCGCCCTGTCGACGGCCTCGCGCACGGCCGCCGTGGCGACGACGCGCAGGGCCACCGCGCCGAGCTCCTCGGCCTGGCGCACCTGCCGCGCGACGACCGCCGCGACCTCCTCGATCTTCGCCTGCCCGACCTCGCCGGACGCCGCGCCCGCCGCCCCCAGCAGGGTGAACGCGCGCTCGGAGGCGAGCTCCGCGATTCGCCGGCCGTCCCGTTCGGCGACAAGCAGGCGCGTGGTGTTGGTCCCGATGTCGATGCAGGCGCAGCGAGACACCGCAGCGATCTTGACATGATTCCGCGCCGTGGATACCGCGGCTCCGGCCATTCTCGTGCGCGACCTGCACAAGTCCTACGGCAACGTGCATGCCGTGCACGGCGTCGACTTCGAGGTCGCGCGGGGCGAGGTCTTCGGCCTGCTCGGCCCCAACGGGGCCGGCAAGACGACGACGGTCGAGGTGCTCGAGGGCTACCGCGAGCGCACGAGCGGCATCGTCTCGGTGCTCGGCCACGATCCGGGCGCCCGTCCGCGAGCGCTGCGCGAGCGCGTCGGGATCGTGCTGCAGTCAAGCGGCATCTACCGCCACGCGACGCCGCGCGAGCTCGTCGCGCACTGGGCCGGCTTCTACCCCGCGCCGCGCGACGTCGAGGAGGTCATCGAGCTCGCCGGCCTCGTCGAGTGCCAGCACGTGCTGACGCGCCGCCTGTCGGGCGGCCAGGCGCGGCGGCTGGACTTCGCGCTCGCGCTCGTCGGCGACCCCGAGCTCGTCTTCCTCGACGAGCCGACGACCGGCTTCGATCCGGCCGCCCGGCGCGCGGCCTGGGACACGATCCGCGCGCTCGCCGATCTCGGCAAGACCGTCCTGCTGACGACGCACTACCTCGACGAGGCGCAGGCGCTGTGCGACCGCGTGGCGATCATCAAGGGCGGGCGCATCCTCGCCGTCGGCGCGCCCGCGCAGCTTGGCGTCGGGGCGTCGTCGCGCTACCGCGTGAGCTGGCGCGGCGACGACGGCGAGCTCGTCAGCCGCGAGACCGACGACCCGACGGCGCTGCTGCATCAGCTGACGAGCGCCGCGCTCGCCCGCGGCACCGGCCTCGAGGATCTCAGCGTCAGCCGGCCCTCGCTCGAAGACGTCTACCTCGAGCTGACGTCCGAGGTTGAGGAGGCATCGCGATGAGCGCGCTCGCGCTGACCTGGCGCCAGTACCGCCTCGAGCGCAAGATGTTCTGGCGCAACCCGAGCGCGGCGTTCTTCAACTTCGTCCTGCCGCTGCTGTTCCTCGCACTGTTCGGCGCGATCTTCTCCGGCAGCCAGGCGGACCTCGACGTCATCGTGCCCGGCATCGCCGGGATGAGCATCATGACGACGACGTTCGTCGCGCTCGCGATGAACCTCGTCTTCCTGCGCGAGCAGGGCGTGCTCAAGCGCCTGCGCGGCACGCCGCTGCCGAGCGGCAACTACCTCGCGGGCCTCGCCGCGCACGCGGTCACGAACACCGCGATCCAGCTGACGATCGTGATCGGCGCGGGCGCGCTCGTGTTCGGCGTCGGGCTGCCGCAGGACTGGATCATGCTCGTCGCGTTCGTCGCGGCCGGCGTCATCTGCCTGGCCTCGCTCGGCGTCGCGCTGTCGCACGCGATCCCGAACTTCGACTCCGCGCCGGCGTACGTCAACGCGATCTTCCTGCCCGTGATCGTCCTCAGCGGCGTCTTCTACGACGCCGACAACGCGCCCACGTTCTTGCGCGACATCGCGCAGGCGCTGCCGCTGACCCATCTGATCGACGGGCTCTCCGCGGCGATGGTGACCGGCGCCGCGTTCGCCGACCACCTCGACGACCTCGCGGTCCTGCTGCTGTGGGCGACGCTCGGCACCGTGCTGGCCGTGCGCGGCTTCAGCTGGGAGGCGCGACGGGGCTAGACATGGGTCTGGTGTCGCTCGGATGGTTGGCTATCGCTCAAGCGCCACGAGCGGCATCGATGAGGAGGGTGTCGGCCAGCAGCGGTGGAGGTGTGTCGGGTGACCCGCGCCGCGCCCGCGGCGGGGCCCGGTCCTGGCGAGATGGTTGAAACGCCGCCTGACGCCGCATCGCATCCGTGTCGGCTGTCCCGGCGTGGGCGCGCTCGTCGCGTGCGGCGATCGTGGCGACCTGAGGGCGATATGCGCCCCGAAGGCGCCACGACCCCTGCGCTCTGGAGTCATCGGCGCCTTGAGGCCGGCAGTCGTGTCCTGACTAGTGTGGGCATGACACCCACAATGCAGGACAGCACCGCCGAGCGGTCGACCGCGGCGACGGCGCACACGGCGAAGCTAACGAGCTCCGCCGTCGACCCCTCTCGTACTCAGCGATGCCCGTTCGGCCCCGCGCTCCGCGCCCGCCTCCATGATCCCCCGGTCCAGCCAGACCACGGAATCAACCGGCTACCGGCCCACTAGAACGATCGCTGGCGTAGGCTCGCCGCAGGCGTGTCGGTACGGCGCGCAGGACGACAGACGCACAATGGACATGGCGGTCCGCCGACTCATCATCTCCGATTTGCATTTCGGCTCGGGCGACGACCTGCTCGCATCGGCGGTCGCGCGCGAGCGGATCGAGCTCGAGCTCGCGTGGGCCGACGAGCTCGTCATCAACGGCGACCTGCTGGAGCTCGTCTTCGCTTCGCTGCGGGAGGCCGTCGACGCGGCGCGGCCGTTCCTCGCGCTCGTCAACCGCTACGTGGGCCGCGTCCACTACATCCTCGGCAACCACGATCACCATCTCGTCTCGCTGGCCAGCGACGAGCGGCGCTTCTGCGAGGTGCTCGGCGCCCCGGCGCCGCCGCCGTTTCGCGTCGCGCCGGCCGAGCGCCTGCTGCGCGCGCTGTGCCCTGACGTCGAGCTCGTGACCTCCTATCCGTTGTGCGAGCTCGACGGCATGCGGCTCATGCACGGCCACTACATCGCCCCGCACCTCGGCACCTCCGACGCCCGCCTGATGGATCGCCTGGCGTGGCTGCTGACGGGCGCGGCGCGCCACAGAGAGCGCCTCTCGGTCGCCGACTACGAGGGCCTGATCGCGCCGCTGTACGAGCTCATGTACGAGATCGCCAACCTCTCGGCAGGGCGCCGCGCGCAGCGCCGGCTCGAGCGCTGGCTGGACAGCGCCGCGCTGATCGCGCGCGCGCCGCAGCGCGCCTCGCAGCGGCTGCACCCGGCCAGCGACTCGCCGACCGGCCGCGTGGCGGCGGCGATGCAATCGGTCTGCGCCAACCTCGCCGTGCCGCCCGGCACGGTCGTCTTCGGTCACACGCACGCCCCGCTCGACGGCGTCGCGACGCCCGACGGGCGCCATCGCCTCTTCAACTCCGGGTCGTGGGTCTGGGATCGCCGGCTACGCGATGCCCCGGGTTACCGCGAGCAATGCTGGCCGGGAACGGTGCTGCGCGCGACCGGCGGCGAGCTCGAGCTGCGCGCGCTGCTCGTCGACTGCGACGAGCGCGACCTCGCGCACATGCTCGGGATCGACGCCGCGCGCCCCAGCGGCGCCCGCGCGCTGCCGAGGCTCGTCACCGCCCGCCGCTGAGCGAGGGCGTAAGAAGCGCGGGGCGACGCGCGCGCGGCTCAGCGCGCGGTGACGAATGCCGGCGGCGGCGCGCCGCTGACGTCGACCGGCACGGCGCGCAGCGCGCTCGCTACGCGCGCAGTAACCCGAAGATGAAGAAGTAGAGCGGAACGCGGCGCCCGCGCACTCCCGAAGCTCGTTACCGCCCGCCGCTGAGCGAGCGGCGTAAGAAGCGCCGGCGATCCGACGCTCACGCCTGCATGGGAACACCACAGACGGGCGTGGCGCGCGTCACCGCGCTGCACGGCGACGGGCTGCTGCGGCGCGACGAGCGCCCGGCGATCGACGCTGCGGCAGCCGAGCGCGCGGTCGCGGACCTCCTCGTCGCGCTCGGGCGCGACGTCACAGAGCACGGCCTGCGCGAGACGCCGCGGCGCGTCGCGGCGGCCTACGCCGAGCTGCTCACGCACGAGCCGTTCTCGTTGACGACGTTCCCCAACGAGGCCGGCTACGACGAGCTCGTCGTCGTCCGCGAGATCCCGTTTCACTCGCTCTGCATGCACCACCTGCTGCCCTTCCACGGCGTCGCGCACGTCGCCTACCTGCCCGGCGAGCGGATCATCGGCCTCTCGAAGCTCGCGCGCGTCGTCGAGCTGTTCGCGCGCGAGCTGCAGCTGCAGGAGCGCCTGACGATGCAGATCGCCGAGTGCCTGCAGTCGCACCTGCACCCGAAGGGCGTCGGCGTCGTGATCGAGGCCGAGCACATGTGCATGTCGCTGCGCGGCGTGCAGAAGGCCGGCACGCGAACGACGACCTAGGCGCTGCTGGGGCTGTTGCGCGACGACGCGCGCACGCGCGGCGAGTTCCTCTCGCTCGTGACGAGCTGAGCGCGATCGACGTAAGAACCGCGCGCGCACCGACGCCCATCTAGCAATGCGACGCGCACCCACGCACGCCGACTCCAGCCCGCCGAGCGCGGTCGGCCAGTGGCGCCGGCGACGGTTGATCGCGGCGGGATTCGACGCCGAGCTCGCCGACGCGCTCGTCGAGGACGGCGCCGTCGATCTGCACGAGCTGCTCGTCCTGCTCGACCGCGGCTGCCCGCCGGCGCTGGCGGCGCGGATCCTCGCGCCGATCGACGGGCTGCGGGCACGAGGATGAAGCCGCTGGGCACTGATAGCGTCGGCGGCGTGGCCTGCGAGCGCATTGCCGGCGACAGCACGGCGACGCCGTCCGCGCACGACGCACTCGATGCCGAGTCGCGGCGCTGGGTCGACGCGCTGTCGGGCGACGGGCGCGCCCGCGACGACGCGGTCGACCGGCTATACGAGCTGCTGCTGCGCGCCGCGCGCTTCGAGATCTCGCGCCGCCGACAGGCGATGCCGTACCTGCGCGGCGGCGACCAGGACGACCTCGCGCAGCAGTCGGCCGACGACGCGCTCGTCGCGGTCCTCGCCAAGCTAGACCAGTTCCGCGGCGACAGCAGCTTCACGACCTGGGTCTACAAGTTCGCGCTCAACGAAGCCGCAGTGAAGCTGCGCCGGCGCAGCTGGCAGGACCGCGAGCTGCCGCTTGATCCCGCCGCCTGGCCGGACTTCGCATCGCGCGCCCTCTCGCCGCACGAGCAGCTCGCCTCGAGCGAGCTGCTGACGGCGCTGCAGACGGCGATCGCCGAGCAGCTCAGCGAGCACCAGCGCGAGGTGCTCGTCGCGATCACGCTCAACGGCGTTCCGATCGACGTCCTCGCCGAGCGGCTGAACACGACGCGCGGCGCGCTCTACAAGACGCTGCACGACGCGCGCAAGAAGCTGCGCGCCACGCTCGCGCAGAGGGCTTAGACGTCGCACACAGCGAGCGGGAGCAAGAGCGATGACCGGCGGCGCGGCAGAACGCGAGCGGCTGATCGCGGCTCTGCTCGGGCCGGCAGAGCGCGAGCTGAACTGCGAGCAGTGCTTAGAGGAGCTCGACCGCTTAGTCGATCTCGAGCTCGCCGGGGCAGACTCCGAGCGCGCAGTGCAGGGCATGCGCGCGCACCTCGAGGGCTGCCCGGCCTGCCGCGAGGACCACGAGAGCCTCGCCGCGCTCGTCGCTCGCGAAGCCGCCGGCCAGCAGCCGCCCGCGGCGTAAGACGGCGCCGTACCGCGGCGCCAACAGAGCATGATCGAACTCACGCTCCTCGCACTGCTCAACCGCCTGACGAACTGGGGACTCGCACCGGTCATCGCGACGCGAACGGTCGCCGCCGATGCCGCCACGCTGCGGGGCCTGCTCGCCGGCGCGGGCGGCGAGCAGCGACTCGCCGGCCAGCGCGTATGGCTGACGTGGATGCTGACCCCCGGGCGCGGCACGACGGAGGTCGACCTCGCGGCACAGTTCGAGTCGCGCGGGCTCGCCACGCGGTTGCTGCTCGTGCTCGGCGGGCGGCGCCGGATCACCGCGCGCCTGGACGTGGCGCTCGCCGCACTGGCGACGACCTGCGCCCGCGCGGCCGAGGATCTCGCCGAGCAGCCGCCGTGCGCCGGGGGACGTAGCCGCGCCGCGCGACCGATCGGCCGTCCGCACACGCACCATCGCTGAACACCCGGCAGTGGCGAGCTCTTTCATCACACGCAGTTTACCGCGGACCGGCTGCGGGTAGAGCGCATCGAGACGATCTCGGTCTGCGTCCCGGCGCGCGAGGAGGCCGCGACGATCGCGCGCGTCGTCGCGCCGCTAGTAGCGCTGCGCGAGGCCGGCGTGATAGATCAGGTCGTCGTGCTCGACGACGACTCGCGCGACGGCACCGGCGCGATCGCCGCGCGGCTCGGCGCGGACGTCGTGCGCCCCCGGCGGTTGATGCCGGCGTTCGGGCCGGTGCTCGGCAAGGGCGACGCGATGTGGCGCGCGCTGAGCGTGCTGGACGGCGATCTCGTCGCGTTCGTAGACGCAGACAGCGAGGACTTCGGCCCACATTTCGCCTGCGGCCTGCTCGGCCCGCTGATCTGCGCGCGCGCGTGCAGTTCGTCAAGGCGCGCTACCGGCGCCCGTTCAAGAACGGCGCGGCCGATGTCCAGCAGACCGGCGGCGGGCGCGTCACCGAGCTCACGGCGCGCCCGCTGCTGGCCGCCTTCTACCCCGAGCTGGGCCGCATCCGCCAGCCGCTCGCGGGCGAGATCGCCGCGCGCCGCGAGCTGCTCGAACGGCTCCCGTTCTGCACCGGCTACGGCGTCGACATCGCCCTGCTGCTGGACGCCTGCGCCGACGTCGGGATCGCGCGATCGCGCAGGTAGACCTCGACGTGCGCCAGAACCGCCATCAGCCGCTAGAAGAGCTCGGCGCGATGGCCGCGGCAGTGCTCGGCGCGGTGACGAGCCGCCTGCAGCGAGAAGGGCGCCTGCGCGGCGCAGCGGACGCTGCCGCTGCAGTAGAGCGCCCGCCACGTAAGACGCTCGGCCTGCGCGCGCCAACTACGGAGGGACCCGATCGATGGAGGTAGCGTGAGCACGCCGAACACGATTGTCATCGCCGGCGCCGGACTGGCCGGCGCAAAGGCCGCGCAGACGCTGCGCGAGGAGGGCTTCGAGGGCCGCGTCGTGCTGTTCGGCGCCGAGCCCGAGCGGCCCTACGGCGCCCGCCGCTGTCGAAGGAGTACCTGCGCGGCGAGGCCGGCCACGAGAAGGTCTACGTACACGATGCCGCGTTCTACGACGAGCACGCGATCGAGCTGCGCACGAGCGCGCCGGTAGAGTCGATCGACGCCGCCGACTCCGCCGTCGTCGTCGCCGACGGCGAGCGCCGCGCTACGACCGCCTGCTGCTCGACACCGGCGCGAGGCCGCGCCGCCTGCCGCTGCCCGGCGCTGACCTCGACGGCGTCCAGAGCTGCGCACGCTCGCCGACAGCGACGCGCTCCGCGAGCGGCTGCAGACGGGCGGTCGCGTCGCCGTCGTCGGCGCGGGCTGGATCGGCTGCGAGGTCGCAGCGTCGGCGCGACAGCTCGGGCTCGAGGTGACGGTGATCGAGCCCGCGACCACCCCGCTGGAGCGTGTCCTCGGGCGCGAGCTCGGCGGCTTCTATCGCGATCTGCACGAGGAGCGCGGCGTGCGCATGCTGCTCGGCCGCGGCGTCGAGGCGTTCGAGGGCGATGGCGTGTGGCAGGCGGTCAGCGTCGACGACGGCACGCGCGGGAGTGCGACTTCGTCGTCATCGGCGTCGGCGTGACCCCGCGCGACGAGATCGCGGAGCGCGTGGGCATCGAGACAGGCGACGGGATCGTCTCGAAGAGCAACTGCAGACGAACCTGCCGCGCGTCTTCGCGGCCGGCGACGTGGCGCGCGCCTTCCATCCGCTGCTCGAGCGCAGCATCCGCACCGAGCATAGGGCGAACGCCCTCAAACAGGGCCCGGCGGCGGCACGCAACATGCTCGGCGCGAGCGCCGCGTACGAACGGCTGCCGTACTTCTTCTCCGACCAGTTCGACGTCGGGATGGAGTGCTCCGGTCACGCCGTGGACTGGACGGACGTCGTCCTGCGCGGTGACCCGAGCACGTGTGAGTTCATCGCCTTCTGGTTGCGCGAGGGCCGCGTCATAGCCGGGATGAACGTCAACGTCTGGGACGTCATCGAGGAGATCCAGGTGCTGATCGCTCCGGCGCGGAGGTGGATCGCGCGATGCACGTAGATATGGTGGTGGCGCTGTGAGAGCTAGTGCTCGTGACGGTGCGGATGCTGACGCGCGCGCGCTCAGCGCGCGGTGACGAATGCCGGCGGCGGCGCGCCGCTGACGTCGACCGGCACGGCGCGCAGCGCGCTCGCCTCCCACTCCGCGCGCAGGAGCCCGAAGACGACGACGTCGAGCGCGTGCTCGCCGTGACGGTGGTAGCCGCGCAGGACGCCCTCGCGCCGGAAGCCGAGCCGCTCGAGCGCGCGCTGCGAGCGCACGTGCTCGACGTTCGAGTAGGCCCCGAGGCGATCGAGGCCGAGGACGTCGAACGCGAGGTGGCACATGAGCGCCTTGGCCTCGTGGTTGACCCCGGTCCCCCACCAGGCGCGCCCGAGCCAGGAGCCGATCACCGCGCGCCGGTCGCGCGCGGCGAACTCGGCCAGCCCGGTGATGCCGATCGGACCCGCCGCGAGGTGCTCGACGACGAGGTCGAGGTGGTCGCCGCGCACCCGCTGTGGGGCGAGCCGCGCGAGGTACGCGCGCGCCTCGGCCTCGGACGTGTATGGACCCCACGAGAACCAGCGCGTGACCTCGGGATCGGAGGCCTGCACGAACAGCGCGCCGGCGTCGTCGTCGCGCGGGATCCGCACCCGCAGCGTCGGACCGGTCAGGGCGAGATCGTCCACGGCGGGTAACACTACGAGCATGGTGGCGCTGCTCTACGACGTGCACGGCAACCTCGCGGCGCTCGACGCGACGCTCGACGACGCCGCGACGCAGCGCGCGGACGCGTACTTCGTCGGCGGCGACGTCGCGCTGTTCGGTCCGTGGCCGGAGGCGACCGTCGAGCGCCTGCGCGCGCTGGCGCCGGCGACGTGGATCCGGGGCAACGGCGAGCGCTGGACCGCCGACCCGGACTCCGCGCCCGAGCCGGTGCGCGGCGCGACGAGCGCCGCGCGCGAGGCGCTCGGCAGCGAGCTCGTCGCCGAGCTCGAGGCGCTCCCCCACAGCGCGCCGCTCGACGAGCGCACGCGCGCCTGGCATGGCTCGCCGATCAGCGACGTGCGCTCGTTCGCGCCCGCGCCGGCGGACGACGAGCAGGAGCTGCTCGACGGCGTCACGGACGGGCGACTCGTCTTCGGCCACACCCACGTCGCGTTTGCGCGCAGCTCGCCGGTCGGCGGCATCGAGCTCGTCAACCCGGGCAGCGTCGGGATGCCGTTCGACGGCGATCATCGCGCCGCCTACGCGCTGCTGCACGACGACGGCCGGATCGAGCACCGCCGCGTCGCGTACGACCACACTGCGGTGCCGGCCGCCCTGCGCGAGCGCTACGGCGACGCCGCTTGGCTGGCCGGCCCGCTGCACCGCTTCACGCACGCCCGCCTCGAGGGCTCATGAGCCACGACCCCCAGGCGCTGGCGATCGCGCTCGCCCGCGAGCTGCTGCACAAGTCGGGCGCGCTGCGGGTCAGCGTCGCGCTCGACGGCGCCGCGCCGGCGATCGTCGAGTGCGAGCGGTCGCGCGCGATCGTCGTGCGGGTCGCGGACGGCACGCGCGAGTTGCCGCACGACGCGGCCGGCGACGTCGCCCTGCCGGAGCTGCCCTTCATGCGCCAGCTGCCGGCGTTCGACGTCGACGTGTCCGACGGCAAGGTCGCCGGCGCGCTCGGTGGCCTGGAGATGCTCGGCGGCGCGGTGCGCGAGCTCGCGGCGCTGCTGCCCGGCAGAAGCGTCGTCGCCGCCGACTACGAGACGACCGACCCCGACGTGCCGCTCGGCATCGCCGGCCGCGCGGGCGAGCCGCTCGTCATCCTCATCGGCGAGCAGGAGTTCGCGCTCGACCTCGACCAGCCGAGCGCCTGACGCCTCTCGCCCGGCGGGCGAGAGGCGCGCTTGCTACGCCATCGGCAGGTCTGCCGCGGCCTTGCCCACGACGGCCTTGGAGTCCTCGTTGCGCACGAGCACCATCGTCGCCAGGACGCCCAGCGCGGCGATGCCCGCGCCCGCCAGGAACGCGAGCTGGAAGCCGTCGGTGAGCGCCCCGGGCACGGCCGTCGGGACGCCGTTGGCGGCCGCGATCAGATCGGTTGTGCGCGAGCTCGCGATCGTGCCGAGGACGGCGAGGCCGAGCGCGCCGCCGACCTGCTGCGACGTGTTGATCAGACCCGAGGCAAGCCCGGAGTCGTCGGTCGAGATGCCGGCCACGGCGGCGATCGTGACGGGCACGAACGCGAAGCCGAGACCGACCGCGACGATCAGCATCGGGGCGAGCAGGTGGCCGAGGTAGGTCCCGTCGGTCGGCACCTGCGAGAACCACAGCAGCGCGATCGTGATCAGCACGAGCCCGGTCGCGAGGACGGTCTTGAACCCGAGCCGCGTGACGAGCTGCGCGGCGCCCCCGGCCGAGACGATGATCACGATCGCGAGCGGCAGGTACGAGAGCCCGGCATCGAGCGCGCTGTAGCCAAGCACCTCCTGCATGTAGCGCGACAGGAAGAAGAACATCGCGAACAGCGAGGCTCCGATCAGCAGCCCGACGACGTTCGCGCCGGTCAGCGTGCGCAGGCGGAAGATGCGAAACGGCACGAGCGGGTCGATCGAGCGCCGCTCGATCAGGACGAACGCCCCGAGCAGCGCCGCCGAGATTCCGAGCAGGGTGATCGTCTGCGTCGAACCCCAGCCCGCGTTCAGCGTGTCGACGAGCGCGTAGACGAGCAGCGAGAGACCGGCGGTGACCGTGATCGCACCGAGCGCGTCGAACTTCCGTACCTCGCTCTCGCGGCGGCTCTCCTCGAGCAGGCGCGGCGCCAGCAGCGCGGCGATGAGCGCGATCGGGACGTTGACCCAGAGGACCCACTCCCAGCCGAGGTACTCGGTCAGCACGCCGCCGAGCAGCACGCCGGCCGCGCCGCCCGAGCCCGACACCGCGCCCCAGACGCCCAGCGCCTTGTTGCGCTCGGCGCCCTCGGCGAACATGTTCGTGACCATCGACAGCGCGGAGGGCGCGAGGATCGCCGCGCCGAGGCCCTGCACCGCGCGCCAGATGATCAGCTGCGTCTCGCTCGTCGCGAGGCCGCCGAGCAGCGAGGCGATCGCGAACAGCACGAGCCCACCCATGAACAGGCGCCGGCGGCCGAGCAGGTCGGCCATTCGCCCGCCGAGCAGTAGGAAGCCGCCGAACGTCAGCGCGTACGCGTTCGGGATCCAGGTGAGGTTCTCGGGTGCGAAGTCAAGGTCGTTGCCGATCGACGGGATCGCGACGTTGACGATCGCGACGTCCAGGACGATCACGAACTGCGTCGTGGCCAAGAGAGCGAGCGCCAGCCATTTGCGGCGCTGTGCGGCTTCGGCATCGGTCATCGGTGGTACTCCCGGGGTCTGCACGTTAACATGAGGATGGGTTCCGCTTGATGCGGGCCAGCATACGGAAGGACGGTTCCGCTTGTCAACCATCGCTCCTCGCCCCCTGCGGGCCGACGCTCGCCGCAATCGCGAGAAGCTCGTCGCGGCCGCGTCGGCGGCGTTCGCCGAGAGCGGGCTCGACGCGCAGGTGGAGGACATCGCGCGGCGCGCGGGCGTCGGCGTCGGCACGCTGTACCGCCACTTCCCGACCAAGGAGGCGCTCGTCGGCGCATTGGCAGCGCAGCACTTCGAACGGCTGGCCGACACGATGGAGGCCGCGCTCGAGGAGCGCGGCGACGAATGGGAGATCTTCACTGCGACGATCTGGCGCACCGCGAACGCTGCCGCCGCCGACGTCGCCTGGTGCGAGATCATCGCCGGCCATCCGAGCGCGGTCGACGCCGCCGCGCGCGGCCAGCAGCGCCTGATGACCGCGACCGCGACGCTGATCTCGCGCGCTCAGGCGGCCGGCGTGATGCGCGCCGATGCGACCAACGAGGACATCAAGACGATCATGTGTGGCTTCGGCCACCTCGCTGCCGCGCAGCGCGCCGGCGCGTCGCTGGACTGGCGGCGCTACCTCGACATCGCGCTCGACGGTCTGCGCGCGCGGTGAACGTGACGAGCTGGTCGCAGCGGCTGCTCGCGGCCTTCTTCGTCGGCGCCGGCACGTTGCATTTCCTGCGCCCGAAGATGTACGAGCAGATCGTGCCGGCGTACCTGCCGCGCCAACGCGAACTCGTGCTCGCGAGCGGTGCCGCGGAGCTCGCGGGGGCGATCGGCGTCCTCCCCGAGCGAACCCGGCGGGTCGCCGGACTGTGGCTCGCGGCAACGCTCGTCGCCGTCTTCCCCGCGAACGTGCACATGGCGCTGAACGCCGACCGCTATCCGGGCTTCGCCCCCGCCCTGCTGTGGGCGCGGTTGCCGCTGCAGCCGCTCGCGATCTGGTGGGCGCTGAGGGCGACGCATCCACACACAACCCACATCGAAACTTAACGGCGGACTGAGCCCTCGCTTACCCAGGGTTGAGGTGTCAGGTCCACAATGCGACGCAGGTTCCTCTTCACCGGCTGGAAACCCCTCCCCCATCCAGTTCGGCAGCCTACGCCCCGGTAACGGGGCGGTGAGCAAGGAACCGCGTGTCGCGCTCCCGATACCTGACGCGACCGCAGACCGCGAGGGATGTGGGGCGGCGGACCGATGCCGCCGCCCCGCACCCCGCGCTTCACCGCTCCCCCTGGCGGTGATTGCGCGCAGGCGGGATCGGCGTGGATCGGTCACTGACATGTCCGCGCGCCGGTCCCGCCGCTCGGTCGTGGTCTTGACGGGCAACGGGCTGCCGCTGGACGCGAAAACGGCCACGCCCATGGCCCAGGCGCGGCCGTCTTCTTCGTGGGGGGCGGCGCGGGCGGGGGGGAAGACCCGCGCCGCCGCTGCTACGCGCTGATCGGTTCAGTGCGCGCAGGTTCGAGCGCGATGTCGAGCACCTCGTCGATCGTCATGACCGGGTGGAACGTCATCGCGTCGCGCACATCCTCGGGAACGTCATCCAGGTCGGCGCGGTTGCGCTCGGGGAGGATCACGTCGGTCAGACCCGCGGCGTGCGCGGCAAGCACCTTCTGCTTCAGGCCGCCGATCGGCAGGACCCGGCCCTGCAGCGTCACCTCGCCGGTCATGCCGACCGTGTGGCGCACGGGCCGATCCGTCAGCAGGGAGACAAGCGCCGTCGTCATCGTGACGCCCGCGCTGGGACCGTCCTTCGGGATCGCGCCGGCCGGCACGTGGACGTGGAACTCGCGTCCGTCGAAGGCGTCGTCGTCGATGCCGAGCTCGGAGCCGTGGGCGCGCACGTACGTCAGCGCGATCCGCGCGGACTCCTTCATGACATCGCCGAGCTGCCCGGTCAGCGTGAGGCTGCCGCCCTTGCCCGCCATCGCGTTCGCCTCGACGAACAGGACGTCGCCGCCGACGCCGGTCACCGCAAGGCCGGTCGCCACGCCCGGCACCGCCGTGCGCGCCGCAGCCTCCTGGAAGACCTTCTGGCGTCCGAGGGCGTCGCGCACCGCGTCGACGTCGACCGTCACCGGAGCGAGCTGCGGATCGGAGGCGATCTTCGTCGCGGTCTTGCGTAGCAGCGTCCCGAGCTCGCGCTCGAGCTGCCGCACGCCCGCCTCGCGGGTGTACTCGGCGACGATCAGCCTCAGCACCTCGTCGTCGACGGCGACCTCGTTCTCGCGCAGGCCGTTGCGCTCGCGCTGCCTCGCCCACAGGTAATCGCGGGCGATCGCCGTCTTCTCGGCCACGGTGTAGCCGTCGAAGCGGATCACCTCCATGCGGTCCAGCAGCGGCCCCGGGATCGTCTCGGCGACGTTCGCCGTGGCGATGAAGAGGACCTGCGACAAATCGATCTCGATGTCGAGGTAGTGATCGCGGAACGAGTGGTTCTGCGCCGGGTCGAGGACCTCGAGCAGCGCCGCCGACGGGTCGCCGCGCCAGTCGGCGCCGACCTTGTCGACCTCGTCGAGCATGATCACCGGGTTCATCGTGCCGGCGTCGCGCAGGGCACGGACGAGCCGTCCCGGCAGGGCGCCGATGTACGTACGGCGGTGGCCGCGGATCTCGGCCTCGTCGCGGACGCCGCCGAGCGACATGCGGACGAACTCGCGTCCGGTCGCGCGGGCGATCGACTCGCCGATCGAGGTCTTGCCGGTGCCCGGAGGGCCGATCAGGGTGAGGATCGCGCCGGCCTTCTTGTCCATCTCGATGCCGCGCTCGGCGCGCAGCTTGCGCACCGCGATGTACTCCGTGATGCGGTCCTTGACGTCCTCCAGGCCCGCGTGGTCGGCGTCGAGCACCGCACGCGCATGGACCGGGTCGAGGACCTCGTCGGAGCGCTTGCTCCAAGGCACGGAGATCAGCCAGTCGAGGTACGTGCGGATCATCGACGACTCGCCGCTCTGCTCGCCGGCGCGCTCGAGGCGATCGAGCTCGCGCTCGGCCTGCTCGCGCACGTCGTCGGGCATGCCGGCGTCGGCGATCTTCGTGCGGTACTCGTCGGTGACCGAGCCCTCGTCCTCGCCCAGCTCGCGGCGAATCGATTCCATCTGCTGACGCAGGAAGTACTCGCGCTGCTGCTTCTGGGCGCCGGACTCGACGTCGTTGCGGATGCGGTTGCGCACCTGCAGCTCGGTCAGCCGCTCACGCTGGAACTCGACGGCGAGCGCGAGGCGCTCGGTGACGTCGACGGTCTCCAGCAGGCGCACCTTCTGCTCGAACGTCAGATCGGGGCTGTAGCCGGCGGTGTCCGCCAGCGGGCCGGGATCGGCGACCGAGCGCAGGAAGGCGGCGACGCGCTCGTCGGCGCCGCGCTCGGAGAGGATCTCCTCTACGACCGCTCGGTACTCGCGCTCGAGCTCGCGGGTGCGGCCGTCGATGGGCTTCGTGTCGGGGTGCTCCGTGACCTCCGCGCGCAGCCTGCCGTCAGCGTCGGCCTCGGCCGCACCGACGATGACGCCGCGCGCCTCGCTCTCGAGCGAGACGCCGCGCCCGCCGCCGGGCAGGCGAATCGTGTCGGCGACCTTCGCGATCGTGCCGACCTTGGCGTACTGGTCGTCGTGCCGAGGCACGAGCAGCACGCGCTCCTCGCCGGACGCGTCGACCGGGAGGTTGATGTCCATCGTTGGGAAGACGACGGTGTCGTCCAGGGGGATGAGCAGAAGCTTGGCCATGTGAAGTTCTCGTTCCTTTCGTTGCACGCACAACTATACACAACGTGCTTACGAAACATGAGTTGAGTCGTCCAGGCTCAGATTTGCTCTCACGAGCCTAGCGAGGTCCGCCGCCCTACTCCCCATATCGGCGCGCGCCCGCGGCTTGTTGAGCGAGCGCGTCGGCGTGGCCCCGGCGCGACGAGCCGCTGCTCGTCGATGCCGAGCGGCGTGCACAGTGCCGCGACGCTGTCGAGGCTGACCGTCGGGCGGCTTGCGCGCCCGACCCGCGATCGCGGGCCTGCCGGTCGGCGGCTAGTACCCGAGGCGGGCGAGACGCTCGCGCTCGGCGCGGCGCTTGGCTTCGCGCTGCTCCTTGCGATTGCGCTCGCGCTCGCGCCGCTCCTGATCCTCGTCGTGACCGGTGACGATGCGGATGCTCTTGCGGAACGTGCCGTCCTGGGCGTGCGAGGCGAACTCCGAGCGGCTCGGCCGATCGTCGCGGCGTGGCCGGCCGCCGGCGCGCTGGGCGCCGGGACGGCGTCCGCCGCCGCCCTCGCTGCGCTGCTGGGAGCGCTCGGCCTCGGGCGGCCGCGGCAGCTGCGCCTTGACCTCGCGCACCGGAGTCGCGGCGAGCCGGACCCAGGCGTTGAAGACGGGATCGCCGGGCTTGAGGCCCTCGGCGGCCTGGGCGCAGACGGCGGCCCACTTCAGCGGCTGGCCCTTCTCGTCCTGCTTGGGCTTGAGCGCTTCCTTGATCGTCTCGGCGCCGCCGACGCGCTCGATCGCTGCGGTCACGCGGGCGGGGGACGTCGGTGAGCGATCCCCGCTCGAATCCGGCTCGTGCTCGGTGGCCGCGGCGGGGGACTCCGTCGCCTCGGCTGCCGGCTCGGCGGCAGTTGCGGCGGACTCCTCGGGGGCGGCTGCGAGGGGCGCCTCGATCGGCTGCGCGGCAGCGGTCTCGGCGAGCGGTGCCGTCGACTCCTGCTCGGCCGCAGCGACCGGCGCCTCGACCGCCGGTGCCTCCGGGGACGGCTCGGCGGCGGTCGCGTTCGCCGGCTCGGCGGCAGGCGCGGACGCGGGGCCACCGCGGCGCAGATCGGTCAGGGCGGAGAAGAACGCGCGACGGTGACGCTCAGAAGCCGACGGGCGGCGACGGCGCTTGCGGGTGGGCAGCGTCGCCTTGACGGCCGGCAGCGGCTTGGGGTCGGCGGCGACGCCGAGGATCTTCGGGCCGACGGCCGGGCGCTCCTTGTCGGGCTGCACGGCCGGCGGCGGCGCGGGCGCGTCAGCGGCGGGCGCCGCTTCCGCCTCGGCAGCGGATGACTCGGCGGCGGGCGCCTCGGCGGCCGGCGCCTCAGCGGCGGGCGCCTCAGCGGCAGGCTGCTCGGCCTCGGGCTGCTCGACGGCGGGTGTTTCGGTCACGGTTTCCGGGGTCGCCGGAGCGGCCGTCTCGGGCTCGCCGACGGCGGTCTGGCCGTTGACATGCGCCGCGGACGCCGACGGTTCCGCGGCGTCGGCCACCTCGGCCGTGTCGCTGGTTCCCATGGGTCGAGTCCCCGTCTGGCCGTCAATCTCGGCCGTCATCTCGGCTGCCGTCTCGCCGCTCACCGACGTGAGCTTATCGAGGCTCGACGCAAGCCTGCGTCTTCGTCGCAAATTTGCAGGGACGCCAGGCCTGCCCGCGACACGTACACGCGCGCGGACCACGCGAAAAATCGGTCGAACGGCGGCGCGGAGCGGGCCTCGCCGCGGCGCTCAGCCGGCGCTCACCGGGACGTCCGGCGTGGCCGCGATCGCGGCCGCGCTGACGAGCAGGTGGATGTGCGCAAAGCGCCCCGTCAGCGAGGTGCCGAGCGGGATCGCGAGCGCGAGCGCCAGCAGCTCGCGGACCGCCTCGCAGAGCGGCGCCTGCGGTGCGTCGTCGCCGACGAGGCATGCCAGACGGGCGAGGTCGATGAACTCGCTGTCGTCTCCTCCCGCGAGCGCGGTGGCGAAGGCGGCCTCGGTGAAGTACTCGACGCGCGCCAGCAGCGGATCGCGCCGGATCCGCCCGCTTCCGACCGCCGGCCCGAGGTCGAGCGCCTCCTCGCGCGCCAGGATGCGCTCGAGCTGGCCGCCCGCGACGCTCTCCAGCTGAGCCGGCGTCAGGCCGGCCTGCAACGCGCAGCGCAGCGACCCGATGACCGTCAGCTGCGGCGTGCCGAACGGGATGTCGGTCGCGTAGAGGATCTGGCTGGGCGGCACCTGCGAGTAAAGCGCGAGCTGATCGGCGGCACAGAACCACGCGCTGTCGATGAAGACGTTCGGAGCGTCAGGCAGACGCCGCCAGATCCATGCGAGGTCGCAGACCGCGCAGTGGGCGAGGATGAAGCGCGCGCGGGGAAAGCGCGCGGCGTACTCGAGGACGTGCGCGCCGAGCGCCGGGATGCCACGACCTGCGTGGATCAGGATCGGCAGCTTCTGCTCGTCGGCAAGCGCGACGATGTCGTGCACGGCGGGCTCGTCGAGGGCGAACCGCTCGGCGCGCGGATGGAGCTTGATCCCCTGCGCGCCGGCGGCGAGGCAGCGACGGACCTCGGCGACGCAGTCGACCGTGCGGGGGTTGACGCGGCAGAACGCGACGAGCCGGCCGTCGGACGCGGCCGCCGCCTCGAGCACGTGGTCGTTCGCCGGCGGGTAGCCGCCGGGCTCGTGCATCGGGAACACGACCGCGCGCGATCGGGTCGGCGCGAGCGTCTCGAGCAGCTCGTCCGTCGTGCACTTGAAGCCATCGGGATCGTTGACGCCGATGTGCGTGTGCGCGTCGAACAGCGTCACCGGCGGCAACAGCTCCATGGTCTGCTCGCACAACGGGAGCAGCAGCTCGTCGGCATACACGCCGGGCAGTCTACGAAGCGGGTCTTGCAACCCTTCGCGCAAACTTTCGTCGACAGGCGGTGGGGGCTCGGCGTAGACTTCCGCGATGAGCTACAGCAACGGAAGCGTGGGTACCTGCGCGTGTGGCCAGCTGGCCATCGCCTCCTGTAATCGCTGTGGGTGCAAGCTCTGCGACGAGCACGCCCGCAGCCTGCCGGCTCCGCCCAGCGGCGTCTCTGTCAATGCCCTCGGGCGCTTCGAGCTCGCCGTTCGCCTCGCGCCCGGCCCGCACTGCGAGCCCTGCCGCGCAGAGCTCGGCAACTACGCGCTCGCGCAGGAGACGAACGCGCCGCGCGCTGATCTGCCCGGCCACTGGCTGGATCGGGCGATCGCGCTGAGCGGAGACCAGACGCGCAGCGAGCTCGAGAAGGAGGAGGACGCCGACCTCCCCGCGTCGCTGACCGCGAACGACGTCGCGCGCGAGTTCGTGCGGCGGATCGACCGCCAGCCACAGGAGCGCGTGCCCGTCTCGGAGCCGAAGATCATGCGCAATCCGGAGTACGCCGAGGGGTGGTCGGTCGACTGCCGCCGCACCGAGTACACGGTCTCCGGACCAGGCGCCGGGCGCTACCGCCTGCCCTGCCTCGTGTCCGTCAGGGGCGACCTGCTCGGACCCGCGCTGGAGGAGGGCAACCGCCCCGGTCAGACCTGGTGGATCGTGCCCGAGTCAGAGATCGAGCTGCCGATGCTCGTGCGCGGCGTCGCTCAGCTGCTCGTGCTCGCCGAGTACATGCCGCCGCCCTCGCCGACGTACTAGCGGCGCTCCTCGACGAACATCCGCAGCGCGTGTCGCCCCGCGGGGGTCTCGCGCAGCTCGCGGACGACCGCGCCCATCGCCGGCGGCAGCTCGTCGGGCTGCGGCAGCGGCACGCCGTATTGCGGCGGCATGATCACCGCGGCCGCGAGCGCCGAGAACGTCAGGTCGGCGGCCGTGAAGCGCTCGCCCATGAGATAGGGACGGCCGTCCTGCAGGTGCTCGGCGACCGCATCGAACGACTCCCGGACCTGGACCAGCGAGATCGCGGCGTTCTCGGCGTTGATGTCGAAGCAGCGGTCGATGATCTTCGCGACCGTGCCGTAGGCGATCGGCAGCGCGAGCCGCTGCCAGGTCGGCACGCCCGTCGGCGCGTACTGCTTGACGAGCTTGCGCTGGCCGCGGATGTTGTCGTACATCCAGCGCCGGCCATGCGGTCCGAGATACGTATCGAAGTAGCGCTCGAGCGCGCGCACCGCGGCCGCCTGCCGCGCATCGTCCGGGTACAGGCGCCGGTCGGCGGGCGCGCGTTCGTCGGCGAAGGCGAGGATGTCGGCGGACTCCGAGAGCACCGTGTCGCCGCACACGAGCACGGGCACGGTGCGCCCGCCGCCGGCGCGTTTGACCGCAGCCCAGTGGAGCACCTGCATGTGCGCGCGCTCCTCGTACTCGACGCCGGCGCGCTCCAGCGCCCAGCGCGCCTTCTCGCAGTAGTGGCTGATCGGGATCGTGATCAGCCTGCAGGTTGAGCGTTTCATCGGCCGTCGAGCCTAGCCTTCTTCGGCGACGCCGACGCGGTCCGCCGCAAGGTCGCGGTGCTGCACGAGCATTGCGCGACGGAGGGCCGTGACCCGGCGGCGGTGCGCGTCACCCACCTCGCGGCGGCGCGCGTGATCGCCGCCGGCGAGCCGCGCGAGGGGCGCGGCGCGGCAACCGTCGAGGAGCACATCGGCTGCCATCGCGAGCTCGCCGAGGCCGGCGTCCAGACGGCGATCGTCGGCCTCGCGGACGCCGCCGGACCCGGCTCCGTGCGCCGCTTCGCGGAGGTCGTGGGTGCGTTCTCCAGCTCGCGGGACGAGCGTGTGGCGAGTTACGACGGCTGAACCGTGGCAACTCGCCACCCCCTAACCGGGGCGCTCGAGGCGGAAGCGCCAGACGACTCCGACGTCGCCGTCGAGGTTCTCACCGTCATGCACGAAGCCGTTGTGCTCGAGCACCCGGACGGAGGCGCCGCGCGCCGGGAGCGTGTGCGCGAGCACCGCGTCCACGCCCGGGTCCGCCCACGCCTCGCGCACCATCGCCGCAGCAGCGGCTGTGGCGAGACCGCGGCCCTCCCAGCCGGGCGCGATCGCGTAGCCGATCTCGACGGCGCCGTCCTGTGGCGCGCCCTTGAAGCCACCCCAGCCGACGAGGGCGCGCGGCTCGTCGAGTAGGAAGAAGCGCGTCCCCCAGCGCGCACCGGCCGGGTTCGCGGCGACCGCGTCGCGCGAGCGCGTCAGCGACCGCGGGAACACGTCCCAGCCGTCGGCGAGCTCGCAGCCCAGGGCACGCGCGAGAGCGGGGCGATCGCCGACCGCGGCCTCGAGCAGCGCGAGCTCGCCCGCGACGAGCGTGATGCGCTCAGGCGGCTGCGTCGTCCGGCTCGGGCTCGTCGTCGTCGGGCATCTCGCCGTCGTAGGCGTCGGTCTCGCCGAACGCCGGGTCGGGCTCGTCGGCGATCTCCTGGCCTGCGTCAGGTGGGGGGAAGTCCACGACAGGTTCGTCTTCGTCGTCCATGTCAGGCTCCGATCAGCGTCTTGATGTACTCGAAGCGGATCTTGCGGTTCGCCTTCCTCCAGCCGGACTGCTCGGCGGCCGCCGCGATGTCGCGGGCGTACCGGCGCAGGTTGGCCTTCGCGCGCATCGCGCGCTCGAGGTGACCGGGGTCGACCTTGTCCCAGCCGCCGTTTCGCTTCGCGACGCGGCGCTCCTTGACGAGGATGTCGCGGGCAGCACGTTCGCGGTCGCTCATGAAGTGGTACGGGTGCGTGTGCTTCTTCGCCGGCGGCGCCTTGAAGACGCCCGGGTGAAAGGTCGTGTGCCACGCCTCCGAGGGTGCGTCGGAGGACATCCTGCCGCCGCGGATCCCCCAGCCGAAGGTGTGTCCGCAGCCACGCACGGCGGCCTGCATCGCGGCGGTCGGCAGATCGACCGCGATGCCCCAGCCGTGATTGGACGTGCCCGGTCGCGCCGCCAGCGCTCCCTGGCCGGATTGGAAGAGGTCCCAGAAGAACTTCTGATCGGCGAGCGAGCGATAGGACGTTCGCGGCGACGTCGGGCAGATCCAGATGTCCTTCTGCTTACCGATGAGGCTGCGCATCGCAAGCCACGCGACGGCGGCGTCCTTGCGAAGCTGCCCGCCCGGGATCGGTGAGAGATCGCGCGCGGGAAGGTTGCCGTTCTCACTCATGAAGGCCTCGCCTCCTTGGGTTGCTGGTCGTGTCGATCATCGAGCGGCGCGCCTACTGCGTTCGCGCGAGCAGCGACGCGTAGCGGGCGCGGCGGCGCAGATGCTCCCAGCCGTTGCCGTCCCCGCCGGCGGACTTCGGCTGCGCGCTGCGCCAGATCTTCCTGCGCTGCTGCGCCATCACGCGCCTGAGGACCCGGCGGCGTCGGGGATCCTTCCTCTCGCGCAGCAGACGGTCGTACTCGCGAATCCAGCGCCGCTCGCGCTCGGTATAACCCTCGAGCGGGTCGTCGGCCTCGGTCGCGTCGCCGGCGATCAGGAACATCGCCCGCTCGGCCCGGCGGCGGCGCGTCAGCCCCGCGACCGCCACGCCGCCGGCCTTGTCCCAGGCAAGCAGCGCGTCCGCCGCGGTCGGCCAGTCCTCGGCGCGCAGCGCGCGCCCGATCTTCGTGCTCGTCGAGATCGCCCCTGGGCCGCAGTTGTAGACGAAGGAGACGATCGCGTCGAACTGATGCTGGTTGAAGCGGACGGCGAGGTCGATGACGGGCGGCGCGTAGCGCTTGTCGAGGTCCTGACGCAGCAGCTTGCCGGCTTGCGGTTCGGTCAACCGCGCGCTGCTGGGACCGACGCCCGCGGTGTGGCCGTAGCCGATCGTCCACACGCCGACGATGTCCTTGTACGGCCGGCCACCGTGCGGGAAGCCCTCGAACTCCTTGATCAACAGCACCCCCGCGACGCTGACCTTCATGACGGCTCGTCCGGGGTGATGCGCGACTCGGGCTCGGGCTGCTCGTCGGCGAGCTCCTCCTCGTCGAGCGCGAAGTCCGCGGTCTCGGCGTCCTCATCGGGCTCGACCGCTTCGGGCTCGTCCTCGTCGTCGGCCATGGCGCTCCTCCCTTGGTCTACACGCGACCCCGCGAACGGCGCGAAGCTAGCACGTGTGCACGTGACGCTGAAAATGAAGCGGCGTCAGCGCTGATAGTCGGCCGGGCGACAGCGCTGGCAACCGCGGCGGTTCGAGGCTAGGCTGCGCCGGTCCGATTCCGTTCGCCGAAGGAGACGTTCAATGTTCCGCCGCCGTGGTCTCGTCGTCGCACTCGTCGCCTGCCTGAGCGCACTGCTGGCGCTCGCGGGCACGGCGCAGGCGGCGCCGGTCGTCGTGGAGGTCGCGCCCGGCACCGCGCCCACAACGGTGGCCAAGCGCTATGGCATCACGCCGGAGCACGTGTACACGGAGGCGGTGATCGGGTTCTCCGCGGAAGTGACGGCCGCGCAGCGCGCCGCGCTGGACCTGGATCGCTCCGTGGAGGTCGTCAGCGACGACGCGGTCATCGCTCGCATCGAGCCGCCGCGGTTTCGCGCTGACCAACCTCGCTGGCTCGAACCCCGCCACAGCGCAGGTCGAGCAGCCACCGCAGTTCATCACCGCCGAGATCAGGCGAGTCCGAGCGACGCTGAGCAGGACCGCCGACATCGACGGCATCGACGACAGGCGCGTCGACGCCGACATCGCGGTGCTCGACGGCGGCGTGGACCCCACGCATCCAGACCTCAACGTCGTCGGCGGCGTGGACTGCGCGCCAGGCAGAGGCTTCGACGACCGCGATGGCCACGGCACGTTCGTCGCAGGCCAGGCAGCCGCGATCGACAACGCGATCGGCGTCGTCGGCACCGCCCCCGGCGCACGCATCTGGGCGGTACGAGTCGCAACGGCCGGACGGAGTCGTACCAGGACTCATCGTTGCTGTGCGGGCTTGAATTGGGTGGTCCGCAACTCAGCCCGGATCGATGTCGCGAACCTCAGCCTTGGCGGATTTGACGATCCGGAGCATCGGCCCGTGCCTCAACCCGCGACGGCTGATCAAGAACGTATTCGGCAAGCGCAAGCGAATCGATCGCATCCATCAGCAGATCTGCCGCGCGACGGAACGCGGCGTGACCGTCGTCGCTGCGGCGGGCAACGACTCGGCGGATGCGTCCACCGTACACGCCGGCCGCCTATCCCGAAGTCATCGCCGTTTCGGCGATCGGAGATTTTGACGGCCTTCCGGGCGGCCTTTCATCGCCGCGCCCCGAGTGCTTCCCCGACGACCTCGACGACCATTTCGCGTTCTTCTCGAACTTCGGACGTCCGATCGACATTGCCGCACCCGGCATCTGCAACATCTCGACGTTCCCGGCGGGGCTGTACGCCTTCGGCGACGGAACCAGCTTTGCCGCGCCGCTCGTCGCCGGCGCAGCCGCACTGCTCAAGGCGCGCAATCCTTCCCTCTCGCCGGCGAAGATCCGTTCGCGGCTGCTCGCGAAGGCTGAGCCCGGCCCGATCCCTGGTGACCCGGACAGCTTCCCCGAAGGCGTGCTCGACGCCTCGACCCTGTAGCGCATCGTCTCGCCGAGAGCCCTCGCTCGGGTTTCGAGCAAACGCGCGTAGCACGCGTGCTACGATCGGGGTTGTGGCTCGCGAAATCACCCAGCGCGAACTCCGCAACGGCAGCGGCGACATCATGCGCGCCCTCGACCGAGGCGAGGCGTTCGTCGTGACCCGCAATGGCGTACCGGTCGGCGAACTGGTCCCCTTGCGCGCTCGTCAGTTCGTTGCCGCAGACGCCGCGGTCGCCGCGTTCGCGGGCGCGCCGGCGATCGATGCCGGCCGGTTCCGCGCCGACGTCGACGCGGCGCTCGATCACGACCCCTGGCCTCGTGGCTGACCAGCCGATCCCACGCGGGATCATCGACACATCGGTCGTGATCGACCTCGAGCATGTCGACGCGCGCGATCTACCGGCCGAGTTGGCCGTCTCTGCGGTCACCCTGGCCGAGCTCGCCGCAGGCCCCCACGCGACGCCCGACCCGCACGAGCGCGCGCGGCGACAGGACCGGCTGCAGCGCGCAGAGGCAACGTTCGAGCCGCTGCCCGTGGACGCGAGCGTTGCCCGCGCATACGGTCGCATCTACGCGGCCGTCTCCGTCGCTGGTCGCAAGGCACGTGGAGCGCGCTCTCTGGATCTCTTGATCGCGGCCACCGCGCTGGCGTCCAACCTGCCTCTATACACCCGCAACCCCGACGACTTCCGCGGCACCGAGCGCCTGATCGACATCGTCGTACTCGCACCCGCGAACTGAGCGCGGGTGCGATCTGAAGTGGAGACGGCGGGAATCGAACCCGCGTATCGTTCTCGGCGTCGCAGCGCGTAGGCGCACCGCAACCCAGCGCCGCATCGATCGGGCGACGCGGAGCCTCAGGCCCTTGGTGTCGCCGCCCGACGGGTTCCAGTCGCGCACGGCGTACGTCGTGGGCTCGCTGTACGGAGCCGGCAGCTCATCCTGCGTCGCCGGTGATCGCCCCGATCTCGTTGCGAATGGTCTGGACGAGGTCGCCGAGCGAGGTGGGCTCAGGCTGGGTTTCGTCCGGGCTGACGCGGATCGCGGCAAGCAGGTCCGCGAGCCGCTGCTCGATCTCATCGAGGGCGCCGTGATCTCGCGCGTCCCTTCGCGGATCGCTTGTTCGATGTTCTCGTCGGTCATGACGCGACCGTATCCGAGCGCGACGGGTGATGTCGTGGCCCAGAGCCGCGACCAGCTCGCAAGCACCCTCGCCGACGTTCGCTCGGCAGTATGGCGACCCGACCGCACCAGCCGCGTGCGTGAGGGCGCTCTTCGCGGGTTCTCCTGCCGGCGCTCAGCCGAGCTCTTCGGCAAGCCCGATGAGAAGTCCTCCCGGTCCCCGGATGTAGCAGAGCCGATACGTGTCTTCGTACTGGACCACCTCGCTGCTGACAAGCTGAGCACCGTGCTTGCGGAGCCGG
This sequence comes from uncultured Actinomycetes bacterium, assembly GCA_963780585.1. Lineage (GTDB taxonomy): Bacteria > Actinomycetota > Thermoleophilia > Solirubrobacterales > Solirubrobacteraceae > CADCVQ01. The sequence goes on from CAWADD010000014.1 coordinate 130,546, forward strand.
GCGAGCGTCTCGTCGATGTCGTCCACAGTGAACATGACCCGTAGGTAGCCCAGGGCATTCACCGGGGCGTTTCGGTGATCAGCGATCGCACGCGGCGTGAGAAATCGCGAGAGCTCGAGCCGACTATGGCCGTCCGGCGTGCGCATCATGGCGATCTCGACGCGCTGGTCGCCCAGCCCAGTGACGCGTCCTGCCCACTCTCCTTCGACTGTGGCTTGCCCTTCGAGCTCGAGGCCGAGCTCGCGAAAGAACGCGATCGTCGTCGGTAGGTCGTCGACGACAATGCCTACATTGTCCATCCGCTGAATCGTCATGGGACGACTATCGAACCCCTGAGGCGGGCAGGCACGGCCGCCGATGGCTCGGTTCTAAGGGACGGGATGGTGGTCCCACTCGACGGCTACGCCATCGCGCATCCCGCGCATGAAGTCCGCGAACCCCGCGTCCGGAGCGTGGATGTTGAGGCAGGTCGCGTCAGCTCCGCTGTCATTTTGGAAGGCATGAGCGACGCCGGGCTGAAACGCGATTGAGCCACCGGCCTCGACGACCACGCGCTCGACGTCCGGGCCGACCTCAAACGTGATCGCTCCCGCAAGCACGTAGAACATATCGACGTGCTCGTCGTGCACGTGCAGGCCGCCCGGCCGCTGTCCTGGGGCGAAGCGGGCGCGCGCCACCGTCAGCGACGGATCCGACGCCAGGATCACGAACTCCCCGTCGTCGTTGGACCAGATGACCTCAGGCTCCATCGCCGCGAGGCTAGCAGCGCCCGTCAGCGGGTCGCGAAACGCCTGCCGCGCTTGCCACCTGGCACTGCTCAAGAGTAGGAAAGCCGCTCAACGGAGCGGCTTTCTGGACCTTATGGAGACGGCGGGAATCGAACCCGCGTCCGCGATCGCGTAACGGTGACGTCTACGAGCGTATCCGGCGCTCTGATCTCGCCCTCATGTCGCCTCGCCGGCGGGGTTCATGAGGGCCAGCTCCCTGAAATGTCCCCGGTTCGGCGGGAGCGGACCTCCCCGGGTGATCCGGCATTTTGATTCCGAGGATCCCAGCGGCCGGCTGGCCGGGCTCAGAACATGACTCGCCTAGTTTGAGCTAGGCAGCCATGGCGTACTCGTGAGAGTCCGCACGTATGGTTTTGCCAGGTGTTTTACGAGGCCTCCTGGCACCTCGGCTCGCAACCACCGTCACGAAGTCGACCACGTCGAAGCCATGTCGTCCCCGTGTCGGTGCGTCGCTCCAGTCTAGCGTCGGGAGCCGCGACGGCAGCGGCGGCACCGGAACCGCCCGACCGCGGCGGGGGCTGGCGGGCGTCGTCACGTCGGTCGGCGGCGGAGCGTCGGTCGTCGTCGCGCCGGCGGCACGGGCGTCGTCTCGGCCGGCGGCACCGTCACCGTGCGCCGGCGGAGCGACCGTGACCGTGTCGGCCGGAGGCGTCGTCTCGGTCTCGGTCGGCGTCGTCGTGGTCGTCGCCGGCGCGCGATCGCCCGACCGCGCGTTCCGCCGAAGAACGTCGTGTCGCGCCCACCGCCGGACGCCGAGCTGCCCGCGACGAGCTCGGGAACCGTGATGATCACGGCGGCGACGAGGAAGCCGAGCAGCCCGGTGAGGATCGCCGGCCACCAGCTGCGCCGGCGTCGGGACGACCGAGCTCCCGAGGATCTCGCCGTGCTGCGGGACGCGCTCGGCGGCGAGCTCAGACGGCCCGGTCGCTGCGGGCGGCTGCCCCGCCCGGCGTCGTGCTGCGCACGACGCCGCGCACCGGCACGGCGCGCGTGACGACGACCTCGGCCGGGCGCGAGAGCAGCTCCTTCAGCACCGCCACTAGGACCGGCGTGAACGCCGCCGACGGCAAGCGTCCCCGGTGCCCACACCTTCGACGTCACGTAGGCCGCGGCGGCCGATGCGACGGCAGTGACGAGCAGCGTCGGAAGGTCGACGCCACCGCCGCCGGATGTTCGTGAACTGCTCACAACCCCGGCGGCTGCCCACATGTCGAGGCGGGCTAATCGTGTCTCGAACAGAGGCTTAACGTAACGCGACGCGGTTCCGGGGCCGCTTGAGGAACCCGCCGCTGGGTCGCGCTCCGAAGAGGCGCCCCTGCGTTGGGTGGCGCGGCCTCACACCTCGGTGGCCTCGCTCTTTGCGGCTCCAGTCCCGCGTCGCAAGGCGAATGTACGCGGAGCGAAAATGGCCCGCAAGAGCCGATCCGCACGAACCCCGCATACTGCGTGAAATATCCTCGTCGGCATGACCGTCGAAGACGTTTCCTGGGACCTCTCACCGCTCGTCCACGGCGAAGGCGATGCCGGCGCCGACCGCCTCCTCGACGAGGCCACGCAGCGTGCGCAGACCTTTGCCGAGACCTATGCAGGCCGCCTCGCCGAGCTGACCGCGCCCGAGTTCGCGGCCGCGATCAACGAGCTGATGGAGATCTCCGAGCTCTCGTCGCGCTCGGGCCACTACGCGATGCTGCGCTTCAGCGTCGACACGGCGGACCCGCAGATCGGCGCGCTGATGCAGCGCATGCAGGAGAAGAGCACGGCGATCGAGACCGAGCTGCTGTTCTTCGAGCTCGAGTGGGCGGCGCTCGACGACGACCGCGCCGACGAGCTGCTCGCCGCCGACGGCATCGACACCGCGCGCCATTTCCTGCGCTCCGCGCGCCGCTACCGCCCGCACCTGCTCTCCGAGCCCGAGGAGAAGATCCTCGCCGAGAAGTCGATCTCGGGCAGCTCGGCGTGGGGACGGCTGTTCAGCGAGCAGGTGTCGGCGATCACCGTCGCGCTGCCCGACGAGCCCGAGCCGGTCACGCTCGACGCCGTCCTCGCGCGGCTGATGTCGCCCGACCGCGAGGTGCGCCGCACGAGCGCCGAGGCGGTCACCGCGGCGCTCGCGCCGGGCCTGCGCACGCGCGCGTACATCTTCAACACGCTGCTGCACGACAAGGCCGTCGACGACCGGCTGCGCCACTACGACAACTGGCTCGCCGCGCGCAACCTCGCCAACGAGGCATCGGACGAGTCCGTCCAGGCGCTGCTGCACGCCGTCCGCAACCGCTACGAGATCCCGCGCCGCTGGTATCGCCTCAAGGCGCAGCTGCTCGGCATCGACCGGCTCGCCGACTACGACCGCATGGCCGCCGTGACGCAGGACGACGAGCCCGTCGACTGGGATCACGCCAAGGAGCTCGTGCTCGCCTCGTACGCCGACTTCACGCCCGAGCTCGGCGATCCGGCGCGCGCGTTCTTCGACGACAACCGGATCGACGCCCCGCCGCGGCCGGCGAAGCGCGGCGGCGCGTTCGCCGCCTACACGGTCCCCTCCGAGCACCCGTACCTGATGCTCAACTACACCGCCAAGCGCCGCGACGTGCTCGTGCTCGCGCACGAGATGGGCCACGGCCTGCACGCCGAGCTCGCGCGGCCGCGCGGCGTGCTCGAGCAGGGCACGCCGCTGACGCTCGCCGAGACCGCGTCGGTGTTCGGCGAGACGCTCGTCTTCGGTCGCCTGCTCGATCAGGCCAAGACGCCGGAGTCGCGCTTGTCGTTGCTCGCCGAGTCGATCGAGGGATCGATCGCGACCGTCTTTCGCCAGACGGCGATGAACCGCTTCGAGGAGCTCGTCCACGGCGCGCGACGCAGCGACGGCGAGCTGTCGGTCGAGCGCTTCAACGAGCTGTGGGCGCAGTCGCAGGAGGAGATGCTCGGCGACAGCGTCGCGCTCACCGAGGGCTACCGCTGCTGGTGGTCCTACGTGCCTCACTTCATCTCGACGCCCGGCTACGTCTACGCCTACGCCTACGGCCAGCTGCTGGCGCTGTCGATCTACAAGCGCTACATCGACGAGGGCTCCTCGTTCGTTCCCAGCTACCTCGAGCTGCTGCGCGCCGGCGGCTCGCGCAGCCCCGAGCAGCTCGGCCAGATCGTCGGCATCGACCTCGCCGATCCGGGCTTCTGGGACAGCGGGCTCGATCTCGTCGAGGCGCAGCTCGAGGACGCGGAGGCCGCCGCCAACGAGGCGCTGGCGAAGACGTAGCGGCCGCCGCTACGACGTTCGACGAGTGCGCCAGGCGCCTTGTCACAATGGAGCCGATGAGCCAGCACTGGCCCTCTCCACCCCTGCCCGCATCCGAGCCGCCCGCCGAGGAGCCGCTCGCGCCGCCGGCTGCCCCCGTGCAGCACGAGCCCGAGCCCGACGCACGACCGTGGTGGCGGCGCAGCCTGTCGCTGCTCGTGGTCCTCGGCCTGCTGGCGCTGAAATGGGGCAAGCCCGCGCTGCTGCTGCTGCCGAAGGCCAAGGTGCTGACGACATCGGCCACGATGCTCGTCTCGATCGCCGCCTACAGCCTGCTCTGGGGCTGGAAGTTCGCCTTCGGCTTCGTCGTGCTGCTGCTCGTCCACGAGATGGGCCACGTCATCCAGCTGCGCCGCGAGGGGATCGAGGCGAGCGCTCCGATGTTCATCCCGTTCCTCGGCGCCGCGGTGATGGCGAAGTCGCTCGGCGACGACGCGACCGCCGAGGCGCGCGTCGGCCTCGCCGGCCCGATCCTCGGCACGCTCGGCGCGCTCGCGCTGCTGCCGCTCGCCCTCAGCGGCACGGGCGACGGCTTCTGGGAAGCGCTCGTCTTCACGGGCCTGCTCCTGAACCTCTTCAACCTGCTGCCGGTCGTGCCGCTCGACGGCGGCCGCGCGATGGCGGCGCTGTCGCCCTGGATGTGGTTCGTCGGGCTGTTCGTGATGGCCGTCGTGACGTTCGCGATCCCCAACCCGATCCTCATCCTGATCCTGCTGCTGGCCGCCTACGAGACGTACCGGCGCTGGAAGGCGCGCAAGCAGGGCGGCGACGAGGTGCAGGCGTACTACCGCGTCAAGCCCGCGCACCGCGCCGCGATCCTCGCCGTCTACCTCGGGCTGATCGTCGTCTGCGCGAGCGGCATGGCCCTGACCTTCGTCGCGCGCGACATCCCGACGTAGGCTGCAGCGATGGCCGAGATCACGGTCGAGCGTCTGGTCAAGCGCTACGGGGAGACGCTCGCGGTCGACGATCTGTCGTTCACCGTCGAGGCCGGTCGCGTGACGGGGTTCCTCGGGCCCAACGGCTCGGGCAAGTCGACGACGCTGCGCGCCCTGCTCGGCCTGATCCGTCCGACGAGCGGCAGCGCGCTCGTCATGGGGCAGCCGTTTCACGAGCTCGCCAACCCGGTCGCGTCCGTCGGCGCCGCGCTCGACGCACACGACGTGCACCCGGGCCGATCGGGCCGCGGGCACCTGCGCACGATCGCCGCGGCCGCCGGCCTGCCGCGCTCGCGCGTCGACGAGGTGCTCGACATGGTCGAGCTGACGCCGGCGCGCGACCGCCGCGTGAAGGGCTACTCGATGGGCATGCGCCAGCGCCTCGCGCTCGGCGCGGCGCTGCTCGGCGACCCGAAGATCCTGATGCTCGACGAGCCCGCCAACGGCCTCGACCCGCAGGGCATGCGCTGGCTGCGCGACATCCTCGTCGCGCTCGCCGCCGAGGGACGCGCCGTGCTGATCTCCAGCCACGTCCTGTCGGAGGTCGAGCAGACCGTCGACAGCGTCGTCGTGATCGGCGCCGGGCGGCTCGTCATGCAGGGCCCGCTGGCCGAGCTCGTCAAGGGCGACCGGCGGCCGGTGCTCGTGCGCTCGCCGCGCGCCGACGAGCTGCGCGAGCTGCTGCGCGAGGAGGGCGCAAGCGTCAGCGCCGACGGGCGACCCGACGCGATGATCGTCCACCACGCGTCGCTCGAGCAGATCGGCACGCTGGCGGCCGAGCACGGGATCCCGATCTTCGAGCTCACGCACGAGCGGGCGACGCTCGAGGATCGCTTCCTCGAGCTGACCGGCGAGCGCGGCAACGTGCGATGAACGCGCTGAAGTCCGAATGGCTGAAGCTCGTCTCGGTGCGCACGACGTGGGCGCTGCTGGGAGCGATGATCCTGATCGAGGGCCTGACGGCGGGCCTCGTCACCGGCCTCAGCGACATCGCCGACCTGCGCAAGCGCGACGTCGCGACGCTCGCGATCGGCACCCACCTGGCGATCGTCTTCATGTTCACGCTCGGCGCGCTGCTGTCGACGAACGAGTTCCGTCACGGGACGGCGAACTCGACGTTCGTCGTCACGCCCAAGCGCGAGCGCGTGATCGCCGCCAAGCTCGTCGTCGGACTCGTCGTCGGGATCGTCGGCGCGCTGCTCTACATCACCGTCAACGCCGGGCTCGGGCTGTCGATCCTGTCCTCGCGCGGCGTCGACGTCGATGCCGACGTGGCCGTCAACACGTACATCGGCGTCGGCGTCGGGCTCGTCCTCGGCTGCCTCTTCGGCGTCGCGCTCGGCGCGCTGCTGCGCAACCAGATCCTCACGGTCGTGACCGGGATGGTGCTGTTCCTGCTGGCCGGCACGGCGGCGCTGTTCATCGGCAACGACATCGGTCAGTACTTCCCCGGCGAGTCGCTGCTGGCGCTGAACGGCACGCCGGGGGCCGACAAGACGCTGCTCAGCCAGACCGGCGGCGGGCTCGTGCTGGCGGGCTACTGCGTCGTGCTCGGGATCGCCGGCATGGTGCTCACGCGCGAGCGCGAGATCACCT
>CAWADD010000015.1:0-119076 GCA_963780585.1 uncultured Actinomycetes bacterium
TCAGCGCTCCGTCATCCGCGCGTCAGCGATCCTGTAGGGAGTGCCCGAGTTCTTCACCGACACGCCGCTGCTGACCGAGCGCTTCGACGCCGCGCTGCGCTACGCGAACGCACACCACGCCCGGCAGCTGCGCAAGGGCACCCCGGTCCCCTATGCCGCGCACCTGCTGGCGGTCGCCTCGCTCGTGCTCGAGATGCGCGGCGACGAGGACGAGGCGATCGCCGGACTGCTGCACGACGTCGTCGAGGACGGCGGCGGACCGTCCGCGCTGGAGTACATCGAGCGCACCTTCGGCGCGCCCGTCGCGGCGATCGTGCTCGCCAACAGCGACTCGGTCACGGGCGCCGAGGAGAAGGCGCCCTGGTACGAGCGCAAACGGGCGTACATCGCCGCCTTCCCGCACAAGTCGCCCGCCGCGCTGCGCGTCTCGCTCGCCGACAAACTGCACAACGCGCGCTCGATCCTGACGGACTACCGCACCGAGGGCGACACGTTCTGGGCGCGCTTCGGCCAGCGCGGCGGGCTCGCGACGCGCGTCTACTACCGCGAGCTCGCGGCAGCGTTCGAACGCGAGCGCGAGCGGATCGGCGAGCACTCGGCGCCGGCGATCCGCGAGCTGCGCCTCGTCGTCGATGCGATCACCGCGCTCGCCGAGCAGCGCCAGGGACCCGATCGGCGCGTGGCCTTCGACTGGAGCGCGAGCGCGCCGCCGTGAGCACGTCGCGCCCGCTGCCGCACGTCGGCATGGAGGTCGAGATCGTCCATCTCGGCGCGACGACCCCGGCTGTCGTCGACGAGCTGCGCGACGGCGGTCGCACGCTGATCGTCGCCGGCGAGGCGTACGTCCTGTCGCGGCTGACGGCCCACTACGTGCGCGCCGGCGATCCGTACTACGGCGTCCGCCTGCGGCTGACTCGTAGCACCGGCAACGACTAGCTGGTTGAACCGAGCGGTCGCGGTCGCTTCTGAGCATTGCGGTGGACCTGTCCTGCCTTGTGCGTCTCATGCCCGCACAAGGCAGGACACGACGCCGATCCGCCGGCGCCCCGCCGCCCGGCGGTGTCGAACACCGATGCCGTTCCCGCGTGGCGCCCGCGCACCCCGCCGATCGCCTAGCGGGTGACGCGCGCGGCGAGCACGATGTACTTCGTGCCGCGCGTCTCGAGGCGCACGGCGTTGCTCGTGTTGCCCTCGACGGTGTCGAGCCGGCCGTCCTTCGGCCGGGTGCGCGCGATCGCCAGATGCGACGCTCGCACGCCCTTGCGGAAGCGGTAGAAGACGATGTCGCCCGCCGCGATCGCGGCCACCGGGATCGAGCGCAGGTGGCGGCGGCCGGCGAGGGCGTCGCGATAGGAGCGGTCGGGGTCGATCAGGCGCCTGGAGAGCCGCACGCCGGCGCGCAGGTAGGCCTGGTGCACGAACGCTCCGCACCAGACGCGGCAGGGCGGCACCGCAAGCCCCATCGCGCGCTCCCAGCCGTCGATCGCCGCCGAGCAGTTGGTCGTGCCGCGCTCGCGCGTGCCGACCTGCTTCAGCGCCCACGACAGCGCGTCCGCGCGCAGCGCGCCGTCCGCGTCCGCGGCGCCGCCCGCGCTCGGCATGACGACGGCGACGCCCCAAGCACAGGCGGCGAGCGCGAGCAGGACGGCGAACGGGTGGCGCACACCCGACATGGTGTCCGCTCGCGGCGCGCGACACGCCGGTTGCGAGCGATGAGTTTCGCGCGCCGGCCGAGTCTCAACAGCAACCCGACGACGAGGAGCTGGAGATCGTGATTGCCGACCTCACCACCACCCCGGACAGCGCCGCCGCATCGAGCGATCGCTCGCGCTGGGCCGCGCTCGTCGTGCTCTGCGTCGGCATGCTGATGATCGTCCTCGACGTCACCGTCGTGAACGTCGCACTGCCGTCGATGCAGGAGGACCTGGGCTTCTCGCAGTCGAGCCTCGCCTGGGTCGTCAACGCCTACCTCATTGCATTCGGCGGCCTTCTGCTGCTCGCCGGAAGGCTCGGCGACCTGATCTCGCGCCGCGGCGTCTTCCTCACCGGCCTGGCGATCTTCACGCTCGCCTCGATCGCCTGCGGGCTCGCCCAGACGCAGGAGCAGCTCGTCGCCGCGCGCTTCGTGCAGGGCATCGGCGGCGCGCTGACCTCCGCCGTGATCCTCGGCATGATCGTCACGATGTTCCCCGAGCCCGCCGAGCAGGCCAAGGCGATCGGCGTGTACGGCTTCGTCGCGTCCGCCGGTGGCTCGATCGGGCTGCTGCTCGGCGGCGTCCTGACACAGTCGATCAACTGGCACTGGATCTTCTTCGTGAACATCCCGATCGGGATCGCGACCGCCGTGCTCGCGATGCGCCTGATCGAGAAGGACAAGGGCATCGGGCTTGCCAACGGCGCCGACGTGATCGGAGCGGTGCTCGTCACGTCGTCCCTGATGCTGCTCGTCTACACGATCGTCAAGCCGGCCGCCGAGGACGGCTGGGGCGCGTCGAGCACGCTCGCATTCGGCGGGATCGCGCTCGTGCTGCTGGCCGCGTTCTTCGTCCGCGAGGCGACCGCGCGCACGCCGCTGATCCCGCTGCGGATCTTCCGCTCGCGCAACATCTCGGGCGCGAACCTGATCCAGGTCGTGTCCGTCGCCGGGATGTTCGGCATGTTCTTCATGGGCTCGCTGTACCTCCAGCAGGTGCTCGGCTACGACGCGCTCCAGATCGGCCTCGCGTTCCTGCCCGCGACGGTGATCATGGGCGTCCTGTCGCTCGGCTTCTCCGGCCGGCTCGTGATGCGCTTCGGCGCCCGCACGACGCTGCTCCCCGCGCTCGTGCTGATCGCGGCCGGGATGGTGCTGTTCACCCGCGCGCCGGTCGACGGCGACTACCTGACCCACGTGCTGCCGGTGATGATCCTCTTCGGAACCGGCGCCGGCCTCGCGTTCCCGGCGCTCATGACGCTCGCGATGTCGGGAGCCACGCCGAGCGACGCCGGCCTCGCGTCGGGGCTCGTCAACACGACGGCACAGGTCGGCGGCGCGCTCGGCCTCGCGGTCCTGGCGACGCTCGCGACGACCCGCACGGGCGACCTGCAGGCAGCCGGCGACGCGCTTCCGGCCGCGCTGACCGGTGGCTACCACCTGGCGTTTACGATCGGCGCTGTGCTGATCCTCGCCGCGATCGCCGTCGCGATGCTCGTCCTCGAGCCCGATCGGGCGCCGGCGGAGCACGCCGCGGCGCCCCGCCACGGCGCGGAGCCGGCCTACTCCGAGGCGACGTGACCGACCTGCTGCTCGCGGCGGCGCGCGGCGGCGACGAGCACGCCTATCGCCGCCTCGTCGAGCCGCACAGCCGTGAGCTGCACGCGCACGCGTACCGGATGCTCGGCTCGGTCCACGACTCCGAGGACGCCGTCCAGGACGCGCTGCTGCGGGCCTGGCGCGGGCTGCCGCGCTTCGACGGGCGCAGCTCGCTGCGCGCCTGGCTGTACAAGATCGCGACGAACACGTGCCTGGACACGATCGCTCGCCGGCACAAGCGCGCGCTGCCGATCGACCACGTCGCGGCAGCCGAGCTCGGCGAGCTCCCGGGCCGGCCGCTCGCCGAGACGGTCTGGGTCGAGCCCTATCCGGACGTCATGCTCGGCCTCGAGGACGGCTACGCGGCGCCGGAGGCCCGCTACGAGCAGCGTGAGAGCGTCGAGCTGGCGTTCGTCGCGGCGTTGCAGCACCTGCCGGCGACGCAGCGCGCCGTCCTGATCCTGCGCGAGGTGCTCGGCTTCTCCGCGCGGGAGACCGCCGAGCTGCTCGAGACGACCGTCGCGGCCGTCAACAGCGGGTTGCAGCGCGCCCGCAAGACGATCGACGAGCGCCTGCCCGACGAGAGCCAGCTCGCGACGCTGCGCGAGCTCGGCGACGAACGCATTCGCGAGCTCGTCGAGCGCTACATCGACGCGATGGGGCGCGGCGACGTCGATGCGGTCGTCGAGCTGCTGGCGCAGGACGCGGCGTGGTCGATGCCGCCGCTGTGCACCTGGTACCGCGGCCACGACGCGCTGCGGCGCTTCCTCGTCGACGGGCCGCTGTCGGGCGCCTGGCGCTGGCGTCATCTGCCCGCGCAAGCCAACGGCCAGCCGGCGATCGGCTGCTACACGTGGCGCGAGGACGAGGCCTGCTTCCGGCCCTTCGCGCTCGACGTTCTGACGCTCGGCGGCGACCGCATCGAGCAGGTCACGGCGTTCATCGCGCGTTCCGCCGAGCCGCGTGATGCGGGTGAGTTCGCGCGCTATCCCGACACGGCCGTCGACGGCTCGAAGGTTGCGTCGTTCTTCGGCCGCTTCGGCCTGCCCGACCGCCTGGACTGACGCAGCGCCCAGCCGCGTCAGCGCGTGAGGCGATCGAGCAGCGGGACGAGGTTGGCGATCGCGTCGTTGATGCTGAGCACCGACGGGAACGCGATCGAGGTCGCGGGACCGATCTCGAGGTTCGCGTAGGCGTCGCGCTTGACGGCTGAGAGGCGCTGGAACAGCGGCCGGCGCGCGAGTGCCCTCAGCGACGAGGCGGAGTCCGAGGACGTGCCGAGCACGACGTCGGCGTCGAGCAGCTTCAGGCGCTCGTCGCTGACGGGGAGCCGGGCCTCGCCGAAGTCGTCCTGCTTGTCGCGGGCCTCGGCGCGCACGATCGCGGGCGGCAGCTTGAATCCGAGCGTCGAGAGGAAGCGGATCGAGAAGTCCTCGTCGCTGCTGATCGCGTACGCCTGCCCTTCGGCGTAGTTGAACAGCGTCAGCGTCTTGCCCGCGAAGTTCGGGTGCTCGGCGGCGGCCTTGGCGACGCTCGCTTCGGTGTCCGTGACGAGCTTGCGTGCCTGTGCTTCGCGGCCGAGGGCGCGGCCGATGAGGACCGTGGAGTCCTGCCAGCTGTCCTCGCCGGGGCCGTTGACGTAGCTCACGACGGGGGCGAGCTTGCTGAGCTTGCTGTAGACGGGATCGAGGTTGTAGGCGTTCGTGCCGACGATCAGGTCGGGGCGCAGCTCGGCGATCTTCTCCAACGGGATGTCGGTGTCGGCTCCGAACGACTCGGGTGTCGCGCCGTCGAGCGCGGCCTTCGTCCACGTCTGGATCTCCCCGGGGACGTAGCTGACCTTCGCCATCGCGATCGGCTTGACGCCGAGCGCCAGCACGGCATCGGTGCTCGGGAAGTCCAGCGTGACGACGCGCTTGGGCTCCGCGGCCACCTCCACCGGGCCCTGCTTGGTGGTGATCGTCACGGGGAAGACGGTTGACGGGGCGGCCGCCTTGGGTGCATCCGTCTTGTCGTCGTCGCCGCAGGCCGTCAGGACGAGCGTGGTCAAGAGCGCTGCGAGGCCGAGCGCGAACCAGCGCGCGCGGGTCATCGTGATCATCGTCGTCCCCCGGTCGTCAGCATGATTCGGGCACCCTAACCAACCCTGCGAGAAATTGTTAGGTTGACCTCATGGCCGTGGGCAATCGCAGTGGAAGTCCGATCGCAACAGCGGTTGGCGCGACCACTGCCGACGATCTCGGTGACGGGTCGCCGAACGCGGATCCGGCGACCGCATCGCGTTCGGTGCGCAGCGCTCACCTGCGGCGGTCGATCGGGCTGCTGGTCTTGCTGTCGGTGCTCGTCGTCGTGATGGTCCTCAGCGTGTGCATCGGGTCGCAGCCGATCGCGCTTGATCGCGTCTGGGGCCTCGTGTGGTCGCCGGACGGCTCGGACGAGGCGATCATCGTGCACGACCTGCGGATACCGCGCACGCTGCTGGGCGTGCTCGTCGGCGCAGCGCTCGGCGTCGCGGGTGGGTTGATGCAGGCCCTGACGCGCAACCCGCTCGCCGACCCCGGGCTGCTCGGCATCAACGCCGGGGCGGCGGCGGCGATCGTGACGGCGGCCGCGCTGCTCGGCTCGGTCGATCCGCTCGTCTACGTCTGGTTCTCGTTCGCCGGCGCCGCCGTCGCGTGGGTCGTGGTCTACGGGATCGGCACGACCGGGCGCGGAGGCGCGACGCCGGTCCGCCTGGCGCTCGCCGGGATCGCCGTGACGTTCGTCTTGACCGCCTATGTCCAGGGGCTCGTGCTCGTCGATCGCGCCGCGTTCGAGGAGTACCGCTTCTGGCAGGTCGGCGTGCTGGCGGGGCATCCGCCCTCGTTGACGTGGCAGATCGCGCCGTTCATCGTCGCCGGCCTGCTGCTGGCGTTCTTGCTGTGCCGGGCGCTGAACGTGCTCGCGCTCGGCGACGAGGCCGGACGCGCGCTGGGCGCGAGCCTCGGACGCACGCGCGGGTTGGGCGCCGTCGCGATCACGCTGCTGTGCGGTGCCGCGACGGCTGCCGCGGGGCCGATCATCTTCGTCGGTCTTGCCGTCCCACACATCGTGCGCGCGCTCGTCGGGCCTGACCAGCGCTGGGTGCTGCCGTACTGCGCGCTGGCGGCCGCGGTCATGCTGCTCGTCGCCGACATCGTCGGGCGCGTCGTCGCGCGACCCGGGGAGATCGAGGTCGGGATCATCTGCGCGCTGCTCGGCGCACCGGTGTTCATCGCGATCGTGCGGCGCAGGCGGATCGCGCAGCTATGAGCGACGTCAGCGCCACCGTCGCCGGGCTCGGGCGGACCGTGCGGCTGCCGATGCTCGGCTGGTCGATGCGCGTCGCGCCGCGCAGCATCGCGGTCGGCTGGGCGCTGATCGCGGTCCTCGTCGTGCTGCTGATCCTCGTGATCGGGACCGGCGATTACTCGATCGCACCGGCCGACGTCGTCTCCACCCTGCTGGGCGGAGGCGATGCGGGCACGCGCTTCGTGATCGAGACGCTGAGGCTCCCGCGCGGGCTGACCGGCGTGCTCGTCGGCGCGGCGCTGGGGGCGAGCGGCGCGATCTTCCAGAGCATCACGCGCAACCCGCTCGGATCCCCGGACATCCTCGGGTTCGCGCAGGGCGCGTCGGTCGGCGCGCTGCTGGAGATCCTCGTCTTCGGCGGCGGGACGCTCGCGATCGCGGGCGGCTCGATCGTCGGCGCGATGGCGACCGCCGTGATCGTCTACGCGCTGGCGTTCAAGCGCGGCGTGCAGGGCTATCGGCTCGTGCTCGTCGGGATCGCGATCAGCTTCATGCTGATCGCGATCACGAACTACCTGCTGAGTCGCGCGACGCTGGAGAACGCGCTGACGGCCCAGGTCTGGCTGACGGGGAGCCTCAACGGCCGCGGCTGGGAGCACGTCGTGCCGGTCGCGGCGGCGCTGCTCGTCCTGCTGCCGCTGGCCGCGCTGCTCGCGCGGCCGCTGCGGATGCTCGAGCTCGGCGACGAGACGGCCGGCGCGCTCGGCGTCGCGACCGAGCGCTCGCGCTTGGCGCTGATCTTCATCGGCGTCGCGCTGACCGCGGTCGGCGTCGCCTCGGCGGGACCGGTCGTGTTCGTCGCGCTCGCGGCGCCGCAGATCGCGCGCCGGCTGACGCGTGCCGCCGGCCCCGGCATCGGCTGCGCCGCCCTGACGGGCGCGGTCCTGCTCGTCGGTGCCGACTACGCTAGCCAGCGCCTGTTCGGCGATACGCAGCTGCCCGTCGGCGTGCTGACGGGGCTGCTGGGCGGCCTCTACCTGATCTGGCTGCTGACCCGCGAGTGGCGCAAGGGGGCCGCATGACAAGCAACGGCAGCTCACCCGGTTCACGGCTGCATGGCCGCGACCTGACGCTGGCGTACGAAGCCCGCGTCGTCTGCGAGCGGCTCGACGTCGAGATCGTCGACGGGTCGTTCACCGTCATCGTCGGGCCCAACGCGTGCGGCAAGTCGACGCTGCTGCGCGCCCTTGCCCGCATGCTGAAGCCGAAGGCGGGGACCGTGATCCTCGACGGCCAGGCGATCGGCTCGCTCGGCTCCAAGGAGGTCGCGCGCCGCCTCGGCCTGCTGCCCCAGAGCCCGATCGCTCCGGACGCGATCACGGTCGCCGACCTCGTCGCACGCGGGCGCTACCCCCATCAGCGGCTGCTGCGCCAGTGGTCGCGCGACGACGAGCGCGCCGTGCTCGAAGCGCTGCGCGCGACGGGCGTCGAGGATCTCGCGGTGCGCGCCGTCGACGAGCTCTCCGGCGGCCAGCGCCAGCGGGTCTGGCTCGCGATGGTGCTCGCCCAGCACACGCCGTTGCTGCTGCTCGACGAGCCGACGACGTTCCTCGACATCGCGCATCAGATCGAGGTGCTCGACCTCTGCGGGGACCTGCACGAGCACCACGGGCACACGATCGTGGCCGTCCTGCACGACCTCAACCACGCCTGCCGCTACGCCAGCCATCTGATCGTCATGTGCGAGGGCCGGATCCTCGCCGCCGGCGACCCCGCCGAGATCGTCGACGCGGAGCTCATCGAGCAGGTCTTCGGGCTGCGCTGCCGCGTCATCGACGACCCGGAGACCGGCTCGCCGCTGATCGTCCCCGCCAGCCGCGCGACGCGCCGTGCGGCGGCGCCCGGCAGCGCGACGACGCGGGTCCGGTGAGCCGCGCGTTCCCGAGCAAAGAACGACGGGACGTGTGGACCGCCGCGCGCCGCCGTATTAGGTCACCCTAACAAACAGAGGTCGTGCCCGCAACGCTGTGTGCACAGGAATCCATGTAGGGTGAATTAGGGTGCCCTTACATGAGTGATCAGGTCAACCTCAGCATCTTTGCCAGCCCAGGTGGGTGGGCGCTTCGATGACGGCAGCCACCGAGCTTGTGGCTCGCGGCCTGAGCGTGCGGCTCGGCAACGACACGATCCTCGATGACGTCGACGTGACGCTCGCGCCGGGCCGGATCACCGCGCTCGTCGGACCGAACGGGTCGGGCAAGAGCACGCTGCTGCGGGCCCTCAGCCGGATCCTGCGGCCGTCCGGCGGCAACGTCGTGCTCGACGGCGAGGACATCGCGACGCTGCCGACCCGCGACGTCGCCAAGCGCCTGGCGCTGCTGCCGCAGCGCACCGAGACGATGAGCGGCGTCACGGTCGGGGCGCTCGTCGAGCTCGGTCGACAGCCCCACCTGAGCCGCTTCGGCGGTCTGCGCGCGAGCGACCGCGAGGCGATCGCCTGGGCGTTGGACGTCACCGACGCGGCGCAGCACGTCGACCGCCTCGTCGACACCCTCTCCGGCGGCGAGCGTCAACGCGCCTGGCTGGCGGTCGCGCTCGCCCAGCGCACCGGCGTCGTGCTGCTCGACGAGCCCACCACCTACCTCGACGTTCGCCATCAGCTCGAGGTCATGGCGCTCGTGCGCAACCTCAACGCCGAGCATGGCATCACCGTCTGCTGGGTCCTGCACGACCTCAACGCGGCGGCCGCGTACAGCGACGAGATGGTCTGCCTGCGCGACGGCCGGGTGCTCGCCAAAGGACCGCCGGCCACGTTGCTGACTGCCACCCTGGCGCGCGACGTCTTCGGCATCGACGCAACCGTCATCGCGGACCCGCGCTCGGGCCTGCCCGTCTGCCTGCCACACGGCCCCGTCCCCGTCCAAGGAGCACCATGAGCATTGCAACGACCCCGCGCAGCGCACGCCCGCGCAGCCTGGCCACCGTCGCCGCCTGCCTGCTGGCGATCGTCGCGGCCGGCTGCGGCGACGACGACAAGCAGGCCGCGCCGTCCGCGGCCGCGACCAGCGGCCCGATCAGCGTCGTCGACCACACCGGCAAGACGATCAAGCTCGACCAACCTGCCCGGCGCGTCGTCACGGCCGACTGGACGAACGCGGAGCTCGCGATGGCGCTCGGGGTCCCCCCGCTCGGCGTCGGCGATCGAGACCAGTACCGCCGCTGGGTCGGCGCCGGCGACGATCTGCCCGCCTCGACGGCACCGATCGGCGCGCGCTTCGAGCCGAGCCTCGAGAAGATCGCCGCGCTGAAGCCCGACCTCATCCTGCAGGACGGTGGGTCGTTGGTCGAAGGGCGCACGAAGCTCGAGGCGATCGCGCCAACCGGCGGGCTGGACTCGTACGCGCTCAACAAGCGGTCGCCGAAGACCGAGTGGGAGTCGATGCGCGACGAGACGCTCAAGGTCGGCCAGCTGCTCGGCAAGGAGGCCGAGGCGAAGGCCCTGCTCGAGGACATGGACAAGGCGATCGCCGCGCAGGCCAAGCGGATCGCGGACGCCGGTCGCGCCGGCGACACCGTTGTGCTCACGCAGACGTCCGTCGACGCCAAGCCGAACGCGCGGCTGTTCGACGACGGCGCCCAGATCAGCGAGGTCGTCCGTCTGCTGGGTCTTGACAACGGCTTCAAGGGCAAGCACGTCGACTACTCGTTCACCACGGTCGGGCTCGAGGGACTGCGCCAGATCGGCAACGCCGACTGGCTGCTGACGTTGGCGCAGCCCAACACTCGCGATGACGAGCTCGACGCGTTCGGAGCCTGGAAGGACAACCCGGTGTACAAGGGCCTGGCGGTCGTCAAGAACGATCGCGTGAAGCCGATCGGCGGCGACAACTGGACCTGGGGCGGCCCGCTGAGCATGTCCCGCCTCGCCACGAAGATCGCCGACACGCTGACCGCCGAAGGGAGTTGAGCAGGCACGAGGCGACCGTGAACGCGCGCGGGACGACGTCCCTGCGCGCGCCGGCCGCCGTCGCCGGCGCGCTCGTGCTGCTCGGCGTACTGACGGTCGGCGACGTCCTGCTCGGTCCGGCGGGCGTCGATCCGGGACGCGCGCTGCGGATGCTGTTCGCGCCCGACGGCTCCGCCGACAGCGCGCTCGTGCAGTCCG
Source organism: uncultured Actinomycetes bacterium (assembly GCA_963780585.1). Taxonomy (GTDB): domain Bacteria; phylum Actinomycetota; class Thermoleophilia; order Solirubrobacterales; family Solirubrobacteraceae; genus CADCVQ01. Next base: position 10,728 of record CAWADD010000015.1, read on the forward strand.
TCCGGCTGCCGCGCGCGGTCAGCGGCCTCGCCGTCGGCGCGGGGCTCGGCGTGGCCGGCGCGTTGCTGCAGGCGGCGGTTCGCAACCCGATCGCCGAGCCGGGCACGCTCGGCGTCAACGCCGGCGCGTCGTTCGGCGTGGCGCTTGCCACGGTCCTGGGCCTCAGCGCCGGCGCACTCAGCTCGGTGCCGTTCGCGCTCGCCGGAGCGGCCGTCGCAGCGGGCATCGTGATGGGCCTCGGGCGCGGTTCGGACGACCCGGTCCGAATGGTCCTCGCGGGCGTCGCCGTCGCGTTCTCGTTCGGCGCCGCCGCGGTCGCGCTGCAGGTCGTCTTCGCGCAGGGCTACATCAGCAGCGGGCTGCTGATTTGGGGAGCCGGCACGCTCGAGCAGCCCGGCTGGGCGCCGGTGCGCGCGATCGCACCCGCGATCCCGCTGCTCGTGCTCGGCTCGCTTGCGCTGACGCGCGACCTCGATGCGCTCGTGCTCGGCGACGAGCACGCCGAGGCGCTCGGCATCCGCGCCCGGCGCACGCGCTTGATCGCCGTCAGCGCGGCGGTCGCGCTGTCGGCGATCGCCGTCTCGCTGGCGGGACCGATCGGCTTCGTCGGGCTCGCCGCGCCGCACCTCGTGCGCCGGCTGGGCGCCGCACGCGGGCGAGCGCTGCTGCTGGCAAGCGCCGCGGCCGGCGCCGGCCTCGTGCTCGCCGCCGACATCATCGCGCTCGCGCTGAACGGCGATCTCGTCAAGACGGGAGCCATCTGCACGCTCGCCGGAGCGCCGCTGCTCGTCGCGATCGCGCGCCGCGTGCCGGTGCATGCGCCGGTCGGCGCGCTGCGCGACACGAGTCGCGCGGCGCGGCGTGCCACGCGGCACGCGCCCTCGCGCCGTGCCGGGGAGGCGCTCGCGGCGGGCCTGCTGCTCGCCGCGTTCGTGGCCGCGCTCGGCGTCGGCGATCTGTGGCTCGGCCCGGCGGATGTCATCGGCGGGCTGTTCGGCGGCGAGTGGGCGCTCGTCGTGCAGGAGCTGCGCCTGCCGCGGGCGGTCGTCGCGGCGGTCGCCGGCGTCGCGCTGGCGATGAGCGGCGTGCTGCTGCAGGGGACGGTGCGCAACCCGCTCGCCGGTCCCGAGATCCTTGGCGTGATGGGCGGCGCCAGCCTGGCGGCGATCTGCGCCCTCGTACTCCTCACGCCCGGTTCGGGCGGGATCGCGCTGGCCGCCTTCGCCGGCGGTCTCGCGGCGCTCGCGGTCGTCTTCGCGGCGGCGCCGCGCACGCTCGACCCGGTGCGCATCGCGCTGATCGGCGTCGCGATCGCCTCGGCCTGCGATGCGCTCTCCGACCTGCTGCTGCTCGTCGCCGGCCCGCAGGCATCGCAGGGCCTCGTGCTGCTCAACGGATCGACCTACGCGCAGGGCTGGGGCGACCTGCAGACGCTGGCGCCGCTCGTCGTGCTCGGCGGCGTCGTCGCCTGGATGTCCGCGCGGCCGCTCGACGCGCTGGGCGCGGGCGATGACGTCGCGATCGCACTGGGCGTGCCCGCCAAGCGCACGCGCGCGCTCCTGCTCGTGGCGAGCGGGCTGCTGGCCGCCGCGGCGGTGGCAACCGTCGGCAGCATCGGCTTCATCGGCCTGATGGCGCCGCACGCCGCGCGTCTGCTCGTCGGCCCCGAGCACCGCCGCTGCCTGCCGGTCGCCGCGGTGCTCGGGGCCGCCTTCCTGCTCGTCGCCGACCTGCTCGGGCGCAGCGTGCTGGCGGGTTCCTACGAGCTGCCGTCGGGACTCGTCACCGCGATGATCGGCGGCCCCCTGCTGCTGCTGCTCCTGCGGCGCGCCTGACCGGCCCGGCAAGCCACGGGCTTGCTACTCGGCCAATTCTTGTTAGGGTTGCCTAACTCGCTGTGTCAGGTCAGCCTGAATTCCCCCCCAGCGACAGCAGAAGGAGCCTCAACGATGGCAGTCCGGGTCGTATTTCGCTGTGAGCTGTGCGACGCGCAGCCCGATCCCGCGACGCAGCGCACGCTCATGTTCCAGCTGCGCGACCGCACGCTTGGCGAATACCGCGACGCCCAGCCGGCAGGCTGGCTGATCTGGACGGCGGGGGGAGCGCTCGGCGCCAAGCGCTATGCCTGCGTCGAGCATCGCGGCGACCTGATCGCATACGTGCGCCGCATCTACGGGGCGTCGCGCTCGGGCGTCTGGCAGGACGAGCCGTATCTCTCGCTGTGGCCCGACGGCGTCAGCGGCTTCGACGAACGCGAGCTCGCCGAGCTGATCGAGGATGACCGTCGCGAGCGGCTCGACCACACGCTCGACCAGCCGCACCGCCGCGGCGCCTGACCGCGATCGCAGTGCAGGAGACGGGCGACTTCCACATCGTCTCGCGGCAGCGCCGCCCCGACCTCGACGAGCTGCTGCTCACGCTTGCGGGCCAGTTCCGGCCGGTCGACGAGCGGCGCGCGCTCGAGCGCCTCGACGAATACAGCCGCCGCCTCTTCGGCCTCGCCGAGCTGCACGCCGACGGTCAGGCCGGCTGCGTCTCGCACGCGCTGCGCCACGACCTCGGGATGGAGCCCGGCGGCCTCGACGACGCCGAGAACCTGATGCTCGACCGCGTCCTGGAACGGCGCCGCGGCCATCCGTTGTTGCTCGCGGTCATCGCCGTCGAGCTCGCGCGGCGCGCCGGGGTGGTCGGTCGCCTGTACTCGACGCACGCCCGCTGGTTCGCCGGCTTCGGCGCGCCGCGGATCGCCCTCGTCGAGGTCAGCAGCAGCCGCGCGCCGATCCCGACGGCCAATCAGCTGCGACGCCATTGCGCACACCAGGCGGCGTTCGGGACGCTGTGCGGGCTGCGCCAGTCCTACACCGCGCGCTGCCGCGACCGCGAGGCCGACCTCGCCGCGCGGCTGCTGCGCGCGATACGCCCCGATCGGGCCTACCTAGCCGCGCCGGCGTCACGCCGTCACGCCTCACCGCCGGCTGAGCGCAGCTCGGCGGGCATCGCCGACGTGCACCGCGCTGAGCGGGTCGAGCGTCAGCAGCTCGTCGCCGACGCGCATCCGGCCGGCCCCCTCGAGCAGGACGTACAGCTCCGCCGTCGCTCGATGACGGTGGCGGGTCGATGCCTGGCCGGGCAGCAGAAACCACAGGCGCGCGCCGAGCGTCGGCGACGATACCCAGACCGTGCCGGCGCCCGGACGCGTCGCGCGGGCCGGGCCCGCGCGACGCGGCGGATGCGATCAGCTCGATTGACGCCGCCTCTACTCTGACGGCGTGTCATCCCACGCGGCCCCCGCGAGCCGGCCGCTCGGCGCAGGCCCGGCCAATGCCCTCGTCTTCCTCGCGGCCGGCGCTGTGCTCGTGCTCGAGATCCTCGGCGTGCGGCTGCTGGCGCCCTACGTCGGGCTCACGCTGGAGACCACGACGTCGATCATCGGCGCGGCGCTGGCCGGCATCGCCGCCGGTGCCGCGCTGGGCGGGCGCGCCGCCGATCGCGTCGACGGCCGCCGGCTGCTGCCGCTGCTGCTGGCCGCCGGCGGGCTGCTGTGCATCGCGGCAGTACCGCTCGTCCGAGCATTCGGCGACGACGCGGGCGGCTCGCAGGAGATCGCCGCGCTGCTGATCGCGCTGATGATCCTGTTCCCACCGTCCGTCGTGCTCAGCGCGGTGACGCCCGTCGTGGCCAAGCTGCAGCTGCACGATCTCGAGCACGCCGGCCGCGTCGTCGGACGCCTCTCGGCATGGGCGACCGCGGGGGCGCTGGTGGGGACGTTCGGCACCGGGTTCGTGCTCGTCCCGCTGATGCCCACGAGCACCGCCGTGTTCACGACGGGCGGCCTCGTGCTGGTAGCCGCGCTGCTCGTGGCCGTGCGATTCGGCGTGGGCTCGCGCGTGATCGGGCTCGGGTGCGTGGTCGTCGCGATCATCCTCGCTGCGCTGGCGCTCGCGCTCGGCTCTCCCTGCGAGGCGGAGAGCGACTACCACTGCGTCAACGTCCGCGCCGAGGCGGGGCGCCCGGCGGCGCGCACGCTGATCCTCGACGACCTGATCCATTCGCACGTCGACCTCGATCGTCTGGACCATCTCGCGCTGCCGTACGCGCGCTGGATCGGCGACGCGATCGACGCGCTGCCCGCGGGACCGCTCGAGGCCGTCTATATCGGCGGAGGCGGCTACACGCTGCCACGCTACGTCGGCGTGACGCGACCGGGTTCGCGCGCGCGTGTGCTGGAGGTCGACGGCGAGCTCGTCGAGTTCGCGCGGCGGCGGCTGGGGTTGCGGACCGGGCCGGCCCTGCGGGTCCTTGTCGGCGATGCGCGTCTGACGCTGCGCGACGAGCCGACCGACTCTGCCGACCTCGTCATCGGCGACGCCTTCGGCGGACGGACCGTGCCGTGGCACCTGGCGACGGCGGAGTTCGCACGCGAGATCGGGCGCGTCCTGCGCCCCGACGGCCTGTACGCGCTGAACGTCATCGACCAAGGCGATCTGCGGCTGCTGCGCGCCGAGGCGGCGACGCTGCTCGACGTGTTCGCCGACGTCCGCCTCGTCGCTCACGCCAGGCGCAGCGACCCCGTCGGCGGAAACCTCGTCTTCCTGGCCTCCGATCGCCGCTTGTCACGCGGGGTGCGCTCGGCAGCAGATCGGGCGCGCACGTTCGCGCGCGCCGACGTCGCCCGGATCGCCGGCGACGCCGATGTCCTGCGTGACGACGACGCCCCGGCCGATCAGCTGATCAGCACTCGCTGAGCTCCCGATCAGCTGCGCTGTTGCGATCGCATTCGTAGCCCTTGTTGCGATCGTTGCCCTCCGGCAACTGCCCCTATTCCTCCCGCCTGTGCAGCGAGTTCGCCCTCGGCCGAGGCGCCGTCACGGCCCCGCGAGCGCCGCCTGGAACGCCGCGAACGTGATCGGCAGGCCGTGCGCGGCGACGATCTGCGACACCGCGAGGCCGCGCGCGCTGATGTTGTCGTTCAGCGCGCGCCCGCCGGCGCCGGCTGGGGTCCCGGGCGTGTAGCTGTCGCCGTTGACGACCAGCGTCCGCGAATCGCTGATGTAGGTCATGACCGTGTCGACGGCGTGGGTCGTGGGGTCGGTGTACACCGTGATCGGTCGCGTCGCGTCGGGCAGCGTCAGCGAGCCGCCGGCGGGCACGGCGTCGAAGACGGCCTCGCGCGGGCCGCGATCGAGCCGATCGGGCAGGATCGTCGAGCGGGTGTCGCCGAGCACGCCGCGCCAGAACCCGAGCGCGGCCTCGTGGGTCACCACCCGCGCGCCGAGCGCGACGAACGGTCGCAGGCCGCCGCTGTGGTCGGCGTGGTGGTGATGGCTGACGACGTGCGTGATCGACTTGCCCGGGAACGCTCGCTGGACGTAGGCGATGATCGCCTCCGCGCGGAAGTCGTGCAGCGCGCCCTCGAGCACGACGACGCCGCTCGCGCGGTCCACGACCAGCGTCTGGTTGCCGCTCCCGCCAATCAGCACGACGCCGGGGGCCACCGGCGTCTCGGTGATCGTCGTCGACGCACCGTCCTTCGGGAAGCCGAGCTGCGCGAAGGACTGCATCCAGCGCCCGGTGCGGGCGCCGCGACTGGCCAGACGGCCGTCGTAGATCGGCCGCAGACCCGCGGGGATCCGGAAGCGGGCGCCGCTGACGACGCCGTTGACGCGCACGCGCGTCCGGCGCTCGTCGTGCATCAGGTCACCGTCGAGCAGGATCCTGGCCGCGCGCGGGACAAGCAGACGACCCGACCGACGCCAGTTCTCGTAGCGGACCTCGAGGTTGACGTCGCGGCGCATGTAGTCGTGCTCGACGGTGCGCAGGCGGTCGATGCGCCCGCCGGGCGTCAGCAGGAGGCGGATCGGCGCGATCGTGTCGCGCAGCTCGAGGACGCGGTAACGGCGTCCGCCGACGCGCACGCTGCCGCGGTCGCGGGTCAGTCCCGGCCGGGCGAGCGCGCTGCGAAGCAGCAGCTGCGGGTTCAGCAGCCGACCGTCCTTGCGGATCGCCGCCCAGCGATCAGAGCTCATCGCGATCGGGGTCGGCGGGCCGAAGTTCTGGTACTGCCCGGTGATGTAGCCGAGCCGCCCCGAGACGACCTCCGTCACGGCACGGTCGGTGCCGAGGCTGTAGCGCACGAGGTCGTGCCGCCAGCGATCGCGCGTCGCGTGCCCGCCCGCGACATACGTGGTGCTGCCGCGGAAGGTCCCGGCCGGGCTCGGCTCGCCCGTCGGATCGACGCCTTCGTTGAGGACGAAGGCGCGACCCGAGGACGTCGTCTGCAGCGTGCGCAGACCGCGCAGCGCGCGCTCTCCGCCAACCGCGCCGACGGCCCCCCGCAGGAGCGCGGCGCCGTCGCTCTGCGCGCCTCGCGCCGGGGTTCCCTGGGCCAGCGCGGGCTCGGTCGTGAGACCCGCAAGGAGGCCTGCTGCGAGCAGGACTCGGCTGAGGTCGGTGCGCCTGTTCATCACGGTTCCCCTCTCGTGCTCGGCGTCTGACGCGTGCGTCTAAATCTACGTCATCCAGAGCCTCGCGACCGGCGATTTCGTGCCGCAATCGCCGGTGTGGCGACCGGCTGATCGTGAAGATTCTGGTGCTCCGCCGAGTTCTGGACGCATCCTGGCCTCAACTTCAACGTCCTGCACACGCGCGACGTCGAGGGGGCGCGGGCGTTCTACGGCACCGTCTTCGGATGGGAGCCACTCGACCTCGGCGGTGGCGCCGACGCCTGGACGCTTCCCGGGTACTGCGACTTCCTCGAGCAGCGCGATCCGGGCCTGCGCGAGCGGATGGCCTCGATGGGCGCGCCCGCGGGCTTCGAGGACGTCGTCGCGAGCATCTCCCCGCTCGGGGACGAGCAGAGCGACACCGCGGCCCACTGGGACGTGACGTTCGCGGTCGATGACGCCGACGCGATCGCGGCGCAGGCCTACGACTCGGCGGGCGGGTCGTCGTGCCGCCGTTCGACGCCCCCTGGTGCGGATGCCCGTCATCGCCGACACGGCCGGTGCCGTGCTGACCGCGAGCAAGTTCGTGCCCGAGAACAGCGAGTTGACGGGGCCGGCGGAGGCGGTGAGCGCGTGGTGAGATGACGGCGCGCCGCTCCCGCTGAGGGCGAACCCCGCGGTCGCGTTGCTACTCGGCGAGCGTCTCGCCGGAGCCGCCCAACTCCGTGGGGAAGTCCTTGAGCTTGGGGAGGCCATCCTTCATCGGCAGCACGGTCGACTCGTAGACTTCGATCGTGACAGCGCCGCACAAGCACTGCCCCTGGTAGGTCTGCGCATCGTCGCTCATCAGTACTCCCGCCCTCGACGTTCCAGGGGGATATCGCCCCCGCCATATCTTCGTCACGCGCCGCCTTCCTTGCAACGCGGCCGTTCGCCCGGTGATCGACGAAAGGAATGGCGCACCGGGCAGGGCGGGTACAAGCGCGCGAGTTGCCCCCAGCACCGGAGACCAACGTGCGTGACGCCGATCATTGCTTCGGGACCGGCACGCCGTTCTCACTCGGTCTGGAGGAGGAGCTGTTCGTCGTCGATCGTGAGCATGGGCGCTTGCGCAACGCCGCCGGCGAGGTGCTCGAGCAGCTCGGTGCACTTGAGCGCGGCGAGGTCAAGAGCGAGCTTCACCGCAGCCAGATCGAGCTGATCACGGGCGTCTGCTCGACGGTCGACGAGGCCGTCGACGAGCTCTCGGCGCTGCGCCGGGCGGTGCTTGACACCGGCGTCGGGCTGATCGCCTCGGGGACGCACCCAAGCGCCGTCGAGGGCGATTCGGAGACGACGGAAAACCCGCGCTACGAACGCATCGAACGCCTGCTCGGCGATGCGGGCGCGACCCCGGTCTGCGCCCTTCACATCCACGTCGGCATGCCGGATGCGCCGACGGCGATCCGCGTCTTCAACGGCCTGCGCCGCCATCTGCCGTTGCTCGAGGCGCTGGCGGCGAACTCGCCGTTTCGTCACGGCCGGGATACCGGCCTGGCATCGTCGCGTGCGCTGACGCTGCGCGCCTGGCCGCGCGCGGGCGTGCCGCGCGCGATGACCGACTTCGACGATTTCGTGCGATCCACCGCGCGCCTGACCGCGCTCGCCGAGGTTCCCGACTACACGTATCACTGGTGGAAGCTGCGTCCCCATCCGCGGCTGGGCACCGTCGAGATCCGGGCGCTGGACGCGCAGCCGTCGGCGCGGTACACGCGGGCGCTGGTCGCGCTCGTGCACGCGCTCGCACGCCATCATGCGGGCGCCGAGCCGGCAAGCGAACCGCCCGTCGAGATCCTCGACGAGGCCTGCTTCCGCGCGGCTCGGGCTGGCGTCGATGCGACCCTGCCAGACGCCGACGACCGCGTGCGGCCCGTCCGCGAGCTCGTCGAGGCGACGCTCGAGCTCGTCCGCCCGGCGGCGCGCGAGCTGCACTGCGACGCCTGCTTGGACGGCATCGGCGAGCTGCTCGCCGACGGCGGCGGCGCTGGGCTGCAGCGCGCTGCGTGCGAGGGAGCAGAGATCGACGCCGTACTGCGGTGGCTGCTCGCGCGCACCCGCGATGGAGTCGCGATTCACCGTTAACGACGCCCGGCCGCGGTGAGTGCCACCGCGGCCGGACGGACGAACGAGCGCGTCAGGATCCGGGGCTGTCCTCGGTCGGTGCGCGATGCACGGGGGTGCCGCCGCTCTTCGGATCGTTGTTCTCGTCGGTGTCGGTCGAATCGGTCGGGTTCGCGCCGACGCCCTGGTCGTCGACGGCAGCGCCGGGGTTGGCGTCCTGCTCGCTGTCCTCGTCCATCCGCTTGACTTCGTCAGTCATCTGCTCTCCTCCGTCTTGGGTACAAGCGAGGTACCCGAACGGCGACGCCGTGAACGTGGTGTTACGACAAGTTTCGCGGCGCGCGACTCGCGCGTTCACGGCGCCGCTACAGCGTTGGCGCGCTGTCGTGGGTTTGCTGTTGGCGGATGTTGGCTAGCCCGATCACAACGGTTGATGTCGTCGCCTGGCTGCGCTGCGCGCGGGCACGACGCACGAGCGAATCGGAGGCCCGTGATGGACGCATCTCAGACGAAGGTCGTGCAGTACCTGCGAGAGGCGCACTCGAGCGAGCAGGCACTCGTTCGAGTGCTGCAGTCACAGATCGCGATGACTCCCCGGGGGTCGTACCGCAATGCACTGGACGTGCACCTGCGCGAGACACGCGACCACGCTGCCCGTGTCCGTGAGCGGTTGCGCCAGCTCGACGGCGCGCGCAATCCGCTCGGCAGCGTCGTCGGCGTCCTCGAGAGCGCCGCGGCCCAAGCGCTCGCGCTCGGCAAGGCGCCACTGGACATGCTGCGCGGCTCCAGCGGCGAGGAGAAGGTGCTCAAGAACGCCAAGGACGCCTGCGCCTCCGAAGCGTTGGAGATCGCCACCTACGTCGCGATCGAGCAGCTCGCCGACGCCGTCGGCGACGAGCAGACGGCGCGGTTGGCCGCGGAGATCCGCGCCGACGAGGAGCGCATGCTCGAGCGCGTCCAGCGCGAGCTCCCCAAGCTCGCGAGGGCCGTCGTTCGCGCGGACGTCAGGGGCGATCGGTCCTACGACGTCACCACCACCGGCGCGGCCGACGCGGTCCGTGCCGCCGGCGACACGATCTCCGACGCGGCGCGCTCGACGACCGCGAGCGCCAAGGACGCGTCGCGTCAGGCGCGCAAGGTGCCCGGCGTCGCACAGGCCGAAGGGGAGCTGAAGGGCGCTGTCGCGTCTGCGACGGACCTTCCGATCGCGCGCTACGACACGCTGACAGCGGAGGAGATCAGCGGCAGGCTGACCCAGATGTCTCAGATCGATCTCGCGAAGATCGATGCCTACGAGCGCAGGACCGACGCCCGCAGCACGATCCTCAGCCGCATCAGCTCGCTACGCGCCGACGAGCCGTGGCCCGGCTACGACGACCTCACCGCCAAGCAGGTGCGCGCTGCTCTCGCCGAGGGCGACGCGGATCGCGCAACGCAGGTGCGCGGCTATGAGCGCAGCCACAAGAACCGCGTCAGCGTCCTGCGAGCCACCGAGCAAGAGCCCTCCAAGGCCTGATCGGGTGCGCCCGAGCGCGAGTTCACCGCAGCCGCCGCCCGCGCGGTTCAGCGGTGAAATCGCGGCAGGATCTCGCGTGCGTAGAAATCGATGAAGCCGTCGTGGCCAGGTCCGATCTGGCCGACGTGGATCTCGTCGAAGCCGGCGTCCACGTAGGCCTGGATCGCGGCGGCGTGCTCCTCGGGATCCGGTCCGCACGGCAGCGAGGATGCGATCTGCTCCACGCTGACGAGCTGCGTCGCCTGCTCGAAGTGCCGCGGCGACGGAAGCACCTGCGCCAGCTCTCCGGACAGCGCCTCGTTGGGCCACAGGCGGTGCGCGGTGGCGACGCACTCGGCGCGATCCTCTCCCCAGCAGACCTTCAGCCCACCGCTGATCAGGCCGCGTCCGCCGTGCTCGCGATAGCGCTCGACGGCGTCGCGATCGGGACCGACGGTGACGTAGCCGTCGGCGATCCGGCCGGCGAGCGCGATCGACTTGGGGCCGAATCCAGACACGAGGATCGGCGGCGGCTCGTCGGGCAGCGAGTACAGGCGCGCGAACTCCAGCGTGTAGTGGGGGCCGTGGTGGCTCTTGAAGCCGCCCTCCCACAGCGACCGGATGACCGCGACGGCCTCCTCGAGCATCTCCAGGCGCACGCCTGCCTCGGGCCAGCGTGCGCCGAAGACGTGCTCGTTGAGCGCCTCTCCGCTGCCGACGCCGAGCCGGAAGCGCCCCGGCATCATCGTCGCGGTCGTCGCCGCGGCGTGGGCGATGATCCCCGGGTGCGTGCGCACGGTCGGGCAGGTGACGGCCGTCATCCAGCGCATCGACTCGGTCACCGCGGCTGCGCCGCCAAGCACCGACCACACGAACGGGCTCTGTCCCTGCTGATCGTTCCAGGGGTGAAAGTGATCGGAGATCCATGCCGAGCGAAAGCCGGCCCGCTCAGCGCGCCGCGCGCCGTCGAGGATCTCCAGCGCCGAGCGCTCCTCGCAGGAGAAGAAGATGCCGATCTCAGCCATGCCCGCGAGGTACCCCGGTCACAGAGCGGCAACCCTCTCGCCATTGAGGAATGACCGCTTGGGGGAGCGGGTGGTCGCGTGTGGACGTCATCGTTCGCACGATCATCATCGTCTTCGTCATCTTTATGGTGACCTGGGTCGTCGGGCGGCGCGAGCTCTTCACTCGCCGATAGTGCGCTTCGCGGTGCTCGAGACCAACGGCGCGATCTCGTTCATCCCGACGAAGAGCTGATCGCCGCCCGGCCCTAGCCAGCGACGTGTCCGCGCGCTGAGCCTGCGCCCTCATCGCCGTCGCGGCTAGCCTCCCCGAAGGGTTCGCTCGAGGGCAGGGGCGCTCGACGTGACGCGCCGGGGACGCGTGCGGGAAACGGGTCGAAGACGCGCACCAAGTCGACCGCGACGCGCTTTCTGGCCAGGCAGCGCGGACAGACGTCCATCGTCAGGTAGTGGGCTCGCGGACGCAGCGAAAACCCGCACTTCGGGCAACTCAGCATGCTCATGACGGCAGCTGAATTACCCAAGGTACAGCTCCGGATAACGCGCTTCGTAGGGGGGACAGGCGACAAGACTGGGCGGTCGTTGGCGACCCGTTAACGCGGTGCGACCCTCCCGGCTTGGGCACCGGAAGGGTCGCAGGGGCCATCACGTTCGGGGGCCTCCTGGCCCCCGTGTGACGTGTTATGCGTGGTCGACCTCGGGGGCGTTGGGGTTCCCCTCTGCGACGTTGCCTGCCGCGTCAGCGGCTTTGCCTTCACCTGTGCCGTCGCCCGTGTTCCCCTCGTCCTCCGGGATCGTCGGGCTGTGAACCGGCGTGCCTTCCTCGTCGCCGCTTTCGATGTCGTCGACGTCCTTCAACGTGTCCTCGCCGTAAGCAGCCTCATCACCGAACATCTGGTCCTCCCTCGGTCGGTTGGTTGCAACCGCGACGTACCCTCCGCTTGGGGTGGAAAAACAAGGGCTTCAGTCAGCGAACGGAACGAGCTGTTCGACGCCCGACATCTGAAACGCGCGCTGTACGGCAGCGGGCCCACGCAGCAGCGTCAAGCGGTTGGCATCCGCGCGCGATCGCGCATGAGCGCTCACCACCAACCGGATCCCGGTGGAGTCGATGAACGTCAAACGCGACAGATCGAGCACGATCACGCCGGCGTCGGTGGCCTCGATGCGCTTGAGCTCCTCCTCGACGCCCGGGGCTCCGGCCAAGTCGAGCTCTCCTGACAACTCGACGGTGTGAACGGCGCCCTCACGTTCAGAGTGCACCCGCAGCACGCCGAGTTCTATGACCTGCGCAGCACGCAGAGGCCCGCGCTGGTTTGAGGCGTCCGCGATCATCCACAATCACCTCACAGGAATCTCGCGGGTCCTGCCCCTACCCTCGTGCGGGGCAGACAGGCGTCCCCGGATCTACTCGAGACCGCGCGCCCTTCCGAACGCACGGACAGACGGAATCCTAAACAATCGAAGCGCGGTCGATCAAGTGCGGCAGGTGACGTCGTCGCGCCAAGAGCGTCACTCGATCGCGAACGTCATGCGCACGCGCACGCCTGGCATCGCGTCCTCGATGAGAACCCGGTCGCTCACGTGCGCGATCAGCGACAGCCCGAGTCCAAGTCCGGGGCTGTCAGCGCGCGACTGCATGCCTTTGCCCGCGTCGCTGACCACGACCTCGAGCGACCGCTCACGCAGCCACGCCCGCACGGCCATCTCGCCGGGACGCGGATCATCGGCGTAGGCATGCAAGACCGCGTTGGTCAGGGCCTCCGAAACGCCGAGCGCGATGTCTTCGCACCGGCGAGCCGAGGCGCCACAGCCGGCAGCGAAATTCAGCACCGCGCGACGCAACGACGTGATGCTCTGCGCCCGCGCTGGGAGCTGGACGCGCAATTGCTCATCACAGGCGGGAACCACCGACGATCGACGTACCCGCTGCCGCTCAGCTCTAAATTCGAGATCGACTTCGGGCGAGGCCCGCGGCGGATATCCGGGTACCGCAGGTGGTGAAACACACCGACACGAGAGGAGGCGGCCATGGCCAAGGACCACGGCTCGAGCGTCAAAGACGACATGCAGTACGAAGGACTTCGCAAGCAAGGCATGAGCAAGGCGCGTGCCGCGCGGATCGCCAACACGCCGGACGCTGAGCTGACCGCGCTCACCGCGTGACAGACGAACCTGCCTTGACGAGCGCGCTGATCGTCGTCGACGTCCTCAATCCCTACGAGCACGAGGACGCGCAGACGCTTGCGACGAACATGCGCGCGGTCGTCGAGCCGATCGCGGCGCTCCTCGCGCGGGCGCGTGACGAGGACGTGCCGATCGTCTACGTCAACGACAATTACGGGGACTGGAATTCGTCGAGCGGCGAGCTCTTGGAGACCGCTCTGGCAGGGCGCCATCCTGAACTCGTCGCGCCGCTTCGACCTCCGGACGATGCGAGCTTCGTCATCAAGGCGCGGCACTCGGTCTTCTACGAGACGCCGCTCGAGTATCTGCTGCGCCAGCTCGGCGCCTCGCGGATCGTGCTCTGCGGTCAGGTCACCGAGCAGTGCATCCTCTACAGCGCGCTCGACGCCTACGTGCGCCGCTTCGAGATCGCGATACCGAGCGACGCTGTGGCGCACATCGACGCGAAGCTCGCCGACGCGGCGCTGCGCATGATGGCGCGCAACATGCGCGCCGAGGTGCACGCGGGGACGCGGCTCGCGTTCTCGACGTGATCGTTCGTCAGTCGGCGAATGGCAGCCCGACGACGCCGGCGTTCGCGAAGGCGCGCAGGACGGTCGTAGGTGGCCGCATGAGTATCAGGCGGTTGGCGTCGGCGCGCGATCTGGCGTCGGCAGCGACGACGAGCCGGATGCCCGAGGTACCCATGAACTCCAGTCCGCTGAGATCGAGCACGATCTTCGTTGCGTCGGTCGCTTCGATGCGAATCAGCTCGGCCTCGACGTCGGGAGTGTTCGCGAGGTCGAGCTCTCCGGTGAGCGACAGCGTGTGCGTGCCGCGGTGGCGCGCCGAGCAGATCGTCAGATAGTCGAGCTCGTAGACGAACTCTGCACGGGGCCGGGTTGTGTCGGAGTTGGACATGCCGCATCTGTCTACGGCGATGGTCCGAGTACGCCCGTCCAGGCTCCCGTCCCGTCGTGCTGGCCGGACCGGCGGCTGCATGCAGCGTTCGGCCTCTGCAGCCACCATACCCAAGCCTGTGCGGTACTTCCCGAGCAGTCTCTACCGCGCTGCCGGCTGCTGGTCTGCGGGCGCGAGGATGAACGTCTCGACCGCGACATCGGGATCGATGTGGTTGGCGCTGAGAAAGGCGATCACCTTGCGCTGCATGACCTGCTCGACGCCGGCGACCAGATCGTCGCCCATCACCTCCTGAAAGCTCTTGCGCGTCTCCAGGACGAGGTCTTCGCGCTCGTTGTTGACGAGGGTGACCTCGGCCTTGGTCAGCGTGTCCTGCAGCAGGACGGTGACCATGTCGTCGTTGAAGAACGTCCGCGCCTTTGTGGGCCCGCGACCGGTGTACTGGCTCAGCAGGCGCACCGTCAGGTTGGAGATCGCCGCTCCGTTTGACCCACGAGAGACCTCGGCGTCGGTAACGCGTTCGTTCATCAGTGCTCCCTGGTCCGTCTCCCTCCCAGGGTCGGGCTGCGCGAAAGCCGGAAGGAGACGGGGAGAACCCCTGCGCAGCCCGCGCCCTACCGGCGTCGCAGCTGGTGGGCTGTCCGCCGAGAACTCGCGTGCGCGAAGGCTACTCGTACGCGAAGGCACGCAGTTACGGGCGTGCGGGCCTGGGCGTCGCCGACGGACCATGATCTACGATCGCCGCCATCGACGTGGAACGCTTTTCCGTGCCGCAAGGCGAGGCGGCCGGCGATCACACGATCCCGGTCGCGCTGCCCGCGCAGCTGCACGATGCCGGGTTGGAGGACTGGTTCGCTGAGCGGGTACGCCCGCTGGTCGGAGATGAGGCAGAGGACTGCGTAGACGGGGCATGGGGTGGCCCCGGCGAGGGGCTCAGCAGCGAGGAGCTGGACGCGATCGTCAGTCACATGCGCCGCTGCGATGGCGCGCCGGAGCGGGCGGCGCTGACGATGCTGGCCGGCTGGAACGCGGGGTACGTCGCGTGGGTGATCGCGTCGGCGATGTTGCGCGACGGCGTGCTCGTGTGGGCATCGCGGCCGGGAGTCTTGAGCGTGCTGCGCCGCCGGCACGGATGGTGCGCTGACGCTCGCCTCGGCACGGCCGCCGAGGTCGCGGTGGCGACGGGTCATCCGTGGTGCGGGCGCCCGGCCGTCGAGACGCTCCCCGATCGAGCGTCGCTGGAGGCCGAAGCGGTCGCGGAGATCGCCCGGGCGTGCACGCCGATCATCGAGCTGCTCGCTACGCGGTCGCGCCGTGGCCGCACGGGTCTGTGGGCGCAGGTCGCCGACAGCGTCGGCGGCGCGGCCTACCCGCTGCATGACGCCGAGCCACAGATCCCGATCGATGCGGTGATCGGCGCGACCGAGCGGCTCCTGCACGTCGCGGGCGCGCCGTGGAAGCACACCCCCGACTTCTGGCTCGCCGACGCCGCGAGCGGACCGGTCCTCATCAAGCACCGCGGCTCGTGCTGTTTGTACTACCGCTTCGACCCCGACGCAGGCGAGGAGCAACCACCGCGGCCCGACGCGGCACAGCTCGAGCGCTTCGGCGACGACCCCCCGCACTACTGCGCCACCTGCCTCTTCCGCAAGCCCGAGGACGTCGAGGCGCGCATGGTGTTCCACGCCGAACGCGTGCGGGCGGGTTGCGAGGTGCACATCCTGCTCAGCCACACGGAGGACGTCGAACGTTGGGGCCGATAGGACCGGACTGCGCCAGACCGCTGGGCGCCCGGACCTTCTCGATGCTCGACGCGCCGGAGCACCTGGCCGGGCTGATCGACGATTTCTCCTCGTCGGCATCCGCGCGTCACGCGCGGTGAGCTCGCGCTAGTCAGCCCACCAGTCGCGCTGACCCTCCACGTCTTCGCGCGGATCCTCGCCGAGATTGGGCGCGCCGAAGACGAGGATCTCGAGGCCCTCCGGCCCGGCCTCGTAGCCTCGCCACGTACCGGGCGGGACGCGCACCACGTCCCATTGCTCGACCTCGACGATCTCGTCGTCGAGCTTCATCCGCCCGCTCCCGCGCACGACCACGTACAGCTCCTCCTGCTGCTTGTGCGTGTGGCCGTACGGAAAGCGATAGTCGGGCGGGATGCGCTGGTAGCTGAGGCCGGACTGCTCGAGCTCGAGCGCCTTGCTCGCGAGACGGAACTCCAGGTCCAGCGCGCCGTCGAAGTTGGACCCGAGATCCTCCAGATCCCGCTTGAGGTTCCTGAGCGTGAACGGCACCGCCGCGAGTCTAGTGTTCGATATCCGCCCCTCCGGGCTCCGCTGGTCACTGCTGCATCCTTGGATCGTGCGTAGGGTCGGCGTAGATGGGAGGGCAACCGTGATCGCGAGCGTCGGGGCGTAGTTCGTAGTGCCAGGGCTCGTTGCCGTAGATCCGGCACAGCCCGTACGCGGCGCCGTGCTCGGACAGCCACGCCGTGGCATCGGAGGGCCCGACGTCGACCGCGTCCCCCGACACGTGAGCAGACGTGGTGGGGCTGGCCACCCAGCGGGCAGCTTCCTCTTCTGAGCCGTACTTCGAGACCGCCTCATGCCGTAACTGCTCCTGGTACTCCGGGGAACGCCAGCCGCTGTCGACGTAGAACTCGACCCCGTCGTCCGCGGCATCGGTTGCGGCTTGGCGCACGGCACCGAGCAGATCAGCGTCGAGCTTGGCGACACCCTGAATCTCGTCATCGAAGACCGTCGTGCCGTCGGGGACGGCTCCGTCAGCCTCGCCTAGCGCGCCACGGTGATCGCTGCGAAGGACGTCGATGCGCGATGCGGCCGTAGACGACGCGGACGCCAGCAACTGGTAGCCGGGGGCTGCGGCGATCGCTGCGAAGACGACGAGCAGGCCGGCGACACGGATCCTGCGAATCCGGATCCGGCGGGTCGTTGTTCGTACTGGTTCGCTGTAGGCCACGCCTCGATTGAAGGCAGCGTGGTGTTGCCAGCACGTATGTGGCTTTCGATATGCCGACGATATGCGCCGGCTCGTAGCATCGGAGCGTGCGCGTGTTGATCGTCGAGGACGAGCCCTACATGGCGGAAGCGATCCGCGATGGCCTACGCCTGGAGGCGATCGCGGCGGACATCGCAGGCGACGGCGACACCGCTCTGGAGCTGCTGGGCGTCAACGCCTACGACATCGCCGTCCTCGACCGCGACATCCCCGGGCCCTCCGGAGACGAGATCGCCAAGCGCATCGTCGCCTCCGGCAGCGGCATGCCGATCCTGATGCTGACCGCCGCCGATCGTCTCGATGACAAGAGCACCGGGTTCGGGCTCGGCGCCGACGACTACCTCACCAAGCCGTTCGAGCTCCAGGAGCTCGTCCTGCGTCTCCGAGCGCTCGACCGCAGGCGCGCGCACAACAGGCCGCCGGTGCGGGAGATCGCAGGCCTGCGGCTGGATCCGTTCCGGCGCGAGGTCTACCGCGACGGCCGCTACGTCGCGCTGACCCGCAAGCAGTTCGCGGTGCTCGAGGTGCTCGTCGCTGCCGAAGGCGGTGTCGTCAGCGCCGAGGAACTGCTGAAACGGGCGTGGGATCAGAACGCGGACCCGTTCACCAACGCTGTCCGCATCACGGTCTCGGGACTGCGCAAACGGCTCGGCGAACCGGCGATCATCGCCACCGTTGCCGGCGCCGGCTATCGCATCGACACTCAACCAGACGCCGGGCGCGAGGGGGACGACCGTGGATAGAGCCCCAGGTTTGAGCGTTCGCCTCAAGCTCACCCTCAGCTACGCCGGCTTCCTCATGCTCGCAGGTGCCTTGCTGCTCGCCGTCGTGTGGGTGTTCCTGCTGCGCTACGTACCCGACGGCGTGGGGCAATTCGGTCCCGGTGGTTTCAGCCCGTCCCGCTCCGACCTTTTGCGCGCGTTCGCTCCGAAGGTGACCATCATGCTGGCGTTCCTGCTCGTGTTCGGTCTCGTGGGAGGGTGGCTTCTCGCCGGCCAGATGCTGGCCCCTCTGACTCGCATCACAGACGCCACACGCACGGCCGCGACCGGATCGCTCTCGCACCGAATCCGGCTCCCCGGCCGCAGAGATGAGTTCCGCGAACTCGCCGACGCCTTCGACGCCATGCTCGCGCGGCTCGAAGCGCACGTCGCCGAACAGCAGCGGTTCGCAGCCAACGCCTCCCACGAACTGCGCACCCCGCTGGCGATCACGCAAACGCTGCTCGATGTGGGCCGCAACGATCCGGACCGCGACAACGGCGAGCTCCTCGAACGCCTCCACTTCGTCAACACGAGAGCGATCGATCTCACCGAAGCGTTGCTCCTGCTCAGCCGCGCCGACCAGCGGTCATTCGCCCGAGAACACGCCGATCTGTCCCTCATCGCCGAGGAAGCGACCGAAACGCTCCTCCCGCTCGCAGAACAACGCGGCGCCACCATCGAGACCTCCGGCGACATCACCCCCACGATCGGCTCACCCGCCCTCCTGCTGCAGATGGCTACGAACCTCGTGCACAACGCGATCGTCCACAACCTGCCTGAGCAGGGCACCGTGTGGGTCACGACCAGCGTGCACCCCAAGAGCGCGGTGCTCACCGTCGAGAACACCGGCGAGAAGCTCACCCCGCAGTTGGTTGCCACGCTTGACGAACCGTTTCAGCGCGGCACCCGACGCATACGCACCGACCACGCGGGCGTCGGCCTCGGCCTGGCGATCGTGAAGAGCATCGTCCAGGCACACGACGGAACCCTCACCCTCACCCCGCGGGCCGCTGGGGGGCTCTGCGTCACGGTGCGCCTACCCGCCGCGCCGCAGCAGGCTGACAGATGAGCATCAGGGGAATCCTCCAACGCCGTCAGGGACCAGAGCCCTCAGTCGTACGATCGCGACGTGGCCGTTTGCTCCGCCGTTGCCGCCGGAGCTGAGGTATGCGCCGAGACCGGTGCCTTGAGCGTTGAGCGCCACCCGGACGGGATCGGTCGCCTCGACATGGTCCGTCTCCTCGCCCAACGTCCTCGGGGCCGGAAACGTGGACCCCGGCTCGGCCACCGGCCGGAGACGACACGACGACGGGCGCGCGCCTGGCCTTCGTCTGTCCCCTATGAACCCAGATCGAGCGCGCGCTTGCGGCGCTGGCGAACCTGCACGCCAGCGCGCGTTCCGTTGCCTCGTCGCAGACGTGAGGCGCAATGTGTACACATCATTGCGATAAGATATCTACATGGCCGATGTCGGCATCCGAGAGCTCAAGCAGCGCCTGTCCGAGTACCTCGACCGGGCCGAGCGGGGCGAGCTCGTCCGAGTCACCGACCGCGGGCGTCCGAAGGCGCTGCTGGGCCCGCTCCCCGGCCGCGGCAACATCGACGACGGCGTCGCCGCCGGCTGGATCACTCCCGGTTCGGGGGAGCGCCTGGGCCCGGTCGCGCGCGTGAAGGCCGACACCCGGGTTCTCGACAGCCTGGCCGAGGACCGCGGCGAGTGAGCCTCTACGTCGACTCGAGCGCACTGCTCAAGCGCTACGTCGACGAGCCAGACTCCGACAATGCCGAAGCGCTGCTGCAGAGCGACCCCTCGCTCCTGACGGCGCGTCACACGATCGTCGAGGTGCGTCGCAACCTCGCACGCCTGCTCGACGGCCGCGTGCTTGCCGGAGCGCGCGCGGCCTTCGCTCGCGACCTCGACGCGATCTCCCTGGTCGAGCTCGACGCGACGACCTGCGAGGCCGCGGCCGCGATCGCCGAAGTCACGGGCGTGCGGAGCCTCGATGCACTGCACCTCGCGGCGGCGCAACGCATCGGCGGGCCCGCCGTGCCGTTCCTCACCTTCGATGTCCGCCAGGCCCAGGCGGCACGCGCCCTCGGGCTCACTGTCGTCGGCGCGTAACGCGTCATCGCGTGGACCCGCGGCCGCAGCGAAGAGATCGACCCCCCAGGAGAACGGAGCGCGCCCGAGAGGATTCGAACCTCTGACCTTCGGTTCCGTAGACCGACGCGCTCAGCAAGAAACCCCAGCAAACACAGGGATCCGGGCGCCTGGGCGCGCCAAAAAAGCGCCAGAAAGCCTGGACGACGTGGAGCTCGCAGGGGTTGTGCCCGCGCCCGGCCGCTCGCGTCTGGCCAGAACAGATGTCCAAAAATGTCCTGATCTGGGCTATCGTGTTGCCGGAGCCGTCGCTACTCCGTCAGCACTCAAGGGATCGTTCTCGCCATGCGCCAGACCACCGCTCGCCCACAACTGCTCACCGTCGCCCAGGCCGCTTCGCTGCTCAACGTCTCCGAGAAGACCATCCGCCGCTGGATCACCGCCGAGAAGGTCCCCTACGTCAAGCTGCCAAGCGGCGGGCTGCGCATTCCTCAGGGCGCCCTGTTCGCATCGCTGCAGGGGACCCACGATCTCGCCGCCGAACTCGCCGAGCTCGACGAGCGCCACGCCGATGTGGCTGAAGACGCCGTGCGTGCGGCGATCGCCGACGACGTGTAGTCCGTCCATCGTCACGCCTAGCGTGCGACGGGCGTGCCGCTTATCACCCTCGACACCAGCGTCGCTCTGCCGGCGATGCTCTCGCCCTCAGGCCTTCCCCGCAAGCTGCTGGTCGTGCTCGCGTTCGGTGCAGTCAGCTACCGCGCCGAGCATCTGCGCATGGAACGCGACCTGCTCACCGAGATCGCCGAAAGCCAAGGCGGTCAGGTCCACGGCCTCGACGTCTTCGACACCGCAATCGATGAAGCCGAGCGCCGACGGGCACGTCTCGTTGAGCTGCTCCCGTCCAACACACCCGACACCTACGTCGCCGCAGGGTTCGCCACGCTGTTCGACGAGCACGAACGCAAGCTGCGCGAGATCGGCCACCGCCTGGACCCGGCCCTCCGGCAAGAGGACGTGCCCCGTCTGCGACGCCAGCTCGAGGCGATCTGCGTCGTCGGTCCGCCGCCGTTTGATCCCGCAACCGCCCCTGCCCTGACCCGCGATCCGACCGACGACCCGATCATCCTCGGCGCACTGCTCGCCGACAGCGCCTACCTCATCAGCGACGATCGCGACATCGTGCCCGACGGCACCGAACACGAGTATGAGCACGGCGAGCACCGCTTGCGCGCCGTGACCTTCGGCCACTTCATCCGCCACTGCTTTGAGCCCGATGACTTCCCGTGGCGTCGGGTCGACGGACGCTGGCTGCTGGACGCGCTGCGATCACCGTCGCGCTGACCGTGCCGACCGCGGCCTCCTCAGGTGGCTCGATGACGGTTGGATCGCGGAAACAGCGCGAGGGGCCCTTCGTGGAGCACGAGCGGAGCGTTGTTCGGCGCGTTGCGGTACGTGATACTGGGGCGCCGAAGCCAAGCCCTTTCAGCTTCTCGAAGCCCAGCGGACGATCGTCGGCGCGGAGCTCGTGATCGCTCTCGGCTCGGATGCGCACGCCGGCCTCGAGGAAACGAGCTTCGATGAGATCACGGCGTTGGATCGAGGAGAACATTCCAGGATCAGATGCGAGCGCGCCTTCGCGAAAGATCGACCGCCCTGGGCACTTCTCGTCCAGGGCCGCCTGCTCCTCGGCCACGTATGCATTTACGGCAGGGTTGGCCAGGCTACGGATGGCGGCCTCGGTGGGCCAGAGCACGTCGTGTGCCGAGCCTTCCCGACCGCTGAGCTCAAGATCGCGGTGGCAATGGCGCTCCAGTCGCCGACCCTGCAGGTACGGGTTCAGGTACTTCTTGGCCTCCGCCCAGCCCTCCTTGAAGCAGGCGGGCACCACTACCCAGATCTCCGCGTCGGCCGGCGTCCAGTCGGTCACTCGCTTGCCGTGGTGATCGGCCAGCAGACCACCGATGACGGTGTACCCGGTGAACAGGGCGTCGTCGAGAAGCACGTAGCGTGCTGCTTCGTGGTTCGCGCGGGTTCGGGCAAGCCCTCGGAAGCTGTGGTCGAGCACCTCGTCAAGGAGGTGCAGGAGGTCGGCCTGCGACGACGACTCGGGCTGGGTCACAAGCCACCCCGTGCGGGCCAGCTCCTTCTTGCAGTGGCTGTGGACCGTGGAGCCACCGAAGAGGTCCTTGCGCAGGAACCGCGTGAGGAGATTCGTCGCCATCCCGTGTGAGACGTACGCGTGCTCGACGAGACGGAGGGTCTCGCTGAGAATGTCGTAGCGCTCCGCGACGGGAAACTGCGAGACCCAGGCCGTAGCACGCTCCCGGGTCAGCCGTCGTTCGGGATCGTCATGGCGGTAATCGCCGGCGACCAGAAGCAGCTGATCGATGACCGCATCCAGCTGGGCGCCGCTCATCCCGGGTCGCCAGCAATGTCGAGGTACGGGCCAAGATCGTCCTGAAGCAGGTGGCCGTAAGTGTCCAGCGTGAACGCAGCGGAATGGTGCCCCATCCAGCGCTGCAGTCGCAACGGGCTGGCGCCGGCGTCGATGAGCATCGCCGCGTACGTGTGACGCAGGGTGTGAGAGCGGGCCCAGGGAACGCCGGCACGCTGGGCCGCCGGGATGAGCAC
Organism: uncultured Actinomycetes bacterium; assembly: GCA_963780585.1. Taxonomy (GTDB): domain Bacteria; phylum Actinomycetota; class Thermoleophilia; order Solirubrobacterales; family Solirubrobacteraceae; genus CADCVQ01. Next base: position 33,389 of record CAWADD010000015.1, read on the forward strand.
GCGGTAGCGCAGATTGCCCGGCCGCAGAGCGGCGCCGTGCGCGCCGACGAAGAGCAGCTCGGTTTCGCTGCGACCGGACGCGAGCGGGCGCAATCGCTCGGCCAGGTCGGTGCTGATCGGGATCGTGCGCCGACCGTGGCGTGACTTGGGCGCAGTCAGCTGCCCGTCGACGATCGCGCGGCGCACGTGGACGCACGGCAAGTCGGTGTCCAGCGGCGTGTCCATCACGCGCAGGGCGATCGCCTCGGAGATCCGCAGGCCCGTCGACGCGAGCAACTCGAACAGCGAGTGCCACTGCGGGGGGATCTCGTCCAGCAACCGCGCGAGCTGCGCGCGCGTCAGAAAGCGCCGCTCGTCGAACTCATAGGCGCGCCCACGTCGGCGGCGGGGAAGCACGAGGTGGGCGCCGACGTCGCCGACCACCAAACCGGCGCCGGCGGCGTGGCGCAGGCAGGCGCGCAGCGGGAGCACGGCGTTGTGCACCGAGCGGTCGCAAAGCCTGTGTCCGTCGGGTCCGTGCTGGCGACAGAGCCAGTCAACGAACCCACGAACACGTTGCTCGTCGAGGTCGCCGAGGCGCTCCTCGGGCGCGAAGTAGGTCTGCGCGTAGGTGATCAGCAGGCGGCGGTACTCGCGCCGCGTGCGATCGTTGATGACGTCATGCGCACCCCGCCCGACGTAGTGATCGACCCATTCGAGCGCGTAGCCGTGCAGGGTCGGCCCGGCCCGGCGCGCGGCCTCGTGGGCCGTGGCGCGGATCTTGATCTCGCGCGCCTCGCGAAACGTGGCCGCAGATCGCCGGCACTGACGGCCCGCCTCGAGGTAGACGGCCACCCAGCGCGAACCGCGCGCGTAGACGCCGGGCGTGGAGGTCCGCTTCAGCGGCGCCGCCATCTACCCACCGGCCGTCGTTGTCACCCTCGTTGTCACCCTGAGGAGTTCGCCGACGGACCGCTGGACCCTGCGATCGCCCGTCAACACAGGCGATCAGACGACTGAGACGTAGCGCGCCCGAGAGGATTCGAACCTCTGACCTTCGGTTCCGTAGGAGGCGTAGCCGCCAGATTTGGCTCTAACAAGCCGAATCCAGTGGCCAGGGGCGCCAAAAAGGCGCCAAAAAATCCGCGTCCTCACGCACGCCCGCGGCGACCTTTGGGCCGGCGTTGGTCAACGGAGATCCGACCGGCGACCGGGGCGGGGTGGCCGACGAGCATGAGGCGATTGCTTTCGGAGCCTCTGCGGCCCGCGCGATCGGCTCGGCCCAGGCAGCGGGTCAGCTGCTGGAGTACACGACTGAAAATCGTGGTGTCCCCGGTTCGAGTCCGGGTCTCGCCATCGGTCAGGATCAGGCGGTGGGCCTTTCGGGCTTTCTCAGGACGGCCCCGAGGCTCGGTTCAATCAGGTGCTCGCGTTGTTCGGCAGATCTGCTTGGGCGACGCAACGAGCGCCATCGCTGCGGCTGTGCCGACCGCCCGCGACGCTGCGGTGACTGCCGTCCGCGCCCGTCCCTTCTTGCGCTCGGACGGGCGGACCCGGCGTGCATTGCGGTCGGCGTTCGCGCAGGAAATGGCGAACGCGATCACGTCGAGCTCTGAGGTCGTGCTGAACATGAGATGGGTTCGTTGACTCAGGGGTGGGTGGTCACCGGCCGCCGGTCGGTGAGGCGCTCGAGTTCGGCGATGACTTCGCCGTGGGCAGGCATCGCCCTGATCTCGCTCTGTACGCGCGCCGCTGCCGCGGCGTAGCCCGGTTCGTCGAGCAGTCGCAAGAGCGCCTGCCGCACCGCAGCGGCATCGACGGCCTCGGGGTCGATGCGGATGGCGGCCGCGGCCGCAGTGCCGGCGGCGGCGTTGCGGAACTGGTCGGCGCCTTGCGGCAGGAGGAGCTGCGGAAGGCCGGCGGCGAGGGCGGCGAGGAACGTGCCTGATCCGGCGTGTGACACCACGGCGACCGCGCGAGGGAGGATCTCGGCCTGCGGGACGAACTCGGCGATCTCGACGTTGGGCGGCTGATCCCCGAGGCCCGCGGGGTCGGCGCCCGGGCCGAGCGTGACGAGCACCTTCAGCGGCAGGTCTGCGATCCCCTCGAGCACCGTGCGGTGGCCGCTGAGGTCGCGGCCGAAGACCGTCCCGAAGGTCACGTACACAAGCGGCACGCTGCGATCCGGGACAGGCGTCACGACCGGCGCCGGGCGCATGGGCTGCACGGTCGTCCCGGCCGGCACGCCACTCGCCTGAAGGCTCCGCGGGTAGATGTCGAGGTAGACGTGATCGAAGAGACCGGCGTGGGGCGCCGGCTCCAGGCCGTGTGCCCGCCAGACCGGCGCCATCGCCTGCGCCGCGTCGTCGATCACGGCCTGCGGCATCGGCGAGCCGAACGCATGGGTCGCGTTCGGTACACCGGCGAGCGCTGCGGCGATCGGGCCCGCGTACTCGACGCCGTCGCAGACCAGCAGCGATGGCTCCCACTCGCTGACGACCGGCAGCAGCTGCTCGAGCATCGGGCCGGCCCGGTCGGGAAAGATTCGACCACCCGAAGTCGCACCCTCGGGCAGGCCGGCGGCGACCGCCTCGAACCCGCGCGCACGGAGCCCTTCGCACGCCGCCTCGGCGGTCGCCCACAGCACCTCATGACCCCGCTCGCGGCACGCGGCCGCGAGCGGGGTCATCGCGAGGTAGTGCCCGCGTCCGGGGGTCGTGGTGAAGAGGACGCGCATCGGCGCTCAATCGGCGCTGAGCGGCGGCCCGAGGAGGGTCATCCCGTGGCGCTCGAAGATCGCCGCGATCTCGGCCCGGTCGGGGTTCGCCGTCCTGGTCGCGGGCCCGAGCTCCTCGAAGAACGTGTGCCCGCCGCCCGGCGCGTACGTGACGATCAGCTCAGCCGGCTGATCGGTGAGGTTCAGGAACGCGTGCGGCAGCCCCATCGGCATGTACACGAAGCCGCCGGCCTCGAGGACGTAATCCTCCTCGCCCACCCTGACCTTGAAGCGGCCGCGCTGGACGTGGACGGTCTCGTCGCGGTCGTGGTGCACGTGCAGCGGCGGCCCTCCGTGCGGCGCGACCTCGCAAATGAAGTAGTCGATCGCGCCGCGGGTGTCCTGGCCGGTGACCTTGAAGATCAGATCCCGGCCGGGACCCGACGGAAGGCGCATCCCCTCGTCCGGCGCCAGGACCTTCGACGGTGTGCTGCTGGTGGTGGTCACCTTCTGCCTCCTTGGTGAAGACGGTAAAGTATTTGCGTGATGCAAACAGTAGGCCATGTATTTGCGCGAGTCAAGTAGTTCATGACCAAGTCGCCCCTACAGTTGAACGCGGCCGCCGAGCCGGATCCCTTCTCGGCCGACGAGTTCGCCGCGTGGCGAGGGATGCTCCGCGTCCACTCGACCGTCTTCCGGGAGCTCGACCGGCAGCTGACCGCGGAGCACGGTGTCGGGATCGACGCGTACGGCCTCCTCATCACGCTGGTGACGGCGCCGCAGCACCGGCTCCCGATCGGCGAGCTAGGACTGCGCCGCAACCTTAGCCCGAGCGGCATCTCGCGCTCGGTCGACCGCCTCACCAAGCTCGGGCTGCTCGAGCGCGTCCCTAACCCCGACGACCGCCGCAGCTTCCTCGTCGGGCTCAGACCCGAGGGGCGCGGGCGCCTGCGCGAGGCGCAGGTCACCCATCACCGGGTCGTCCGCGAGACGCTCTTCGCCCACCTCGACGCGCGTGACCTCAAACGTCTCGGCGGGCTCTGGGAGAAGGCCATGCCAGGCGCGGTCTCGAGCCCGACCTGGCCGCTGTGACCACCTGCCGGAGGCCCTGGCAGGGCGGCTGCCGCCTCACTGCGAGAGGTCCCAGTCGACCGTCAGCCACCACCTCAAGCAGCTGCTTGATGCCGCCCTTCTAGAGCGTGAGCAGCGTGGCAGCTGGGCGCTCTATGAGCCATCCCGGTTCTACGGAGACTTCTCGGCTTGGATCCCAACCTGACCGGCAGCTTCGTCGAGGAGATGCGCGAGCGCTGGATCAAGGACAAATGGCTGCGCAAGGACTCACGCTGGGCGCCCGGGCGCACCGAGTTCGGCGTCGCGATCTCACCACCCACGCTCGGCTACGACGCCTGCATGGCCTACTGGCTGAACGGCGCGATGCCCGACCTCGCCGAGCAGACCTGGAGCGCATTGCGCGCGCGGGCGGTCGCCGTCGACGATCGCCTCACGTTCAGAGGCCGCGTCTGGGACAAGCTCGACATCGGCAACTACAACGTCGCGGGCGGCCAGGGCTTCACCCTCGCCACCGCGATGCACGCCGCCAAGGAGCTCGGCGACGACGACAGCGCCGCCGGCCTGGAACGCGCGCTGGACCACAGCTACGACATCGTCCGCCACAACGGCGTGCGCCAGTACGCCAGCTGCTCGCTGCTGACCAACGGCACCCACACGCTCGCCCGCCACACCCGCCAAGGCGCGATGCGCGACCTCATCCGCGGCGTCGTGCCCGACCACTGGCGCACCGGGCCGATCCTCGCCGAAGCCGCCTACCCTGATGTGCTCGTCGCCCGAGCCGTGACCGACGGCCACGCGCTCGAGCTCGTCCTCCGACCCGGAGACGGCGGCGGCAGGACCACGCTCGCGATCGAGCGCCTCAACCCCGGCCACGACTACACACTCCAGGGCGCCCTCCACGACACGACCACCGCCGGGCCCGACGGACGCGCGCTGATCGAGATCGAGCTCAGCGACCGACTCGAGGTCAAGATCCGCCCCCAGGCATGAGGGCTTGGATGAGGACCACCGTGTCGTCGGCCGCCGCCTCAGACGAGGGCGGCTCCCAGGTTGAGGTGCGGACCGAGGCTGTCGTTGATCAGGTGGCCGTAGTTGTCCAGCGTGAACGCGGCGGAGTGATGGCCCATCCAGCGCTGCAGGCGAAGCGGGCTGGCGCCGGCGTCGATGAGCAGGGCCGCGCACGTGTGGCGCAGGGTGTGGAAGCGCGCCCATGGCACGCCCGCGCGTTCTGCCGCGGGGATCATCACGCGATAGCGCAGGTTGCCTGGTCGCAGCACGGCACCCTGGGCGCCCACGAATATCAGCTCGGTCTCGTCGCGATCGAGGGCGAGCTCCGTGAGCCGTTCGGCGAGCTCGTGGCTGATCGGGATCGTGCGCCGGCCGTGTCGGGACTTCGGGCCGGTGAGCTGACCGTTGACGATCGCGCGACGAACATGGATCCGCGGCTGCGCTGCGTCGAGGTCGGCGTCCATGATCCGCAGGCCGATCGCCTCGGAGATCCGAAGGCCGGTCGATGCGAGCAACTCGAAGAGCGGCCGCCACTGATCGGGGATCTCGGCCAGCAGCCGCGCAAGCTGCTCCCGCGTCAGGAAACGTCGCTCGTCGAACTCATAGGCGCGCCCGCGGCGACGCCGCGGAAGCAGGATCATCGGCTCCGAACGATCGCCAAGCAGGCCCGCCCGGGCGGCGTGACGCAGGCACGACTGCAGCGGCAGCACGGCGTTGCGCACCGACCGATCGCAGAGCCGGTGACCGTCCTCGTCGGTCAGTCGGCACAGCCAGTCGACGAATCCGCGGGCCTGATGCTCGTCGATATCGCGCAGGCGCGAGTCGGGCTCGAAGTACGCCAACGCGTAGGTGATCAGCAGCCGCCGGTACTCGCGGCGGGTCCGGTCGTTGATCACGTCGTGGGCGCCGCGGCCAGCGTAGTGGTCGATCCACTCCAGCGCGTAGCTGTGCAGTGTTGGCCCGGCGCGCCGATCGGCCGCCTCCGCGGTGCGCCGGATCTTGATCTCGCGCGCCTCGCGAAACGTCGCCGCGAACTCCTTGCGCTGGCGTCCGTCGACGCGGTAGACCGCGACCCATCGAGACCCTCGGCGGTAGACCCCCGGATGCGACGTGGTCCTCAACGCCGTGGAGTGTTGCCCTGTTGCCCCCTGTGTTGCCATCGGGCAAGGACATCAGGACGAGCGAGAAGCCGCCCGTTTGCAGGCGAGTTGTCGCAACGAGTGGAGCGCGCCCGAGAGGATTCGAACCTCTGACCTTCGGTTCCGTAGACCGACGCTCTATCCAGCTGAGCTACGGGCGCAATGGGTCGTGCAATGTAGCGGAGAGGGCGGGATTCGAACCCGCGATGGAGTTTAATCCCCATACTCGCTTAGCAGGCGAGTGCCTTCAGCCACTCGGCCACCTCTCCTGGCAGGCGCGTCCCGCCTAGTCTAAAGGCGGGTCAATCGGCGGGGCGCCGCGGCGCCCCGCGAGGTCCGAAGCGCTGGAGGGGTGGCAGAGCGGTTGAATGCGCTGGTCTTGAAAACCAGAGTCCGTGAGAGCGGACCGCGGGTTCGAATCCCGCCCCCTCCGCTGGCCTCCTGGCGGCGAGCCGCGGCGATTCGCAACGAATGACCGAAGAGCTCGCAACAAGTCCGCGCAACGCGGGCATCGGCGCGTGATCGGCTGCTCTCATGAGGGCATGTGGCTCGGACTCCTCTACTCCCCCTCGACCGACCGAGATGAGGTCATCTTGTCGGCCTGGGCGTCCGCCGGCGGACGCCCCCTGACCGTCGCCGGACGACTCGACGACGCGCCCGACATCGCGCGCGCCTTGCGCAACGCCGACCCCGGATGCGCGTGGGCGGCGCTCCCGCGCTGCGACGCGTGCTGCACGCCGCTCGACCTGCCGCCGCTGTGATGGTGTTCTGCGTCATCCATCTCGACGACGCGCCGTGCCGGGACGCTGGTGAGGAGGTCTACGTGATCGTTCCCGACGGCTCGAAGACGGCGATCGGCGTCCCGCTCGACGCGCTGCCGAGGTTCCTCCCGCTGCTCCACGGGGCCTTGGACGATGCGCCGCTGCCCGAGTGCTCGACCTGCGCGACGCCGATGCCGATGTTCGGCTGATCGAGCGATTTTGCTGATGCCCTACGCCGGTCGTCAACATGTACCGATGTCCTCGATGAGCCCCGTCGTCTGCCCGCGCTGCTCGACGCCGTTTGAATGCGGCGTCGAGACCGGCAACTGCTGGTGCAAGCAGGTGACCCTCAATGACGAAACGCGGGCCGCGTTTGCGGAGTTCTACGACGGTTGCCTGTGCCATGACTGCCTTGGCGGGCTCGAGGATCGGCCGCCCGCGCCGAAGCTGCGCACGTTCCTCGTCAACCAGCTGAGGCGCAAGCGCTGACCGAGCAGGCGATCCCTGCGTTCTCGCTCGCCCTTTCCGACGAGCAGCGCGACGTCCGCGACTGGGTCCACGGCTTCTCCGTGAACGTCCTGCGCCCCGCCGCGGCCGAATGGGACGAGCGCGAGGAGACGCCCTGGCCGATCATCCAGGAGGCGGCCAAGATCGGCCTCTACGGGTTCGAGGGGATGGCGCAGTTCCATGCCGATCCGACCGGCCTGACGATGCCGATAGTCAACGAGGAGCTGTTCTGGGGCGACGCCGGGCTCGGCATGGCGATCATGGGAACGTCGCTCGCGGTCGCGTCGATCTTCGGCTCGGGGACGCCCGAGCAGATGGGCGAGTTCATCCCGCAGTGCTTCGGCACCCCCGACGCGCCGCAGGTCGCGTCGTTCTGCGTCTCCGAGCCGGACGCGGGGTCCGACGTCTCGGCCTTGCGCACGACGGCGAAGTACGACGAGGCCAAGGACGAGTGGACCCTCAACGGACAGAAGGCATGGGCCACGAACGGCGGGATCGCGAGCATCCACGTCGTCGTCGCGACCGTCGATCGCGCGCTCGGCTCGCGCGGCCAGGCGGCGTTCGTGATCCCGCCCGACACGCCCGGCCTGATGATGGGCACGAAGGTCCGCAAGCACGGGCTGCGCGCGTCGCACACCGCCGACGTGTTCCTCGACGACTGCGTGGTGCCCGGCCGCTGCCTGCTCGGCGGCAAGGAGAAGCTCGACGCCAAGCTCGCGCGAGCCCGCGAGGGCGCGCGCTCGAAGTCGCAGGCGGCGATGCAGACGTTCGAGTCGACTCGTCCGGTCGTCGGCGCACAGGCGATCGGCATCGCTCGCGCCGCCTACGAGTACGCGCTCGACTACGCCAAGGAGCGCAAGCAGTTCGGCCGCGCGATCATCTGCAACCAGGCGATCGCGTTCGCGCTGGCCGACATGAAGATGGAGATCGACGCCGCGCGGCTGCTCGTCTGGCGCGCGTCGTGGATGGGCCGCACGGGCGAGCGCTTCACGGCCGCGGAGGGCTCGATGAGCAAGCTGAAGGCCGGCGAGGTCGCCGTCTGGGCTACCGAGCGCGCGATCCAGATCCTCGGCGGCAACGGCTACACGCGCGAGTTCCCCGTCGAGCGCTGGCACCGCGACGCGAAGATCTACACGATCTTCGAGGGCACGTCGGAGATCCAGCGGCTCGTCATCGCACGCGCGATCTCCGGCCTGCAGATCGCTTAGCGGCGCGCCCCACGCCACCAGCCTTCAAGGAGGACCGGATGAACGACGTCCTCAGGAACTACGTGCTAGCGACCGCTAGCCCTGTGCTAGCACCGGCTAGCGCCACGCGAGAACGATCATTCGGCGACCGCCACGGCGTAGTCCTTCGCCTCCGGGTCGGCGAAGCGCACGAGCTGCTCACCCTCCGCCGTCAGCGCCCCCACCGCGCGCTGGGTCAGCGAACCGAACGGCGCCAGCGTCAGCGTCGCGATCTTGCGATTGACGGCGATCGTCCACGTGCCGGCGACGAGACCGTCGACGAGGAACGTGGCGCGCACGCGCAGGTTCTTCGTCGTCACGAGCGGACGGTGCTCGTCGGCGATCACCCGCGTGCGGTCGTCGTAGGCGAGCACGAGGTTGTCAAACTCGGGCAGCAAGCGCGCGGGCGCCGGCACGTCGTCGCCGGGCCGCGGCGCGTCGGGCAGGTCGAACAGCTCGCGTCCGCGTTCGTCTGCGAACAGCTCGAGGCGCTCGCGCATCCCGTCGAGCACCGCCTTCATGCCGCCGATGCCCGACCACGTCTGCACGTCCGCCGCGCTCGCCGGGCCGAACGCGCCGAGGTAGCGCGCGACGAGCTCCTCGGGCGCGGCCGGCGCGAGCGCTGCTCCGAGCAGCTCCTCGGCGAGCGCGAACTCGGACACGCGCGGATAGCCCCAACGCCCGTCCCCCGGCACCATCACGAGCGGCACGAGCGTGCGCGCCGCGTAGCCCAGCGCGCGGTCGTTGACGTCGGGGAATCGCTCCTGCAGGCCGGCGCGGATCGCGTCGAACGTCAGCTGGGCGCCCGCCAGCAGCTCGCGTGTGGCCGGCACGACCTGCTCGGCGTCCAGGCCCTCCGCCCGCGCGCCGAGCACGCGCAGCGCAACCGACATCGGCGGTTGCAGCGACAGCCGCAGGGCCGCGTAGTCGGCCGCGCTGAAGAGGTGCAGCGTCGAGCGCATGAGCGTCGCGCGCACGACCTCGCGCTCGCGCAACGCATCGAGCAGCGCGTCGGCCGAGAAGCTCGCGACCCGCGTCCACAGCCCGATGAACGGATGCTTGGGCTCCTGCGCCTGCATGCCGGCGAGCCGCTCGATGGCGGCCGGCACCCCGATCGAGGCGCGCTCGAGCAGCATCTGGCGCGCGAGCGTCGCGCGGTTGAGCTCCGTGCGCGTCAGCGTCGGGGGCGCCATCGACGCCCTAGCGAAGCTCCGCGGCCAGCAGATCCATCAGCAACCCGTCGTGCCAATCGCCGTCGGCGCCGCGCTCGTAGCCGCGCAGGATGCCGACGCGGCGGAAGCCGATCGACTCGTAGACGGCGATCGCGCGCTCGTTGGCGAGCGCCGGGTCGATCGTCAGACGGTGGTGGCCGAGCTCGTCGATCAGCCAGCGCGCGGCGAGCCGCAGCGCCTCGGGCCCGAGCCCGGCGCCGTGGTACGCGGGCGCGAGGAAGATGTCCAGCCCGCCGTGGCGATAGTCGGGCTCGTCCTCCTCCCAGACGCCGAGCCAGCCCGCGAGCGCGCCGTCGACCTCGATCGCGAACGCGGCGTTGTCGGCGACGTCCTCGAGCAGGCCGGCGCGGTGGTGTTCGCGGTCGTGCGGCTTGGAGCCCCACCAGCGCGCGACCTCCGGCAGCACGATGACGTCGGCGAGCTCGTCGGCGTCGTCGTCGCGCAGCGCGCGCAGCACGACGCGCTCGCCGCGCAGCGTCGGCAGCGAGCAGTTCACTGGTCCGCCGAGTCCCCCGCCATCCGCTTCAACGCGCGCGCGGACTCGCGATCGACGGCGGCCTTCATCGCCATCCCGAAGACCGCAAGCAGCGATTCGGAGGCCAGTGGATGCAGGCGCTCGAGCGCATCCTGCACGTCGGGCCAGCCGTCGGCGGGCCGGCCCGCGCGTTCGAACGGCGTCCAGACCGTCTCCAGGAAGAGGTCGACGTAGGTCTGTGCGAGGCGGTCGGCCTGCTCGCGCACGTTGCCCGTGAACTCGAGCGAGCGCTCGAGCGAGACGCCGAGCCGCTGCAGCTCGAGACCGGCCTTCGCGAGCCGTGGGCTGGGGACCTCGAAGCGCCCGTTGGGCAGCTGGCGCACGAGGCCGATCGAAAGCGCCTTCATCAGCAGCGATGGGTCGGCGGTGCCCCATTGCGCGATCAGATCGGCGATCCCGACGTTGGCCGGCTCCTCGTCGGTGTACGGACGTGCGAGCGCATGCTTGAAGCGCAGCAGCTGGTCGCTCGAACCGCCCGCGCCGTCGAGCAGGCGCTTGATGAGGTCGAGGTTGAAGCCCTCGGTCTGCAGCTCCTGAATGAGCTCCAGGCGCGCGATGTGGTCGGCGCCGTAGAAGCCGGTGCGGCCGCGCAGCACCGGTGGCGGCAACAGGCCACGCGACTGGTGCGCACGGACGTTGCGCACGGTCATGCCGATCTTGCGCGCGAGCTCGTCGATCGTCAGATCGTTGTCATCGTCCGATGTCACATAAGAAACCATACGCGTTGACAGGACGGCACCGGAAGGTGAGATAGTCGTGCCATGTCCCCAGTCATCCCCCGCTTCGAGCTCTCGGACGAGGGCTCGGAGGGCGGCGCCCAGATCATCCGGGTCAGCGGCGAGATCCACCTCTCGACGGCACCGGAGTTCGCGCAGCGCCTGTCAGACGTGATCTTCGTTGGCAAGACCGTGCTCGTGCTCGACATGACCGGCGTCGAGTTCATCGACTCGACCGGCCTCAGCGTCCTGCTCAACGCGCTCCGGCTCGTGTCCAATCTCGAGGGCGGCCGGCTCGCGCTCGTCTGCACGAATCCGACCGTGCTGCGGCTCTTTCAGATCACGAACCTCGACAGCACGTTCGCGATCTTCGACAGCCGCGAGAAGGCGATCGCGCACCTCGCGAATCGCCCGTCCGCGTAGTCGCGCCTCCGGCGGCACGCGGTTCGCGGCGCTGCGTGAACCGCACTACGCTCGCGCTCCGACAGGTGGGCATGGGGGCAGCGGTGACCGCACAGCGCAGCGACTTCGAGATCCTGGTCGCTGTCGCCGGCGGCGACCGCCAGGCTCTGCGCGTCCTGTACGAGCGCCACGCGCCCTGGCTGGCGCTGCGGCCCGCCCGCCGCTGCGCCGATCCGGGCGTCGTCGACGTGCAGCCCGACCTGCTCGAGCGCTATGCCAACGGCGACATCGACGCCCTGCAGGCGTACTCCGTCGAGGCCCACCTGCCGTCCTGCGCGGACTGCCGCGGCCAGATCGCGACGTTGGCAGACGGCGCTCGCCTGATCTCCACCTGGGATGCGATCGAGCAGCGCCTCGACGCACCGCGGCGCGGGCCGGTCGAGGCCGGGCTGATGCGCGTCCGCGTGCCCGAGCACGTCGCGCGGCTCGGCGCGACCCCGGCGCTGCGGCTGTCCTGGCTGCTGGCCTGCGCGATCGTGCTCGTCGGCGCGGTCTGGGTGGCGAGCCGTCGCGAGGAGGGGCTGTACTGGTTCCTCGTGCTGGCGCCGCTGCTGCCCCTCGCCGGCGTCGCGCTGGCCTACGGACCGGACGTCGAGCCGACGAACGAGATCGGGCTCGCCGCGCCGATGCGAAGCTTCGCGCTGCTGCTGCTGCGTGCGCTCGCGGTGCTCGTCACGACGACCGCGATGGCCGCCGTCGCGGCGCTGGCGCTGCCCGGCTTGCATTGGACCGCGGCCGCCTGGCTGACGCCTGCGCTCGGTCTGACGCTCGCGAGCCTCGCGCTCGCGACGCGCATGCCGCCGCTCGCCGCCTGCGGATCGCTGGCCGCGACATGGGTGCTCGTCACGGCAGCCGGCTGGCGGCTGGCGCAGGAGCCGCTTGTCGTCTTCGGCCCGGCCGGACAGATCAGCTGTGCGCTGCTCGCCCTCGTCGCGGCGCTCGTGCTACGGCGCGACGGCGACAGCTTCGAACGCCGAGGAGGCATCACATGAGCGAGCCCGCGATCAGGACGACCGAGCTGCGCAAGCGCTACGGAACGACCGACGTCGTCGCGGACCTCAGCCTGAGCATCGGCCCCGGCGTCACCGGGCTGCTCGGGCCCAACGGGGCCGGCAAGACGACGCTGATGCGAATGCTCGCCACCGTGCTCGCCCCGACGAGCGGGCGCCTCGGGCTGCTGGGTCTCGATCCATCCGATGCGCCGCAGCGTACGGAGCTGCGTCGCCGGCTGGCTACATGCCACAGGAGCCGGGCTTTCATCGCCAGTTCACGGCGTTCGAGTTCGTCGACTACATCGCGATCCTCAAGGAGATGACCGACACGCGCGCGCGCCACCGCGAGGTGCGCCGCGTGCTCGAGCTCGTCGGCCTCGGCGACGTCGCCGGACGACGCATCCGCAAGCTGTCGGGCGGCATGCGGCGCCGGATCGCGCTGGCGCAGGCGCTGCTCGGCGACCCGCGGCTGCTCGTGCTCGACGAGCCCAGCGCGGCGCTCGATCGCGAGCAGCGGCTGCGCTTTCGCGAGCTCGTGTCCGAGCTCGGCGAGAGCCGGATCGTGCTCGTCTCGACGCACCAGACGGAGGACGGCGCGGCCCTCTGCCAGCGCGTGATCGTGCTGCGCGACGGTCACGACGCGTTCGACGGAACCCCGGCCCAGCTCAGCGCGCTCGCGCGCGACCGCGTCTGGGTCGCCGACGGCCGCGACGCACGGGCACAGCTGTGGTGGCGCACGGCCGAGGGCCGCCACCGGCACGTCGGCGACCCACCGGCCGGCGCGCAGCTCGTCGATCCGACGATCGAGGACGGCTACCTGCTGCTCGTCGGCCCGACGGCGGCGGCCGATGCGGTGGCCGCGTGAGCACGACGTCGATCGCGCCCGGGATCGCGGCGGCGCCTGCCGCAGCCGGCGCCGCCGCGCCGCGCGACGGCTCGGTCCGCTGGGCGCTCGCGCGCGTCGAGGCCCAGCGCCTGCTGAGGCACCCCCGCTGTTCCTCGCGGGGATGGCGGGCTCGGTCGCGATGCTCGCGACGACGAACGACGCCGGCAGGGTGAGCACGCTCGCGGACGCTCGCCGCGTCGGCGCTCGCGCTGCGAGCGCTGCCCGACGAGCCGGTCGGCTGGTGCGGCGTGATCGTGCCGTCCGTGCGTCGCGCCGCTGTTGCCCGAGCGATTGGCGCTCCTCGCTCCGCTCGGCAGCGACGCCTGGGATGCGGCACAGCAGCGTTGGATGGCGCTGCTGGCGCTCGGCATGGCCGCGCTCGTGTGGGCGAGCCGCGATCCGGCGGCGTGAACGCTCAGCCGTCGCCGGCTGCGGGCGGCAGCTCGGCGGGCGCGCCGAACGCAGCGAGCACGGTCGGCAGCTGCACCGAACCGTCCTCGCGCTGGCCGTTCTCGAGCAGCGCGATCAGCGTGCGACCGACCGCGACTGCGGTCCCGTTGAGCGTGTGCACGATCTCCGGCTTGCCGCCTGACCCGGCCGCGTTGCGCAGCCGGATCTCGAGCCGGCGGGCCTGGAAGTCGGTCGTGTTCGAGGTCGACGTCAGCTCGCGGTAGCGGCCCTGGCCGGGCAGCCATGCCTCGATGTCGTACTTCTTCGCGGCGCTCGCGCCGAGGTCGTCGACGGCGATGTTCACGACGCGGTAGGGAATCTGCAGGTCGCCGAGGATCTCCTCCTCGATCGCCAGCAGGCGCTCGTGCTCCTCGGCGCTCGCGCTCGGCTCGACGAACGAGAACATCTCGACCTTGTCGAACTGGTGCACGCGGAAGATGCCGCGTGTGTCGCGGCCGGCCGCCCCGGCCTCGCGGCGGAAGCACGGCGAGAAGCCGGCGTAGCGCAGCGGCAGATCGGAGGCGTCGAGGATCTCGCCCGCGTGGATCGACGCCAGCGCGACCTCGCTCGTCCCGACGAGGTAGAGATCGTCGGCGGGCAGGTGGTAGATCTGCTGCTCGGTGTCGGGCAGAAAGCCGGTCCCGTAGAGCGCCTGCTCGCGGACCAGGACGGGCGGCAGCACCGGCTCGAACCCGTGGCTGCGCAGCTTCGTCATCGTCCACTGCACGAGCGCCAGCTCGAGCATCACGAGGTCGCCGCGCAGGTAGGCGAAGCGCGAGCCCGACAGCCGCGCGCCGCGCTCCATGTCGATCCGCTCACCGGCGAGCTCGAGGTGGTCGCGGCCCTCGACGAGCAACCGCTCCGGAATCTCGCCGACGACGCGCAGCACCTCGTCCTCGGGCTCGGCCGCGGTCGGGTCGGGCAGGTTCGGCAGCGAGCGCAGGACCTCCTGCAGCTCGGCGTCGGCGCTGCGCGCCTGCTCGCCGAGCGCCTTGACCTCGCCCGACAGCGTCTTCAGGCGCTCGAGCTCGCCGCTGACGTCGCGCCCCTCGCGCTTGCCCGCGGCGACCTCCTCGGAAGCCGACTTCTGCGCGGCGCGCAGCGCCTCGGCGGTCTGCGTCGCCGCGCGCCAGCGCGCGTCTAGCGCGAGCACGTCGTCGAGGCGCCGTGCCGCCTCTGGCCCACGCCGCGCGAGGGCCGTCCGAACCGCCTCAGGGTCCCGGCGGATCAGCCTCAGGTCGAGCACGGGCTACTCGGGCTTCGGCGCGCCCGGACCGGCGTACTTCGCGAGGAACTGCGCGATCTCGCGCGCCTCCTGCCCGGTGGCGATGTTCTCGGGCATGATCGCGCCGGAGAAACCACCGTTCTGGATCGCGTAGACGACGTCGTCGACGGTCTCCTTGCGGTCGTCGAAGCTCGGGCCGTCCTCGTTCTCCTTGTCGGTGACCTTCGTCGACGAGCCCTGCGTCCCGGCCACGCCGAGCGTGTGACAGCTGCCGCAGCGCTCGACGAACAGGACCGCTCCGGCGTGGTTCGGATCGTCCTCCGCCAGCTCGATGCCAGACGACCCGCAACCGGCGGCGAACGCCGCCGCGGCGGCGAAGCATGCGGCGATCAATACGCGGCGGGCCATAGGCGGCGCAGATCATACGGAACAATGCCGCAGGCGATGTCGCGCGCGATCCTCCCAACAGCCGTCCTTGCTGCGCTGGCGATCGTGCTCGGCGGTTGCGGTGGCGGCGACGTCTTCCGCACCGACCGGCCGATCCTGCGCATCACGCTCGAGGAGTACCGGATCGTCCCGCAGGAGATCGTGATCACGTCGCCGCGCGTGAAGCTCGTCGTGCGCAACGCCGGCCGGCTGACGCACAACCTCGTCATCCAGGTGCCCGAGGGACCGGACGGAAAGCCCGCCGAGGTGCCGGGCGCGCGGGTCGAGACGATGCAGCCCGGCGAGACCGCGCCGCCGATCAAGGTCACGCTGACGCCCGGCGAGTACCGGATGGTGTGCACGATCGCCAACCACGACGATCTCGGGCAGTACGGCAAGCTCACCGTGAAGTGACCGTCTCAGCGCGCGCCTACCGCGACACGATCGGCCGCTTCCCGACCGGCGTCGCGGTGGTCACGGCGACCGGGCCAGGCGGGCCCGCCGGCATGACGACGAACGCCGTCACGTCGCTGTCGCTCGATCCGCTGCTGCTGCTCGTCTGCTTCGAGCTGCGCTCGCGGACGCTCGAGGTCGTGCGCACGTCGCGGCGCTTCGCGGTCAACGTCCTGCGCGCAGGCGACGAGGAGCTGGCGGCGGTGTTCGCCTCCAAGCGCGTCGGGCCGGAGAAGTTCGCGGCCGTCACGCACACCGAGGAGCACGGGGTGCCGGTGCTCGACCGGGCGCTCGCCTGGATCGCCTGCGAGCTGCGCGAGCTGCGCCCGGCGGGCGACCACGAGATCGGCATCGGCGAGGTGATCGGCACCGGCGGCATGCACGACGGCGACCCGCTCGTGTTCTACGCCGGCCGCTACACGACGATCGCGAAGTAGGCACACGCTCGTGCTCGGACACATCTGCGCGGTCACCGGCGCGAGCTCCGGCCTCGGCTACGAGACGGCGCTCGAGCTCGCGCGGATGAACGCGACCGTCGTGCTGCTGTGTCGCAGCGCGGAGCGCGGCGAGCGCGCGCGCGAGCAGATCGCGGCGCAGACGGGTAATCGCGACCTCCACGTCGTCCGCTGCGACCACGCCGACCTCGACTCCGTGCGCGCCGCCGCCGCCGAGTTGCTCGAGCGATTCGACGCGCTGCACGTGCTCGTCAACAACGCCGGCCTGATGATCATGCAGCGGCGGATCACCGTCGACGGCCTTGAGGAGACCTTCCAGGTCAACCATCTCAGCGGCTTCCTGCTGACGGCGCTGCTGCGCGCGCGCCTCGAGGCGTCGGCGCCCGCGCGCGTCGTGATGGTCTCCTCGCTCGCCCACAAGGCCGGCACGACGCTCGACTTCGACGACCTGCAGAGCGAGCGCCACTACGACGGCTGGTACGCCTACGGGCGCTCGAAGCTCGCCAACATCCTTTTCACGTACGAGCTCGCGCGCCGGCTGGAGGGCTCCGGCGTGACCGCCAACGCGCTCCATCCCGGCCTCGTGCGAACGGGCTTCGGGCGCAACAATGGCCTCGCGCTGCGAGCGTTCATGACCGTCGTGTACTCCCCGCCGATCGCCGTCTCGCCACGGCGCGGCGCGCGCACGCAGGTGTGGCTCGCGAGCTCGCCCGAGGTCGAGGGCGTCAGCGGCCGCTACTTCGCCTCGCTGGAGGAACGGCGCTCGTCGCAGCCGTCGTACGATCGCGCCTCGCAGCGGCGCCTGTGGGAGGCCAGCGAGCTGCTCCTCGCCGAACCGGCGAAGACCGCCGATTAGCAGCACATCCGTGCGCCACGTCGGCGCGGCGACAGCCCGTCCCGCTCTAGGATGCGCGCCACCGCAAGCCGCGGCGTTCGTCGATCCATCGGAGGCCCAATGTCCGTGTTGCGTCGTGTCGTAGCCGTCGCTGGAATGGCTGCGCTCGTCAGCGCGGCCGCCTCGGCCCAGGCGGCGCCGACGATCGGCACGCTGCCCTGCGTCGGCTTCGTCCCGGGCCAGGCGACGATGCCGCTGCACGGCGCGGGGTTCGCGCCCGGCGGCTCGGTCAGGGTCTTCGTGAACTCGGCCGCCAGGCCGGCGCCGGCGCTGCTGCTGACCGCGCAGCCGAACGCCCTCGGTGCCTTCCAGCTACCGATCCTGCCGCCGCCGTTCGCGCCCGCCAACCGCGACGAGCAGATCTTCAAGCTCATCGCCCAGGACGTGACGAAGCCCCAGGCGCCCGTCGTCGTGACGTCGCAGTTCCGCGTCGTGCGCTTCGGCATGACGAAGAATCCCGTCGCCAACAGCCCCGCGCAGCGCGTGACGTACACCGCGCGCGGCTTCCGGCCCCGCAAGCCGGTCTACGTCCACTTCCGCTTCGGCGGCGCGATCCAGCGCACCGTCAAGCTCGGCGTCGCCAAGCCGCCGTGCGGGATCGTGTCCAGGCGGCTGCTCGCGCTGCCGACGAAGATTCGCTACGGCGCCTGGGAGGCGCGCGTGGACCAGTCCAAGCGGTTCTCGAAGCGCACGATCCCGCAATGGATCGACACCTTCACGATCACCCGCCCGCGCAAGACGAGGTAGCGAGCGCCGTCGGTCAGGCGATCAGCGCGGCGCGCAGCGCGAGGAACGCGACGACGAGCGCCGCGAGCGCCATCACGCCGATCTCGCGTCGCACGATCGCCAGCACGACCGAGCGCTGCTCGGGCTCGGGAAGCGCTCCGACCGCCTGCGCGTCGGGCAGCTCGCGGTTCTCGAGCACCTGCTCGGCGGACACGAGGCGCAGCTGCTCGGCGATCAGCCCGATCGCGACCGGCAGCAGCGCGTAGAGCCAGTAGAGCCCGTCGTCGGGTCGGTAGCCGGAGACGAACAGCAGCCCGGCGGCGGCCGCCTGCAGGACCGCGACGGCCTGGCCGGCGCGCAGCAGCGGCCAGACGAGATCGGACGTCTGGACCTGCCACCAGCACCACGCGGCGAACGCGCCGGCGGGCAGGTTGAGCGCGAGTGTGGCCCAGGCGGCGATCTCGGCGATCGTTCGCTCATCCATCGGATCTCAAGAGCAGTCGCGACATAGCTGATAGAAAGACAAACGTGCTGAACGCATACCTGCCGGCAATCGTCTTCGTCGGCCTCGGAACGGTCGTGGGCATCACGTTTGCCGTGCTCAACACGCTCTTCGGCCCGCGGCGCGCCGTCCCGCACAAGAGCGACCCCTACGAGTGCGGCCTGCCCTCGGAGATTCAGCAGGGATTCCGCTTCGGCATCAGCTTCTACCTGATCGCGATGCTGTTCATCCTGTTCGACATCGAGGTCATCTTCCTCTATCCCGTCGCGATCCAGCTGAAGGCCTTCGGGACCTTCGCGCTGATCGAGATCACCGTCTTCATCGCGCTGCTGATGGCGGCGTTCGTCTACGTCTGGAGAAGGGGAGCGCTCGAATGGAGGTAAAGCGCGAGCGGCTCGCGATCGCGCCGGCGGGCACCGACCTCTCGAACGAGGACTTCCGCATCCGCCAGCTGCGCGCGCGCGACATGCTGCGCGGCGACCTCGGCGACGACGATCTCGAGAAGTACGTCGAGGAGCGCATCATGACGACGACGCTCGACAAGGCCGTCGCGTGGGCGCGCTCGAACGCGCTCTTCCCGGCGACGTTCGGCCTCGCCTGCTGCGCGATCGAGATGATGTCGATCGTCGCGGCGCGCGTCGACATCGCGCGCTTCGGCTTCGAGGCCTTCCGCGCTTCGCCGCGCCAGGCCGACCTGCTGATCCTCTCGGGCCGCGTCTCGATCAAGATGGCGCCGGTCGTACGGCGCATCTACGACCAGATGCTCGAGCCCAAGTGGGCGATCGCGATGGGCGCCTGCTCGAGCTCGATGGGCGTCTTCAACAACTACGCGATCGTGCCCGCCGACAAGTTCATGCCCGTCGACATCCACGTGCCGGGCTGCCCGCCGCGGCCCGAGGCGCTGATGCACGGGATCCTCAAGCTGCGCAAGATGATCCAGGAGGACCCCGACATGGGCTGGCGCGCGGGTCATCAGGCCTACGGGACCGAAGAGGTCGTCCCCGGCGAATCGGATCCCACCCACCCACCCCCAAACCATCCGACGGCGATCAACGTCTTCCGGCCGGGGAACACCGCCGGTGCCTGACTCGGTCGGCCTGGAACTGCTCGCCCAGGAGCTGGCCGAGCTCGATCAGGGCTCGGTGCTCGAGACCGTCTACTTCCGCGACAAGGGACAGATCGTCGTCAAGCCGGCGGCGATCCGTGCAACGCTCGAGCACCTGCGCGCGAAGGGCTTCGCGATGCTCGTGTCCGTCCACGGCGTCGACTACTACCCCGAGGAGCCGCGCCTCGGCGTGCACTACGAGCTGCTCGACATGGACTCCGTCGACCGCCTGACGGTCAAGCTGCGCGTGTCGGTCGCCGACCCCGTCGTGCCGTCCGTCACGCCTGGCTGGCCGACGGCCAACCATCAGGAGCGCGAGGTCTACGACATGTTCGGCGTGATCTTCGCGGGCCACCCCGACCTGCGCCGGATCCTCATGCCCGAGGACTACGAGGGACACCCGCAGCGCCGCGACTTCCCGATCGGCGGCGAGCCGGTCCTGTTCACGATCGACGAGGCCGAAGGGACCTCCTACACGCAATGAGCACCGACCTCACCGCCGGCACCTCGGAGTACCGCCAGATGGAGGAGTCGATCACGATGGCGCCGCTCGAGCGGCTCGGCTCCAACGACCTCTCGCAGGAGCTGCTGACGCTCAACATGGGCCCGCACCACCCGGCCACGCACGGGGTCCTGCGCCTGCTCGTGACGCTCGAGGGCGAGGTCGTGCGCGACCTCAAGCCGATCATCGGCTACGTCCACACCGGGATCGAGAAGACCGCCGAGGACAAGTCGTACTGGAAGGCGATCCCGGTCGTCGAGCGGATGGACTACCTCGCGTACTTCTTCAACGCCTACGCGTTCTGCGGCGCGACCGAGACGCTGCTCGAGGTCGAGGTGCCGCCGCGCGCGCAGTACCTGCGCGTGATCCACATGGAGCTCAACCGGATCATGAGCCACCTCGTCTGGCTCGGGACGAGCGCGCTGGACCTCGGCGCGATGTCGATGTTCTGGTACTGCTTCCGCGACCGCGAGCTGATCCTCGACCTCTTCGAGCAGTCGACCGGCCAGCGCATGCACACGCGCTACTTCCAGGTCGGCGGCGTCGCCGAGGACATCCCGCGCGGGTGGGCCGAGAAGCTGCGCGAGTTCACGGCGCAGATGCCGTCGCGCACCGACCAGTACAAGGACCTGCTGTCGAACAACGAGATCGTCCTGCAGCGCCTGCGCGGGATCTGCCCGCTCGCCGAGCAGGAGCTGCTGAAGCTGGGCGTCACCGGCCCGTTGCTGCGCGCCGCCGGCAACCCCTGGGACCTGCGCAAGGCGACGCCGTACAGCTCCTACGACCACTTCGACTTCAAGATCCCGGTCGGCACCGAGGGCGACAACTGGGATCGCTTCGCCGTTCGCGTGGCCGAGATCTACGAGTCGGTGAAGATCATCGACCAGGCGCTGGACGGGCTTCCCGAGGGCCGCTGGATCACCGACGACCGCAAGGTCGCGCTGCCGCCCCGCCACGAGCTGGCGACCTCGATGGAGGCCCTGATCCACCACTTCAAGCTCGTCACCGAGGGCTTCCGCGTGCCGCCGGGCGAGGTCTACTTCCCGATCGAGTCCCCGCGCGGCGAGCTCGCCTGCTTCGTGCGCTCCGACGGCTCGTCGAAGCCCGCGCGCGTGCACATGCGCGACCCCTCGTTCGTCAACCTGCAGGCGACCGCGCCGATGACCGAGGGCTCGTACATCGCCGACCTGATCGCGACGCTGGCGATGCTCGACCCGGTGCTCGGGGGCATCGACCGGTGATCGGCCGGCGCAAGAAGCGCGACACCGCGGAGCTCGAGCCACCGACGCCGCGGACGCGCGTCGCGGCCCCGAGGCCGCCGGTCACACGCGAGGTCGCGCGCTTCGGCCACGGATCGCGCGTGCCGGGCTGGGATGACGCCGTCGACCTCGAGAAGGACCCCGCCGAGGTTCCCGATCCGGCGACGACGCCCGTGCCGGCGACGCTGCGCGCCGAGATCGAGGCGCACATGGCGAAGTACCCGGACTTCCGCAGCGCGGCGATCCCGGCGCTCGCCGCCGCCCAGCGCCACCACGGCTGGTGCTCGCCGGAGGCGATCTGGCAGGCGGCCTGCGTCATGCGCCTGACGCCGGGCTACCTGATCTCGGTCGCGACGTTCTACGACATGCTCGAGACGCGCCCCGTCGGCCAGCAGCGCGTGTACGTCTGCACGAACATCTCGTGCTCGCTGTGCGGCGCCGACGAGCTGCTCGCGCGGATCAAGCAGGAGACCGCGGACGACCCCGAGTTCAACGTGCGCGGCTTCGAGTGCCTCGGCGCCTGCGACATCGCGCCGATGGCGTCGGTCAACGACGTCTACATCGGTCCGATCTCGCTCGATGAGGTGCCCAAGCTCGTCGAGCAGATCCGCGAGGGCCTGCCGCCGCTGCCGGGCAAGCAGCTGCACCTGCGCAAGTCGACTGATCCCGGGGCGAAGCTGTGACGACGATCCTCTTCAAGGGCATCGACGAGCCGGGCCTGAACACGCTCGCCGGCTACAAGCGCCGCGGCGGCTACGAGGCGATGCGCAAGGTGCTGTTCGAGATGACGCCCGAGCAGGTCACCGAGGAGCTGATCGCCTCCGGCCTGCGCGGTCGCGGCGGCGCCGGCTTCCCGAGCGGCAAGAAGATCTCGTTCATCCCGAAGGCGAACGTCGACAAGTACCTCGTCTGCAACGCCGACGAGTCCGAGCCGGGGACGTTCAAGGACCGCGAGCTGATGCAGAAGAGCCCGCACATGCTGATCGAGGGGATCGTCATCGGCGCCTACGCGGCGGGCGCGACGCGATCGTTCATCTACATCCGGGGCGAGTACGTCGAGCAGGCCGACATCCTCGACGCCGCGATCGACGAGGCGCTCGCCGCCGGCCTGATCGGCGACAACATCCTCGACAGCGCCTTCAGCCTCTCGCTCGTCCTGCACCGCGGCGCCGGCGCGTACATCTGCGGCGAGGAGACGGGCCTGCTCGACTCGCTGGAGGGCAAGCGCGGCAACCCGCGCCTGAAGCCCCCGTTCCCGGCCAACCAGGGCCTCTACCAGGGGCCGACGGTGATCAACAACGTCGAGACGCTCGCGACGATGCCGCACATCATCACGATGGGCGGTGCCGAGTACGCGAAGATCGGCACCGAGACGTCGGCCGGCACGAAGCTCGTCTCCGTCAGCGGCAACGTGCGGCGGCCCGGCAAC
The DNA here is from genome assembly GCA_963780585.1 of uncultured Actinomycetes bacterium. Lineage (GTDB taxonomy): Bacteria > Actinomycetota > Thermoleophilia > Solirubrobacterales > Solirubrobacteraceae > CADCVQ01. The sequence continues at coordinate 56,046 of CAWADD010000015.1, forward strand.
TACGAGGTCGTGCTCGGCACCTCCTCGCGCGAGATCATCTACGACCTCGCCGGCGGTCCGCCCGAGGGCCGCGAGGTGAAGATGTGGTTCCCCGGCGGCTCGTCCTCGCCGGTGCTGACGAAGGACGACCTCGACATCCCCTACGACTTCAACTCGCTCGCGGAGGCGAAGTCGATGCTCGGCTCGGGCGCGATCATCGTCGTCGACGACAGCGTCCCCGTCGTCGACGTCGCGCTGAAGCTCGCGAAGTTCTACAAGCACGAGTCCTGCGGCAAGTGCACGCCGTGCCGCGAGGGCACGCGCTGGACGGTCTCGATGCTCGAGCGCGTCGACGCCGGCCTCGCGACGCCAATGGATCTCGACATCATGGCCTCCGTCCAGGAGCAGATCATCGGCAACTGCCTGTGCGTGCTCGGCGACGCGATGGCGATGCCGATCGGCTCGATGGTCGCGAAGTTCCGCGACGAGTTCGAGGCCCACATCGAGGCCGCGCGGGCGCGCAACCCGTGGGCCGGAGACGACCCGCCGGACCCGGACCCAGTGCTGGTCCAGGGAGCCGCGGGTGCCTAGGCCCGATCCGGACACGATCGCCTTCACGGTCGACGGGCTCGAGGTCAACGCGCCGGCCGGGATGATGCTCGCCGACGCCGCGAAGTTCGGCGACGTCGAGATCCCCGTCTTCTGTTACGAGCCCAAGCTCGGCGCGCCGGTCGGCGCCTGCCGCATGTGCCTCGTCGAGATCGAGGGGATCCCGAAGCTCCAGACGGCCTGCTCGACGCCGGTCCGCGACGGCATGGTCGTCAACACGCAGACCGCGCGCGTGAAGGAGGCCCAGGAGGCGATCCTCGAGTTCCTGCTCATCAACCACCCGCTCGACTGCCCGGTCTGCGACAAGGGCGGCGAGTGCCCGCTGCAGGACATCACGTTCGGCTGGGGCCCGGGGCGCTCGCGCTTCATCGAGCCCAAGCGCCACTTCGTCAAGCCGCTCGCGCTGTCGCCGCTGATCGCGATCGACCGCGAGCGCTGCATCCTCTGCTACCGCTGCGTGCGCTTCAGCCAGGAGATCTCCGAGGACTACCAGCTCGTCCTGCAGGAGCGCAGCGCCGACACGTACGTGTCGACGTTCGACGGCCATCCGTACGTCGCGCCGTTCAGCGGCAACATCGTCGAGCTGTGCCCGGTCGGCGCGCTCACGAGCCAGCCCTACCGCTTCCGCGCCAGGCCGTGGGACGTCGAGGGCTCGGGCTCGGTCTGCACGCTGTGCCCGGCGCAGTGCAACGTCGAGTTCACCGTCCGCGACGAGCGCGTCCTGCGCGTGCTGTCGCGCCAGCACGACGGCATCGACGACGGCTGGCTGTGCGACAAGGGGCGCTTCGCCTATCAGTCCGTGCACGTCGACCAGCGCGTCACGCACCCGCTGCTGCGCGTCGACGGCGAGCTCGTGCCGGTCGGCTGGGATCGCGCGCTCGACGAGGCCGCGGCGGCGCTCAACGCCGCCGGCGCCCAGAGCGCCGCGATCGCCGGCGGCGAGACGACGAACGAGGAAGGCTGGCTGCTGCAGGAGCTCATGCGTGGCGGGCTGGGCTCCGCGAACGTCGACTCGCGCCACGGCGGGACGCTTCCGCGCGAGCTCCACGCCGCCTTGCACACGCCGACGCTGCAGGCGGCCGTCCCCGATCTCGAGTTCGCCCATGCCGTGCTCGTGCTCGACTGCGAGCCGGTCGACGACGCGCCGATCCTCGACCTGCGCATCCGCAAGGGCGTGCGCCGCAACCGCGTCAAGCTCGCCGTCGCGAGCTCGCGGCCGTCGTCGCTTGATCCCAACGCGACCGTCATCGCGCGCTACGCGCCCGGCGCCGCCGAGGCCTTCTGCGCGGCGTTGAACGCGGCGCTCGGCGGCAACGGCGTCGTCGAGGAGCTCGCGGAGGCCGCCGGCGCGGACGCGAGCGAGGTCCGCGCGCTCGCCGAGCTGCTGAGCTCAGCGGGCGAGGACATCGTCATCGTCTACGGCGAGCGGCTGACGCACGGTGCGCGCGGCGCGCATGCGGCGCGCGCGCTGCTGAACGTCGCGGGGCGCGTCGTCACGGCCGGCCATGACGGCGCCGGGATGCTCGAGCTGCCGGTCGGCACGAACGGCCGCGGGCTGCGCGAGGTCGGCGTCCTGCCGAACGCCGCGGCCGGGCTCGAGGCGGTCAGCGTCGCCGGGCTCGACACCGTCGGCATCGGTGCGGCGGCCGCCGCCGGCTCGCTCGACGCGCTCTATCTCGTGCACGTCGACCCGCTGCGCGACCTGCCCGGCCGGCGCACCTGGCGCGCCGCGCTGGAGCGCGCCGACAGCGTCATCGCCCACGCCGACTTCCTCAGCGAGGGCTTGTGGGAGTTCGCGAGCATCGTCTTCCCGGCCGAGTCCTACGCCGAGAAGGAGGGCACGGTCACGCACCCCGACGGGCGCGTGCAGCGCTTGCGCCCGGCGATCGCGCGGCCCGACGCCGTCCGCGCGGAGTGGAGCGTGATCGCCGACCTCTGCACGCGGCTGGGGCACAACACCGTCGTGCTGAGCGGCCCGATGGCGTCGGCCCGCGTCTTCGAGGCGGTGCCGTTCTACACCGGCCTGACGCTCGACGCGCTCGGCGGACGCGGCGTGCGCTGGCCCGAGCATCCGTTTGCCGCGAGCTGGCCGGCGGCCGATACCGGCCCGTTCGGCCTCGAGCCGCCGCCGCATGCGCCGACGCCGAATGGAACGCTGCGGCTCGGCACGTTCCGCTCGATCTGGGCCGCCCCCGAGGTCGAGCTGTCGCCGGCGTTGAAGTTCCTGCGCCAGGGCCAGCGCGCCGAGCTGCACCCCGTCGACGCCGCCCGTCTCGGAATCGCGCACGGCGGCCGCGTCACGGTCGGCTCGAACGGCAGCCGCGTCAGCGCGACGGCGGTCCTGCGCTCGACCGTGCCCGAGGGCTCGGTGTTCCTCGAGGAGGGCATCGCCGAGGACTCGGCCTCCGAGCTCGACGGCGGCGGTCTCGTTGAGGTCTCCCCGCAGTGAACGGCACGGTCATCTCGCTGGTCGGCTACACCGAGCAGTGGTACGTGCAGATCATCAAGTCGGTCGTCCTGTTCGCGCTCGCCGTGCAGATCGTGCCGATCGTCCTGCTCGCGGAGCGCAAGCTGCTGGGGCGCTTCCAGCACCGCTACGGACCCAACCGCGTCGGGCCGTTCGGTATGGCGCAGCCGCTCGCCGACATCATCAAGCTCGCGACGAAGGAGCCCTTCCAGCCGTCGACGGCGGTCGGCTTCCTCTATGCGCTGGCGCCGGTCATCTCGCTGCTGACAGCGCTGGCGGCGTTCGCGATCCTGCCCTTCGGCGACGTCGCGAACATCTTCGGCCAGGAGGTCGGGCTGTACGGGCTCGACGTCGGGATCGGCGTCCTCTACGTCTTCGCGTTCGGCGCGATCGCCTTCTACGGGCTCATGCTCGGCGGCTGGGCGAGCGGCTCGAAGTACTCGTTCCTCGGCGCGATGCGCGCCGCCGCGCAGCTCATCTCCTACGAGGTCGCGATGGGACTGTCGCTCGTCGGCGTGCTGATGATGGCGGGCACGCTGTCGCTGCCGGCGATCGTCGAGGCGCAGTCGAACATGTGGTACGTCGTGCCGCAGTTCGTCGGCTTCCTGATCTTCCTCGTGGCGGCCTTCGCGGAGACCAACCGCGCTCCGTTCGACCTCCCCGAGGCCGACGCCGAACTCGTCGCGGGCTACAACACCGAGTACGGCGGCTCGAAGTTCGCCTCCTACTTCTTCGCCGAGTACGTGAACATCCTCGTCGTCTCGGGGATCGCGGTGACGATGTTCCTCGGCGGCTGGCAGCTGCCGTTCATCGACCCGCCCGGCATCCTCGACCCGTTCATCGTGCTCGGCAAGATCTTCGCGTTCGTGTTCCTCTTCGTCTGGATCCGTGCGACGCTGCCGCGTCTGCGTTACGACCAGCTGATGAGCTTCGGCTGGAAGGTGCTCCTGCCGCTGGCGACGCTCAATGCCCTGGTAACCGCGATCGTGGTGGTGGCAGTCGGATGACCTGGAATCCGTCGGACGAGATGCTCGTCGTGCAGCGCGCGCCCCAGCCCGGCGCCGCCGGCGGCACGTACCGCGCCTTCGGCGAGACGCTGCGCGGCATGAAGACGACGATGGCGCGCCTCTTCGAGGGGCCGAAGACGATCTCCTATCCGGAGGAGAAGGTGCCCGTCTACCCGCGCTTCCGCGGGCGCCACCGGCTGCACCGCTTCGAGGACACCGGCCTGGAGAAATGCGTCGGCTGCTCGCTGTGCGCGGCCGCCTGCCCGGCGGACTGCATCCGCGTCGTGGCGGCCGAGAACACGCCGGAGAACCGCGTGTCAGCCGGCGAGCGCTACGCCGCCGTCTACGAGATCAACCTCGCGCGCTGCATCTTCTGCGGCTACTGCGAGGTCGCCTGCCCGTTCGACGCGATCACGATGGGCCACGACTACGAGATGTCGGCCTACAACCGCACCGATCTGATCTTCACGAAGGAGATGCTGCTCGACGAGCCGCTCGAGCGCACCCCGCTGCGCGGCGAGGGGGAGTAGGGCTCGGGCTCTGCCGCGCGGCGCCGCAGGTGGTCTGCCGCGCGGCGCCGCGGCGGGCGCCAACGGCATCACTGAGGAGGGGTCGTCTGACGCGCCGGGGGAAGCGCGCGAACGCGCGTCTGTGTCAGCTAAGGGGCGCATAGAGACCCTTAGCTGACACACACGGCTGCCGCGCGCGCTCCGCGCCCACCCTCCTTCATCGATGCCGTTCCGGGCCTCCCGGCGGCTCGTTGTCCGGGTGGCCGGGTGGCAACTCCGGGTCGGAGCCCTCCCACATCTGCTCGATCTTCGAGATCTCGCGCTCGCGGTGCCAGGCGAGCTCGGCGTCGTCGTCGCGCCGCCAGCCGACCTGGTGGATGTACATGTAGACGTGGTCGGCCGCGATCGGCGCGTTGATGTCACCGACGCGCGCGACGAACTCGGCGCGCCGGCGCCCGTAATCCTCCTCGAGGCGCAGCGACCAGCCGTCCTCGTCAGGCGGACCGAGCTCGCGGCCGTCCTCGTCGCGCAGCGGGCGCTGCGCCGCCTGCGGCGGCAGCGCGACGAACACCTCCTCCAGCGGCGCACGGATCGCCCATTCGTCGTTCGTCAGCGCGATCCGGATCTCGAGCAGGGGCTCGGCTGCACGATGGACGTGCAGGTCGATCCAGTAGCGGTGCGGGTCGCGCACGCGCAACTCGATCCACGTGTGGTCGGATCCGGTCGGCTCGGCCCCGCCTTCCTTCAGCGCGGCGACGACGGCCTCCTCGAGCGCCTGCGGAAACGTCAGGAAGTAGCTGGCCGATTCGCGCCCCATCGCCTACGAACGTACCCATGTTGGACGGCGCCGCTCGCGTCGGCTAGGCTCGCCATCGCGATGGGCGGATCCTTGATTCCGCGGAGCCGGCGCTTGGGCGTCGCAGTGACGCTGGCGCTGCTCGCGCTCGGACTGACCGCCTGCCTGTCGATCAAGCTGCAGACGACGTTCCAGCGCGCGCCGGGGCTCGTGTCGCTGAAGTTCGCGGTCTGCGCGAGCGACTACAACCAGAGCACGTACTCGACCTGCGACGACGCCAACGTGCAGGAGACGGACGAGGTCCGAGCGGACTCCGACGGCTCCGGCTCGACGCTCGGTCAGCTCTTCGTCGCCTTCCGCGTGCCGGATGGCAGCGGCGGCCCGGACACGTTCCTCAGCGACGCGCAGGATGCGAGCTTCTCGCGCAGCGCGACGTACACCGAGCAGCTCACGACGCTGTTCCCGCCGCCCGCCGGTTGGCGCTGGGTGGGCTACGTCTCGACGCCGAAGACCTTCGATCCGACCGTCTCGTCGAGCCGCGAGACCGGCGGTCAGCCCGAGTTCACGCTCCCTCCGCAAGCCAGCGGCGAGCCCTTCGCGGGTCCCTTCCTGTGGCGTGTGGTCGCCGGCTTCCGGGCGCTCACGAACGCCGGCGAAGCCGGGAATCCGATCGCCTGCGGGACCGGCAGCACGTTCTGCGTCGACTCCCCCACGCACGCGACGGTCCCCACGAACCTCGAGGCGCCCGTCAGCGACTTCGGCGTCCTCGGCGGCAACCGCGTGACAGCGGACCGGGCGACGACCGCAACGGTCTCGTTCCCCGTCCGCTACGTCGACGGTGGCGCGCTGGGCGCGCACAGCCTCGCGATCAGCGCCAAGACGACCGTGCCCGGGGCCACCGCGACGCCCAGCCTGACGACGCTCAACGCGGCCCCCAACAGCACGACGACGGTCGACGTCAACGTTGCCGTCCCGGCGAGCGCGCCGCCCGGCTCCTACACCGTCACGCTGACGGCCGTGACCGGCACCGCGGCCGTCACCCGCTCCAACCTCGCCACGATCGACGTGTCCAGCAAGGCCGTCCCGGGCGGTACGAGCGGCACGCCGGGCGGCGGCGGGACGACCGCCGGATCGCGCATTATCGTGTCGCTGTCGTACGCCGGCGCCTACCTGCGCAGATCGACGCGGTTCACGCGACTTCAGGTACGGGGCGTCCCGTCGGGCTCGACGGTCAGGGTCTCGTGCAAGCCGCCGAACGTGCGCGGCAGGGCCAGGCCATGTCCGTCGAGGGCGTTTACGAGGCGCAACGCCAGCGGCAACGTCTCCGTCGGCTCGTTCGTACGCAAGTCGTTCAAGATCGGCACCGTGATCGAGGCACGAGTGACGCGGCCGGGCGCGATCGGAGCGGTCAAGCGGCTGACGCTGCGCAGCCGCAGGTCACCGCTGCTCACGACGCGCTGCCTGCCGGCCGGCACCTCGAGGCCCACGAAGTGCTGATCTGACAGACGACGCGGGCTGAGCGACGGCGGGCGTTCGGCGCCGCCGCCGCGGATCTCCGCCGAGCGGCAGTTCCTCGGCAGCCCATGCTCCAATAGATTGCTCGCTTCATGGGAGAGGTGCTGTTCTTCGTGGCGGGGATGGGCGCAGTTGCAGGGGCGATCGGGGTCGTCGCCGTCCGCAACCCGTTCTACAGCGTGCTCGCCCTCGTTTCGCACCTGCTCTGCCTCGCGGCCCTGTTCCTGCTGCTGCGTGCGGAGTTCGTCGCCGCAGCCCAGGTCGTCGTCTACGCGGGCGCGGTCATGGTCCTCTACGTCTTCGTCGTCGCCTATATCGGCGGCCAGGACGAGCCGCTCGGGCCACGCGCCGGGAAGGGCTTGAAGCTCGTCTCGGCGCTGTTCGGCGCCGCGCTCTTCATCGAGCTGTGCGTCGCGACGCTCGGCTCGGGCCTGGCGCTGATCGACACGCCGGGCGCCGGTGCGCCGGCGAGCTTCGGCTCCCCGGCGGAGATCGGCACGCTGCTGCTGACGAAGTTCCTGCTGCCCTTCGAGGTCGCGTCCTTCCTGTTGCTGATCGCGGCAGTCGGCGCGGTCGTGCTCGCGCGCCGCCGCGGCGGGCTCAGCGCCGCCGAGGAGCAGGCGCAATACAGCGCGATGGACCTCCTGCGCCCGGCCTACACCGGCACGATGGCCGAGGGCGTCGGCGGTCCGCGCGCGCTGCCGAAGGCCACGGTGCCGCCGGCGGCCGCCGAGGACGACGGCTAGTGGGCGACTAAGTGGACATCGGCTGGTTCCTGGCCGTCTCAGCGCTGATCTTCACGATCGGCGCCGTCGGCGTGCTCACCCGTCGTAGCCCGCTCGTGATCCTGCTCTGCCTCGAGCTGATGCTCAACGCGGCGAACCTCGCGCTGATCGCGTTCGCCCGCATGCACGGCAACCACGAGGGCCAGATCTTCGCGGTCATCGTCATGGTCGTCGCCGCCTGCGAGGTCACGGTCGGCCTCGGCGTGATCGTCGCGATGCATCGCCGCCGGCTGCCGATCGACGTCGACGAACTGCAGGAGCTGCAGGGATGACGCAGCTCGAGCTGTTCGCCTGGCTGACGCTGCTGTTCCCGCTCGCCGGCTGCGTCGCGGTCGCGCTCGTCGGACGCAAGCTGCCGGGCCGCGGCGCCGGCTACCTCGGCAGCGCCGCGCTGGCGCTGTCGTTCGCATCGGCGATCGGCACGCTCGTCAAGCTGCAGGCCGAGGATCACGAGCACCGCCAGGTCGTCGCGGTCGCGTGGGAGTACGCGAGGTCCGCCGGTCTCGACGCGCAGCTCTCGCTGCTCGTCGACCCGCTGTCGGTCTTCATGATCCTCGTCGTCTCCGGCGTCTCGACGCTGATCCACGTCTACTCGATCAGCTACCTGGACTCCGACGAGGGCTACGTGCGCTTCTTCGCGTACCTGAACTTCTTCGTCTTCTCGATGCTGCTGCTCGTCCTGGCGGGCAACTTCATCATCCTGATCGTCGGCTGGGCGTTCGTCGGCGCCGCGTCGTACATGCTGATCAGCTTCTGGTACCGCCGCGGGACGGCGACGCAGGCGGGGATCAAGGCCTTCGTCATCAACGTGCTCGGCGACGTCGGACTCGTGCTCGGCACGTTCTTCATCTTCAAGCACACCGGCACGGTCGACTTCCTGACGACGTTCGAGAAGGCGCACGAGGTCTTCGAGCCCGGTGACGCCGATCTCACCGCGGGCTGCATCCTGCTGCTCGTCGGCGCCTGCGCGAAGTCCGCGCAGATCCCGCTGCACACGTGGTTGCCGGACGCGATGGAAGGTCCGACCCCGGTCAGCGCGCTGATCCACGCCGCCACGATGGTGACCGCCGGCGTCTACCTGATCGCCCGCATGCACCCGCTCTTCGAGCTGGCCCCGACGGCGGCCGACGTCGGCGCCGTGATCGGCTGCCTGACGCTGCTCGTCGCCGGCACGATCGCGATCGCCGTGACCGACCTCAAGCGCGTCATCGCCTACTCGACGATGTCCCAGATCGGCTACATGATCATGGCCGTCAGCGCGGGCGCCTACGCCGCGGGCCTGTTCCATCTCATGACGCACGCGTTCTTCAAGGCGCTGCTGTTCATGGCGGCCGGCTCGGTGATCGCCGCGATGGCGGGCCAGCAGAACCTCGACAAGATGAGCGGCTTCCGGCACGCGATGCCGTTCACGTTCGGCTGCATGGTGATCGGCGGGCTCGCGCTCGCCGGCGTGCCGCCGTTCTCCGGCTTCTTCTCCAAGGACGAGATCCTGCTGCTGATCGGCGACCGCGGCGGCTGGTACTGGGGGCTCTACGTCGCCGGCTACCTCGGCGCGTTCCTGACCGGCGTCTACACGTTCCGGATGATCTTCCGCGCGTTCTTCGGCGAGCCCTGCCCGGAGGCGCGCGAGCTCGAAGAGGGCCACCTGCACCACGCCGATGTGCACACGAACCCGGCCAACGGCGAGGTCGAGGACACCGACGTCGGCTTCCCCGGCCCGGAGCACCACATCGCCGAGCGCGAGCCGTCGATGAAGATCGCGATGGGCCTGCTGGCGCTGCTGGCGACGGTCGGCGGCCTGCTGCAGATCCCCACCGTCACGCATGTCATCGACCACTTCCTCGAGCCGTCGTTCGAGGACTCGGTGCTCTACGAGCGTCACCCGAGCGACGGGCTGATCACGTTCGGGCTCGTGCTCGGCGCCGCGGTCGGCCTGGCGGGGATCGCGCTCGCCTACTTCATCTGGGTGAAGAACCCGCAGATCGCGGTCGCCGTGCGCGAGCGGCTGTCGCCGCTGCACAAGCTGTTCGTCAACAAGTGGTACTTCGACGAGCTGATCGACGCGCTCGTCGTCCGGCCCGCGCAGTGGTTCGGCGCGTGGGCGCAGCAGACGTTCGAGCGCGTCGTCGTCAACGGCCTGCTCGTCGGCGGCACGACGGGCGTCGTGCGCGCGGGCTCGTCGGCGGTGCGTGCCGCGCAGACGGGCTTCCTGCGCTACTACGCGCTGCTGATCGTCGTCGGGATGGTCGTCCTGACCCTCTACTTCCTAATGAACTCGTGACGCTGCACCTGTCGATCATGCTGTGGCTGCCGCTCGCGTTCGGCGTCATCGGCCTGCTCGCGCCACCGCGCGCCGCCGCACGGCTCGCCCTGCTCGGCGCGGCGCTCGCGCTCGCCTACGCGATCACGTACGTCGTCGACTTCAGCTCGTCGGCGTCGGGCCTGCAGTACGTCACCGACGAGACGTGGATCGGCGAGCTGGGGATCTCCTACAAGCTTGGCGTCGACGGCCTGAACCTGATCCTGATCGTGCTGACGGGGATCCTGTGGTTCTCATGCACGCTGTGGGCGAGCTTCAGCGAGTGGGACAAGCCCCGGCTGTTCTACTTCCATCTCGCGCTCGCCGAGACCGCCGTGCTGGGCGCGCTGCTGGCGCAGGATCTCGCGCTCTTCGTCGTCTTCTTCGACCTCATGCTCGTGCCGTTCTTCTTCCTGACCGGGATGTGGGGCGGCGCGCGGCGGGTGCAGGCGACGATGAAGCTCGTCATCTACACGCTCGTCGGCTCGCTGCTGATGCTGACCGCGGCGATCGCGACCGGCGTGATCGCGGCGTCGGGCGATCCCGAGCTCTCGTTCGCGTTCTCCGACCTCGCGCAGCGCCCGCTCGGCGAGTCGACGCAGAACTGGATCTTCCTCTTCTTCGCGGCCGCGTTCCTCGTCAAGATGCCGGCCTTCCCGCTGCACGGCTGGATGCCGGACGGCTATCGCGCGATGCCGCTGCCGGTGCTCGCGGTCTTCTCCGGCGTGCTCAGCAAGGTCGCGGCGTACGGCTTTTTGCGCGTCTGCCTGCCGCTGTTCCCTGATGCGAGCGAGAACTTCCAGACGCTGCTGCTGCTGATCGCCTTGGCCTCGATCCTGTACGGCTCGGCGATGGCGTTCACGACGACCGAGGCGCGGCTGATCCTCGGCTACTCGTCCGTCGCCCAGCTCGGCTTCATCACGCTCGGCGTCTTCGCGCTCAACGACCAGGGCGCGCAGGGCGCGATCCTGCAGGCCTTCAACCACGGGCTCGTCGTCGCGCCCGCGTTCTTCCTCGTCGCGCTGCTGGCGGCGCGATCGTCGGGCTCGGAGGACATCCGCGACATGGGCGGGATCGGCATGCGCGCGCCGGTGCTGGCGGCGCTGTTCTTGATCATCGCCTTCGCCACGCTCGCGATGCCCGGCTCGTCGAACTTCGTCGGCGAGTTCTACATCCTGCTCGGCGTCTTCACGGAGCAGATCGTGATCGCGATCGTCGCGTCGGCGGGCGTCGTGCTGGCGGCGGTCTACGCGCTGCGGCTCTACATCACGACGATGCACAACCGCACCGGAGCGCACGTCGAGTCGCGCGAGATGTCGTTCCGCGACGGTCTCGTGCTCGTGCCGCTCGTCGTGCTCGTGCTGGCGATCGCGCTCTATCCGCAGTTCGCGCTGCAGCGCAGCGAGAAGACGGTCACGGGGATGACGGTTCGATGATCGCCGCCGAGACGCTCGCCGGTCCGCACATCGACTGGGCCGGGCTGTCGCCGCTGATCGCGGTCTTCGGCGGCGCGCTCGTCGTGCTCATGCTCGGCCTCAGCCGCTCGCGCGCCGCGCGCGAGACGGCGGTGCCGGCGCTGTCGATCCTGACGCTCGTGATCACGATCGCGCTCTCCGTCAGCCAGTGGGGCGAGCGCACCGACCTGATCGCGGGCGCGCTGCGGCTCGACGAGCTGACGCTGATCCTGACGATCATCTTCGCCGTCGCCGGCATCGCGACCGTGCTGCTGTCCTGGCGCCATATCGCGCCGCGGGAGGCCGCCCACGGCGAGTACCACGCGCTGCTGCTGACGTCGATCGCGGGCATGATCGTGCTCGTCGCGGCGCAGAACCTCGTGTCGGTCTTCCTCGGCCTCGAGCTGCTGTCGATCCCGCTCTACGTGCTGTGCGCGACGGAGATGCGCCGCGCCTCGTCGCTGGAATCGGGGCTGAAGTACCTCGTGATCGGCTCCGTCGGCTCGGCGACGCTGCTCTACGGCCTCGCGTTCCTGTACGGCGCGACCGGCTCGACGGACTTCGGGCAGATCGCCGTGGCGCTCGGCGGCGGCGGCGATCTCGTCACCGACCCGCTGCTGCTGACGGGCATCGCGCTGACGATCGTCGGGCTCGCGTTCAAGGCCTCGGTGGCGCCGTTTCACCAGTGGACGCCCGACGTCTACGAGGGCGCGCCGACGCCGATCACGGCCTTCATGGCGGTCGCCACGAAGGCGGCGGCGTTCGGCGTCATGCTGCGCCTGTTCGACGTCGCGCTGATCGGCGCCGCGGTCGACTGGGCGCCCGTCCTCGCGGTGCTCGCGGCGATCACGATCGTCGTCGGCAACGTCGGCGCGCTCGGCCAGACGTCGCTGAAGCGCCTGCTCGCCTACTCGTCGGTCGCGCAGGCCGGCTACATGCTCGCCGGCGTCGTCGTCGCCTCGCGGCTCGGGCTGCAGGCGACGGTCTTCTACATCGCCGTCTACCTCGTCATGAACCTCGCGGCGTTCGCCGTCATCGTCGCGCGCGAGCGCGAGACGCCGCTCGGCGACGACATCGCATCGATGAACGGGCTCGGCACGTCGCGGCCGCTGCTCGCCTGGCCGATGACGATCGCGATGCTCGCGCTCGCCGGCTTCCCTGCGACGGCGGGCTTCATCGGCAAGTTCTATCTGATCGACGCGGCGGTGGCCGGCGACTACACATGGCTGGCGGTCTTCATCGTGATCGGCTCGATGATCTCGCTCGCGTACTACCTCAAGGTCATCGCCGCGATCTGGATGACGCCGGACGAGGGCGAGCAGGAGGCGGCCGCCCCGGCGCCGTTGCCGGCCACCGACCAGCCGCTGCTGGCAGGCGGCTCGGACGAGGCGACGGGCCTGCGCGCGCAGGGTGAGATCGTCGCCGTCGCCGTCGTCTTCGGCGCGCTCACGCTGATCCTCGGGGTCGTGCCGTCACCGCTGTTCGACGCCGTGCGCGACGTCGGCGCGGCGCTCGGCCTGCTCTGAGCAGAGCCGAGCACGCCCGCCCACGAGCGGCGCGCTGGGCGCCGCTCGTGACGCCGCTGCCGATCAGCCTTCGGCGAGGTTCCCGCAGGCGATGCGACCGCCCGGGTAGCCGGTCGGATCGGTGACGAGGTCGGGGTTGGCCCTCTCGTGGATGACGAGCGAGAGCCCGGCCGGGTTGAAGCGCGGCAGCCTGACCTTGTCGGAGGCGGCGCCGCCGTTGTTCGCCTTAAGATCGAGCCAGACCTCGTTGCCACGGACGCCGGGACCGGTGAGGTCGTAGCGGAAATGCCCGAGGTAGTCAGCGCAGGTACCGAAGTGCACGTGGACCCCATAGGTCGTCCTCGCGACCAGCCCCGTCGCGTTGATCCGCACGATCGAGTGGGTTCCGTTTGCCGGCGTGCGGACCTTCACACCAGCGTTGACGCCCGAGTTGACGACCACGCCGGCGTGCGCTTCGGTGTACGGCGCGACGTCCGCGACGGCGCGTTCGATCTGGTCGGGTGGGGACGCGGCGGTGCTGACGGCGGCGAAGACCGCTGCGACGCCGAGCGCCACGAGCGATGCGCGAGCTGCCGGGTGCTGAATCATGAACTGGTCCCCCTATCGAAAATTGACGACGACACCTGGCATGTCGCTCCGCGGGGCTCGATCGGTTCAGGCTCTCGGAGCGCGGCCGGCAAGACCCTAACCGCTTGTGCGTTGTGGCGCGTTTCTATTTGACATCAGTTGACGTTACATAGTACGGTGGCGTCATGAGCGTCATCCATACATCCGCCTCCATCCTCGCCGCAGCCGTGACGGACAACGCGGGCGGCGCCTCGGCCAAAGACCTCGGCACGGCCGGCGGCATCGCCGGCTTCGCGATCATCTTCCTGCTCATGGGGGGCCTCGGCCATCGTGGCGGGCTGATACCGACGCTGGGCTGGTTCGAGCGGTTCTCGGAGCGGGTTTCAGGGCAGCCCGCGTGGGCCTCGCTGCCCTGTGGACTGGCGATCATCTCGCTGATCACGGCGCTCTTCGGGCTGTACTGGGACGTCTCGCTGCACATCGACCGTGGGCGCGACCCGGGCGTCTTCAGCAACCCGAGCCACCTCTTCATCCTCGGCGGCCTGTACGGCATCTTCGCCGCGGGGTTCTTCGCGGTCTGTCTCGGCCGCGAGGAGCGCGCCGACCGTCCGGGCCCGACGGCGATCCGCATCGGCCAGGACTGGTACGCCCCGCTCGGCGGCCTGATGATGATGGCGACCGGGCTGTTCTCGCTGACCGCGTTTCCGCTCGACGACTTCTGGCATCGCCTGTTCGGCCAGGACGTGACGCTCTGGGGTCCGACGCACCTCATGCTGATCGGCGGCGCGGTCATGACGTTGCTGGCGATCGCGGTCATCCAGGCCGAGGTCGTGCGGGCGATGAAGACCGCCGGCGTCATGCACAGGGAGCTCGCCTGGGTGCGCCATTTGCGCGTCGTCTGGCTGCCCGGCGGCCTGCTCGTCGGCCTGTCCACCTTCCAGGGCGAGTTCGACTTCGGCGTGCCGCAGTTCCAGATGATCTTCCACCCGCTGCTGATCATGCTCGCCGCCGGCGTGACGCTCGTCATGACGCGCATCTGGCTCGGCCGCGGCGCGCTGTTCGGCGCGATCGGCTTCTTCATCATCACCCGCCTCCTGCTCGACGTCGTCATCGTGCACAACGCGCTCGGCGAGTCGCTGGCGCACTTCCCGCTCTACATCGTCGAGGCGCTCTGCGTCGAGGCCGCCGCGCTGCTGGTCTCGACGCGGCGCCCGCTCGCGTTCGGCATCACCGCGGGCGCCCTGATCGGCAGCGCCGGCCTGGCCGCCGAGTGGGGCTGGTCGCACGTCTGGATGCCGCTGCCGTGGTCGGTCGAGATCCTGCCCGAGACGATCGCGCTGGGCCTCGCGATGGCCGTCGCCGCGTCGATCCTCGGCGCCTGGATCGGCGCGCGGCTGTCGGCCGACGACCTGCCCTACGCCGAGACGAAGCACCTGCGCTGGCCCGCGCTCGGGGCGGCGCTCGCGATCTTCGCGATGCTCGCCTTCCCGCTGTACACGAAGCCCGACAGCGACGTCAGCGCCGCCGTCGCGCTGACGGACGTGCGGAGCGGGGCGCAGCGCACCGTCAACGCGACGGTCACGCTGACCCCGCGCGACGCGGCCGACAAGGCCAACTGGCTGACGATCACGGCGTGGCAGGGCGACGGGCAGCTGATCACCGACCGCCTCGAGCGCGTGGCCCAGGGCGTCTACCGCTCGACGCAGCCGGTCCCCGTCTACGGCAACTGGAAGACGATGGTCCGCCTGCACGTCGGCAACTCGATCGCCGGCCTTCCGATCTACGCGCCGGAGGACCGCGCGATCCCGGCGCCGGGCGTCGCGGCGCCGCGCGGGGGGGCCAGCGTCACGCGCGACTTCTACTCCGATCGCCAGCTCCTGCAGCGCGAGCTCAAGCCGCAGAACGGCTGGATCACGAACACCGCGTACGGCACCGTGCTCGCGATCGCGATCGCGCTGCTGGCGATGCTCGCCTGGGGCCTGCACCGCGTCGGCGCGACCGCCGGGCGCAAGCGCGATGGCGCGTTGCCCCCGTGGGTCGACGCGGACGACGACCGAGAGCCGGCGCTGGGCACGGCGTCCTATCCGTTGCCGGACTGGGCGCGCGAGCCCGGCGGCGCGCCCGAGCGCCAGCCGGCCGGATCGGGCACGTACAGCGGATCGGTGCTGCAATGAGCGTCATCGACTTCCCGGTCGGAACATCCGGCGCGCAGACCGACTCCGGCGACACGACCCCGCACGTGCGCGTGGCGATCGTCGGCACGGGCTTCGCGGGGCTGGGCCTCGCGATCAAGCTCAAGCAGGCGGGGATCGAGGACTTCGTCCTGATCGAGCGCGCCGACGACGTCGGCGGCACCTGGCAGGCGAACACGTACCCCGGCTGCCAGTGCGACGTCCCGTCGCATCTGTACTCGTTCTCGTTCGCCCCGAACCCGAGCTGGACGCGCACGTACTCGCGCCAGCCCGAGATCTGGGACTACCTGCGCGAGCTCGCCGATCGCCACGACCTGCGCCCGCAGATCCGCTTCGGTCACGAGCTGACAGGCGCCGCGTGGGACGAGCAGCGCCAGCGCTGGAGCGTCGAGACGTCGCGCGGCTCGTGGACGGCGCAGGTCGTCGTCGACGCGACCGGTCCGCTGAGCTATCCCCAGGTGCCCGCGATCCAGGGGCTGCGGCGCTTCGAGGGCACGATCTTCCACTCCGCCGAATGGGATCACGAGCACGACCTCAGCGGCGAGCGCGTGGCGGTCATCGGGACCGGCGCGTCGGCGATCCAGTTCGTGCCGCGGATCGCCGGCAAGGTCGGGCAGATGCACGTCTTCCAGCGCACCGCGCCGTGGGTCCTGCCCCACTCCGACCGCCCGACGACACGCTTCGAGCGGCGCCTGTACAGGACCGTGCCGCTGGCCCAGAAGGCCGTGCGCAGCTCGGTCTACTGGGCGCGTGAGGCCTTCCTGCTCGGCTACATCAAGCAGGAGCGGCTGATGCGCGGCTGGGAGAAGGTCGCCAGCGCGCACATGCGCAAGCAGGTCAAGGAGCCCGAGCTGCGGCGCAAGCTGACGCCGGAGTTCCGCCTCGGCTGCAAGCGCCTGTTGATCTCCAATGCCTGGTATCCGGCGCTCACGCGGCCGAACGTCGAGCTCGTCACCGATCCGATCCGCTCGATCCGCGGCAAGACGATCGTGCTCGCCGACGGCAGCGAGCGCGAGGTCGACACGATCATCCTCGGCACGGGCTTCCACGTCACCGAGCCGCCGACCGCGCGCCTCGTGCGCGGCCGCGACGGGCGCACGCTCGCCGAGACGGCGGCCACCGGCGTCCAGGCCTACCTCGGGACGACGATGGCGAACATGCCGAACTTCTTCAAGCTGATCGGCCCCAACACGGGGCTCGGACACAACTCGATGGTCTTCATGATCGAGTCGCAGCTGCGCTACGTGACCGACGCGCTGCGCGTCATCGATCAGCAGCAGATCGCGACGTTCGAGGTCCGCCCCGAGGCGATCGCCGCCTACAACGCGGAGATCCAAGCCAAGCTGCCGGGCACCGTCTGGATGTCCGGCTGCAAGAGCTGGTACCTCGACGCGGACGGCCGCAACACGACGATCTGGCCGGACTTCACCTGGCGCTTCCGCAGGCTCACGCGGCGCTTCGACACGAGCGCGTACGCTCTGCGCCGCGGCGCCGACGCGCCGGCCACGACGACCGCCGTCGCCGCATGATGCTGCGCTCGCGCTTCGACGTCGCCGGGCGGACGGTCTTCATCACCGGCGCGGCGCGCGGGATCGGCGCGGCGGCCGCGCAGCGGCTGCACGCGGCCGGCGCGAACGTCGCGCTCGTCGGCCTGGAGCCCGACAAGCTCGCGGCGCTCGCCGAGCGGCTCGGGCCGCGCGCCGCCTGGTTCGAGGCCGACGTCGTCGACTACGACGCGCTGCGCGACGCCGTCGACGGCACGGTCGCCCGCTTCGGCGCGATCGACGTCGCGATCGCCAACGCCGGGATCCAGTTCATGGGACGGATGGCGACGGTTCCGCGCGAGCAGTTCGAGCGCACGATCGAGGTCAACCTGCTGGGCGCCTGGCGCACGGATCGAGCCGTCCTCGACGAGATCGTGCGCAGCCGCGGCTACCTGCTGAACATCTCGTCGCTGAGCGCGGCGAGCCACACGCCGCTGATGGGCGCCTACACGGCCTCGAAGGCCGGCGTCGAGGCGATGACCGACTGCCTGCGCGTCGAGCTCGCCCACACCGGGGCGCGCGTCGGCTGCGCGTACTTCGGCTTCATCGACACCGATCTCGTCAAGGGCAGCTTCGCGCACCCGTCGACGGTCGGGCTGACGTCCACCCTGCCGAAGTTCGTCGCTCAGCCGGCCCCGCTGGCGGTGGCCGTCGACGCGATCGAGCGCGGCGTCGCGCGCCGCTCGGCCCGCCTCTGGGCGCCGCGCTACGTCGGCGGCGCGCTCGCGCTGCGCGGGATCCTGCAGCCACTGACGGAGTGGCAGGTCAGGCGCAGCAAGGAGCTGCCGCGGTCGCTCGAGCTGGCCGACCCCAATCCGGACCGGCCCGACGACCAGGACGCGCTGCTCGGCGTGTCGTCGGCGGCTGAGCCGGCGCCGGTGCGAAAGACGATCAAGCACAAGGTCTGAAGCGCCCGGCGAGGGATCCACTACCCTCGCTGAGGTTGCGCCGCCGCCGTCCCGCCACGCCCGACGAAGAGCTGATCGGCGCCCAGCACGCCGGGACCGAGCACGAGATCACCGACGCCACGCGCGTCGAGCGGATGGCGGCCGAGCTCGAGATGGGCTTTCGCGAGCTGGCTGATGTGCACCGCGCCGTATCGGTCTTCGGGTCGGCGCGGACCGTCCCCGGCGCGCCGGAGTACAAGCTGGCCACCGAGGTCGGCCGCCGGCTGGGTGCGGCGGGCTTCGCCGTCATCACCGGCGGCGGGCCCGGCGCGATGGAGGCCGCCAACCGCGGCGCCCGCGCGGCCGGCGCTTTGTCGATCGGGCTGAACATCGACCTGCCCTTCGAGTCCGGCCACGCCAAGCAGTGGCTCGACCGCTCGCTGGACTTCCACTATTTCTTCTGTCGCAAGGTCATGTTCGTGCGCTACGCCAACGCGTTCGTCGCGCTGCCCGGCGGCCTGGGCACGTTCGACGAGCTCTTCGAGGCGCTGTGCCTCATCCAGACCGAGAAGATCCGCTCCTTCCCGGTCGTCCTCATCGGCACGGAGTACTGGTCGGGGCTCGTCGACTGGCTGCGCGACACCGCGGCCACGGACGGCAAGATCTCGCTCGCAGACCTCGACCTGCTCGTCGTGACCGACGACCTCGACGTCGTGGTCGAGACGGTCGTAGCGGCGGCGGTGCAGCAGGGGGTCTGACGTTTGTGCGCTGTCGCGCCGCCGCGGTAGAGCTGTCGGCGAACTGCATAGATGCAGTTGAAGCAGGGGCTGGCACCCACCCAGGCCATGCGAAGCCGACCCACCGTGACCCGCCGCCGCCGACCCGGGCGCTAGCCTTCCGACCCCCGTGGAGTACCCCGTCGAGACCTTCAGCGCCGCCGAGCGCGCCCGGCTGGAGCCGCACTTCACGAACCTCGACGAGCCCGTCTTCGCGCTCGTCAACCTGCCCGAGACGGTCAAGGGGGCGCTGTTCGCACGCTACTCGCGCTACCAGGGAACGCTGCGGCGGCTGTACCTCGACGAGTTCGCGGACTCGCTTGGCGCCCTCGGCGACACCGCGACCTACGACGACGCCGAGGGCGCCCGCGCGGCGGACTTCTACGAGCGGATCTTCGTCGGCTACGGCGACGACTCGATCGCGCAGCTCGGCGGCACGCACGTCGCCTGCGAATGGGTCTCCAACGTCCTGACGAAGGTGCTCCAGCGCCCGCGCCTGGGCGCCTACCTCGAGCAGTCCACGCGCTACATCGCCTACGACGCGCCGATCGAGGGCAGCTCGCGCTACCGCTACTACCGCGACCCCGAGCTCGGGCCCGAGTACGAGGCGGCGATGGACGAGATCTTCGGCATCTACTCGGCGTCGCTACCACGCGTGCGGGCCTGGGCCGCCGACACCTATCCACCTGCCGAGGGCGAGTCGCCGCAGGCACACGCACGCGCGATCAAGGCCAAGTCGCTCGATCTCCTGCGCGGGCTGCTGCCGGCCGCGTCGCTGTCGCACATGGGGATCTTCGCCAGCGGTCAGACCTACGAGCAGCTGATCCTCCACCTGCTCGCCCATCCGCTGCCCGAGGCGCGCCACTACGGCGGCCTGATCCTCGAAGCGGTGCAGGCGGTGATGCCGAGCTTCGTCTCGCGCGTTGAGCGCCCCGACCGCGGCGGCGAGTGGATCGCCTACCTGCAGCGTCGCGAGCAGGCCGCCGAGCGCTGGGTGGCGCGCTTGGGGTTGGACCGCGCGCCCGGCGACGACGGCGCCGGCGGCCCCTCGGTGCGCCTCGTCCATCACGACGGCGACGAGGACCTGCTGCTCGCGGCGCTGCTGTTCGAGGCCGCGGCGACCGACCAGCGCACGACGTCCGCCGCCGTCGCGGCGCTCGCCGATGACGAGCGCGGCGCGCTGCTCGCCGATCTCGTCGGCGAGCGCGCCAACCGGCGCCATCGCCCCGGTCGCGGACTGGAGTCGCTGCGCTACCGCTTCGAGATCGTCAGCGACTACGGCGCGTTCCGCGATCTGCAGCGCCACCGCATGCTGACGTGTCAGTGGCAGGCGCTCACCCCCGACCTCGGCGCCGGCGTCCCGCACGAGGTCGACGACGCCGGCGAGGGCGACGCCTACCGCCGCGCGCTCGACATCTCGCAGTCGGCCTACGCGCTGCTGCTCGACCGCGGACACGATCGCCGGGCCGCGATGTACGCGCTCTGCCTCGGCTTTCGCCTGCGCTACGTGCTCGATCTCAACGCGCGCGAGGCGATGCAGCTGATCGAGCTGCGCTCCGGCCGCGAGGGCCATCCCTCCTATCGCGCCGTCGCGCACGCGATGCACGAGCGGATCGCCGCCGTGCACCCGGCGGTCGCCGCCGCGATGACGCATCTCGACCGCGAGACCGAACCGCGCCTCGAGCGGATCGTCTCCGAGCTGCGCACGCAGGCCAAGCTCGACGCCTGAGTACCGTCGACCGAAGGTCGCCGCTTGCGGCGACCGTAGGGCGAAGGAATATTCTTTGGCCACCTGGCCGACGGACGAGAGGGGGCTGCCGTGGAGGATGGCGATCGTGCCGCACGCACCAGCAAGCTGGGAAGCCTCGTCGTGCGCAGCGAACGCGAAGGGGAAGCACACATCATCGAGCTGATCGGCGAGCTCGATCTCGACGGCGCGCCGCGCCTGGAGGAGGAGCTGCGCGACGCGGAGGCCGGCGACGCGACGTCGATCGTCGTCGACCTCGGCCAGCTGGAGTTCATCGACTCGACCGGCCTGCGCCTGCTCGTGATGGCCGCCGACCGGTCGCAGGACGGGCGCTTCTCGCTCCTGCGCGGCCCGCAGCAGGTCCACCGCGTCTTCGAGATCACCGATCTCGTCGACCGCTTGCCGTTCGCGGACGTCTGACGCGGTCTACGCGTCGGCGTCGTCGCGCCGCGCGGCGATCCGGTCCTCGAGCTGGGCCATCACGGCCGGATCGCGCAGCGTCGTGACGTCGCCGAGCTCGCGGCCCTCGGCGATGTCGCGCAGCAGCCGGCGCATGATCTTGCCCGAGCGCGTCTTGGGCAGGTCGTCGGCCCAGACGATCCGCTTCGGCCGCGCGAGCTTGCCGATCTTCCTGGCGACGTGCTCGCGGATCTCGGCGACGAGCTCGTCGGTGCCCTCGAGGTCGCCCTCGAGCGTCACGAAGCTGCAGACCGACTGACCGGTGTCCTCGTCCGTCACGCCGACGGTTGCGCACTCGGCGACCTTCGGATGCGAGACGACGGCCGACTCGATCTCCGCCGTCGACATGCGATGGCCGGACACGTTGAGCACGTCGTCGACGCGGCCGATGACCCAGAAGTAGTCGTCGGAGTCCTCGCGCGAGGCGTCGCCCACGAAGTACGTCTCGGGGCCGAACTTCGCGAAGTACGTCTCGACGTAGCGGTCGTCGTCGCCGTACAGCGTGCGCAGCATCGAGGGCCACGGCTCGCGCAGCGTGAGCAGGCCCTGCTTGTCGCGCGGCCGCTCCTCGCCGCTTTCGTCGACGACCGCCGCCGAGACGCCCGGCAGCGGCTGCGTCGCCGAGCCCGGCTTGCAGTGCGTGATCCCCGGCAGCGGCGCGATCATGATCGCGCCGGTCTCGGTCTGCCACCACGTGTCGACGACGGGGCAGCGCTCGCCGCCGATCACGTGGTAGTACCAGACCCAGGCTTTCGGGTTGATCGGCTCGCCGACGCTGCCCAGCAGCCGCAGCTTGGACAGATCGTGACGACCGGGGTACTGCTCGCCCCACTTCATGCAGGCGCGGATCGCCGTCGGCGCCGTGTAGAAGATCGTCACGCCGTAGCGCTCGCACAGCTCCCACCAGATGTCCTTGTCGGGGTAGTCCGGCGCGCCCTCGTACATGACCGACGTCGCGCCGTTCATCAGCGGGCCATAGACGATGTAGGAGTGGCCGGTGACCCAGCCGACGTCGGCCGAGCAGAAGTACACGTCGGCCTCGGGCTTGAGGTCGAAGACGACCTTGTGCGTGTAGGCGACGCAGGTCAGGTAGCCGCCGGTCGTGTGCAGGATGCCCTTCGGCTTGGCTGTCGAGCCGGACGAGTACAGGATGAAGAGCGGGTGCTCGGCGTCCAGCGGCTCGGCCGGGCACTCGTCCTCGGCCGCGTCGAGGATCTCGTCGTAGAAGACGTCGCCCTCGCCCATCGGGCAGTCGATCTTCGTGTGGCGCACGACGATCGTCGTCTGCACGGGCATGCCGACGTCGTCGCACGCCTGCTTGACCGCCGCGATCTTGCCCTTGCGTCGCGCGCCGTCGACGGTGATCAGCGCCTTCGCCTGCGAGACCTCCATGCGCTCCTTGACGGACTCCGCCGAGAAGCCGCCGAAGACGACGTTGTGCGGCGCGCCGATCCGCGCGCAGGCGAGCATCACGACGACGACGGCGGGGATCATCGGCAGGTAGATCCCGACGACGTCGCCCTTCTCGATGCCCTGGGCCTTCAGCGCGTTGGCGAAGCGCTGGACGTCGCGCAGCAGGTCGGCGTACGTAAGCTCGCGCTCCTCGCCCTCCTCCCCGCGCCAGTGAAAGGCGATGCGGTCCCCGTCACCGGCCTCGACGTGGCGGTCCAGGCAGTTGTACGACGCGTTGATCGTGCCGCCGAGAAACCACTTGTAGAACGGCGGGTTGGAGTCGTCGAGCGTCGTGTCCCACTCGCTGAACCAGTCGAGCTCGCGCGCCTGCTCCTCCCACCACGCCAGCGGGTCGGCGGCGGCGCGCTCGTAGACCGCGGGGTCGTTGAGCAGCGCGTCGCGGGCGAACTCGGGCGGCGGCGGGAACGACTCGACCTCGAGCAGCTCCTCAAGTCGCTGGGCCAGGGCCTCGTGGGAAGACGCGTCGACGCTCACTTGGCATTGCTCCTCTCTCGCAGCTCGATGCGGCGGATCTTGCCGGTCAGGGTCTTGGGCAGGTCGTCGACGAACTCGACGAGCCGCGGGTAGGCGTAGGCCGACAGGCGATCACGCACGAAGGCCGAGATCTCCTTGCCGAGCTCGTCGCTGCCGTCGTACCCGGCGGCGAGCACGACATACGCCTTGACGATCTTGCCGCGCCGCTCGTCGGGCCACGCGACCGCCGCCGCCTCGCCGACCGCCGGGTGCTCGAGGCAGGCCGACTCGACCTCGAACGGACCGATCCGGTAGCCGGCCGAGATGATCACGTCGTCGGCGCGGCCCTCGTACCAGACGTAGCCGTCCTCGTCCTGCGAGGCGGCGTCCTTCGTGTGGAACCACTCGCCGCCGAACGTCTCCTCGCCGGCCTGCTCGTTGTTCCAGTAGCCGAGCGGATAGTGCGGGTTGGAGCGCGCGCGCAGGCAGATCTCGCCGCGCTCGCCGGTCGCGACCGGGCGCTCGTCCTCGTCGAGGATCTCCACGTCCCAGCCCGGCATCGGGCGGCCCATCGAGCCCTCGCGAACGTCCATGAACGGGTAGTTGGCGACGAGCGGATAGGACTCGCTGAGGCCGTAGTAGTCGAGCACGGTGACGCCGTACTGCTCGCGAAACCAGCGGATCGCCTCCGGGTTGAGCGGCTCGCCGGCCGAGCAGACGATGCGGAACTCCTGCGGGTAGCGCGTGCCGGCGTCGCCGATCCCCATCATCGAGCGGATCGCCGTCGGGGTGGCGAAGACGTTCGTCGGCTTGTGGCGCGCGAGGAACGCGAGCTGCTGGTGCGGGTCGAAGCCGCCCTTGCGCTGCAGCACGACCTGGACGGCGCCCAGGCGCCAGGGGCCGAGCAGCGGCGCGATGCCCGCCGCCCAGGCCCACTCGCCCATGCCGTGGAAACGCTCGCCGTCGCGCACGTCGTGGCAGTAGACGAACTCCTCGTGGCCGAGGATGTAGCGATGGGCGTGCAGGATGCCCTTCGCGAGCCCCGTCGTGCCGGACGTGTAGTACAGCTGGGCCGGGTCGTCACACGACGTGTCGAGCGTCTCGTGGTCCGTCGAGCCGGAGTCGAGGTCGCCCGGCTCGAGCTCGATCACCTGCGCGCCCTGGTCCTCGACGCGCGCGCGGTTGGCGGCGTTCGTGACGACCGCGGCGGCCTGCGAGTCGGTCAGGCGGTGGCGAATCCCGTCGTCGCCGTAGAGGATCGACATCGACAGCAGGATCCCGCCGACCTTCCACGTGCCGAAGAACGCGGCCGCGGTCTCGGGCGTCGGCGGCAGCAGCATCGCGACGCGGTCGCCGCGCTGCACGCCGCGCTCGAGCAGCAGCAGCGCGAAGCGGTTGGCCATATCCTGCAGCTCGCCCCAACGGACCTCGCGGACGTTGCCGTCGGGGTCCTCGTGGATCAGGGCGAGCTTGTCGCGCGGGTGCTTGTCGCAGACGTCCGCGGCGATGTTGTAGCGCGCCGGCACCTGCCACGAATGCGTGGCGCAGGCTTCCTCGTACGTCATGCCGTCCACCGTATCGCCAGTCGGTCAGCGACGCTTGCGCTTCTTCTTCTTCGACGAGGAGTGCGGCTTGGCCGGCGGCGGCGCCGGCGCCGGCGTCTCGGGCGGCTCGGCGCGCCCGCGACGCGGGCGACGCTCGGGCTTCTCCTTCTCCTGCTGCTCGCCGCGCTCGGCGGCGCGCTCGCCGCGGGCCTCCAGCTTCGCCTCGCGGATCTCCTGCTGCGTCGGCCACGGCTCGGCGACGCCGCTGGCCCAGGCCGGCGGCCTGCCGCCGGGCCAGCGATCGAGGAAGACGGCGCCGAGCGCGAGCAGCCAGAAGACCTTGACGAGCGGCAGCTGCGACTCCAGCGGGATGACGAACAGCACGCCGACGATGACCCCGAGCACGCCCATGAAGCGCGTCAGCAGGCCGACCTTCATCGCGTTGAGCGCCATGAACACGAACGCCAGGCCGATCGAGAACGTGCCCAGCTGGACGAGGTAGTAGGCCGACGCGACGAGCGGCGCGTCGAGCACCGCGCGCGCGGCGTCCTCGCTCTGGTTCGCGGAGCCGGCGAACGAGCTGACGTCGATCGTCAGCGCGACCGCGGCGACGATCGCCGGGACGAGGACGAGCACCGCGCCCGAGACGGCGGCGTAGATCGGCAGCTTGTTCATCCGCGGGTTGCGCGCCTTCGTGCAGCGATACAGGAACGTCAGCGTGATGCCGACGAGCGCCAGCGCGATGCTCGGGACGAGCTGCGTCGCGATGATCTGCAGGGCGTGGTCGTGGTAGTAGAGGACCTTGCGCGCGACGAGCCCGGTCCCTGTCGCCGGTCCTTCGTCGAACGCGGCGCGCAGCGCGTCGAGCACGCGGACCTCGGGAAAGTCCTGGTTCGCCGACAGCACGAGCAGCGAGCCGAGCATCGTCAGCAGCCCGGCGCCGATCGCGGCCGCCCCGGCCTTGGGGCTGAACCGCCGCTCCTCGGCGAGCGTCTCGTCCGGGGTCGTCTCGTCCGAGGTGGCGATCACGGGCGCAAGTGTATGTTGCGTTCGTGGAGATCCGGGACGTCATGACGGAGGGCGTCGTGAGCGTCGCGCCGTCGGCCACCGTGCGCCATGTGGCGGAGCTCATGCGCGAGCGCAACGTCGGATCGGTCGTGCTCGTCGAGGAGGACGGGAGCATCGCCGGCTTCGTGACCGATCGCGACCTTGCGCTGGGCGCGCTCACCGACGGCCGCGACTCCAGCGACCCGGTCGACGCGCACGCCTCGTCACCGGTCGTGACGGCCGCGCCGGGGATGGGCGTCGAGGAGGCGGCCGAGCTCATGGTGCGCCACGGGATCCGGCGCCTGCCGGTGCTGACCGACGGTCGCCTGACCGGCATCGTCACGCTCGACGACCTCGCCGTTCGCACCGGCGACATCGCGCTCGCGCAGCACATGACCGCGCAGATCACGCGCGCCGCGCTGCCCGGCTTCTACTTCCACGACCGCGGCGGGTGACGCCGCTCGGGCGATGCCCGGCGTGCGCTGACGGCGACCTTCGGCCGTGGCGCACCGTCCCCGGCTCCGATCCCGCGTTGCAGGGCGACTACGAGCTCGCGCGCTGCACACGCTGTGGCAGCGCCGTGACGCTCGCCGCGGCGCCGCCCGCGGCGCACGAGCAGGGCGCCTACGGAGGCGGCGTGCCGCGCGGGGCCGCGCTCGCGGCGCCGCTGCTGCGCGCGTTCGACCGCCGGCGCCTCGCGTTCCTCACGCGCGCGGGCGGCCATCCGCCCGGGCGACTGCTCGACGTCGGCGCCGGCCGCGGGCGCTTCGTCGCGCAGGCACGCGCGGCCGGCTGGGACGCGGACGGCATCGAGCCCTCGCAGCGCGGCATCGACGGCGCGCTGGCGCGCGGGATCGAGCTGCGGCAGGCGGGCATCGACGACGCGGCCGTCGCCGCGGGGTCGCTCGACGCGGCCACGCTTTGGCACGTGCTCGAGCACCTCGACGACCCCGGCGCCGCGCTCGCGCGGATCGCCGGCTGGCTGCGTCCCGGTGGCCTGCTCGTCGTCGGCGTGCCGAACCTGGCCAGCGTGCAGGCCCGCGCCGGCGGCGGGCGCTGGTATCACCTCGACGTCCCGCGCCACCGCACGCACTTCACGGTCGACGGCCTCCACGCGCTGCTGCGCCGCCGCGGGCTGGAGCCCGTCGCGACCCACCACCTGCTCGCCGAGCACAACCCGTTCGGCCTCTGGCAGTCGCTCGTCAGCCGCGCGACGCGCACGCCCTCGTGGCTCTACCACGCGCTGAAGCGCAACGCGTCCCTGGCCAGCCGCGACGCGCTCGTCACCGCGGTCGCGCTCCCGCTCGTGCCGCTCGCGGTCGCCGCCGAGGCGCTGTTCGCCCTCGTCCACCGCGGCGGGACCGTCGCGGTCGTGGCGCGGCGGCGGTAGCGCACCCGCGCCCGGCGACCTGGTCAGTGCTTCGCGAGCCGCCGGGCGCCTTGGGCGAGCGGCCGGTACTCGAGACCGAAGTGCTCGTAGGCGCGCGCCTCGTCATCGGTCGTCAGCTCCGCGTCGGGATCGAAGCTGGGCCCCTTCTTGAACGCCTTCTTGTCGATCGTCACGCGCAGATACTCGCGGCCGGCGGTCGCTCCCGCGAGCGCCACAAGCGTGAGGTGCTTGGCGAACGTCCCGCTCTTGACCGCGATGAAGGTCGGCGTGTCGGTCTCGGTGTCGTAGAGGACCTCCTCGAGCTTGCCGAGCTTGTCGCCTTGCAGGTCGATGACGTCTTGGCCGCACCACGCCTTGAGGTCCTCGATCGGAATCGTCGTGGTGACAGGCGCGGTGGTCATGCGAGATCTATCGTTCCCGTCGTCGACCTTGGCCATGCTCCGGGCCGTCCAACGCCAGCACCGCCGACAGCACGTCGCCGTCGACCGCGCGGCGCGCCCCCGGCAGCAGCGCCGCCACCGCGGCGGCGGCCTCGACGACATGCGCGGGCGTGTCCGGGCCCGTCACGAGCGTGACCGGCAGCGCGATCGCGCGCAGCTCGCGGCGCGACGGCGACCAGCTCAGCTGACCGGCGTAGTCCGCGAAGAAGCCCAGCGGCGCGGCGGCCGCACGCTCGGCGCGCTCGGGGTCGGCGCCGTCGCCGAGCCAGGCGCGGACGGCAGCTGGTGCCCCGCCGTCGCGCAGCGCCCGCTCGAGCAGCGTGCGCTCGTCGGCGAGCGCCTCCGTTGCGCTGGGCACGAACGCGTGCAGCGGTACGTCGACGAGCACGGCCGCGCGCGCGAGCTCGGGGCGGCGCACGAGCAGCTCGAGCACGACGACCGCACCGAAGCCGTCGCCGACGAGCAGCGCCGGTGCGGCGTCGAGCGCCTCCAGCAGCGCGCCCGCGTCCTGCGACTGCTCCTGGATCGTCGTGGCGGCGTAGGGCTCGGGCGCCCCGCTGGCGCCGTACCCGCGACGGTCGTAGGCGATCGCGCGCCCGCCGGCGCTCGCGAGCTCGTCGAGTGCCGGTCCCGATGCGGCGGCGTCGGACGCCATCCCGTGGACGATCAGCAGCGCTGCGCCCGCGCCGCGCGCGACGTAGTGCAGCTCGATCCCGGCCCCCTCGACGAACGGCATGCGCGCGAGGCTACTGCCAGTAGCTACGCTTCATCCATGGAAGGTGGATTCGGAGGACTGTTCGGCGACCCCGAGGAACTCGCGCGCAAGATGGCGGAGTTCGCGGAGTCGATGCAGGCCCAGCAGGGCCTCGCCTGGGCCGACAACGCAATCAAGCTTGCGGTCGAGATGACCGTCGCGGCGATCAACCGCGTGAACATCCAGGGCACGATCGAGCAGCAGGCCGAGCAGATCCGCTCGGTCATGGCGACGGTCTTTCCCGACGCGGTCGCGCTCGTGCGCGAAGCGCGCCAGGGCCTGCTCTAGGCCTAGGCGCCCGCGCGCTCGCCCGCGGCGGCGCGCTGCGCCGCCTTCTCGGCGTCGCGCTCCTCCTTGCCGAGCCGGACGGCCTCCTTGAACGAGCGGATCCGGAAGATCGCCACGAGCGCGCCGAAGCCGGCGACGAGCGTCGTCACGGCGATGACGATCTGCTGGCCGACGGAGTACGCGGCGACGGTCGCACCCGACGCGGCGCCGCTGAAGACCTTGACGAGCAGCGCCTGCTGGACGCCCGCGCCGCCGGGCGTGAACGGCACGACGGCAGCGATCGCGTTGACGCCGAGCACGAGCAGCACGTTGCGCACCGAACCGCCGACGTTGAACGCCTCGAGTAGGAACCAGAACGCGGTGAAGCGAAAGCACCAGCCGGCGAGCTGCCAGGCGAAGACCTCGCGCAGGTAGCGGCGGCGGTCGAAGAGGATCGTCAGGCCCTGGCGCACGCGCGCCCAGAACGCCTTCACGCGCTGGGAGAGCACGGCGAAGCCGACGAGCACGCCGACGGCGAGCGCGGTCAGCGCGAACAGCGTGAACTTCGGGTGGCCGGCGAAGAAGGACAGGTCGAAGGCGTTGAGCTTCGCGAAGTCCGGCGGCTTCGGGAACACGCCCTGGCTGAAGGCGAACGTCAGGATGAAGACCGCCATGAAGGCGTCGAAGACCGCTTCGACGCAGATCGCGGCGCCGACGGCGGGATAGGTCGCGTTCGGGATCGAGCGCTTGACGAGGAAGAGCTTGATGACGTCCCCGCCGCGCGCGGGGATCACGTTGTTGAAGCCGTAGGCGGCGATATACGCCCCCCAGATGCGGCGAAACTGGATCCGCTCGTCCGGATAGGCGGCGCACAACGCGTTGTAGAACGCCCGCGACCGCAGCGTCAGGTAGATCACGAACGCCGCCGCGCCGATCAGCAGCGAGACCCAGCCGACGCGCGACAGGCTGTCGAAGAACGAGCCGACGGCGTCGAAGAAGGAGCTGACGTTGGAGCCGATCGAGGCGTGGACGATCATGCGGTCCAAGGGTACGGGGGCTCAGCGATCGGCTCGCATCTGTCGATAGAGCGAGACGATGCAAGCCGCTGGCATCCTTGCCCCCCTGCGTCCGCGCGGCAGCTCGCTGCAGCGGATGGGAGACGAATCGCTTGCCGACCGCGCCGCCGCCGGCAATGACGCGGCCTTCACCGCCCTCTACGAGCGCTACCACGACCCGCTGCTCGGCTACTGCCGCTCGATCCTGCTCGACGCCGAGGACGCGCACGACGCGACGCAGAGCGCGCTCGAGAACGCGTTGCGGGCGCTGCCGCGGCGCGACCCCGGCCGCCCGCTGCGCCCGTGGCTGTACCGGATCGCGCACAACGAGGCGATCAACATCGTGCGCCGCCGCCAGCCGGCATCGGACGCCTCGATCGACCCCACCGACCTGCTCACCGTCCCCGGCCCGGAGGCCGAGACCGAGCAGCGCTCGCGGCTCGCGCAGCTCGTCGAGGACCTGCGCGTGCTGCCCGAGCGCCAGCGCGGCGCGCTCGTCATGCGCGAGCTCAGCGGGCTGAGCTACGACGAGATCGGCCTTGCGCTCGGCATGTCCAACGACGCCGCGCGGCGCGCCGTGTTCGACGCCCGCAGCGCGCTGCACGACGCGGCCGACGGCCGTGCCGCCGAGTGCGTCAGCGTGCGCCGCTGCCTGTCGGACGGCGATCGCCGCCACCTGCGCGCCCGTGGCGTGCGCGCCCACCTGCGCTCGTGCGACGACTGCGCGAGCTTCGAACGCGCGATGGGCGCGCGCCAGGCCGACCTGTTCGCGCTCGGGCCCTGGCTCGGCGGCGGCGGCGCACTGGGCCTGATCGGCCTCGGCGGCGCCGGCAGCGGCGTCCTCGTCGCAACCGGCGGCGGCGCGGTCGGCGGCGGCGGGCTCAGCTGGGCCGGCCTGCCGGTCGCGCTCAAGGGCATCGCGGTGACCGCCGTCGTCGCGACGACCGGCACCGCGGCGATCGAGCTTCCCAAGACCGTCCGGCATGGTACGGCGCAGACGACCGCACGGGCCGCCGCGGTCGCCCCGGCCGCGATCTCCCCGCTGCACGACGCGCGCCGCGAGCTGGCGCTCGCGCAGGCCGCCGCCGAACGCGCGCGCCGCGCAGAAGCAGCCCGCAGGGCCGCAGGCGTGCGCACGGGCGCCGGAGGCGCCGCCGACCTCGCCGCCAGCCGCGGCCCGTCCGACGCCGCGGCGATCGTGCCCGCCACGCCCGACGCGTCGACGAGCCCGCCCGCGAGCGGCGCCCAGCGACCGTCGGCCGATCCGCCCGCGCACGCCGCGGCGATCTCGCCCGCGCGCGGCGCGATCGACGATCTCGAGGGCATCCGCGAGCAGATCCTCGCCGCCTTCGAGAGCGCGCAGGCGCTCGCAGCGACGGGAACGCAGGCCGCGCTCGCGGCGGCGAACTCGCTGATCCAGACCACGCTCGGCTCGGTCAGCCCGCTGCTCGGCGACGTGCTCGGCAGCGTCGGCCTGACGCTGCCCGCGGCCCTCGCCGGCGCGCCGCCGACGACGACGCCCGCCAGCCCGACCGTCACGAACGTGCTCGCCCCCGCGCAATCGGTGCTCGACGGGGTCGACGGCGTGCTGCAGACCCTGCTCGGCCGCCGCTAACCAGAGCGCCGACGCGCCAGCTTCTGCGACGATCCGCAGATAGCCCATCACAAGCTGGCTCGGACGCCGTGGTAGTGCCAGCACAACGAAAAGGCAAACCCGTCGCGAGGCGGGCGCGCAAAACCAGGGGCCTCTTCGAGGCCGCCCAGTTGCCGAAGGGAAGGAACCCCCACATGTCTCAATCCCGTCGTTACGTCGCCGTCATGGCGATGTTCGCCGCGCTGCTGGCGCTTCCCGCCACAGCGTCGGCCAAATCCAGTCACTCGATGTCGGCCAAGGCCAGCGTGCAGGTCAGCGTTGACAAGGCCGACAAGGCCGTCAAGCGCCTCAAGCGCTACGCGCGCCTGGGCAACAGCGCCGCCGTTGCTCGCCAGCTGAAGATCGCTCGCTCGCAGACGGCGACCGCGTCGAAGAAGGCGCGCCGGATGGCGAACAACGCCACCACCGGCACCCAGACCGTCGCCGCCGCGTCGGCGCTGACGCTGGCCGGCACGCAGTACGACGACCTCGTCGAGGTGATCACGGCGATCGTCGACGAGATCACCGGTGAGGTCCAGAAGCTCGTCGCCGGTTCGATCGCGCCGAGCCTCGCGGGCAAGCAGAAGATCATCGAGATGCTCACGCAGCTGCTCCCCAAGGTTCCTGCTCAGGCGCAGCCGATGATCGCCGCGATCATCGCGGCGCTCGGCGCCGGCGACGCGGACGAGGTCACGAACCTCAACAGCGCGCTCGGCTCCGGTGGCCTGCCGGTCGACATCTCGGCGATCGTCAGTCAGTGCCTCGGCATGGCGACGGCGATCATCGATCAGGCCTTCGGGATCATCGAGTCGATCCTCCCGATGCTGCCGACGGCCGTTCAGGGCCCGATCGCTCAGGTCCTGAAGCTCGTGTCGTCGATCGTCGGCACGGTCGTCCCGACCGTTTTGTCATCGGTCACGGGCCTGATCGATTCGATCCTCGGCTCGCTGCCGTTCATCGGCGGCACGTCGGCGACCGGGGGCGGCATGTTCGGCCTCGGCGGACTGCTGTCCGGCATCCTCGGCCCGCTCACCGGCGGCACGAGCGGCGGGGGCTCGACCCCTGGCGCCGGCGGCATCGGTGGCATCGGCGGCATCATGAACACGGTCACGGGCCTGCTCAGCAGCCTGCTGGGCGGCCTCTTCGGCGGTCACGCGGCTCCCGCCACATGAGCCACAGCGGCGGCCCATCGGGTAACTCGATGCGCTCCTTCACGGCGAACCCGTGGTGGGCGTAGAAGTCGACGTTGCTCTCCTTGGAGGACTCGAGGTAGGCCGCCGTCTGGGTCTCGTCACAGCGATCCAACATGGCAGTCAGCAGGGCGGAGCCAACCCCTCCGCCCTGCTGCGCCGGATCGGTCCCCAGCACGGACAGGTAGTAGTGCGGTCCGGCCGGATGGCGTCGCTCGATCTCGCGCACCGCACGCGTCGAGCGCACGATCCGCGGTAGCAGCACGGGCAGCATCGGCAGCATCCGCAGCGACTCGCGCAGATCCTCGCGCCAGCGGCCCGGCGGAGCCCACAGCGCCGCCCCGGCGCGGTCGGACGTCGTGAAGATCAGCCCGTGGCCGGCAAGCTGGCGCAGGCGGATCGAGAAGAAGCGGCGCGAGTGCCGCATCCGGCGGGCGGCGTCCGGATAGAACCAGGACGTCACGGGGTCGTCGTAGAAGGCGCGCGCGAGAACCTCCGACAGCGGATCGAAATCCTCCGGAGTCGCAGGACGCACGCTGATATCGATGGTTTCGCCGTTCGATCGCCGCAAGCGGCGACCTCCCGGCGACGTCACCGAAGCAGCTCCAGTACCCGGTCCACGGGTCGGGCCAGCAGCGCGCGGTCGCCGCGCACGGCGATCGGTCGCTGCATGAGCTTCGGATGCTCGACCATCGCCGCGATCAGCTCGTCGTCGCTGACCCCGTCGCCGTCGAGCAGCCCGAGCTCCGCGACGAGCGGCTCGCGGCGGCGCAGGATGTCGCGCGGCCCGAGCCCCGCCTTCGCCAGCAGGTCGCGGATCGTCGCCTCGTCGAGGCCCGTCTCGTGGTACTCGATAGCGTCGTATTCGATCCCGCGCTCGGCAAGCAATGCCGCCAGGTTGCGGCACGTCGAGCAGCTGCGGACCTCGTAGATCGTCAGCTCGGTCATCACCCGACAACGATAGTGGGCGCGCCAGCCTTGTCGGCTCGCCTTGCAGATCTACTACACTCAGACGCAGATTTCTTAGCATCAAAGAAGGAGACCCTCCCACCATGGGCAAGACCATCGGCATCGACCTCGGCACCACGAACTCCTGCATGGCCGTGCTGGAGGGTGGCGAGCCCACCGTCATCGAGAACTCCGAGGGTGGTCGTACGACCCCCTCCGTCGTGGCCTTCACGCAGTCCGGCGAGCGCCTCGTCGGCACCGTCGCCAAGCGCCAGGCCGTCACGAACCCGCAGAACACGATCTCTTCCATCAAGCGCTTCATGGGCCGCAAGGAGGCCGAGGTTCGCGAGGAGGAGTCGATCGTCCCCTACAAGGTCGTCGCCGGCCCGAAGGGCGACGCACGAGTCACGGTGTCCGAGCGCGACGGCAAGGCGAAGCAGTACAGCCCGCCGGAGATCAGCGCGATGATCCTGCAGAAGCTCAAGGCCGACGCCGAGGCGTACCTCGGCGACACCGTCGACGGCGCCGTCATCACCGTGCCGGCGTACTTCAACGACGATCAGCGCCAGGCGACGAAGGACGCCGGCAAGGTCGCCGGCCTCGACGTCAAGCGGATCATCAACGAGCCGACGGCGGCCTCGCTGGCCTACGGCCTCGACAAGGAGACCGACCAGACGATCCTCGTATTCGACCTCGGCGGCGGCACGTTCGACGTGTCGGTGCTGGAGATCGGCGACGGCGTCTTCGAGGTCAAGTCGACCGCGGGCGACAACCACCTCGGCGGCGACAACTTCGACAAGGCGCTCGTCGACTGGCTCGCGACCGAGTTCAAGAAGGACCAGGGCATCGACCTGAAGAACGACCCGATGGCCCTGCAGCGCCTCTACGAGGCCGGCGAGAAGGCGAAGATCGAGCTCTCGACCGCGCAGGAGTCGCAGATCAACCTGCCCTTCATCACGGCCGACCAGTCCGGTCCCAAGCACCTCGACGTGCGCCTCACGCGCGCCAAGCTCAACGAGCTGACGGCCGACCTGCTGCAGCGCGTCGTCGCGCCGGTTCGCCAGGCGCTCGACGACGCCAAGGACAAGGGCGCCGCGAACATCGACCACGTCGTCCTCGTCGGCGGCATGACGCGCATGCCGGCCGTCCAGGAGAAGGTCAAGGAGCTGACCGGCAAGGAGCCGCACCGCGGCGTCAACCCCGACGAGGTCGTCGCGATCGGCGCCGCGATCCAGGCCGGCGTGCTCGCCGGCGACGTCAAGGACGTGCTGCTGCTCGACGTGACCCCGCTGACGCTCGGCATCGAGACGAAGGGCGGCGTCATGACGAAGCTCATCGAGCGCAACACGACGATCCCGACGCGCAAGGGCGAGGTCTTCTCGACCGCCGAGGACAACCAGCCTTCGGTCGAGATCCACGTCTTGCAGGGCGAGCGCGAGATGGCGCAGTACAACAAGTCGCTGGGCAAGTTCCAGCTGACCGGCATCCCGCCGGCGCCGCGCGGCATCCCGCAGGTCGAGGTCGCCTTCGACATCGACGCCAACGGCATCCTCAACGTGTCCGCGAAGGATCTCGGCACCGGCAAGGAACAGAAGATCGAGATCAAGTCGGGCTCCGGCCTGGCGGACGACGAGATCAAGAAGATGGTGGCCGATGCCGAGGCGCACGCCGACGACGACCGCCGCCTGCGCGAGCTCGCCGAGGCGCGCAACAACGCCGAGAACGCCGCCTACCAGGCCGAGCGCCAGCTCAAGGACCTCGAGGAGAACATCGACGAGTCCTCGAAGACCGAGATCGAGGGGCTGATCAAGGAGCTGCGCGACTCCCTGCAGTCCGAGGACGCCGCCGAGCTGGCGGCGAAGACCGAGGCCCTGCAGACCGCGTTCCACAAGGTCTCCGAGGCGATGTACGAGAAGGCCCGCAGCGCGCAGAGCGACGCGTCGTCGGACAACGGCGGCGGGCCCGAGGCATCGTCGGACGACGATGAGGACGTGGTCGACGCCGAGGTCGTCGAGGAAGGCCGCTAGGCCGTGCCGACGCACGAGGACACGTTCGAGACGGAGTCGCAGCTGGAGCCGGAAACGGCTCCGGAGGCGACCGCGAGCGAACCCGAGCATGAGCTCGCGGTCGCCGATCCGGAGCCTGAGTCCGATCCGGCGCCCGGGTCGGCGCCCGAGGCCGAGCCCGACCCCGCCGAGCTGCGCGAGCGTGCCGCCAAGGCCGACGAGTACCTCGCGCTCGCGCAGCGCACGCAGGCCGACTTCGAGAACTTCCGCAAGCGGATGACGCGCGACGTGCGCGCGGCCGAGGCGCGCGGCATCGGACGCCTCGCGCGGGAGCTGCTGCCCGCGCTCGACAACCTCGAGCGCGCGCTGGCCTCGGTCGAGGCGGCCGGCGAGGATCAGGAGCATCACCTCACGCGGGGCATCCGCCTCGTGCAGTCCGATCTGTCGGCCGCGCTCGCGCGGACCGGCATCGAGGGCTACGCGCAGAAGGGCGAACGCTTCGATCCCGTCCGGCACGAGGCCGTCGCGCAGCAGCCGGTCGACGGCGCCGAGCCGGGCACGATCGTCGAGGTGCTGCAGGCCGGCTACCGGCTCAACGACGCGGTGCTACGGCCCGCGCGGGTGATCGTCGCCGGCTAGGAGGAAGCATGGCCGTCCAGGATCACTACAAGGTGCTCGGCGTCGAGCGCAAGGCCTCGCAGGACGAGATCAAGAAGGCCTACCGCAAGCTCGCACGCCAGTACCACCCGGACAAGAACCCCGGCGACGCGAAGGCCGAGGAGCGCTTCAAGAAGATCTCGCAGGCGCACGACATCCTCGGCGACGCGGACAAGCGCAAGGAGTACGACCGCGCGCTCGCGAACCCGTTCTCGAACGTCGGCCGCGGCGGCAGCGGCCAGCCCGGCTTCGACACGGGCGGCTTCGGCGACATCCTTTCGGACCTCTTCGGCCAGGCGCGCGGACGTCCCGGCGGCGGGCCGTCGCGCCCGCGCGCCGAGCGCGGTCGCGACCTCGAGGCGGAGATCACGATCGGCTTCGAGCAGGCGATCGACGGCGCCCAGGTCCCGATCTCGGTACCGACGTTCGAGCGCTGCCCGACGTGCTCGGGCACGGGTGCGAAACCGGGAACGGCGCCGATCGTCTGCCCGCGCTGCAACGGCCGCGGGATCGAGAGCGAGGGTCAGGGCCTGTTCTCGATCTCCCAGCCGTGCTCGCGCTGCGGCGGCGCCGGGACGATCATCGAGGATCCCTGCCCGACCTGCCGTGGCGAGGGCCGCACGCGGACGGTCAAGCGCTACCGCGTCAACATCCCGGCGGGCGTCCGCGAAGGCAGCCGGATCCGCCTCGCCGGCAAGGGCGAGCCCGGCCGCAACGGCGGTCCGCCGGGCGACCTCTACGTCGTGACGCACGTGCAGGATTCGCCGGTCTTCGCGCGTAAGGGCGAGCATGTCGAGGTCGAAGTGCCGCTGACGCTGCCCGAGGCGCTGCGCGGCGCCGAGATCGAGGTCCCGACGCTCGACGGCCGCAAGACGCTGCGCGTTCCGGCGGGCACGCGCCCGGGCAGCATCCAGCGCCTGCGGGGCGAGGGTCCCAAGCGACTCGGCAAGGCCGGGCGCGGGGACATCCGCTACCGCTTCGTGCTCGACCTGCCCGACAAGCTGACGGCCGAGCAGGAGGCCGCGGTCGACGATCTCGCGAAGGTCTTCAACGGCAACCCGCGCGCGGGGCTGTTCTCGAAATGACGATCCGGCGCCGCACGACCCGGATCGAGGTCTCCTCCGATCGTGGCGTGTTCATGATCTCCGTCGCCGCGGAGCTCGCCGACATGCACCCCCAGACGCTGCGCATGTACGAGCAGCGCGGGTTGATCGAGCCCAAGCGCTCGCCGAAAGGCACGCGCCTGTACTCCCACGAGGACGTCGAGCGCCTGCGCCGCATCCAGCAGATGACCGCCGAGCTCGGCCTCAACCTCGCCGGTGTCGAGCGCGTGCTCGAGCTCGAGGCGCAGCTCGAGCGCACGCGCCGGCGCGTCGCCGCGCTCGAGCGCAGGCGCGAGCAGCTCGAGGGCGAGATCGAGGCGCTCGAGGGCAAGCGCGAGGAGGTCCGCGCCGACATCGTCCGCTACCAGGGCGCGAAGGGCGCCGAGCTCGTGCGGGTCAAGGACGTCAAGCCGTTCACGATCCCGATCGAGCGGCGCTAGATGACCGCCGCACGGTCGGGCGGCCGCGTGCGGTCGAGTGGCGTCTGACTGTGCCTGAGGACCAGTTCGTCGCCACTCGACGGGTCGCGCCGCCGCGTTACGCGGTTGTCGCGAGCGCCGCCAGGATGCGCGCGAGCGTCTGCTGCGGGCGGTTGACGACCTGCGCCCACGTGATCCGCAGCACGCGGTAACCGTGCGCCTCGAGGATCGCCTGCTTGTCGGCGTCCTCCTGTTGCGTGAGCGGATCGGAGTGCCAGCGACGGCTGTCGCACTCGATCACGACGCGCTCGCTGCGAAACAGCATGTCGGGGCTGATCGGTCGGCCATCGAGGCGCAGCCGCGGGTTGATCTCGGGTCGCTCGACGCCGGCGCGATCGATGAGGTCGAGCACGAGGTCCTCGTGATCGCTGCGCGTCGGCGCCGGGCCATCGGCGACCAGCGCGCGCAGCTTCGCCGCGCCGCGCCAGCCGCGATGGCGCTCGAGGATCTCCAGCAGCTGACGGACGTTGACGCGCTGCTCGGCCTGCGCCTGGCGGACGAATCGGCGCAGGAGGCGGGGCGACATCGAGCTGGCGAGATCGAGGATCGTGCGAGCGGGCGACGTGACGCGGATGCCGTCGCGGGTCCACACGTCGCGCGGATCGATCCTGCAGCGGTGCGCCCGGATCCCCGGGATCTCCCGCCCGCCCGCGCGCGGCGTTGCCACATCGATGTCGCGCGCTTCCCACGCCCCCATGGCGAGGTGCGACGCAGCGGCGTAGCCGGTGAGCACCGCGCCGTCGCCGCAGGCGAGCAGCGCCGCCGAGAACCGCCCGGTCGCCGTCAGCGCCTTGTGGCCGACGGCATACACCCCATGAACGCAAGGATGCAACTGGCCACGATCGACCCGGGCGCGGATCGCGTGGCCGTCGAGCCCATGCCGCACGAGCTGACGGGTCGCGACGACGCCGTGCTGCTTGGCGGCCAGTTCAGCGATCCGCACGTCCCGCGACGTGACCGCGGCCGGATCGGCCGCGTGCGGTCGAGTGGCGTCTGACTGTGCCTGAGAACCAGTTCGTCGCCACTCGGCCTTGCGCATGACCAGAATCGTTGCGCGGCGGGCGTGGAAGGACTACGCGCGCTTGCAACAAGCGCCGCGAGCAACGCGCGCGGTCGACGCACGGGAGGGCTGCGGGACGCGAGGAGAAGCGGTCGCGCAGCGACCAGCAAATCTAAGTGAGCTACACTTAGATCCATGCACGTCGACCGCTTCACGATCAAGACTCAGGAGGCCCTGCAGGCCGCGCTCGCGCTGGCGCCGGCGCGACGTCATTCGCAGGTCACGCCGACCCATCTTCTCGCCGCCCTGCTCGACCAGGAGGGCGGGCTCGTCACGCCCGTGCTCGGCAAGATCGGCGTCTCGGTCGCGTCGCTGCGCGCCGACCTCGAGACCGTGCTCGGCGCGCTGCCGACGCTCGCGACCGAGGCCGAGCCGACGACGGCGCCCGAGCTGCTCGCCATGCTGCGCGCGGCCGAGCGCGAGATGCGCGACCTGAAGGACGAGTACGTCTCCGTCGAGCACGTCCTGCTCGCCCTGACACGCGACGACGGCCCGGCCGGACGGGCGCTGCAGGAGGCCGGCGCGACGCGCGAGCGCGTGCTACAGGCCCTCTCGGAGGTGCGCGGCTCGCACCGCGTCACCGACCAGACGCCGGAGGAGAAGGTCCAGGCGCTCGAGCGCTACGGCCGCGACCTCACCGAGCAGGCGCGCAACGGCGAGCTCGACCCGGTGATCGGGCGCGACGACGAGATCCGCCGCGTCATCCAGGTCCTCAGCCGGCGGACGAAGAACAACCCCGTGCTGATCGGCGAGCCGGGCGTCGGCAAGACCGCAATCGTCGAGGGGCTGGCGCAGCGGATCGTCAACGGCGACATCCCCGAGTCGCTGCGCGACCGCCGCGTGATCTCGCTCGATATCGGCGCGCTGCTGGCGGGCTCGAAGTACCGCGGCGAGTTCGAGGAGCGACTCAAGGCGGTGCTCAAGGAGGTCTCCGACGAGCGCGGCCAGGTCGTCCTGTTCCTCGACGAGCTGCACACGATCGTCGGCGCGGGCGCCGCCGAGGGCGCGGTCGACGCGGCCAACCTGCTCAAGCCGATGCTCGCCCGCGGCGAGCTGCGCGCGGTCGGCGCGACGACGCTCGACGAGTACCGCAAGCACATCGAGAAGGACGCCGCGCTCGAGCGCCGCTTCCAGCCGGTGATCGTCGACGAGCCGAGCGTCGAGGACACGATCGCGATCCTGCGCGGTCTGAAGGAGCGCTACGAGGTCCACCACAAGGTCCGCATCCAGGACTCGGCGACGATCGCCGCCGCGACGCTCAGCCACCGCTACATCGCCGACCGCTTTTTGCCCGACAAGGCGATCGACCTGATCGACGAGGCCGCGTCGCGGCTGCGGATCGAGATCGACTCGATGCCGGAGGAGATCGACGAGCTCAAGCGCCGCGCGATGCAGCTCGAGATCGAGCTGACGTCGCTGCGCAAGGAGAAGGACGAGGCCTCCAAGAGCCGCCGCGAGGCGCTCGAGCGCGAGCTTGCCGAGCTGCAGGAGCAGAGCGCCGGGATGACCGCCCAGTGGCAGGCCGAGAAGGCGAAGATCACGGCGATCTCAGACCTCAAGGAGCGCCTCGACGTCGCCCATCGCGACATTGAGCGCGCCGAGCGCGAGGCCGACCTCGAGCGAGCCGCCAAGCTGCGCTACGGCACGATCCCCGAGCTCGAGCGCGAGCTCGCGGAGGCCGAGGCGCGCTCGGACGCGAACGATGGATTTCTCAAGGAGGAGGTCACCGCCGAGGACATCGCGGAGATCGTTGCCCGCTGGACCGGCATACCGGTCAGCCGCCTGCTCGAGGGCGAGGTAGAGAAGCTGATCCAGATGGAGGAGCGCCTGCACCAGCGCGTCATCGGCCAGGACGAGGCGGTCGAGGCCGTCGCGAGCGCGCTGCGCCGCGCACGCGCCGGGCTGTCGGATCCCGAGCGCCCGATCGGCTCGTTCCTCTTCCTCGGGCCGACCGGCGTCGGCAAGACCGAGCTCGCCCGCGCGCTCGCGGAGTTCATGTTCGACACGCAGGAAGCGATGGTCCGCATCGACATGTCCGAGTACATGGAGAAGCACTCGGTTTCGCGGCTCGTCGGCGCGCCGCCCGGCTACGTCGGCTACGAGGAAGGCGGACAGCTCACCGAGGCCGTCCGCCGCCGGCCGTACTGCGTCCTACTGCTCGACGAGGTCGAGAAGGCCCACCCCGACGTCTTCAACACGCTGCTACAGGTGATGGACGACGGGCGCCTGACCGACGGCAAAGGCCGTACGGTGAGCTTCAAGAACGTCATCCTGATCTTGACTTCGAACATTCCGGGCGGGCGCGAGGGCGCGGAGCTGCACTTCCGGCCCGAGTTCATCAACCGCCTCGACGACATCGTCGAATTCGAGCCGCTGTCACGCTCCCAGATCGGCGAGATCGTTGCGCTGCAGGCACGGATCGTGATCGACCGCCTCGCCGAGCGCGGCATCGCTCTCGAGCTGACTCCCGCCGCGCGCGAGCTGCTGGGCGACCTCGGCTACGACCCGGTGTATGGCGCACGTCCGCTCAAGCGCGT
Source organism: uncultured Actinomycetes bacterium (assembly GCA_963780585.1). Classification (GTDB taxonomy): domain Bacteria; phylum Actinomycetota; class Thermoleophilia; order Solirubrobacterales; family Solirubrobacteraceae; genus CADCVQ01. The sequence continues at coordinate 97,200 of CAWADD010000015.1, forward strand.
GATCCAGAAGCGGCTCGTCGACAAGCTCGCGCTCGCGCTGCTGCAGGGCGAGTTCGGCGAGGGGGACGCGGTGCGCGTCAACGCGGCGGATGGCGAGCTCGTGTTGACGAAGGCGGTCTCGTCGGAGGAGCTCGCGGCATGAGGGCTGGGTCCAGCACGATGCATCCACCGCACTCGCGACGCTGTCGTATCGAACACCGCCGTTGCGAGGCAAGGTCTCCGTCGGCTGGGCGCTGATGCGTTGGCTGAGTAGGCATGGGCGCCTGCGCGGGGAAAGGCACATCGCGCTAGCAAACGGCCCCAGGTTCGTGCTAGCGCGCAGATCGCAATGGCGTGGACGACCGCCTCCTCTGGTCACGACGCCGCGGCTGGGGCAGGCCGCATATGCAGCTCGCCGACTGTTACACAGTCCGCATCGCCGCACCGACGCACCGATGCACCGATGCACCGACGCACCGACGCACCGACGCACCGACGCACCGACGCACCGACGCACCGACGCACCGACGGCGAGCACATCGAACGCGTCACCCTCGATGTCGATTTTGAGAACGCGGCGCTTGAACGTCGCGCCCTCGCAGCGCTTGCGCGTATCGAACCGGCGGATCCACGCGCCCTTGCCGGCCTGGAACGAAACAGCCGACGCCGGGATGCGCGTGATCTGGGCCGTGCGCGTCTTGAACGGCAACCCACGGCCGGCGGTTCTTGACATCTTGTCGCCTCGGCATCGCGCCACCAGACGGGTACTGTTCGCCGAGATAAGTGCGGTTGGAGCGGTTGGCGGCTCTGGCGGGCTCGACCAGGGTCGCGCGCAGCCACGGGCCCCTTGCGGGTCCGCGCCCACCCGCAGGGGGCGGCGCGCAGGCGCCGCGCGCGGATCTGTATGGGAATAGCCGTGACGGCCGAACCGCAGACCCTCCAGATCCGGTGTCAGGGCTTCATTTCCACCCGGCCGGAGCCAGCGCCCCGGGCCGAGAACTAATAGGAGATCGTGAAGCGCACGAAGTCCGTGCGCAGCTGGAACTTCGAGCTGTTCGTGGCAAGCGCGCTCGTCGTGACGCGGCCGTCTGCACCGACATACCAAGCCGGGTTCGTCGTCGACCACGTAGCAGCCGTGTCGCTCGTAGAGCCGCTGCGCGGACCGTCGATGACCTCCCACGTCCCCGTCTGCACGTTGAGGACCCGGACCGTGGCGAGCGCCGTGCTCTTGCTCACGCTGCCGTCGTAGTCGATCATGAGACGAAGCGCCCCAGTCAGCTGGCCCGCGCTGACCTGGGCGTAGGGCCGAAGCTCGGCAGCCCAGCCTTCGCACTGCCCGCGGCATCGAGCTCGACCTTCTTGGAATCGTTCGTGTACATACGCGAGACGACCGTGCGTCCGCTGCGCGCCGTTCCAGTCGTCACGGTGTACCCGGCGGGCTGCAGCTGGACCGGCGGAGGTGGCGGCGGGGGTGGCGGCGGGGGTGGCGGCGGTGGCGGCGCGAGGTCCAGCCGAACGAGGTATCCGTAGTTGCGTCCACTGAACGGACGCAGCGGATCGCCGGAGAAGCCGAACGCCGGGTCGGCCTGATTGCTGGCCTGCGCGTAGGAGCGGATGCGGGAGATGACCTGCGCCGGCGACATCCCGTGGCAGGGGCCATCCGTCCCGCCTTCGGCAAGACAGAGGGCAACGACGCCAACCACGTGCGGCGTCGACATGCTCGTGCCCGAGAGGGTCGCGTAGCCGCCGCCGCGGGTCGTGGAGAGCACGCACACGCCGGGGCCTGCGACGAGGTGGTCCAGCCCTTGCGATGTCGCCGCATAGCTCGAGAAGGGAGCGTGCTTGTCATCGACCGAGTCCGTTCGGCAGGACGGCTTGGGGCCCAGGGCACCGGGAAGGCCATCGCTGTCGCTCATCGCCGACACGGTCAGGACCTCGGGATAGACCGCGGGAATGGTCGGGCTACCGGTGTCGAAGCTGTCGTTGCCGTTGCCGGCCGCAACCACGAAGTTCACCCCCGCCGCGGTCGCGCGACAGATCGCCTTGTGCTCGGGGTCCGTCGTCAAGGCGCACGCGCTCAGGCTCGGGGCCGAACCACCGAGGCTCATGTTGACGACGGCGATGTCGTTGGCGCTGCTGGTGTCGCTCAGGGTCGACACGACCCAGTCGATGCCGCAGATCACCTGCGACGTGATGCCCGACCCGCTGGCGTCCAGCACCCGCACGGCGTAGATGGTGGTCCCAGGCGCCACCCCGACAACGCCGGCACCGTTATTGCGGGCGCCGATCGTCCCGCCACGTGCGTGCCGTGGCCGTGCTCGTCCTCGGCCGTCGTTCCCGGCATGACGCAGTCAGTGCCGTCGCGGGCGTTCAGATCCGGATGGTCGAGGTCGATGCCGGTGTCGACGACCGCCACGTTGACGCCGCTGGCCGACTGCGCCGTGCTGGTCGTGGCCGCCCCGATGCGCCGCAGGCCCACCGTCACCTGGTCGCCGGCGGCGACTGGTGCGTCGAACACCTGCACGGGCCGGTCCGGCGCGACGAACTCCACGGCGGGGTCGGCCTCGAGACGCTCGATCTGACGGCTCGTCAGCCGCGCCGAGAAGCCCCTGATCGCCCGCGTGAAGCGTCGCTGGCTGCGAAAGGCGTCGCGACGCTCGCGCTTGGCAGTGCTCGCCGACACGTCCGTCACCGTGCTCTTGAAGACGACGATCGACGCCCGCTTGGGTCCCGTCGTGGGACCCGGCTGCTGAGCGCTGGCCACCGCGCACTGCGCAGCGAACACGAGCAACGCAACGCTCAGCGACGCGGACAGACGACGGCGACGTTCACTTCCGAGCACGGGGCCTCCTGGCGGATGCGCGACGCGGCGAGCATAGAGGCTGCCGGCGATGGCGGCGCAAATTCCCGCGCCAGGTTTGACCGCGGACGGTACGGCGCGCCGGCGGCAGACTAGGCTCGAGCCGTGGACCGGAACAAGCTCGACGAGATCGCGTCTGCGGAAGCCAGCAAGGATGAGCCCCGCGTCCAAACGAAACCCTTTGGAACTGAGTGGGGAACCGACTACTGGGGCAAGTGGCACGCGATCAGCTACGCGCTGTACAGCCTTGGCATTCCCAAGGGAGCCACGATCCTCGATGTCGGCATGGGAGTTGGGTGGACGAGCGTGTTTCTTGCTGAGTCCGGCTTTCGGCCGACCGGGATCGATATCGCGCCCGCGAATGTTGATATCGCAGTTGCGCGTGGTGCTCGGCACGGCATGGACGTCAAGGCCGTAGCCGGCGACATGGACGACTTTGACCTTGATGAGACCTTCGACGCCGCTCTCATATTTGATGCGCTCCATCACAGCCATCGCTCATCAGACGTCGTCAGGAACGTCGCACGGCACATCAAGCCCGGCGGCTGGGCGCTCTTTGGCGAGCCTTCCTGGTTGCACAGCTATTCGCCCGGCGCGCGCAAGACCACCCGGGAGCTCGGCTGGGTCGAGCACGGCATTCGGCTGCGCCGCCTAAAGAAGGAATGCCGCGATGCCGGGCTTAGTGATTTTCGGCGCTTCTACGAGGGCACGCAGCCCCATCGGGGACGTATCGTGGACTTTGGCTACCAAGGCGCGCGCCTGCTAGCGGCACGAGCCGCATGCGCGCCGCAGATGAGCCTGTGGCTGGCGGCGCGACGAATCCCCTCGTGATCCGTGCCTGCGAGACATCGAAAGCTGCGCATTGCGGGTGGCAGCGCGCATAGCAGTGATCTCCGACGACAACCGGTTTGGCGTGGGCTCGTTCCGCGAAGTCTGGCCAAGCTAGGGGTATCGAAACTGGGGCTGCTTGCCGCCACCGCGCGAGCCCGTCGAGGTGGCCGGCTCTACCGCGTATCGAGGGAGACGGGGTCTCATACGGCTTCGGCGTGTACGACATCCGTGGGCAAGTCAAGGTTGGGCAGGCGAAACGCTCCTGGTACCGGTGGTTGGTCCTTGTCGCGCTGCATCGCGTCGACGCCGCCCGGCATCGTGCCTGCGCTCGGCGTCATGCGGCCTGACGGCATCACGAGCTGGGCCCGAGCGGAAGCTGCCTCTAGCGCTTGTGGAAGAAGAAGTAGTCGCTCCCGTTGCCGACATCGCACCAGTCGATCGATTGCACGTGGTCAACGTCGTACCCGGCGTTCTTCAGGATCGTGATGCGCTCTCCCGTGGCGAGGTTGCCGAGGATCTCCTGCTCGTCCCTCGCAGACCGGATCGTGATCGACCGCCTCGCTGAGCACGGCATCGCGCTCGAGCCGATGCCGGCAGCGCGAGCTGCTCGGCGATCTCGGCTACGACCCGGTCTACGGCGCGCGGCCGCTGAAGCGCGTGATCCAGAAGCGGCTCGTCGACAAGCTCGCGCTCGCGCTGCTGCGGGGCGAGTTCGCCGACGGCGACACGGTGCTCGTCGACGTGGCCGACGGCGAGCTCGTGTTGACGAAGACGGCCGTGCTCACGGCGTAGCTGGGATACCTTGACGATCGTGCTTGGCGACCTCATGCGGCGCGGCGGCCGATGGCTCATGGATGATCCGCGACGCCATCGTCTCTACGACGTCCTGAACACGAGTGCCCAATATGCGCTCGGCAGGAAGATACGGACCGGGCCGGCGCGAGGGATGCGTTTCGCCGGCGGCGACACTGCGGGTTACGTCCTTGGACTCAGCGAACCGCTCGTCCAACGTACGTTAGCCGCACACCTACGGCCCGGCGACGTGTACTTCGATGTCGGGACCCACGCCGGTTTTTTCGCACTGCTCGGCTCCCGACTCGTTGGTGAGCGAGGGCAGGTCCACTGCTTTGAGCCCGTCTCAGCCAACGTGGACATGCTCAACAGGAACCTCGCTCTCAACAGACTCACGAACACTCGCGTTCACAAATTGGCCCTCGGCGAGCGCGATGCCCGAGCAACGATGAGCGTCGTCGCCAACATCACCGCGAGCCTCGGGGGCGAAGCCGATGGCGAACCGGTCCGTGTTGCGCGCTTGGACTCGCTGTGTGATCTTCCGGTCCCGCATCTGATCAAGATCGATGTCGAGGGAGCCGAGGCGCAGGTGCTCTGAGGCGCGCGCGCAACGCTGACGCGGTCGCATCCCGTCCTCGTCGTAGAGATTCATGGCATGCAGGAGCAAGCGGTGAGGGACGTCCTCGGCGAGATCGGATATGCCGAGCCCGTGATGATGCGCGTCGGCGGGATGCCACACCTTCTCGCCGCGTTCCCGCGCGTGTAAGTGCCGGCGACGGCCGCAGCGTTACGGATCAGACGCTCGGGCTACGCAAGGTCCTAGCTCGGCGCGGGCAAGGGGGGCGATGCCCGCCGCCTCAGCTGCGCGAGAAGATCTCCACCGGCTTACGCACCCACGGGGTCCGGCGCTTCGACGTCGCGCGCTCGTAGCGCTTGCGGGTGTCGAACTGGAGGATCCAGACGCCCTTGCCGGCCCTGAACGGGAACAGCCGGCGCTGAGGGGTGCGCGTGATCTTGCCGCAGACGCCGCTCGCCTTGCCGAGCTGGACCGTGCGCTGCACCTTGCCGTCGGGCCGCACGTAGTGCAGGTAGACGGGCGAGCTGCGCTTGACGAGGCCGAAGCCGTTGATCGAGAAGCGGACCCGCAGCGTCGAGGGGTTACCGGTGCGCGGCGCGAAGCTCGCGAAGATCCGCGTCGAGCGATAGCTCGCCTGCGCGGTCGTCGCGGCGTCGGTCGCGCTCAGCTCGTGCAGGCGCTCGCGGACGTTCTCAGGCAGCTCGGGCGTGTCGAACTTGTTGCGAAAGCCGCCGCCCGAGTCGGTCTGCGCGGAGCCGAGCACGATCTTGTCGCGGGTGATCGTGACGACGCTCTTGGGCGCGAAGCCGACGCCGGTGACGACGACCTCCTGCGTCTCCTGATAGCAGCTCGCATCGGTCGTCAGCGTCGCCGCCTGCGCGGCCTGGGCGCTCGCCACGGTAGCCACCAGGGATGCGAGAACCGTAATCACGTGGTGGCGCATGCGACCCGCAAGGTAGCGGATCACCCGGGCGTTTCGCGCGGCTCGCTGCGATCTGGGATACAACGGGTGCACAACCCACGCTCGCTTTGGATGGAGGCTCCATGCCGACGTACCTGATGCTGTCGACCTTGACGCCCGAGGGCGTCCAGACGGTCAAGAACAACCCGCAGCGCATCAAGGAAGTCAACCGCGAGGTCGAGCAGTTGGGGGCGAACGTCACGGCGCAGTGGAGCACCCTCGGGCGCTTTGACTTCGTCAGCATCGTCGAGGCGCCCGACGAGCTGACGATGACGCGCGTGTCGCTCGAGCTCGGCTCGCGCGGCACGTCGCACTACGAGACGCTGCCCGCGATCCCGATCGACGACTTCATCGCCTCGATCTAGGAACGTGCCGCCGAAGATCCTCGTCGTCGGCGCGGGCGGGCGCGAGCACGCCCTCGTGCGCGCCCTGAAGCGCTCCGCCGCCGCGCCCGAGCTGTTGTGTGCGCCCGGCAACCCCGGTATCGCGGCCGACGCGGGGCTGCTCCCGATCGCCGTCGACGACATCGCCGGGCTTGCCGACGCCGCGCAGGACGCGGGCTGCGATCTCGTCGTCATCGGGCCCGAGGCACCGCTCGTCGCGGGGCTCGCCGACGAGCTCGCCGCCCGCGGGATCGCCGCGTTCGGGCCGAGCGCGGCCGCCGCGCGCCTGGAGGGCTCGAAGGCGTTCGCCAAGGAGGTCATGGAGGCCGCGGGCGTGCCGACCGCGAGCTGGAGCGTCGTCGAGGACGTCGAGGCGGGCATGGCGGCGATCGAGCGCTACCCGGTCGTGTTGAAGTTCGACGGGCTCGCCGCCGGCAAGGGCGTCGTGATCGCGCTCGACGAGACGCAGGCGCGGGCGACGCTCGAGGAGTTCCTCGAGGCGCGGCGCTTCGGCCCCGGGCGCGTCGTCGTCGAGGAATGCCTCGTCGGCGACGAGCTGTCGCTGCTCGCGCTCTGCGACGGCGAGCGCGCGCTGCCGATGGCCCCGGCGCAGGACTACAAGCGGATCTTCGACGGCGACAACGGCCCGAACACCGGCGGCATGGGCTCCTACTCGCCCGTGCCCGACGTCGGCCCCGAGCGCGTCGCCGAGATCGCCGCGCTCGTGCACCAGCCGGTCGTCGACCTCCTGCGCGAGCGCGGGACGCCGTTTCACGGCGTGCTCTACGCCGGCATCATGCTCACCGCCGACGGGCCCAAGGTGCTCGAGTACAACGTCCGCTTCGGCGATCCCGAGACGCAGGCGGTGCTGCCGAGGATGCGCTCGGACGCCTTCGAGCTGCTCGCCGCCGCGGCACGCCCGGGCGGCCTCGCCGGCGTCGAGCTGAGCTTCGGCGCGGACTGGGCTGTGACGCTCGTGCTCGCGAGCGCGGGCTACCCCGCGGCGCCCTCGACCGGCGACGTCATCTCAGGCCTCGACGCCGTCCCGCCGGCGATCGAGCTCACCCACGCGGGCACGGCACAGCGCGACGACGGCGCGATCGTCACCGCCGGCGGGCGCGTCCTGAACGTCACCGCGCTCGGCCCGACGCCGGCAGCCGCGCGCGACGCCGCCTATGCTGCGGCCCAGCAAATCGACTTCGAGGGGCGTCAGCTGCGCGGCGACATCGCCCTGCGCGCCGTGGAGAGGATGGGTGGATGACCGAGCAGGCCAAGCCGGCGACGGGGACCGAGATCGAGCCCGAACTCGATGCGATCGAGATCGACATCCCGCGCGTCGGCATCATCATGGGCTCCAAGAGCGACATGGACGTGATGGACGGGGCGGCGAGCGTGCTGCGCGGCGCCGGCGTCGTGCACGAGGTGCGGGTCATGTCCGCCCACCGCGAGCCAGAGATCGTCGCCGACTACTGCCGCAACGCCCGCATGCGCGGTCTTCGCGTGATCATCGCCGGCGCCGGCCTGTCGGCCGCGCTGCCCGGCGTCGCGGCTGCGCACACCGATCTACCGGTCATCGGCGTGCCGCTGTCCAGCCGGCTGTCGGCGATGGGCGGCCTCGATGCGATCCTGTCGGTCGTGCAGATGCCGCCCGGCGTGCCGGTTGCCGGCGTCGGGCTGGACAACGCAAAGAACGCAGGGCACCTCGCCCTGCGCATCATGCAAGCGGGCTGATCTCAATGATCGATTGCGATACTCACGGCTGTGCGCGCTTCCGGCCCGTCATTCCTGGCCGCGATCGGCTTGCCCCGGTTGAGCGTCATCGTGATCTCAGGCATCCTCGCGGGCCTCGTCGTCGGCTATGCGCTGGCGACGCTGAGCGAGGACGACAAGCCCGCTAGCTCGGTTGTCGTGCAGCCCCCGGCGAGCTCGGGGTCGAGCAACGGCGAGGGCAGCGGCTCGGCGTCGGAGGAGACCCCGTTACGCGCGGTCCTGCTGCCCGCGGCGACCGAGTCCGGCAAGCAGCGCCGCCGGGCACGCGTCGAGGTGACGGTGCGCCTGTTCAACGACACCGACCGCGAGCGCCCGGCGACGGCTGAGCCAGCCCTGCTCAGCGGTGACCGCCGGGTCCACGTCGACCCTTCGGCGACCGCAGAGGCGGGCGGCCTGCTCAAGGCGCTGCCGGCGGGCGCGAGCGCCAGCGGTGTGCTGCGCTTCGAGACCGCCGGCGCGATGACGGACGGCCTGATCGAACGGCGTCGCGCGCAGCTGCGCATCGCCGGCAAGACGCACGCCGTGCGGATCACGATCGGCGAACCGCCGGCGCCGTAGCAGCGCGTCCGACCCGCCCGCCTCGAGCGACGCAGCGAAAAGGGCGCCCCTCGCGGAGCGCCCTTTCGTTCACAACCCGTGGTGAGACTGCTTAGGGCAGGTTCACGCAGGCCTTGATGTTCGTGTCGAGCGCGTCGATCCTGACGTTCAGGTCGACGATCCTCTGGTCGAACGACGGCAGGATCACGAGCAGCGCGTTGATGTCGCGCAGGAGCTTCGCCTTGGCGTTGAGCAGCCCGTCGCACTCGGCTTCGGGTTCCTCGTACTGCGCGGCCGCGGCGTCGCCACTGACGGCGGCGCTGCCCCTGCTGCAGTCGCTCAGGACCGCTGCGCTGACGGCGATACCGCCGACGCCGGTGCAGTTGGCCTGGCCGCCCGAGCCGCCGGAGCAGTCGCTCAGGACGCCCGCGCCGACGGCGATTCCGCCGACGGAGCTGCAGTTGGCGCCACTGTTCGAACCGCCGGAGCAGTTGCTCAGGACGCCGGCGCCAACGGCGATGCCGCCGGCCGCGCTGCAGTTGTTGCCACCAGCGGACGAGGACGAGCCGGAGCAGTTGCTCAGCGCGCCGGCACCGACGGCGATGATGCCGTTGGCGCTGCAGTTGCCGGTGGCCGGGGCCGGCGAGCCCAGCAGCGAGCTCAGGATCGGAATCTTGCCGCCGCTCAGCAGCCCTCCGAGACCGAAGAGGCCATTGGCGCTGGCAGCAGTAGCCATGCCGCCGGTCGCCGCGATCGCGGCGACGAGGAGCGCAATCGTCTTGCGCGGCGTGCGTGGCGCGCTCGAGCGCCACAACAGGGACGTCTTTGTACGTGGTGCGCCTTGGGCGCGCGTCATGGCGCTTTGGAGCACACGGTCGCTGGCAACCGGGCGTTCCGTGCTCATGCGCATCCCGAGCTCGTCGAGCTCGGGTGGCAGGTCATCAGAGTGGAATGTATCCATGCTCCTAGTACGAACGTCGAGCGGAAAACTCGACGATTAGCAGGAAAATTGCATTTCAGATTGCATTTCTGGCGCGTTGGCGCTCGGCCGCAGTTCTTTGTCGCGTTGCCGCTCGCCACCCGAAAAGGGCGCCCCTTTCGGGACGCCCTTTCGAACTTCACATTCAGACGATGCGGGCTAGACCCACCCGCGTGCGTCGTTAGGTCAGTCGGACGAGCAGTCCGCGAGGATTGCGACGCCCAGTGCGACCAGGCCTGTCGCGGCGCAGTTGTTGACGCCGAGCTCCTCTCCGTACTGCTTCGCCGCGGCGTCGCCCCTGGAGCAGTCGCTCAGGATGCTGATGCCGAGGGCAACTCCGCCCGCTGCGCTGCAGTTGCCGCCGCCGGAGCCGTTGCCGTTTCCGGTGCAGTCGCTGAGCACGCTCAGGCCGATGGCGACCGCGCCGGTTGCCGTGCAGTTGTTACCGCCCGACGACTTCTTGCTGGAGCTGCCGGAGCAGTCGCTGCCGATTCCGGCGCCGATGGCGACCAGACCGTTGCCCGAGCAGTTGCCAGTTGCGCCGCCGCCCGTGCCCAGCAGCGAGCTGAGCAGGCCGTTGCCGCCCAGGAGGTTGCCGAGGAGGCCATTGGCGCTCGCAGCAGTGGCCATGCCACCGGTCGCAAACAGCGCGGCGACGATGATTGCGATGGTCTTACGCGGCGTACGCGGCGCGCTCGAGCGCCACAGCAGCGAAGACTTACGGGTCCGCGCGCCCTGGGCGCGCGTCATGACGCTGTCGAGCGTGCGGCCGCTAGCGACCGGGCGCTCTTCGCTCATGCGCCTGCCGAGCTCGTCGAGCTCGGGCGGCAGATCGTCTGAGTGAGATTGGTTCATGCCCTCTAGTACGCACGACCACGACGAAACTCAACTGCAATGCCGAAGAATCGCGGTCCGGTTCCGCGATGCGTCGCGCCCGTCCACCAGATGGTGGATGATCCAAGGGTGCAAGATCGTGATCTTGAGCGTCTCTTCGCGGAGCACGCGCAGCCGTTGTACGGCTTTCTGGCATACCGGGTCGGAGACCCGACGGTCGCCGAGGACCTCCTCGGCGACACGTTCGAGCGCGTCGTCAAGTCGCGCGGTCGTTACAACGCTCGCAAGGGGAGCGAGAGGACGTGGATCTACACGATCGCGTTGAACTGCCTGCGCGATCACCTGCGCCGCTCGAAGGCCGAAGGCCGGGCGCTCGAGCGCGCCGCCGGCTCGGAGGGAGGGCTTGGCGACGAGCGGTTCGGGGACGTCCACGAGCGCGACGAGCTGATGCGCGCCCTCGGGTCACTCGAGACGCAGGAGCGCGAGATCGTCGCCTTGCGCTACGGCGCCGATCTGCGGCTGGACGACATCGCCGCAGTCACCGGCCTGCCCTCGACAACCGTGCAAGGGCGCTTGTACAGCGGGCTGCGCAAGCTGCGGGACACGCTGGAGCCCGAACGGGCGTCGCCGAGCCAGTCGCGGTCTACGTAGCTCGATGAGCGCCGCGGAGGAGGGCCGGCCGCGGTCCGTCATCGCCGCCAACGCCCCGCGGATCCTGCTCGGCCTCATTCCGGCCGCGATGACCGCATACCTCGGATTCCGGGCCGGCGGCTTCTTCATCGGCGCGACCGGTGGCGTCGCACTGTTTTTGTTGCTGCTGCTCGCCGGCCGGGTGCTGATCGTCCCGCTGCCAGCTGAAGGGCTCAACCTCACGGTGGCGATCGCGGTCGTCGCGCTCATCCTGTTCGCCGTTTGGACGCTGCTCTCCGGCGGCTGGTCGCACGCGCCGGGGCGGGCGCTCGCGGAGTTCGATCGGGTGCTGCTGTACGCGTCCGCCTTGCTCGTGTTCGGTCTTGTGCGGATGTCGCCGCGGCGCCTGCGGGTGATGGTCCGCGGGCTGGCGCTCGCCACGGTCATCGTCTGCGGAGCGGGTCTCATCACGCGGCTGGCGCCGGACCTCTGGGGGTCCTTCAAGCGCTCCGCCAGTCCCCGGCTGAGCTATCCGATCACGTACTGGAACGCGTTCGCGCTGCTGGCCGCGATCGGCATCACGATCTGCTTCGGCCTGACGTCGACCGAGAAAGAGTCGCGAGTCGTCAGGATCCTCGCAGCCGCGGCGATTCCGGTTCTCGGATCGGCGCTCTTGCTGACCGTCTCGCGCGGCGGAGTGGCGACGGCGGCGCTCGGCATCCTCGTGTTCGCGATCGTCGGGCATCCGCGCGGCCTGCTGAGCGGCGCCCTGGCATCGCTGCCGGCGACGGCGCTTGCGATGTCGACGACCTACAACGCCGAGCTGCTCGCGCCGAAGGACCCGATGGTGCTGCTGACGAGCGCCGCGCAGGCAGAGGGTCATCACGTCGCGGCCGTCGTCGCGCTCTGCGCGGTCGCAGCCGGCTTCTTGCGCTGGCTCTTTTTGTACCTCGACGACGTGCTCGTCCAGCTGCGCCCGACGAAGGCGGTGCGGCGCCAGATCCTCAGCTCAGGCGTCGTCGCCCTGCTGGCGGTGGGCGTCATCGCGGGCGCGGTGGTCGACGCGCCCGGTCAGGTCGACAAGTTCTTCTCGCACGGAGAGACCGAGCAATCCGACAACACGTCGAGTAGCACGTCGGGCAGCAAGCCAAAGGACCTTCGCTCGCGCCTGACCAACGTCACCGACAACGGCCGGCTCGCCTTCTGGTCGGTGTCGATGGACGGCTTCAAGGCGTCGCCGCTGCGCGGGACGGGCGCCGGCACGTTCGAGCACGAGTGGGACGAGAAGCGCGACATCGACGAGAACGTGCTCGATGCCCATGGGCTCTACCCCGAGGTGCTCGGCGAGCTTGGCCTCGTCGGACTGGGGCTGCTCGTGATCTCGCTCATGGCGATCATGATCGGAATCGGGAGACGCGTCCGAGGCCATCACCGAGCGCTGTTTGCGACGATCTTCGCGGCGGCGTTCGCGTGGGTCGTCGCAGCCGGCTTCGACTGGCATTGGGAGATGCCCGTCGTGACGGCGTGGTTCTTCGCGCTCGGTGGAGCCGCGATCGCCGCACCTCCCCGGCGCACGCCGGCGACACGCTTCTTGGGAACGCTCCCGCGGGCGGTGATCGCGTTCGCCGTCGTCGTCCTGATCGCGATCGCCCCGGCGCGGTTGATCATCTCCCAGGACCGACTCGAGTCGACGCTGATCGCCTTCGGGCTGGGTGCCTGCGATCAGGTCGCCACGTTCTCGAAGGAATCGCTCGACGCGGTTGGAAGCCGTCCCGAGCCGTATGAGTTCCGGGCCGCGTGCGAGCTCAGCGAGGATGACCAGCGCGGCGCGATCCTCGCGATGAAGGAAGCCATCGCGCGCGATACCGACTCGTGGCGGTTGCACTACTCGCTTGCGTCGGCCCAGGCGCTCGCTGGCCGTGACGCTCGCCTCGAGCTCCGGCGCGCGGCGCGGCTCAACCCGCGTAACGAGCTGCTCCAGCGCACGGCCGGGCTGTTTGCGTCTGCCGACCGCCCGAGCGAATGGCGCCGTCTCGGGCGCGAGCTGAACCTGCGGATCATCCTGCCGACGGTGTGAGCGTGGCCCAAGCGCGCGAGCGGCCCGTTCATGCCCCTTGTGGGGCTGTCGACCTATCCTCCCGTGACCGGTGTTCGACCGCCAATCGATACGGAGGATGCTGCCGGGCGGACTGGCCAAGTTCCTGGTGGTGATCGCAATCGCCGGCGGCGCCGGCGTGGCGATCGGCGCCGGCCTGTCCGAGCTGTCGGGCCGCGATGATGCGATCACACCCGCCGGGTCCTCGGCGCCCACATCCCCGACGCCGGCTGCCAACGGTCCTGTCGCGCCGCGCAGCTCCTCGACGCCGGCGGCACCGACCTCCGCAGCGCGGGCTCGCGTGCTGGTCTTCGACTCCGTGCTGCATCCGGCGGGAACGACGGCCGGACAGCGTCGCCAGCGCGCTCGGCTGACCGTACGCGTCCGAGTCGAGAACCGTGCCAACGCGGATGTCACCCCCGCCCGCCCCTCGCTGCTCGTGGGTCGGACGAGCACAGAGACCGACCCGGGCGCCGACGGCCCGGGGACGCAGCTTGGAACGATAAGGCCGGGACAGTCGGCGAGCGCCACGTTGCGCTTCGAGGTTGGCGGAGCCGTCACCACGCAGCTCACGACCGAGCGCCGCGCCGTGGTCCGTGTCGCCGGCCGCTCGCATCCGATCTCGATCAAGCTCGGCAACCCGGTCGACACCCCGACGCCGACCCGGATACCGGATGAGTAGGCATTTGCCGGCCTGCACGTCGTCGATACTGAGCTCATGATCGATCGCTACACCCGGCCAGAGATGGGCGCCCTGTGGACGGATGCCGCGCGCATGGAGGCGTGGCGACAGGTCGAGGTCGCCGCCTGTGAGGCGATGGACGGGCCGACCGAGCTCGAGCTCGGGGCGATTCGCGCGGCGACGTTCACCGTCGAGGCGGTACAGGAGCGCGAGCGCATCACCGACCACGACGTCGCCGCATTCGTCGACGTGCTCAGCGCCTCGGCCGGCGACGCGGGGCGCTGGATCCACTTCGGGCTGACCTCGAGCGACGTCCTCGACACCGCGGCCGCACTGCAGCTGCGTGCTGCCGGCGAGATCGTTCTCACGGGCGCGCGCGAGCTCGTCGTGGCGCTCTCCGAGCGCGCACGCGAGCACGTGGACACGGTATGCGTCGGGCGAACGCATGGCGTGCACGCCGAGCCGACGACATTCGGCGTCAAGCTCGCGGGCTTCGCAATGGAGGCACAGCGCAACGTCGAGCGCCTCGAGCGCGCCTTCGCCCAGGTCAGCGTGGGAGCGGTCTCCGGGGCTGTCGGGACGTACTCCGCCACTTCTCCGGAGTTTGAGCTTGAGGTCCTCGGACGACTCGGACTGCAACGCGAGCCGGTATCCACCCAGGTGGTGGCCCGCGACCGTCACGCCGAGCTGCTGCAGGCGATCTCGCTGGCAGGCGCGGGTCTCGAGCGCTTCGCGACCGAGGTTCGCCACCTTCAGCGCACCGAGGTCCGCGAGGTCGAGGAGCCCTTCCGGACGGGCAAGCAGAAGGGATCGAGCGCGATGCCCCACAAGCGCAACCCGATCACGACGGAGCGGATCACCGGCCTCGCACGCGTCCTGCGCGGCAACGCGAGCGCAGCCGTCGAGAACGTCGCGCTGTGGCACGAGCGCGACATCTCGCACTCCGGCGCGGAGCGCGTGATCATGCCCGACTCGCTGATCCTGCTCGACTACCTGCACGCGCTCGCAATCCGAGTCGTCCGGGGGATGGTCGTCCATGCGGAGCGGATGCGACAGAACGTCGACATCACGTGCGGAGCGTTGTTCTCGCAGCGGGCCCTTCTCGCGCTCATCGCGGGGGGCATGACACGCGACGCTGCATACCGCGTCGTGCAGGAGCTGGCTCAGCGGGCATGGGACGAACGGGTCCCGCTTCGTGAGCTGCTCGAGGCGCGTCCAGAGCTCGACATCGACCTCGATACGGTCTTCGACCTCCGCGACGTCACGCGCTGGGCGACGACGATCGTCGGCCGGGTCGGATCGCTGCCATGAGCTCCCGCCCTGCCGGTACGCTCCCTTGGTCCTAGAGCCTCCGCGCGCGCAGCACGCGCGCGCTCCAGAGATCCCACATGGCACAACCCGAAACGTCACCCGCCGACAGCCCCCGCATCGACGACTACCTGCGGCCGATCCTCGGCCGCATCTGGCAGATCCTCGCGATCGTCGTCGTCGTCACTGCGTCGACCTACGCGTACTACCAACGCCAGGCGCCCTCCTACGAGGCGACGACCCAGGTTCTGCTCGGCAGCAACGGCGATCCGCTGGCCAATGGGCTCACGACGGGCAGCGATCGCAACATCGAGAATCAGGCCCAGCTGTTCTCCTCAGCTGCGGTGTTGGAGCACGCGGCAAAGACCGTCCGCTACGAGGGCTCTCCGCGCGACCTGCTCGGCGGCATCTCGGTTACCCCCACGAAGGGGTCTGACGTGATCGCCATCGCCGCTCGGGCGGGCGAGCCCAAGGCGGCCGCACGCCTGGCGAACGCCATGGCGGTGGCGTTCATCAGCGTCGGCAGCTCGAGGCTGCAAGACCAGCTCGAGCGGACGATCGGGGGTCTTCGCTCGCAGCTTCGCGACATACCCGACCGCCCCGACAACGAAAGCGACCGCCTGTCGATCTTGAGCCGGCTCCGTCAGCTGCAGCTCGCTCAGCGCACCGCGGCCGCCCCCGCAACCCAGGTCGGTCGCGCGAGCGTGCCCGCGGCGTCCATCTCGCCAAAGCCCTTCCGAAACGCCGTCTTCGCGCTGGCACTGGCACTCATCGCGAGCGTCGGCCTCGCATTCGGCCTTGATCGATTCGACCGCCGCATCGGGCGCGTCGAGGACGCCGCGGAGTTGTATGAGCTGCCGATCCTGACGGTCGTGCCTCACAGCAACGACATCGACCACACGGCCCAGCAGACCCCCGCGGTGTCGCCCGACATCAAGGAATCGATCCATCAACTGCGTGCCAATCTGCGGCTCTCCTCGCCCGATCGTCCGCCGCGCAAGATCCTCGTGACAAGCGGGCTTCCGGGGGAGGGAAAATCGACGGTGGTGCGCAACCTCGCGATCGTCTTCCGCGAGTGGGGCCAGCGCGTCGCCGTGGTCGACGCCGATCTGCGCAACCCCAACCTCGGCCGGCTGTTCGGCGTACAGCCAGAACGTGGCCTGACGGACGTCCTGACCGGCGACTGCACGCTGCACGACGCGATGACGATCGTGCCGGTCGAGGCGTTGGGACTCGGCATGCTGGAACGGATCCACGCCCATGCGCCCGATGCCTCCCCCGGCCGCGGCGGTCGCATCGCGATCCAGGGCGAGGATGCGACGCCGACCACGCTCACCCTGATCGGCCCCGGACCGAGGCCCGCGAGCCCGCCGGCCGTGCTGTCGGCCGCCGCCACGCAGCACGCATTCGACGAGATCCTCCAGTCCCACGACATCGTCCTGATCGACTCGCCGCCACTGCTCGCGGTAAGCGACACGATGGCGCTGCTGTCGGAGGTCGACGCCGTGGTGCTGGTGAGCCGGCTGACCGTGACCACGAAGGACTCGGCCCGGCGCACAACCGAGCTGATCGCCCGCGTCCCCGGGGTACGCGTCGCAGGCCTCGTCGTCAATGATCTCTCGAAGCTCGCCGGGGTGGAATACGGCTACGGCTACGGCGGAACGTATGGTTCCAGGCCATAGGGATGCGGCCGTGTTGACGCCGCCGTCAGAGTTCGCGCCGCCCGTCGCCGG
Organism: uncultured Actinomycetes bacterium; assembly: GCA_963780585.1. Lineage (GTDB taxonomy): Bacteria > Actinomycetota > Thermoleophilia > Solirubrobacterales > Solirubrobacteraceae > CADCVQ01. The sequence goes on from CAWADD010000015.1 coordinate 114,151, forward strand.
GCTGCCGTCAGACGTCGTCCTGGTTCACGACTATCTCAACCAGCGTGGCGGAGCGGAGCGAGTGGTCCTGGAGATGTCCTCGATGTGGCCGCGCGCGCCGGTGTACACATCGCTGTACCGTCCGGAGTCCACGTTTTCGGAGTTTCGCTCCGTCGACGTCCGATCGTCGTTTCTCGGGCGGCTACCGATCGACGGCGGCTTTCGCCGGCTCTTTCCCCTGTACCCGGCCGCGTTCCGATCGCTGGGGTCGTTGTCCGCGGAGCTCGTCCTCTCGAGCTCGAGCGGCTGGGCCCACAGCGTCCGGACGTCGCAGGGCGCGTTCCACGCCGTCTACTGCCACACACCTGCTCGCTGGCTGTACGGGGCCGATCGGGCTGGCCACAGCTACGGCGGCCGGCCCCTCGCGCCGATGATGCGATGCTTCCAAACCTGGGACCGCAGCGCCGCCAGTCGAGCTGATCTGTACCTCGCCAACAGCGAGCATATTCGTCGTCGGATTCGTCACGTGTACGGCATCGAGTCCGAGGTCGTGCATCCGCCGGTCGATATCGACCGCTTCGTTCCTAGCGTACGAGGCGAGCGCCTGCTGGTCGTCTCGCGCCTGCTTCCGTACAAGCGGATCGACCTCGTCGTCGATGTCGCGACGAGAGCGGGGATCGGCCTCGACGTCGTCGGGATCGGGCCAGCGCTCGCCGACCTGCGGGATTGCGCCGGGCCGAGCGTTCGATTCCACGGCCGCCTCTGTGATGCCGACGTCACGGCGCTGATGCAGGACTGTCGCGCAGTCTGCGTGCCCGGCAGAGAGGACTTCGGCATCACCGCGATCGAGGCCAACGCCGCCGGGAAACCCGTCGTGGCGCTGGCTGAAGGGGGAGCGCTCGAAACGCTTCAGGACTCCGTCACCGCGAGCTTCTTTCGCGACCAACGCCCCGAAGCGCTCTTGGACGCCATCCGACGTTGCGACGAGCTCGAGGCAGACCCGATGGTCCTCGCCGGCCACGCCCGCCGCTTCTCGCGGCCGGCGTTTCGCGAGCGCATGACGCACGTCCTAAGCACCGCGCTCGGCCTGCGGAAGTCATCGGGATCATCGTGCAGCGAAGAGGAACCGCTTCACCGCCCGCCCGGGAGATGACGCGGCTGCTGCTGCTGACGCCCGACTTCCCGCCGGCGACCGGGGGCATCCAGCTGTTGCTGAGCCGGCTGGTCGAGCACCTCGCCGGAGACTTCGACATCACCGTTGCGACCCGCGGCGTACCTTCACGTGACGGCGGCAGCGCGGTACACGCGGAGGTGCGTGTGCGTCGCACCGGACTGACCGGGCAACCCGGCGTGATCGCCGGCAACCTCCTTGGCATCGCGATCGCTGCGCGCAGTCGCTTCGACGTGGTGCTCTGCGGCCACATCACAGCGGCCCCGGCGGGGGCGTGCCTGCAACGGGTGCGCGGCATCCCGTTCGTGCAGTACGTCCACGCCGACGAAGTACGCCACCGTCCGCGACTCGCCCGCTTCGCGCTGCGCAACGCCGCCTCCACGATCGTGGTCTCGGCGCACACGCGTGACATCGCACTCAGATCCGGCTGCCCGGCGGGGCGCGTGCACATCGTGACGCCAGGTGTCGACATCCCGGCATCGCCGCCTCCGCGCGTCGTCGGCACAGCAGCGCCGACGATCATCACGGTCGCGAGACTCGAGGATCGCTACAAGGGCCACGACGTGATGCTGCGAGCGCTTCCGCTCGTGCGGGCCAGCGTTCCGGGGGTTCGCTGGGTCGTCGTCGGCGAGGGCAGCCTGCGAATCGAGCTGGAAGCCGAGGCGCGGCGGCTTGGCATCGCTGACCAGATCGAGTTCACGGGACAGATCTCAGACGACGAGCGCGATCGACGACTGGCGTGTGCCGACGTCTTTGCGATGCCGAGCAGGCTGCCACCATCCGAGATCGGAGGCGGTGAGGGCTTCGGCATCGTGTACCTCGAAGCCGGAATCCATGGGCTGCCTGTCGTCGCGGGCGCGGTCGGCGGCGCGCTCGACGCCGTCCTCGACGGCGAGACCGGGCTCCTCGTCGATCCGACCAGCTGCGAAGAACTCGCGGCCGCCCTGTCGCTCCTGCTTCTCGACACGGATCGCGCGCGGCGCCTGGGGGAGGCGGGCGCCAGGCGCGCTCGCAGCCTGACCTGGGAACGGATGAGCCGTGGGGTTCATGCCGTGCTCACGGACGCGATCGAGCGAACGAACTGAGGGTGCGGGTCCTCTACGCCAATCACACGAGCGTGGTGTCGGGTGCCGAACGGACCCTGCTCGATCTCGTAGGTGCGCTGCCGCCTGGGGTAGAGCCGCTCGTCGCGTGCCCCGACGGGGAGTTGCGCCGGGCGCTGGACAAGATCGGCGTCCAGTGCACCGCGATGGTGGGAACCAGCGGATCGCTGCGACTTCACCCCGTCCGGTCGCCTCGAGGCATTGCCGAGACGCTGGCCTCCGCCGCCCAACTCCGCGTGGCGGCCCGACGACTGGATGCCGACCTGATCCACGCCAACTCGATCAGGGCAAGCCTGATCGCCGCGGCAGCACACGCGGCCTCTGGTCCTCCCGTCCTCGCTCACTTGCACGATGTTCTGCCGGCGGGGCGCCTGGGCAGCGTCATCGCACGAGCGCTCGCGGCATCGTCGAGCACGGTGCTGGCGAACTCCTCCTACACGGCCGCCGACTTCGAGCGCAAGGCGCCTGGTCGGGTCCGCGTCGAAGTCGTCGACAACCCGGTCGACCTCGACCGCTTCGACCCCGCACGGATAGACCGCGACACAGCCCGCGCTCGCCTCAGGCTCCCCATCGGCTTGCCGCTGACGGGCGTCGTGGCGCAGCTCACGCCCTGGAAAGGCCAGTCGGACGCGATCCGCGCCCTCGCCGTGACGCGCCGTCAGCATCCCCAGCTCAAGCTCGTCATCGCCGGTGCTGCGAAGTTCGTCAACGCGGGCACCCGCTACGACAATCAGCGCTACGCACGGTCGCTGCGAACGCTGACGCGGGATCTGGGCGTGGAGGACGCCGTCATCTTCTCGGGTGAGATCGAGGACGTGCCAGCCTTGATGACAGCGCTGGACCTGGTCCTCGTGCCCTCTTGGGAAGAGCCGTTTGGCCGCGTGGTGATCGAGGCGATGGCGATGCGCACCCCGGTCATCGCCACCAATGTCGGTGGGCCGGCGGGCATCATCACCGATGGGGTCGACGGACTGCTGCTCGCGCCGCGAACACCAGAGCTGTGGGGGGCGCGGATGACCCGGCTGCTCGACCAGCCGGAACGGATGACCGCGATGGGAAACGCCGCGCGAGACGCGGTGGCACCGCACTACGACCTGCGGGCATTCACGCGCTCGATGGTCAAGACCTATGAGTCGGCGCTGATCCGACCTGCGCGACGTACCCCATGGTGACCCGCCGATCCCTGCGGGTGGCGCCGCCAACCGGAGCCGGCCTGGAGACGGCCGCCGCTGCCGCGCTGTCGCTGGCGCTGCTCGCGTCGGTCACCCTCGCATCGGCGCGTCTGGACGGCCCCGTCGCGTTTCTGCCTGGAGTCGCGCTCCTCGTGTGCCTGTTCCTCGCCTTCAATCCACGGGTCGAGGTGAGCCTGGCCATCCTCGCCCTCTACCTGGGCTTGCTGGACGGGTACATCAAGTTGAGCACCGGCAATCCGTTCGCGAGCGGAATTCGCGACCTGCTGCTCTATTCGATCGTCGCCGGCGCGCTGCTGCGCCTCGCGATCAACGCATGGCCTGCTCGCCTGCCGAAGTACACAGCGCATGTCCTGCTGCTCGTCGCCGTGGTGAGCGCGCAGGCGTTCAACCCCGGCACCCCCAGCTTCGCGTCCGCGGTCGGCGGCATTCGGCAGCACATCGAGTTCGTACCGTTGTTCTTCCTCGGGTACGCCACCATGCGGACGGAGCGGCGACTGAAGGCCTTCCTCGTGCTGCTGCTCGTCATCGTCGTGGCGAACAGCATCGTTGCGCTCGTGCAATACGGAATGGCGCCCGACGCGCTCGCAGCCTGGGGGCCGGGATACGCGCGGGCAGTGCTCGGAGAGGGGGCGTTCGAGGGGGCAGGTCGCGTGTTCTTCGATGCGAGCGGCGAAACCCATGTGCGACCGTTCGGACTGGGCTCCGATTTCGGCGTGTCGGGCCTGCTGGGCTGGCTCGGAATAAGCGGAGCGCTGGCGCTGATGGTGAGCCGCTCGGGAGTCGGCCCTGCGCTCGTCGGGGCGGTCGGCGTCCTGGCGTGCGTGACAGGGATCATCGCGTCGCAAGCACGGTCGGCGATCTTCGCCGTCGCGTTCACGCTGATGGCCTTCGTCGCCCTCCTGGTCACGTCGCGACAGACCGCCCGGGCGCTCGTCATGCTCTGTGTGGGCGGGCTGCTGATCTTTGCGGCGATCACGACCTTCCTCGACCACCAGCGGGGCTCACCTTCTCGCCTGCTGACCCTGCAGGACAGCAGTCTCGTCCAGACCATCCGAGAGGATCGAGGCGACTCCGCCAGCCTGATCCTGCGCTACGCCGTCGACCATCCGCTCGGCGTGGGGCTGGGGCGCGCCGGCCCAGCCGCCGTTCTTGGAGCGACGGACCCGAAAGCGACGGACGTCCGCGTTCTGGATGCCGAGAACGAGCCGAACCTCCTGATCGGCGAGCTCGGCACGGTCGGACTGATCGTCTTCGCTTCGCTCTGGCTGCGAGTCCTGTTCGACGGCGTCCGCGCGGCACGCCGGACGACGGACGCGGCGGTCCGCCGGTATCTCGCCGCGCTCGTCGCTCCGCTGGCGGCGATGACGCTCGTCTGGTTCATCGCGACGCCGACGACGACATCCCCGTCCGCGCCATATTTCTGGTTCGTCGCCGGAATCGTCGCGTGGGCGAGTACCGAGAGGGCATTCGCCCCGACGCG
>CAWADD010000016.1:0-91146 GCA_963780585.1 uncultured Actinomycetes bacterium
CCGCCGTGCAGCGTCACGAGCTGCGGTGCCGCGTCGCGCAGGAAGGCGGCGAGCGCGTCGAGGTGCGCGCGGCGCTCGGTCAGCACGAGCGCGAAACGCCCCGCGGCCAGCTCGGCCACGACGTCGTCGGCGATCCGGCGCGTGCGCTCTGGATCGGCCGAGATCGCCCCGAGGATCTCCTGGATGTGCGGGTCGGTCGGCAGGGTCGCGGGATCGAAGTCCGTGCGGCGCTCGATGACGACCCTGCGCACCGCGCTGCCGACATCCGGCTCGGGACCGAGCGTGTGGCGCACGGGCCCGCATTGCATCGCGATGATCGGGTGATGGCCGTCGCGCCGGCGGGGCGTCGCGGTCAGGCCGGTGACGTAGCGGCACGGGATCTCGCGCAGCAGCGTCTCGACTGATACAGCCGAGACGTGGTGGCACTCGTCGACGACGACGTGGCCGTAGCCGCCGAGCAGCTCGCCGCGCTCGTCGCGTCGCGTGAGACTCTGGATCATCGCCACGTCGATCCCGGCCACCCCTTCACGGGTGCCGACGACGCCGATCTGCGAAGGCTCGAGGCCGAGGAAGCGCGCGAGGCTCTTGACCCACTGCTCAAGCAGCGGCCGACGGTGTACGAGCACGAGCGTGCGGCACGCGCGGCGAGCGATCAGGCCGACGGCCATCACCGTCTTGCCCGAGCCGGGCGGCGCCACCAACACTCCCGTCTCATGCCGCGCGAGCGCATCGACGGCGCGGTCCTGGTCTGCCGACAGGCTCCCGGCGAAGTGCGCCTCGATCGCGCCACCCTCGACGCGCTCGTCCTCGATGACCAGTGTGACGCCGGCCTCGCCAAGCTCGTCGCGCACGCCGTCGAGGCACCCGCGCGGCAGCAACAGCCTGCCCTCGCACAGCTCGTGGCAGGCGATGACGCGCGGCGTCTTGTGCGTCGACAGCCGCGCGCGCTCACGCTCGAAGAACATCGGGTTGGCGAACGCCGCCGTGCGTCGCAGACGGTCGACGAGCCCGAGCGCCAGACTGGCCACGTCGAGCTCGAGCCGCCCGGCGAGCCGCGCCGTCACGGTCGTCGCCGTCACCGGCGCGCACGTCAGCCGCCGCGCGGGCGCGGCGGTCGCGCCGTCGGCCCAGTGCGCGAGCGACAGCGTCGCGCCGGTCCGCTCGGCGTCGCGGGCCAGCAGCTCCGCGCGATCGCCGTCCAGTCGCGACACCTCGGCGAGGTACGCCCACTGATCTCTAAGGGGCTGCATCGACTCATCGAGGAACACCGTGCAGCCGTGCGCGCGGCGCTCGCGCTGCAGCGGCAGCGCGATGAGGTTGCCGAACCCGCCGGCGGGCATCGTGTCCTGGTTGGGAAACAGCCGGTCGTAGGAGTCCATCGCGATCGCCCGACGGCTCATCGCCTGCGTCAGCAGCCACGACGCGACGCTCCGCGCGACCCGCGCCGCGACCGGCCGGCTGAACAGCACCCACACATGCGCCCCCTGGCCCGAGCGCGAGCGCTCCACGAGCACCGGGACGGCCGCCTCCGTCGCGGCCTCGCGCAACGCCGCCGCATCCTCGCGCCAGCTCGCGCCGTCGAGGTCGACCGCTACGAGCCAGCACGTCTCGTTGCTGAGCAACGGGTAGATACCGATCGTCTGACGACCCTCCAGGTGCCGGCGCACCTCGGGCTCGGTGAACGCGACGAACCTGCGGTGCGTACATGCCGCGCACTTCACACGCGGTTTCTCGCAGACGCCGGGACGCCACTCGTTGTCGCATCGTGGCGCCCATCCGGAGCGACCGGCCTGCGTCCGGCTCTCCCACCGCGTCGCAAACACGTCCGGGCGCCCGCGAAACAGGCTGGCGAACAACGCGACCCGCTCCTCCGCGCTGGCCAGCTGTGGCCCGCCCGTCTGGCGCTCGAGCTGCGCGATCGTCGCGCGCGTCTCGGCGCGCTCGCGATCGAGCGCCGCCAGTCGGTCGCGTGTGCGTTGCAGCTGCTGATCGAGTGCGCTCATCGAGACAGGCGCAGTGTCGCGGACCGTCCGGACCGCTCGCGACGATCCGCGTTATGGACGACGCCGCCCTCACCGCACTGCGAATCCCGGCCGCGCTGCGCGGCCGCGTCCGCGAGATCCTCGCGATCACCAACCAGGCATGCACCCAGCATCTCGACGACGAGTACGCCCACGTGTGCCGCCAGCTCGTCGGGCGACTGGCGCGCAAGCGGCCGTCGCCGCTTACGCGCGGTGACACGCGGATCTGGGCGGCCGGCGCGATCTGCGCCGTCGGCCAAATCAACTTCCTGTTTGACCGCTCCCAACAGCCGCACATGAGCGCCGACCAGCTCGCCACACGCCTGGGCGTCGTCAAGACGAGGATGGCCAACAAGGCCGCGCTGATCAGCAAGACGCTGAACCTCGGTGTCTTCGAGCCCGACCTGACAACCACCGCGATGCTCGAGCAGCACCCGCTCGCCTGGCTCGTCGAGATCGAAGGCCTGATCGTCGACGCGCGCATGCTCCCACTCGATCTTCAGGACGAAGCCCGCCGACGCGGGCTGATCCCCGACCTCGACCACCCCCGCGCCGCATGAGCAACACGGCACGACTGAGCGAACTCGACGCGCTCATCGACGACCTCACGGTCGACGCCTACGGCGACGAAGAGCAGCTCGCTGGGTTTCTCGTCGGCGCCGAAGAAGCCCTCCAGGGCGGCGAGCCGGGGTCGATCGCCGGCATCGAAGTCGAAGTCATCGAGGTCGACAGCGGACCTGACGCCCGCACCGGTCTGACGGCCCGCGTCCAACGCAACGGCCAGACGTACGATGTGGCGCTCGCCGACCTCACCTTCGCCGCCGACAGCCAGCTCGGGCTGATCGTCGCCGCGTACCGCCGCTGGCAGGGTCGCACGGCGTAGCGACAGGGTGGGCCCGATCCGCTGGTGAGTGCGTGTCGGCTCGTGCGTCAGCGAGGCGCGACAACCGCGAGCCCGAGCCCCGAACCCGCCTGCTGCATGCGCACGTCATAGGTCAGCAGGCCAGCGAGATCGGCTCCCAACGATGCCGCGGTCGCGACGTGGATGGCATCAAGCGAGCGCACGGACGTGGGTTGGAGGGCCGCGGCTGCGCGGCGGATCTCCGGAGTCAGCTCGAGTTCGAGCAGAGCGGCGGTGATCGTCCACACTGCGATGTCGTCAAGCGTCGTCGTACCGCTCTCGCGAGCCCGGGCAACCGCGCGCGCGAGCTCGATCTCGGTGATCACGCTGGTGGCCACCGTGTCCATTGGTTCAGCTCGCTGCGCAGGGCTTGCGTCTCGGGCTCCTCGACCGCCAGCTTGACGAGCGCCGACGTGTCGGCGTACAGCACGCCGGTCGGGTCAGCCACGCTCGCCGCGCTGCTCCTGCAGCGCGCGCGTCCCCGCGTCTGTCACCGGCCCGGGCGGGCTGCCGATCTCGCGAAGCACCTCGTGCAGGTCGCGGCGCGCGGGCACGGCACGACCCTCCGCGATCAATCGCCGAACCGCGGGCGACAGCGCATCGGTGCTCGGAGCATCTCGGGACATGGACCGACAGTAGCGAGTGATGGCCGCCACGATCAAGGATCCTGTGCAGGGTGGGATCGCAACGACCGCGTCGACAGGCGTCGACGCCCGGTTCATGCGCCGGACGGCGAAACGAAAAACTCAACTCGGCGTGTGTCTTGCCCGGCGCCCGGGGCTGCCGTTGAGCAGGTCGTCGAAAGCCTTGCCGTGCTGGCTTCGCTCGCGGTCGCGAAGCGACTCCGTGCAGATCCGCAGCGACGTCGAGGGGTCGGCGTGACCGCCCTGGTCAGCGACCCAGCGCGGCGGAGCACCGGCCTCGTGCAGAAACGTGAAGAACGTCTTGCGCAGGGCGTGCGCGCTCACGCCCTCACGCAGCGCGGGCTGGTTGCGTCTGCGAGCACGATGTTGGTCTGCGCGACGAGCGGTTTGATGATGCTCACCGACGCATTCGAGCCCTCGTAGCGTGTGCCGTTGCTCGTCGGCAGCAACGGACCCGTCGCGGGCCGCCCGGACGTCATCTCGAGGTAGCGCTTGAGGTCGGCAACGGTGTCGGGCGTCAACTGCACCGTCCGCACGCCCGCTGGTGTCTTAGCCTGCCCGACTCGCAGGCAGTTGGGCGATCAGGTCCACGTCACAGCGGCGTGCTCGGCACGCCTCATCGATGCGCAGACCCGCAGCGCACAAGACGCGCACCCATACGCGGAAGAATGGGGTCGGGTCGCCGGCCTGCTCATAGCGCGTCTGGCGGTAGTGCGCGGTCGACAGCGCAATCGACAGCCGCGAGGCGATCTGCGGATAGGTCAGGCCCTCCCGGCGCAGCTCGGCGACCTGCAGCACCTTGTCGGTGACTCCGGTTGCGCGCGGGTCCAAGCGGTCGGCAGTCTCGAACATCGCCCGGACCTCATGGGGCTCGAGGATCGGGCGTCGCGGCGTGCGGTGGCGTAGACGCCGCACACGCCGGCCCGGATTGTCGCGCAGGTAGCCGCGCTCGACCGCGTCATCGAGGATGCGGCTCAGCAGCGCCAGGATCTTGTTGATCGACTCATGAGACAGCGGTCGCAGCGGCATGTTGTGCGCATCGCGCTCGACCACACCGGCCTCGAGGCGCTCGGAGATCCGCCGGCTCTCCTTCAGCAGCGTCGTCTTGACCGCCGTGACGCGCGTGATGTCAAACGTTCCGGCGCGGATCTCCGCAAGCTGCTCCTCCAGCGCGACCATCGCACGACCAAGCGTCCAGCCCTCACGATCGCTGCCCAAGCGCACCCTGTGGCGCCGCCCGTCGACGGTCAGACGCAGATAAACGTCTGCGCACCGTCCACCTGTACACGGACATCAATCGATCCGCGATTGGGCCGAGGCATCCCGCTCTCCATCCCGTGCTCCCACGTCGTTGGTGGCGTCGCAAAGGCACATCACGCCATACCTGTCGCGGCTGCCTCGCTGCGGACCCCCCAGGATCTCCACGGTTTGGGACACGCTGTCCCAAACTCCCGGCAGAAACCGGCAGAACCGGGTCCTCCCGGCGCTGGCCGCTCGAAGAACAGGAGATTTTCCCCTGCAAAACCGCCATATCGTGGGGTCCCCCGCGGCGCTTCACACGCGAGAGTCGCAGGTTCGAAACCCGCCGCGCCCATTCCCTCCATGTGCCGGATATCCCGGACCTACGCGTGAAGCTGATGGTCGCCGACGTGGCATGATCTAGTCTCGCGGCAGTGGACGGAGCTCATGACATGGGCGGCATGAACGGATTCGGCCGCGTCGTACGGCCCGGAGCCGAGCAGCCCTACCACGAGTGCTGGGAGCCGCGCGTCTTCGCGCTGCACCTGCTGACCGGCTTCGAGGGCCTCGGCGCCGGCCCCGGCGGCCGCCAGACGCGCGAGGAGATGGAGCCGGCGCACTACCTCGCGGCGTCGTACTACGCGCGCTGGACGTGGAGCGCCGAGCAGCGGCTCTTGCGCAAGGGGACGATCGCGCCCGGCGACGTCGAGCGGATGATGAAGCGCCTGGCGGCCGGCGAGTCGGGGCCGGCGCACGAGGATGCGGCGATGGCCGAGCGGATGATCGGCCGGCTGCAGCGGCGCGCGCCGATGGACCCGCCGCCGCCCGACGCGCGTTTCGCCCCAGGCGACCGCGTGCGCGTCAAGCGGATGCGCCCGCAGGGACACACGCGCTGCCCGCGCTACGTGCGCGGCGCGGTCGGGACCGTCGAGCGCGTGCAGGGCGCCGACCGGCTCCCCGACCTCACCACGTATGGCAGACCCGCCGAGCCCGAGCCCGTGTACGCGGTCGCCTTCGCCTCGGCCGAGCTGTGGGGCCCGAGCGACGAGCCGGGTTGGACGGTCATGCTCGACCTGTGGGACAGCTACGTGGAGCCGCTGTGAACGACGTCCACCGTCACGAGCGTGAAGCCTCGCAGGAGGAGTTGCGCGGGCGGGCGCTCGAGGCGCTGCTCGTCGAGCGCGGGCTCGTCTCGACCGACGCGATCGATGCCGTCGTGACGTACTACGAGCAGGACGTCGGCCCGCAGAACGGCGCGAAGGCGGTCGCGCGCGCCTGGGTCGACGGCGCCTACCACGAGCGCCTGCTGGCGAGCAGCGGAGGCGCGCTCGCCGAGCTCGGCTTCGGCGGCATGGAGGGTCACAACATGGTCGTCGTGGAGAACACGCCGCGGGTCCACAACGTCATCGTCTGCACGCTGTGCTCCTGCTATCCGTGGCCGGTCCTCGGGCTGCCGCCGAGCTGGTACAAGAGCGAGGCCTACCGGGCGCGCGTCGTCGCCGAGCCGCGCGCGGTGCTGCGCGAGTTCGGCCTCGAGCTCGGCGACGAGGTCGAGGTCCGCGTTTGGGACTCGAGCGCCGAGGTGCGCTACCTCGTCCTGCCGCAGCGCCCGACCGGGACGGAGGAGCTGGACGAGGAGCAGCTCGCCGCGTTCGTCACGCGCGACTGCATGATCGGCACCGCCGTCCCGTGAGCCTCGCTGCCGTCGACGCGGGCCTCGGCGCCACGGCGCCGCTTCCGCGCGACAACGGCCAGCTCGTCTTCGAGGAGCCGTGGCAGGGCCGTGCCCTCGGCATGGGCGTCGTCGTGCTCCAGCGCACCGGCGCGACGTGGGAGGAGTTCCGCGAGTACCTCGTGGCGGCGATCGCCGCGCGCCCCCAGCGCACGGACGAGACCGCGGCGACCGCGTATTACGTCGCGTGGCTGGACGCCCTGGAGGCGCTGCTGACCGCGCGCGGTGAGCTCTAGCCCGGGGGTGCGGAGCAGTTTCTACACGCGAGAGGTCGCACGTTCGAAAACCCGCCGCGCCCATGAGACGGACCCGCTGGGGATCCCGGAGCGGGCCGCATTTCCGAGCTGATGCAGGAGTCCCCGCCATCGACGTGGAAGGCATGAGCGTGCCACGGGACCAGGCGGCCGGCGAACACGCGACCCCGGTCGCGCTGCCCGCGCAGCTGCACGCGAGGAGCAACCGGCGGAGGATGAAGCGCCCGACGCAGGACACCTCGAGCGCTTCGGCGACCCCCCCCCCCCCCCCCCCCGCACTACTGCGCGACCTGCCTCTTCCGGACGCCCGAGGACGTCGACGCACGGATGGTGTACTACGCCGAACGCGTGCGGTCCGAGTCCAACGTGCACATCCTGCTCAGCCATTCGGAGGACGTTCAACGCTGGGGCCGATAGCCCCGTGCGAGAACGCCGCTACGCGGCCCGGAACAGCTGGATGTCGCCACTGCCCGTGCGCGCGCACACGCTGATCGTCCTCCCGGCCGCGAGCTTCGGCCGGTCGTCGATCGGAAGGTCGGATTGCACGCGTCCCGATCCCGTCGTGGCGTTCACGCGCGCGGCGGCGCCGGCCGGGAGCCCGATGCTCATCGCGCCCGAGCCGCTGGCCAGGTCGACGTCGCCGTGCACCGAGGACAGCCGGCAGTTGCCCGCGCCGTTGCGCGAGCGGACCGCGCCGCGCACCTCGCCGACCTCGAGCAGGCCGCGTCCGGAGCCGTGCTCGAGCGCGCCCTCGATGGTCCCGACGCGCGCATCGCCCGAGCCCGATCGGATCGTGACCGAGCCGCTGACGCGGTCCACGGTGCTGCCGGCGTTGCCGTAGCGCAGTAGCAGATCGCCGTCGACGTGATCGAGCGTGACGACGCCCGATCCGGTGGCGATGTCGCCGGCGCCGCAGCGTCCGACGACGGTGACGGGGGCGTGCGCAGTCGCGATCTTCAGGGCGGTACCGCTCGGGACGCTGACCGTGACCGCGACGCCGTCGCGCGAGCGCTGGCGCCAGCGCGAGACGACGTCGGCCAGACCGCCCTCGCGTGGCGCGGCGACGGTCAGCGTCCGGCCGACGAGCTCGACCGTGAAGTGGCCGGCGAGGTCTTCGGCGCCGGGGTCCGGCGCGAGCTCGACCGTGGCGGTCTCGAGCTCGTCGGCGGTCCGGACGATGACCGCGCCGCGGCCGAGCCGCACCGACAGGTCGATCGGGCCGGTCAGCGGAAACGTCTTCGTGATGAGCGGGTCGCGCATGGCTTCTCCTAGCTGTTGATCCAGCCGCTGACATGGTGGGTTTCGGCTCCCCGACCCCGCTTGCGGTCGCCGTGACCGGCGTCGCGGGCGCCCGGCCGGAGCGCGTCGCCGGCCGCCCGGAGCAGCCACGTGTTCACCGAGACGCCGTCGCGTTCGGCGGCGGCGTCGATCTCGGCCTTCAGGGAGTCGCGGAGACGCAGGGAGATGCGCGCGGTCGCCTCGCCGTCGTCGTGTCGCATGTGCGACGCGTCGGCGGCGGCCGCGACGGTCCGCACGTCGACCGCGATCTCGTCGCCGTCGATGCGGACCGCGACCGCGGGAGAGCCGGGGTGGTCGAGCAGCGTCGCGGTGATCTCGTCCGCGATCTCCGAGACCGCGGCGAGGAGAGCGAGCCGGACCGCGGGAACGGCGGCGGTGGTCAGCGCATCGGCGATCTCGCGGGTCCGTTCGTCGCCAAGCGCAGCGACCGCGGCAAGGTGCTCGTGCACGCGGGAGAGATGGGGATCGAGCTGCATGATGCGCGCACGGCGGCTGGTTGTCGATGACGATCGGGCTGGCGGGGTCCTGACGGAGGATCGGCGCCGTGCGGTAGCGCGCCTCCCTCGCCCACCTCGTACGTCTGGAAGATCGCCTCGGCGGATTCGAGGACTTCCCAATCGTCCACGGCGACGACCGTACCCGATGCTGGTCCGCTCGGCGCCGCGGACACATCGGCGGCCGCGGCGAGATAATCGGGCCGTGGCGGGCGAGCGCGCAGACGCCTCGGGCTATGTCGGCCGGACGGCGTGGGCGCGAAACCTCGCCGCGCCGGTCCGCGACTACCTGAGCACCGAGACCGGCGGTGCACTGGCGCTGCTCGCGGCGACGATCGCCGCGCTGCTGTGGGCCAACTCGCCGTGGTCTGACTCCTACGAGTCGCTGTGGTCGACGAAGCTCGCGATCGAGATCGGCGGCGGCGGGATCTCAGCCGACCTGCGTCACTGGGTCAACGAGGGCCTGATGACGTTCTTCTTCCTCGTCGTCGGCCTCGAGGCCAAGCGCGAGCTCGACCTCGGCGAGCTGCGCGAGCGCCGGCGTCTGGCGATCCCGGCGTTCGCGGCGATCGGCGGCATGGCCCTGCCGATCGCGATCTTCATGGCGTTCAACGCCGGCGGTCCCGGCGCGCACGGCTGGGGCGCCGCGATGTCGACCGACACCGCCTTCGCGCTCGGCGCGCTGGCGCTGCTGACACCGCGCCAGGCGACCCGCACGCGGGTCTTCCTGCTCACGCTGGCGGTCGTCGACGACCTCTTCGCCCTGCTCGTGATCGCCGTCATCTACACCGACGAGGTCTCGCTCGGCGCGCTTGCCGTGGCGGTGGGGTTCTTCGCGCTGCTGCTCGCGCTGCGCTACGCGCCGCTGGCCTGGCGCCGCCCGCTGTCGGTCGTTGCCGCGCTCGGCCTGTGGGTGGCGATGTTCGAGTCCGGCGTCGACCCCGTCATCTCGGGCCTCGCGATCGGGCTCGCGACGAGCGCCTACCCGCCCTCGCGCGACGATCTCGAGCGCGCGACCGCGCTGGCGCGGGACTTCCGCGAGCAGCCCACGCCCGAGCTCGCGCGCTCGGCGCAGCGCGGCGTCCTGTCGGCGATCTCGCCCAACGAGCGGCTGCAGTACGCGCTGCACCCGTGGACGAGCTACGTCGTCGTGCCGCTGTTCGCGCTCGCCAACGCCGGCGTCCAGATCAGCGGCGGGCTGCTCGCCGACGCCGCCCGCTCGCCGATCACGCTGGGGATCCTCGTCGGCTACGTCGTCGGCAAGCCGCTCGGCATCGTCGCCGCCTCGTGGATCGTGTCCCGGCCGGCGCTGAACGGCCCGCGCTCGCCGCTGAGCGGGCCGGTGCTGCTCGCCGGCGGCGCGGTCGCCGGCATGGGCTTCACGGTCTCGCTGCTGATCTCGACGAAGGCCTTCAGCGGGCAGGCGCTCGACGAGGCGAAGCTCGGCGCCCTCGGCACGATCATCGTCGCGCCGATCGTCGCCTGGGTGATCCTGCGCGTCGTCCGGCTGATGCCGGACGCGGTGCGCGCCCGGCAGCTCGCGCGCACGGCCGAGACGATGGTCGATCTCGCCGGCGAGATCGACCCCGAGCGCGACCACATCCGCGGACCGGAGGACGCACCGGTGACGCTGCTCGAGTACGGCGACTTCGAGTGCACGTACTGTGGCCAGGCGGAGACCGTCATCCGCGAGCTGCTGGCGTCGCTCGGCGACGACGTGCGCTACGTCTGGCGCCATCTCCCGCTCAACGACGTCCATCCGCACGCGCAGCTCGCCGCCGAGGCGACCGAGGCCGCCGCCGAGCAGGGTCGCTTCTGGGACATGCACGACGTCCTGCTCGACCACCAGGGCGAGCTGCGCGTCGAGGACGTCATCGGCTACGCCAAGCAGCTCGGGCTCGACGCCAGGCGCGTCGAGCAGGATCTGCGCCGCCGAGCGCACGCCGGACGCGTCAGCGAGGACGTCGCCAGCGCCGACGAGAGCGGCGTCTCCGGTACGCCGAGCTTCTTTCTCAACGGCCGCCGCCATCACGGCAGCTACGACATCGCCACGCTGACGAACGCCGCGCGCGCGGCGCGCGACCGCGCGCGACGGGCGGCCGGCGCCTGATCGTCCCGACCTCGGCCGCGCTCGGACTGGACGACGCGGCTACGCCGCCGCCCGCGGCGCGGGCTTGATGTTCTTGTCGAGGCGGAAGACGTTGTCGGGGTCGTACTCCGCCTTGACCTGCGCGAGGCGCTCGTAGTTCTCGCCGAAGGCCGCCCGAACGCGGTCGTCGCCCTCGTCGCCGATGAAGTTCAGGTACGTGCCGCCGTTCGAGTACGGCTTCATCGCCGCGGTCGTCTCGCGCGCCCAGCCGATGAAGCGCGCGTCGTCCGCGGCGGACGGCCAGACGGCGAACGGGTGCGAGACCCATTCCGCGTCGCGGCGCGCGAGCGGCGTCGCGCCCTGCGGCGTCCGCGCGACCGCACCGCCCCACGGGACGAGCAGCGACTGCGCCGGGCTCGGCGTCGGCAGGCGGTTCGAGCAGTCGACGAACGTCTCGATGGCGGCGTCGGGCAGCCCGTCGAGGTAGTCGGCGGTCCAGTAGTTCCGCATCCCCGGCGGGTCGTCGATCATGCACTGAAAGTCCGCGTATGGCATCTCCCCGACGAGGTCGACGCTCGGCTCGAGCGCGCGGAAGCGCGCCGCCCATGGCTCGCCCTCCTCGGCCTCCCCGGCCCACATGAACGCCAGCCCGACGAGCAGCTCGCCCTGCATGTCGGCCGGCACGAAGTCCTCCGGCGGGCCGGTGAGGTAGACGAGCGCGATCCCGAGCTCGTCCGGACCGCCGCCGCCGACCGCGTCGCGCATCGCCTCGACGACGTCGCGGCCGCGCTCGGCGGGCCATAGCCAGAGGCCCGCGAGGACGAGCGGCCCCAGCTCGTGGAGCTGGAACTCGAGCGCCGTCACGACGCCGAAGTTGCCGCCGCCGCCGTGCAGCGCCCAGAACAGATCGGCATGCTCGTCCACGCTTGCGACGACGAGCTCGCCGGCGGCCGTCACGAGCTCGACCGCGGTGAGGTTGTCGCAGGCGAGGCCGTGCTTGCGCTCCAGCCAGCCCGAGCCGCCGCCGAGCGTCAGCCCCGACACGCCGGTCGTCGACACGCGCCCGCCGGTCGTCGCCAGCCCGTGCTCCTGCGCGGGCCGGTCGAACTGCGACCACGTGCAGCCACCGCCGACGCGCCCGATGCGGCGCTCGGCGTCGATCGCGACCTCGTCGAGCGGGCGCACGTCAATCACGAGGCCGCCGTCGTTGCTCGAGGCGCCCGCGACGGAGTGCCCGCCGCTGCGGATCGACGTCAGGAGGTCGAGCT
Organism: uncultured Actinomycetes bacterium; assembly: GCA_963780585.1. Taxonomy (GTDB): domain Bacteria; phylum Actinomycetota; class Thermoleophilia; order Solirubrobacterales; family Solirubrobacteraceae; genus CADCVQ01. Next base: position 11,942 of record CAWADD010000016.1, read on the forward strand.
CGCGCCCGAAGCGCACCGCGGCGATGACGTCATCGACGCTCGCGCACTGTGCGATCACGCCGGGCCGCTTGTCGAGCATCGCGTTGTACAGCGTGCGCGCGTCGTCGTAGCCCTCGTTCTCAGCGGTCAGGACGCGGCCCGAGAACCCGCGCCGCAGTTCGGTCAATGCCACGTCGTCGATGCTCGTCATGTGTGCCCCCTGATCGCAGTTAGCGATCCAGGTCTACCAGCGCGGCACGGCGTTACGCAACGGGCGAGCTGGGGCTACTTTCCGCGAATCTTGTTGCGCACCGACTCGCCCAACGCGGACAGGCTGAGCTGCAGCGCGCTGTAGGAGCCGAGCTGGGTCGGCGCGCTGATCTTCTGCGGCTCGCCGACCTCGGTGACGTTGATGACCGCGTCGAGCGTCGCGCCCGTCACGCCGCCGAGCAGCTGGCGGTCGCGCTCGGCGACGACGAGCTCGCCCTTCAGCTGGGCCTTGCGCAGCACGTGGTCGGACTTGCCGATCCAGACCTCGCCTTTCGCGACCTTCACCGAGCGAACGAGCGCAGACCGCACGCTCGGACCGAGCGCCGTCGGCAGGCCGACGGCCTGCGTCACGCGCAGCGTCGTCAGCAGGCGCACGAGCCGCGAGGCGTCGAGGAACAACCGCTCGGGGCGGATCTCCGCCCTGACGTGCTGGACGGTCACGCCCCCGACGCTCGCGTCGCCGACGAGCCGCGCGTCGCGCTGCCAGTCCTGCGGGTTGATGTAGAACATCGCGGCCGTCTTCGTCAGCCCGTTCTTGGCCGCCGCCGCCGGCTCGACGAGCTTCTGCGCGACCGCGTCGGGCAGTTTGTAGCCCGTGTTGCCGAGCCTGATGAATCCCGCGCCGCCGGCGAGCACAAGCGCGCCGCCAAGCCCATCGCCGTTGAGCGAGAGGCCGACGTCGACGTCGAAGTCCGGCACGGACGCGCCGCCGGGCAGGTCGTAGACGCCGTTCGCCGTGACCTGGGTCGTGCCCTTGAAGCGCTCGACGCCCTTGATCCTGATGTCGATCGTGCCCTCGACGCGCCCGGAGCTGGCCTTCGGATTGGGCGCGATCGCCTGCTGGATGATCTTATCGGCCGCCGCCTGGCTGTCGGCCGTCGTGCCCTTGAACGCCTCGCCGCCGTCAGACGAGTCGTCGCCGCAGGCGGCGAGCAGCGCGGCGACGAGCAGCGCCACGAGAACGGTCGCCTTCGAGCGCGTGCGCATGCCAACGTCTCTACCCGCTCGCGGCGCAAACATCTACGCCGAGCGGCGCGGCGCCCTCGACGCGCGCTGAGCGTCGCTCGCACCCTGCGTTGGCGCTCGCGCACGGTCGCCGGGCGTCGGGTTCGGCATCGGCACACATTCCCATCGGGTCGTGGGCGAGCCAGGATTGACGCAGCTGCCCCGGGAGGACTCGATGAATCTGGCTGAGAATCTGAGCTTGTCCGCTGCCTCGACGCCGGACGCACCAGCCGTGCGGCTCGACGACGTCGTGCTGTCCTACGCCGCGCTGGATGGCGCCAGCGCCCGCGTCGCGGGGCTGCTGGCCGCGAAGGGTGTCGGTCCGGGCGATCGCGTCGGGATCATGCTGCCCAACGTGCCGCAGTTCTTGATCGTCTACTACGGCATCCTGCGCCTGGGGTCGGTCGTGGTCCCGATGAACGTGCTGCTCAAGGGCCGCGAGACGGCGTTCTACCTGAAGAACCCGGGCGCCAAGATCGTGTTTGCGTGGGCCGCGTTCGCCGAGCATGCGCGCAGCGGCGCGGCCGAGGCGGGCGCGGAGTGCATCGAGGTCGAGCCCGGCGGCTTCGAGCGGATGCTGGCCGCCGCCGAGCCGCTGGCGGAGGTCGCCGAGCGCGCCGAGTCAGACACCGCGGTGATCCTCTACACCTCGGGCACGACGGGCGTGCCGAAGGGCGCAGAGCTCAGCCACCACAACCTCGCGCACAACTGCGAGGCCGCGATCGGGCTGTTCGGCATCGGCGCCGCGAGCGTCACGCTCGGCTCGCTGCCGCTCTTTCACAGCTTCGGGCAGACCTGCGCGATGAACGCCACGATCCGCGCCGGCGGCTGCCTGACGCTGATCCCCCGCTTCGATCCGGCCAAGGCGCTGCAGGTCATCGAGCGCGACGGGGTCAGCGTGTTCGAGGGCGTGCCGACGATGTACGGTGCGATCCTCAACCATCCGAGCGCGGACAGCACCGACGTCTCGTCACTGAAAGTGTGCGCGTGCGGCGGGGCGTCGCTGCCGGTCGAGCTGGACCCGCTCGCGTTCCGTCGCGAGTTCGCCAAGGACGCCCGCATGCGAGGCGTGCTCGACACGGTCGGCCGCATCTCGGGCTGGGGCAAGTCCTTGCCGGCCGGCGTGGCGCAGGGGATCGCGGTCCACCACGAATACAAGGGCCGCGTCGCCTGCGTCGTGGAGCTCGACACCCGAGCCGAGACCGTCGCGCGCAAGATCGTGCACGGGTACACCGGGCCGCGGGTCACGAAGGTGTTCTACGCCGTCGACGTCGGCCTGCCGATCAACACGCTCGGGCTGAAGGCGCAGATGATGGGCGGGGCGATGGACGGCATCGCGCAGGCCCTCAGCTACAGCCTGCACCTGCAGGACGGGTACTTCCTCGAGGGCAGCTGGGACGACGCGTTCTACACGCGCCAGTGGAACGTGCCGCCGGAGCTCGAGGTCGTCGTCATGGACCAGACGACGAACGATCCCGGCGGCGCCGGCGAGTTCGGCGTCGCGGCCGCGATGGCCGCCACAGCCTGCGCGTATCGCCGGGCGACCGGCAAGATGCCGACCGAGTTCCCGATCAACCACCACGACCCGCTCGGCTTCGAGGTGTTCCCGACGACGCCGTCGGTTCCCCAGTCGCCCACCGACGGCCTCAAGCAGGCCGGCATCAAGCGTCCCAGGAAGAAGCGCAAGGTGACGCGCAAGAAGAAGACGACCGCCAAGAAGAAGGGGAGCTGACGGATGCCTGTCTACACCTTCATCCTCAACGGCAAGCGCGTCAGCGCCGACGTGGAGAGCAACGTTCGTCTGCTCTGGGTGCTGCGCGACGTGCTCGGCGTCAACGGCCCGAAATACGGCTGCGGACTTGGCGTCTGCCAGGCCTGCACGTGCCATCTCAACGGCAAGGCGTTCAACCCCTGCTCGGTGCCGATCTCGGCGATCAGGTCCGCCGACAAGATCACGACGATCGAGGGCCTGCCGGCGACCGTCCGCAAGGAGCTGCATCCGATGCAGGAGGCCTGGCTGGATCTCGATGTCGCGCAGTGCGGCTTCTGCCAGCCGGGACAGATCATGACCGCGGTGTCGCTCGTCAACGCCGCGCGCGCGAAGGGGCGCAAGGTCAGCACCAAGGACCTCGAGACGATGCGCAACGTCTGTCGCTGCGGCACCTACCCGCGGATCCGTGAGGCGATCAAGGCCGGCGAGGCGCGCATGCCCAGGCCGAGGAAGAAGAAGACGACGAAGAAGAAGACGACCGCGAAGAAGAAGACCGCCGCGAAGAAGTAGACACCCGCCCCGCAACAGCGCGGCGGGCCGGACCGCCGCGCTTCCTCTCCCACCGGCCTCGTCGCGGCGCCTTGCGCGCCGCGACGAGCGCTTCACGCGAGCGATCGCACGCGCTACGCTCGGGGGGGCGCCGCGCACTGGACACGGGTGCGCGGAGCCGATCCCCCTCCGGGAAGCGTGCGGCGCCGAGACCCGGCCGAGTGCGAGCGTCGGAGTCACGCTCGCCAGGGAGGACCCCGATGCACGAGACCCGTCGTCCGAGCAGCCGATGAGCGGCGACGACGAACACGAGCCGAGGACCGCCGCGGTGGCGGCAGCGATCTCCGAGCAGCTCGCGACAATCCACCTCGAGTCCTACGAGACGCCCGTCAGGCAGGTGGTCACCCACGTCCTCGACGACCTCGTCGTCGCGGTACTCGACATCGAGCTGACGGCGATCGAGCGGCGCATGATCGAGTTCGGCCGCGGCAACCTCGTCCACGAGCTGCGCCATGCCGTGCAGACGGCCGAGGCCGCGACCTTCACGGCCGTCGTCGAACGGGCGACCGGCCGGCGCGTGATCGCGTTCGCCAGCCACACGCACGTCGACCCCGCGTTCGTCGCCGAGGTCTTTCGGCTCGGCCCGTCGACCGCCCACCCGACCGAGCCCGATCAGCGGGCGTGAGCACGGCGCCGCTTGACGTTGTGATGATCGTTGCATAAGGTGCAGCTGCCTTTGAGGTCCACGACGGGCTTGCGGGGGCGGTGCTGGGCGGTGAGACGCAAACCGCAGCAACCGGCAGGAGGCTGCGACGGACCATCGCACGATGGTGTGTGCGAAGGAGCCGCGATGGCCTATCTGAACTGTGGCCGCTGTGGCCTGGAGGTCAGAATCCAGGCGGCGTATCTGCTGATCCAGAACTGTCCGCGCTGTCTCGCGCGCAGCGCCACCGTCGCGCCGATGACGCTCAACGCGAACGGTGTCGCGGATCTTGGCGGCTGGGGTCAGCGCGTCCGTGACGACCGCGATCCCGCCCGCGGCAAGGGCGACGGCCCGTGACGCCTGACGACCGCGGCGACCGCGGGCCCGTCTGGGTGATCGCCGAGCTCGACGCGCGTGGTGAGATCGACGGCCACGCGGCGATGTGCCTGCGCCACGCGATCGACGGCGCAGCGAGTCCCAGCGCGCGGCGGATCCTCGTCGACCTGCGCGACCTCAACGCGATCGACGGCGCCGGGCTGGAGCTGTTCGCCGAGGGCCATGCCAGCTGCCGCGCGCGGGCCGTCGAGCTCAGCCTGCTGCTCAGCAGCCGTGCTCGCCACGCGGCGATCGCGCAGGCCTTCGTCGACGCCGGGCTCGGCGAGCAGCTGCGCTTCACGGGCGCGCTGCAGCCTCCCAGCTACGACGGCCGCCCGCGCGCCGCGGCGTCGATCAGCGGCGCCGTGCGTGGCGGTACCTGCCGTGTCAGCACGATGTAGCTCGTGCAGCGGCGGATCGCCGGCGTCCCGAGCAGCTGGTTGACGATCTCCTGCAGGTGCTCGGTGTCGTGCGCGACGACGCGGCAGATCAGGTCCTGCGGCCCGCTGATCGCGTCCGCCTCCAACAGCTCGGGGATCGCCTCCATGACGGAGACCGCGTCGCCGAGCTGCCCTTGGGAGAGCTCGATCAGGATGAAGGCGCTGATCGGGTAGCCCATCGCGGCGGGATCGACCTCCGGACCGTGTCCCGTGATGACGCCGCGCGCCTCGAGCTTGGCGAGGCGCGCCTGCGCCGTCCCGCGTGCGACGCCGAGCTGGCGCGCCACCTCCAGCAGCCCGACGCGCGGGAACCTGCGCAGTGTCGCTATCAGCCGAGCGTCCAGTCGATCAATGGTCATATTGACCAGTGTTCCACATCCTGCGGCGCGATTTCTGACGTGATTGACCCGTCGCGCTGATCAGACTTGCAACATCACTCGCGGTGACCGACTCTGCAGGTAGCGAGGTCCACCGTGTTCGAAGAAGCCCAGCTCTACTCCCCCGTGACGACCGGCGCTTCCGGTCAGGTCACCGTGCACCTGTTCAGCGGCCACCCGGGCGCGGCCGACGCGACGTATCGCCGCCGCCGCAACGAGATCGCCGCCGCCGCGCTGCGCTGGCGCGCGGGCGATCCCGCGCCGGCGATCGACTACGAGGAGGACGAGCAGGCGGTCTGGCGCACGGTCTGCCGCGAGCTCGCGCCGCTGCACGATCGCCTCGCCGTCGCTGAGTACCGCGACGCGGTCGCCCGCCTGCGCCTGCCGACCGACCGCGTGCCGAGCCTCGACGAGGTCTCGGCGCGCCTCGCCGACCTCGGCGGCTGGCGCTATCTGCCGGCGGCCGGGCTCGTCGAGCTGCGCACGTTCTACGGCGCGCTCGCCGAGCGCCGCTTTCACTCGACGCAGTACGTGCGCCATCCGGCCGTGCCGCTGTACACGCCGGAGCCGGACATCGTGCACGAGGTGATCGGTCACGGGCACCTGCTCGCGACACCGACGTTCGGTGAGCTGCACCGCCGCGCCGGCGCCGCCGCGCTGCGCCTGCGCGACGCCGAGAGCCTGCGCTTCCTGTCGCGCGTGTTCTGGTTCTCGCTCGAGTTCGGCGTCGTCGTCGAGGACGGCGAGCTGCGCGCGTACGGCGCGGGGATCCTGTCGAGCTACGGCGAGATCGAGCAGTTTCGGGCGATGGAGCTGCGCCCGCTCTCCGTCTCGGAGATGGGGACCGTCCAGTACGACATCACGACGTACCAGCCGGTCCTGTACCGCGCCGAGTCCGTTGCCGAGATCGAGGCCGTCATCGGCGGCTTCTTCGACAGCGCCGGCGACGAGTCGATCGAGGAGCTGCGCCATGAGCACGCTGTCTCCTGAGCGGCTGCACGCGCCGCCCGGGCGCGACCACATGCCGCTGCACGGCATCGACCACCTCGAGCTGTACGTCGGCAACGCCGCCCAGGCCGCGTACGTGTTCACGCACGCCTACGGCTTCACGGAGGTCGCATACGCGGGCCTCGAGACGGGCTCGCGCGACCGCACGTCGCACGTCCTGCAGCAGGGCCGGATCCGGCTCGTGCTGAGCGGCACGCTGTCGAACGCCAGCGACATCGCCGAGCACCACCGCGCGCATGGCGACGGGGTCAAGGTCATCGCGCTCGGCGTCCCCGACGTCGCCGTCGCGTACCGCACGGCGATCGCCTGCGGCGCCGTCGGCCTGCTCGAGCCCTACGACCTGTACGACGAGCACGGCACCGTGCGGCTCGCGGAGATCGCCGCCTACGGCGACACCGTGCACCGCTTCGTCGAGCGCGGCGGCTACGACGGCCCGTTCATGCCGGGCTACGCGGCCGTCGCCCATCGCGGCGATCCTACGCGGCCGGGCCTGCTCGCCGGCATCGACCATGTCGTCGCCAACGTCGAGCTCGGCGCGATGGAGCGCTGGGTGCGCTACTACGAGCAGGTCTTCGGCATGAAGGAGCTGATCCACTTCTCCGACGAGGCGATCTCGACGGAGTACTCGGCGCTGATGTCGAAGGTCGTGACGAGCGGCGACGGGCGCGTGAAGTTCCCGATCAACGAGCCGGCCGTCAGCGCGCGGCGCTCGCAGATCGACGAGTACCTGGAGTTCTACGGCGGCCCGGGCGTGCAGCACATCGCGGTCTCGACGACCGACATCATCGCGACGGTGGGCAAGCTCGCCGCGCGCGGCGTGCGCTTCTTGCGCACGCCGGACTCCTACTACGAGCAGCTGTCCGAGCGGATCGGCGAGATCGAGGAGCCGATCGCCGACCTGCGGCGGCTGGGGATCCTCGTCGATCGCGACGACGAGGGCTACCTGCTGCAGATCTTCACCAAGCCGCTCGGCGACCGGCCCACGATCTTCCTCGAGATCATCGAGCGCCGCGGCGCGCGGGGCTTCGGCGAAGGCAACTTCAAGGCGCTCTTCGAGGCGATCGAGCGCGAGCAGGCCCTGAGGGGGAACCTCTGATGCGCTACGTCGCGATCGGCGATCTACCGCCCAAGCGTCACACCCAGGTCCGCGACGACGACGGGCGGCTGCTCGTCGAGGAGGTGATGGGTTACGAGGGCTTCTCCGGCAACGAGTCGATCCTCTACCACCTGCGCTCGCCGTGCGACGTCGCCGAGGTCGGGTCCTTCGAGCCGATCGAGCGCTCCGAATGGGTGCCCGACACGCACGTCCACCGGCTGACGACGACGGCGTCGCTGGAGCCCTCGGGCGACCCGGTCTTCGGCCGCCGCCTGCTGATGTTCAACGACGACGTCGAGATCGCGATCTGCAAGCCTGCCGCGGAGCTCGACGCCTTCTACCGCAACGGCGAGGGCGACGAGCTGCTGTTCGTGCACGAGGGATCGGGCGCCGTCGAGACGATCTTCGGCACGCTGCCGTACAAGCGCCACGACTACGTCGTGATCCCGCGCGGCACGACGTACCGCGTGCGGCTCGACGAGGGCCCGCAGACGTGGCTGACGTTCACGACGCCGGGCGAGCTCGAGACGCCCAACCGCTATCGCAACCGCTACGGCCAGCTGCTGGAGCACGCGCCGTTCTCGCAGCGCGACTTCCACCCGCCGGCAGCGCTGCACACGCACCGCGAGGAAGGCGCGTTCGAGCTGATCGTGCGCGCCCGCCGCGGACATCAGCGCTTCGTGCTCGATCATCATCCCTTCGACGTCGTCGGCTGGGACGGCTACGTCTATCCGTACAGCTTCAACATCCACGACTTCGAGCCCAAGTCCGGCCGTCTGCACCAGCCGCCGACGGTGCACCAGACATTCCAGGGTCCGAACTTCGTGATCTGCTCGTTCTGCCCGCGCAACCTCGACTGGGACCCGGACGCGGTGGTCCTTCCCTACCACCACTCAAACCTCCAGTCCGAGGAGGTCATCTACTACGTCGACGGGACGTTCGGCTCGCGCGCCGGCGTCGAGGCCGGCGCCCTGACGCTGCACCCCAGCGGGCTGCCGCACGGGCCGCAGCCGGGGCTCGTCGAACGCTCGCTGGGCGCGCAGCGCACCGAGGAGCTGGCGGTCATGTGCGACACGTTCCGCGGCCTGCGCCTGACGTCGCTGGCCCGTGAGCTCGACGACCCGAGCTACGCGATGAGCTGGCACGAGGCCGCCCGAGCCCCCGTCGGGTAAAGCATGGAGATCCTTCCCTGGGGCGTCGTCCGGCCGCATGACGGCGGCGCGCCGCTGCCCGCCGTTCGCCACGGCGACGACGCGCTCGTGCTCGCCGAGCTCGCGAGCGCCGGGCTGCTCGGCAGCGATCGGGACCTCGCCCGGGCGCTGCACGAGCCCCACCTCAACGCCCTGATCGAGCTCGGTGCGCCCGCCTGGCGCGCGCTGCGCGAGCGCCTGCTGGAGATCGTCGGCGACGGCGCCGTCCCGGCCGACGCCCGCCTCTCGCTGTCGGCCTGCGACCCCGTGCGCCCGATCCGCGTCTGCGACTTCGTCGACTTCTACGCCTCGCGCGAGCACGCGACGAACTTCGGCGCGCTCTTTCGTCCCGGGCGTCCGCCGCTGCGGGACAACTGGCATGCGCTCCCGGTCGGCTACCACGGCCGCGCGTCGACCGTCGTCGTGAGCGGGACGCCGGTGCGCCGCCCGCACGGCCAGATCGCCGCCGGCGTGCTCGCGCCGACGGCCCAGCTCGACTTCGAATGCGAGCTCGGCTACGTCTGCGGGCCGTCGGCGAGCGGACCGATCGCGGTCGACCGCGCCGAGCAGCACATCTTCGGCGTCGTGCTGATCAACGACTGGAGCGCGCGCGACATCCAGCGCTTCGAGTGCGAGCCGCTCGGGCCCCTGCTCGGCAAGAGCTTCGCGACCTCGATGTCGGCCTGGATCACCCCGCTCGACGCGCTCGCCGCCGCGCGCAGCGCGGCGCCACCGCAGGAGCCCGCGCCCGCGCCCTACCTCCAGGCGCAGGACCCCTGGCTGCTCGACGTCGCGCTCGAGATCGAGCTCAACGGGGAGCTGATCTCGCGCCCAGCCGCACGCGAGCTCTACTGGGCGCCGGCGCAGATGCTCGCCCACCTCACGGTCAACGGCGCCGCGCTGTCGGCCGGCGATCTGTTCGCGACCGGCACGATCAGCGGCGCCGCGCCGGGCACCGAGGGCTCGCTGGCAGAGATCGGCCGTGGCGAGCGCTGGCTCGAGGACGGCGACGAGGTCGTGTTCCGCGGACGGGCGGGCGCGATCGAGATCTGCGAGGTGCGCGGGCGCGTCGTCGCGCCCTGATCGCGGTCCGGCCGTCTTTGGCCTGCTCGCAAATAGCGGTATAACGTCCCCAGGCGACGTGCGCTTCGGCATGCGGGAGCGCGCGCCGGACATGCGGGACCTCGCGACTGCGTGCCGGGACTCATAGCGGACCGGGCACCAGGCGCAGGAGGGAGAATCATGGCTTCGCGGCTGGCCGGACGGATCGAGGATCGAGCAACGGCGACGCGATCCGCCGCCCCGCTTGCACCGGAGGCGATGTTGTTCGCCGAGCTCCGCCACGACGGCCAGCGACGCGACAGCGACGGAGCGCCGTTCATGCATCACCTGCGCGAGGTCGCCGCGCTGCTGCGCCGTGCCGGCGGCTCCGACGTGCTGATCGCGGCCGGGCTGCTGCACGACGTCGTCGAGGGCACCGACACGAGCCTGGCGGAGCTCGAGGAGCGCTTCGGGAGCGATGTCGCCGAGCTCGTCCAGGCGGTCACCGACGACTCCGTCGGCACGTACGGGGACCGCAAGCAGGTGCTGCGCGAGCAGGTGCGCCGCGCCGGCGGCGATGCCGCGCTGCTGTTCGCCGCCGACAAGATCTCCAAGGTCCGCGAGCTGTCCGCGCGTGCCGCACACGATCGCGGCGGAGCCGTCGCGATCCCGCCGGGCCCCGCCCAGACACGCCAAGAGCGCCGCGATCAGCTGCGGCTCAACCACTATCGCGCCAGCCTGACGATGCTGCAGGGCGTCGCTCCGCGGCACCCGCTCGTCAAGCGGCTCGAGCGCGAGCTCGACACCTGCGCGACGGTCTAGCGACGCCGCCCGGCGAGGTGCGGCGCGCGCCGCGCCGTCACAGAATCCGGCCCGCGGCCACTAAGGGGGTGAGCTCACCACGAACGGGAGGTCCCATGGACCGACGTTGCAGCACCCCACGAAGGCGCATCGGTGTCGCAGCGATCGTCGGGCTGACCGCGTTCGCGGCGTCCGACGCGCCCGCGCCGGCGCAACAGCAGGGCGCCCCGCAGGCACAGGTGCGTACGCTCTCGGTCAACGGCAGCGCCCGCGTCAAGCCGACGCCGCGCGATCGCAAGAGCAACGACTCGATTCGCCGCGCTGTCAAGGTCGCCCGCAACGAGGCGACCCCGAAGGCCCTCGACGACGGCCGCGCACGCGCGGCCGCGCTCGCCTCGCAGGCGGGGCTCCCGCTCGGCGCGCTGATCTCGATCGCCGAGACAACGGCGAGCCCGTTCGGCTACTTCGGCCCCTTCGGTGACGACGGGACGTTCGGCCCGGGCCGCTATTGCGGAACCGTCCGCCGCTCCGTCTTCCGCACAGACGCCCAGGGGCGGCGCAAGCGCGTCGGCAGCCGCTCGTCGCGCAGCTGCCGGATCCCGCCGTTCGTCGGCGCCAGCCTGACGCTGGTGTTCGCCGTCGGCTGATGTGACGGCGTAGGCCGCAGCGCGGCGCCTGTCAACTACGGTGGGCCGCGGGACACAACGAGGTGTGAACCACCTGCACGAGACCGACAGCCAGCGCTTCGAGGCGCTGTACCTCGCCAACTACGCGGCGGTACTGCGCTACCTGGCGCGTCGCACCGAACGCTCCGCCGCCGAGGAGATCGTCGCTGAGACGTTCACGATCGCCTGGCGGCGACTGGAGCACGTGCCACGAGACGAGCAGCTCCCCTGGCTGCTCGTCACGGCGCGCAACACGCTGGCCAACCAACGGCGCGCCGCCACCCGCGCCACCGTCAAGGAACGCGCGCACGCGGCAACGATCCGCGAGCCGCCGTCGCGCGACCCCGCCGACGCGCTCGCCGAGCGCGACGCCATCGTGCGCGCGTTCACGACGTTGAGCCAACCCGACCGCGAGGCACTGCGCCTCGTGGCGTGGGACGGGCTCGCCCTCGCCACCGCCGCCCGCGTCGCCGGGACCACGCGGCTGGCGTTCGCGATGCGCGTCTCGCGCGCCCGCCGCCGGCTGGCCGCCGCCCTCGAGGAGCCCGACCCGGCTCCCGCCCCGCCCCCCAGGACGAAGGAGAGCACCTCATGACCCAAGACATCCTCGAACGCCTGCGCGAGCACGACCCCGCCGCCGAGCTCGATGCCGCCCCGCCCGCCGAGCTGCTCGCACGGCTGACGGCCGAACCGCGCAGCCAGCTCACCGCGCCGGCCCGGCGATCGCTCGCCCAGCGCCCGCTCGTGCGCGTCGCCGTCGCCGGCGTCGCGACCGCCGCGCTGCTCGCCGGCGTGTCGGCCGGGATCAACGGCGACGCATCGCCCGACCTCGCCGCCCGCGCCTATGCGCAGACAGACGCCAGCGCCGACATCCTGCACGTCGTGCTCCGCGGCCGCACCGACATCGTCCCGCACGACTCGAGCATCAAGCGCTCGCAGCTGCCCGACGAGCAGGCCGAGTCCGTCGAGACCTGGCTCTACGGTCGCGAGGCGCACACGGTGATCACCGGCGGCGGCGCCGGCCAGAAGACGATCACGTCGGATCAGCTGCTCGGCGCCGACGGCGTGCTGCGCAACCGCCTCTCCGACACCGGCGAGACGCAGACGCTCGCGCCCAGCGACGGCCGCGAGGCCCGCCAGATCATCGCGCGCAGCCGGCGCGGCTTCGTCGCCGAGTTCCGCGCGCGCTACGAACGAGGCGTGCTCGACGAGAGCGGCCCGACGACGTTCATGGGTCACAGCGCCCGGCGCTATGTCGTCGAGGGCTCGGCCTCGCGGCTCGGCGGGCGCGAGCAGTACTTCCTCGACGCCGCGAGCGGCGCGCCGCTCGGGATGGTGACCGAGCTGACGATCCTCAAGCCCGAGGCGATCGCCACGGCCGAGCCGCTCGGGACGATGCGCCACACGACGGTCGTCGAGCGCATCGAGCACCTGCCGGCGACGGACGCCAACCTCGCGAAGGTCCGCGAGCGCTGATCGACCGGCGACCGCGGCGCGCCGCGGTCAGTCGTTCGTCAGGGCGACGATCAGCAGGGCCGCGGCGACCAGCGCGCTGATCGTCCGGACGTGGTTCCACGCGGTCCAGGTCGTGACGAAGTCCGTCCACGCCTGCGCCGCCCCGGCGTCGTCCGGACGCAGCACCGCGAGCCGGTCGTTGAGCGGCACGTTGCGAGCGATCGTGACGCCGATCGTCCCGAGCAGGTAGAGCGCGCTGCCGGCCATCACCCACGGCGCGCGGCGCTCGCCCCACGACGCCGCCGCCCAGACCGCGAGCCCGAGGCAGAGAACGGCCGTCCCGAACAGCGCCGTCATGAACAGCGCGCTGACGGCCGTGCGGTTGATCGACTGCATCGCCGTGATCCCGGCAGCCGCCGGCAGCCGGTTCAGGCCCTCCATGACGAACGCCGAGAAGGCGAAGAAGACGCCGGCCGCGAGCCCGCAGCCGAGCGCGGCCACGAGCGTAGCGGTGTGAACGGAGCCGGTCATCGCCCGCTCCATCACGCGGCCCAGGCGCCGTTCGCCGCCGCATCGCGGGCGAACGCGCGGAAGTCCCGCGGCTCGCGACCGAGCGCGCGCTGGACGCCGTTGCTGAGGTAGGCGTTGCGGCCGTCGAGCACCTCGCCGAACAGGTAGCCCAGCAGGCCCGTGACGTCGTCGGGCATGCCCGCCGCCGCCATGCCGCCGGCGAACCCGTCGAGCGTCAGCGACACGAAGCGCGCGGGCCGGCCGCTGGCGGCGGCGATCTCCGCGACCGCGTCGGCGAACGTCAGCAGCCGCGGCCCGGTCAGCTCGTAGAGCTGCCCCGCGTGGCCGTCCTCCGTCAGCGCCGCGACGGCCACGTCGGCGATGTCGTCGACGTCGACGAACGGCTCGCCGACGTCGCCCACGGGCAGCGCCAGCTCGCCCGCCGCGACGTGCTCGCCGAAGAAGGTCTCGCTGAAGTTCTGGTCGAACCAGCTGCAGCGCACGATCGTCCAGTCGGCCCCGGCCGCCTGCACGAGCTGCTCGGCGCGCTGGGCCTCCTCCTCGCCGCGTCCCGAAAGCAGCACGAGCCGCCGCACGCCGCACTCGACGGCGAGCTCGGCGAACGCGCCGATCGTCGCGGCCGCGCCCGGCACGGCGAGATCCGGGAAGTAGGACACGTAGGCGGCGGTCGCGCCGCGCACGGCGGGCTCCCACGTCGAACGGTCCTCCCAGTCGAACGGGGGCGCGCCGGAACGGGAGCCCGAGCGAACGACCACGCCGCGCGCGCGCAGCCGGTCGACGATGCGGCGGCCGGTCTTGCCGGTGCCGCCGGTGACGAGTGTCATGTCAGTGGTGTGAGTGCTCATACGCGCAGTCAAGCTCGTCCGAATGAGACGGTCCATAGCTCAACGGCGCAAAACCATGCGTGCTCGTCTAGACTGGGCGCATGGATGCCGTAGCCGGCCTGCTCGACGGTCCGCGCGCCCGGGAGGCGTTCCTGCTGCGCTCGAGCATGGACCCGCCGTGGTCGCTGCGAATCCAGGACGAGGCGCCGCTGACCGTCGTCGCGATGCTGCGCGGGGTCGCCTGGTTCGCCCCCGACGACGGCGATGCGGTCGCCCTGCGCCCGGGCGACGTCGCGATCATCCGCGGGCCCGAGCCGTACACGATCGCCGACGACGTCGGCACCGCGCCGCAGGCCGTCATCCACCCGGGTCAGCGCTGCTCGACGCCCGGCGGCGAGGAGCTCGAGCTGATGCACGAGCTCGGCGTGCGCACGTGGGGCAACGCCGCCGACGGCGCGACCGAGATGATCACCGGCACCTACCACCTCGACGGCGAGGTCAGCCGGCGGCTGTTGCGCGCGCTGCCCACGCTGATCGTCCTGCGCGACGACGAGTGGGATTGTCCCGTCGTCCCGCTGCTCGCCGACGAGATCCTCAAGGACGAGCCGGGCCAGGAGGCGGTCCTCGATCGGCTGCTCGACCTGCTGCTGATCGCCGTCCTGCGCGCCTGGTTCGCGCGACCCGAGGCAGGCGCCCCCGGTTGGTATCGCGCCTACAGCGACCCGGTCGTCGGCCTCGCGCTGCGCCATCTGCACAACAACCCCGCCCATCCCTGGACGGTCGCCTCGCTGGCCCGCGAGGTCGGCGCGTCACGCGCGGCGCTGGCGCGGCGCTTTCACGAGCTCGTCGGCGAGCCGCCGATGAGCTTTCTCACCGGCTGGCGGATCGCGCTCGCCGCCGACCTGCTGCTCGAGCCCGGCGCGACGATCGGATCCGTCGCTCACGAGGTCGGCTACGGCAGCCCGTTCGCGCTCAGCACCGCGTTCAAGCGCGTGCGCGGCGTCAGCCCGCAGCAGCACCGCGCCGCGCTGCGCGCCGCCTGACGACGCTCGAGCCAACGTGTCGAAGGTGCGTTGGACAACGGGCCATACCGCGGCCGCGCATCGGTCGGCAATAGTGCTCGCGGGCCGTCCGCGCGTGGACCGCCATCGCATCCGATGCCGCCGAGCTCCGACACCGCCACCACGTGCTCCCCGGCGCTCGAGCGATCGCTGACGCAGCGTCTCGATGCGCTCGAGCGCGCGAACGACATCCGCACGCGGCGCGCCCAGCTCAAGCGGGATCTGCGCGCCGGGCGCTGCTCGATCCAGGCGCTCCTGAGCGAGCCGCCGGAGTTCGTGCTGACGGCGAAGGTGCTGGACCTGCTGCTCGCGGTGCCGAAGTACGGCCCGGTGAAGGTCAACCGGGTGCTGACGCGCTGTCGCATCTCGGCCAGCAAGACGATCGGCGGGATGTCCGAACGCCAGCGCAACGAGCTCGTCGAGTGCCTGCGGCGCGCGCGCTGACCGCGCTGGGACCGTCAGCCGCCGGCGTCGCACGCACCGGGTGAGCGCGGCGCAAAGCGCCCGAAGACCCGTGCCAGCGTGGCGATCTCGTCGTCGTCGAGCTGATCGAAGAATGCCGCCTGGACCGATGCGAAGTGCGTCGACTGCGCCCCGCGCACGAGCTCCAGCCCGCCGTCGGTGATCCGTGCATGCACGGCGCGCGCGTCCTTCGGGCACGCGTGGCGATCGACGAGCCGGCGTGCCTCGAGCACGGCGATGATCCGCGAGACGCGGCTCAGGCTCAGACCCGAGGCGCCGGCGAGCGCCGTCAGATGCATCTGGCGATCGTCGGCGGCCGCGAGCCGCGCGAGCAGCTCCAGGCCGCTCAGGCTGAGGCCGTGCTGCGCCGTCAGCTCGGCGTCGAGCGCCCGCGTGAGCTGCTTGTGCGTCTCGAGCAGGCCGATCCACGCGTCGGCGTGGGCCTCGGTCCAATGCGCGAGACCGTTGGCATCCGTCTCGTAGGAGCAGGCATGGGCTTTGGCGGTCGTGTGCTCGGACATCGCTCGATCGGACCCCAGGATAGCGCCAACAGTTGCGCCCGCAACTATCTCTGGTATAGTTGCTCTAGCAAGCTTGTGCTAGCAAGCAACTCGCCAGACTTCAGGAGGCAGCCATGAGCACCGCAACACTCGCACCGACCGGCAGCTGGACCATCGACGCCGCCCATTCAAAGGTGGGCTTCGCCGTCAAGCATCTCGGCATCGCGACCGTGCGCGGAGCGTTCACGGAGTTCGAGGGCGCGCTGGAAATCGGCGAGGACCTCGCGTCGAGCCGCGCCCACGGCACGGTCAAGACCGCGGCGATCGACACGAGCGAGCCCGCCCGTGACGAGCACCTGCGCGCGCCGGACTTCTTCGACGCCGAGCAGTACCCCGAGATCACGTTCGAGTCGACCTCGATCGAGCCGCTCGACGACGAGCTGCTGCGGATCACCGGCGATCTCACGATCAAGGGCATCACGCATCAGGAGGTCTTCCACGCCGAGCTGCAGGGCACCGAGACCGACCCGTGGGGCAACGAGCGCGTCGGCCTCGAGGTGACCGGCAAGATCTCACGCTCCGACTACGGCATGAAGTTCAACCAGGTTCTCGGCAGCGGCAACTCGCTCGTCGGCGACAAGGTGTCGATCGTTATCGACGTCTCGGCTGTGAAGTCCGCATAGCGTCCGCGGCGCCGGCCCTCAGCGCGCGGCAGACTATGCGTCTGATGCCGGCGCCGCTCGTCATCCAGTGCGCGATCACGGGATCGATCGATCCCGATCCCGAGCAGCGCCCGAACCTGCCGGCGACGCCGGCTGCGATCGTCGCCGAGGCGCTTGCAGCGTGGCGCGCGGGCGCGGCCGTGGTCCACCTCCACGCACGCGAGGCCGACGGCACGCCGACGCAGAAGCGCGAGGCCTACCGCGACCTCGTCGACGCGCTGCGCGACGCGGGCTGCGAGGCGATCGTCAACCTCTCCTGCGGAAGCGCGGGCGGGCGCGCCGTGCGCGACGCGCGCCTCGGACCGCTCGAGCTGTCACCCGAGATGGCGAGCTTCGACTGCGGCTCGATCAACTTCCGCGAGCAGCTCTTCGAGGGCGACCTACCGTTCCTGCGCCGGATGGCACAGAAGTTTCGGGAGTTCGGCGTTCGTCCCGAGGTCGAGTGCTTCGACACCGGTCACGTCGGGCTGGCCCTGCAGCTGCGCGACGAGGGCCTGCTCGACGACCCGCTCGTCGTCCAGTTCGTGCTCGGCGTCCCCGGCAGCGGCGTCCCCGCGAGCGTCGAGATGGTCGAGCACCTGCGGCGCATGATCCCGCCCGACTGGCCCTGGTCGGTCTGCGCGATCGGGCGCGCGCAGCTCGCATTGAACACGTACTGCATCATCGCCGGCGGGCACGTCCGCACGGGCCTCGAGGACAACCTCTGGTTCCGCCGCGGCGAGCGCGCGACGAACGCGATGCTCGTGCAGCGCATCGTGCGGCTGGCGGGCGAGCTCGATCGCCCGGTCGCCACGCCCGACGAGGCGCGCGCGATCCTGCGAACAGGCTGACGCGCGCCGCGCTGACGCTCGGAGTCAGTCCTTGCGGAGCAGCTGCTTGGCCTTGTCGGCGATGCCGCCGACGGCGTCCTTGACCTTGCCCGTCGCGCGGTCGACCTTGCCCTCGTTCTTGAGGTCCTCGTCGCCGGTCAGGTCGCCGAGCGCTTCTTTGGCACGGCCCTTGGTGTCATCCAGCGTTCCGTCCGACATCAGCGTCTCCTTCGGTTGGGGGGTCTGCACCCCGTACCCGAATCGACGTTCACGCGCACGGCCGTTCGGGCCAGCGGTGGTGGGCGCACCAGCGGGAGATGCGGACGAACCGTCGCAGCGTGGCAAACGACGCGGCGCGGCGGGTTGCCCCGCCGTGCACTGGGGCGGCAAGGCGATGCGCCAAGATTCAGGAGATGCCGAGCGGAATCGAGATCGAGCGCAAGTTCCTGCTCGACGCGCTGCCGCCGATCATGCGCTGGGCGCGCCGCGAGCGCATCCGCCAGGGCTACCTCGCGCTCGACGGCGACACCGAGGTGCGCGTGCGGATCACGCCGCAGGCCGCGCGCCTGACGATCAAGGCGGGACGCGGCGGCGTGCGGGTCGAGGAGGAGCTCGAGCTCGACCGCCGTCAGGGCGACGCGCTGTGGGAGCTGACCGACGGCCGGCGGGTCGAGAAGACCCGGCGGCGCGTCCGCGTCGGCGACGCCGAGGTCGAGGTCGACGAGTACGGCGGCGCGCTCGACGGGCTCGTCGTCGCCGAGGTCGAGTTCGACGGCGAGCAGGCGGCTAGCGCGTTCGACCCGCCGCCCTGGTTCGGCCGCGAGGTGACCGACGACTGGCGCTACGCGAACCGCAGCCTCGCGAGCGACGGGATTCCCGCCCAGGACTGACGGCGCGCGGGTCGGGCGACGCAACCGCCGGTCCTGGCACAGTCCCGCGCATGACGGCAAGCCGCCTGCGCGCCTTCGGCACGACGATCTTCGCCGAGATGACCGCGCTCGCCACGCGCAGCGGAGCGATCAACCTCGGCCAGGGCTATCCCGACGTCGACGGACCGGCGGAGATCATCGCCGCGGTCGAGGCGGCGATGCGCGGCGGGAGCGCCAACCAGTACGCCCCGCTGCACGGCGTGCCGGAGCTGTGCGTCGCGATCGCCGACCACCAGCGCCGGCGCTACGGCCTCGAGATCGATCCGGCCGGCGGCGTGCAGGTGACGTTCGGCGCCACCGAGGCGATCGCGGCGACGATGCTGGGTCTGCTCGAGCCGGGCGACGAGGTCGTCGTGTTCGAGCCGTTCTACGACTCCTACGCGGCGACGATCGCGATGGCCGGGGCGACGCGGCGGCTCGTGACGATGCGTCCGCCCGACTTCGCGATCGATCCCGACGCGCTGGCGGCGGCCGCGCCCGGCGCGCGGATGCTCGTGCTCAACTCGCCGCACAACCCGATCGGGCGCGTGCTCGAGCGCGCCGAGCTCGAGGCGATCGCGCGCGTCTGCGTCGACAACGACCTGATCGCGGTCGCCGACGAGGTCTACGAGCATCTCGTCTTCGATGGCGAGCACATCCCGCTCGCGACGCTGCCCGGCATGGCCGAGCGAACGCTGACGATCTCCAGCGCCGGCAAGACGTTCGCCTTCACCGGCTGGAAGCTCGGCTGGTGCAGCGGGCCACCGGCGCTCGTGGCCGCGGTCAGCGCCGCCAAGCAGTTCATGTCGTACTCCGGCGGGACGCCCTTCCAGCACGCGATCGCCGCCGCGCTGCCCGACGCCGAGCGCCACGCGGCGCCGATCTGCGCCGCGCTGCAGGCCGCACGGGACCGACTCTGCGACGGCCTGAGCGCAGCCGGCTTCGGCGTCGTGGTGCCGCAGGGCGGCTACTTCGTCAACGCCGACGTCGCGCCGCTCGGCGTCCGTGACGCGCGCGCCTGGTGCGACGCGCTGCCCGCGCGGGCGGGCGTCGTCGCAATCCCGACGAGCGCGTTCTACGATGATCCGCAGGCCGGTCGCACGCTCGTGCGGCTGGCGTTCTGCAAGCGCCCGGAGGTGATCGACGAAGCGCTCGCCCGGCTCACGGCAGCGGCTGCGGGCATCGACTAGCGTCCCCGGCCATGGCGAAGCTCTCCGACAGCGCAAGCGCCGAGATCGAGGCGCCGATCGACGCCGTCTGGGCGATCATCGAGGACGTCGCGGGCTGGCCCGACTGGCAGGCTACGCTCGGATCGCTGGACATCCTCGAGACGAACGCCGGCGGGCAGGTGACGCTCTGCGCGGTCGACTTCGACGCGAAGCTCACGCGCATCAAGATGAAGCTCGGCTGCTCGTACGACCCGCCCGTGCGGCAGGCCTTCGAGCGCGTCTCCGGCGACCTTTCGGCGCTGTCAGGCTCATGGACCCTCGACGACCTCGGCGAGGGTCGCACGCGTGCGACGTACCAGCTCGACGTCAACCCCGGCGGCGTCCTGAACTTCTTTCTCAACGAGGAACGCGTCGGCAAGCTGCGCGAGGTGCTCGTCGACGTCCGCCCGCTCGAGCTGAAGGCCCGCGCCGAGACGGGCTGACCCGCTGCGCCGCTGAGCTAGGCGCCGACCTCTTCGCGCCGCCGATCCCAGCCTTCACGCGCGCGATCGAACTGCGACCACATGTCGTCGACCGCCGGGCCGCCGCCGGCGGGCTCCGTCGGCGCCGGTGGCTCGGGACGCTTGCGCGGGCCGCCGCCGCCGCGTTCGTCGTCATCGTCGTCGTCGCCGTGCTGGCTGAACCGCGGCGTCAGCGCGACCCACAGCGAGGCGCTGACGATGACTATCGCGACGCAGCCGGCGATCCCCGACGCGTACCAGCGGCCCATGAACGAGAGCGCGATCGCGACGCCGATCGCGAGCCCACCGCCGCAGACGAGCGTGCGGCGCGCGGCGCGGACGCGCCGCGAATCGTCGGTCGGGACGGTCTTCAGGACGGCAAGCGAGACGACGAGCGCGGTCACGTACAGCAGGGCGTTGGCAAGCAGCACCATTCTCGAGCCATATCGTTCCCCGGCGACGGTGGCTCAAATCACCTAGACAAGCGTTTGACTCAGCGCTCGTCGGCCGGCACCGGAAACTGCTGCAGAATCCAGGCCGGGCCGAGCACCGGGCGCCGGTACGAACGCCCGCCGACGCGCACGTAGTCGCCGGTGCGCGGGTTCAGCGGCAGGTCGCGCTCGATCGGATACCAGGCGTTGTGCTGCTCGATCAGCTCGTTGAGCGCGCCGAACGGCCAGTGCTCGGCGAGCTCGTGCCAGCGCTCGGCGAAGGTCGCGGCGTCGCCGGCGCACTCGCTTCGCAGCGCGCGGTAGGCGTGCGACAGCTCGCGCCGCTCACGCGCGATCGCCGCGTCGATCTCGCTCACGCGCTCCATCCAGCGCGGGCGCACGCCGGCCTTGAGGTACGCCTCGATCGAGCGCTGGGTCTGCGCTGCGCGGCTGGAGAGCGGCCGGCCCCTGCCGCTCTCCTCGTCGAGATCCCGCCCGACGATGCGCTCGACCGCCGAGCGTTGTTCGTCGTCGTACTGACGCATCGAATTGCAGGCTAGCTCGCGCGCTATTCGTAGACGACGAGGTCGGGTGGCGGGCGCAGCGCGAGCACCGCGCGGGGCGTCATCAGCGACGTGTCCTCCTCGTAGAAGAGCTTGACGCCGTCGTTGAGATCGGGCGGCTGCGAGCTGAGC
Organism: uncultured Actinomycetes bacterium; assembly: GCA_963780585.1. Taxonomy (GTDB): domain Bacteria; phylum Actinomycetota; class Thermoleophilia; order Solirubrobacterales; family Solirubrobacteraceae; genus CADCVQ01. The sequence goes on from CAWADD010000016.1 coordinate 33,219, forward strand.
TGCTCGTACTTGGAGACCTTGCTCGGCCGATCCCCGAAGCCGTCGACGTTGATCGTCATCGCGAGCTCGCTGCGCGGCGCGACGCGCTCCGCGCGCTCGATCATCGAGCTCGTGAAGCGGTGCACGACGAAGAGCTTCTGCGGCAGGTCGTAGCGGTCGACGAGGCGTACGAGGTAGGCCGTGACCCTGTTGACTTCGGCGGCCGTCACCGAGCCGGGATCGCGCGGGCGGCGCGCAGGTAGCGGGCGATCGTGTCGTCGGGCTGATGCGTGCGGTGCTGGCCGTCGTCGCCGGGCGCGGCGGCCGCGATCGTCGAGATCAGCTCGAACGCCGGCAGCACCGGGCGCGAGCGCTTCGCGTAGCTGCCGGCGACGCGCAGCAACCGCCTCGCGGCCTGCTCGGGCGTGCCGATCCCGAGCGCCGCCTGCTCTGCGGCGCGCCGTAGAGCGCGACGACGCGATGGTCGGGGAAGATCCGCCGGCCGCCGCGCGGCAGCTGCGATCGCGGCGACGGAACGGGCTGCGCCGCGCTGATCGCGGCCTTCGGCGGCTCGTCCTGCCCGCCGCACGAGCGGACCGCCAGCGCGCCGGCCAGGAGCGCGGACGCGACTGCCGCGAGCGCGAGCGCGCGGCGCCGGCGGTGGAGCGCGGTCGGCTCGGGCACGACGCCATCCTGCCCCGTTCCTTGAGAAATGCGCCGATCGGCTCACGTCGCGCGCGCGGCATGCCGAAGAGAGTCGGGTGCAACACCGCTTTGAGCGCATCGCGATCGAGACCGCGCGCCACCGCATCGTCGGCGTCGCGACGCTGGCGAGCGACGGCTACCGCAGCCGCCTGTCGGATCTGCTCAACGCCCCCGAGCGCGACTTCATCTCGCTGACGGAGGCCACCGTGACCCAGCTCGACGGCGACCGCGAGGTCTCCGAGCACGAGTTCATCGCGGTCCACCGCCAGCATGTCGTCTTCGCCATTCCGTTGGGGCCGAGCGCTGAGCTCGCGCCCGACGGCACCGTCGCCTGACGCCGCGCCAGGCACGGCGCTCAGCGCACCCGCACCTCCGGCGCGAGCCGGAACGGCTCGACGAGCTCGATCCGATCGCCGCTCCAGAAGGCGCCCGGGTCGTAGAAGCTCGCCGGGCGCTTGGCCGGCAGCAGCCCCATGTGCTGGTACGTCGTCGCGACGAGCTCGGCGCAGTAGATCGTCTCCAGCGGGGCGTTCGGACGGCGCTTGACGCGACCGGTGACCCAGCGGCCGGCGAGGCTCAACATCGTCGGGAACGCCCTGCCGTCGTAGCGCTCGATGACCTCCATCAGGCGGTCCTCGTGATGGCGCTCGAGCGTCCCGCCGGTCAGCTGGCGGACCCAGCCGCGCTGGCCGTACTTCTGCGCCCACGTCGTGACCGCCTCGTCGAGCCGGTGCAGCTGCACCCCGCGCTGGCGCTCACCGGTCCACACGTCCGGTAGCGAACGGCCGAGCTCGGCGTGCCACAGCAGCGGCGGCAGGTCGTCGATCGCGACGACCATGCCGACGTGGTTGACGGGGCTGTTCGTCACGGTCTGGATCGCGCGGTCGGCGATCGAGCGCCCGCGGAAGAGCCAGATGTCGCCCGTCGTGGCGGCGGCGACCGCGTCGGCGAGCGCGAGCGAAGGGACGTCCGGATTCACGCCCGTAACCTACGCATCGGTGCGCCCGCCCTGGAAGCTGATCGGTCTGGCCGGCGTCGCGGGCGTCGCCGCGACCGGCGTCGTCGTGGCGCGCAAGCGTCGCGCGCACGCCGAGTACGACCCCGACGAGCTGCGCGAGCGCCTGCACCGTCGGCTCGAGGAGGTGCCCCGGGTGGACGGGGCGGCGGCGGAGGGCTGAACGGATCGCTCCGCCGGCGGCGGTCGTGCCTGCGGTTCGTGAACGGCATCACTGAGGAAGCGGTCTTAGGCGGTCGCGGCGCCCGCGTGGCCAAGCGGACGGCGCCCCACGCTGGCTACGATTGACCGATGTGTCGAAACATCAGGACCCTCCACAACTTCGAACCGCCGGCGAGCGGGGATGAGGTTCGCGCGGCGGCGCTGCAGTACGTGCGCAAGATCAGCGGCTCGGCGAAGCCGTCGGCCGCCAACGCGGAGGCGTTCGCGCGCGCCGTCGATGCCGTCGCCGCCGCCTCGGCGCAGCTGCTCGACGAGCTCGTGACGACGGCGCCGCCGAAGGATCGGGAGCTCGAGGCCGCCAAGGCGCGTGCCCGTGCCGCCCAGCGCTACGCGGCGTAGCGCGGCTCAGCCGGGGTTCGTCGCGCCGACGATCCAGCTCGACGCCGGCGCGACGATGCCGTGGGGGCTGTCGAAGCGCGCGAGATCGGCCTCGAGGGCCGCCTTGATCTGAGGCCGGACGGCGTCGGCGCGGTCGCCGAGCAGGCGCAGAACCTCGCCGCCCGGGCCGATCGCCATCATCAGCGACACCGCCCGGTCGAGATCGTCGCCCATCATGATCGGGATGTCACAGCGGTGCAGCGCGACCTCCTCGAAGCCGGCCGCCTGGACCTGGTCGGAGACGGTGTCGGCGCTGGCCATCGAGAACGGGCCCGGCCCGCAGGTCGGCTCGTCGTACTCGTCGGGGCGCTCTGCGAAGTCCTTGACGACCTGCTCGGCGCTGTACATCCAGTCGTTGTCGAGCTTGCGACGCCAGACGACCATGCACAGCCGGCCGCCCGGCTTCAGCGCGCGCCGCATGTTGCGCAGCGCGGCCACCGGATTGGCGAAGAACATCGTGCCGAAGCGCGAGAAGACGACGTCGAAGGGCTCGTCCTCGAAGTCGCCCGCCTCGACATCGGAGACCGCGAAGCGGGCGTTCTCGACCCCGGCCTGCTGCGCCTCGGACGTCGCCAGCTCGATGAAGCGCACGGCCGCGTCGACGCCGACGACCTCGCCCGCGGGGCCGACGAGCGCGGCGATCTGCTGTGTCGCGTCGCCGAAGCCACAACCGACGTCGAGCACGCGCTGCCCGGCGAGCGGCGGGTACAGGCCGAGCGCCACGTCGCCGTGCGCGCCGAGCCCCGTCGTGAAGACCTCGCGGAACTCGAGGTAGCGATCGAACAGCGGGCCGTTCCAGGCCTCGATCGCTTCGTCGTTCGCCGTCGTCGCGCGTGCCATCACGGAATCGTAATCCGATTACGCCGATTCGGCGAGCGACAAAGCGGCAGGAGGCCGGATGACGACAGGCGTGGACGTCGAGCAGATCGAGACGACGAAGGGCGAGAAGCTGCTCGCGGTCGTCCTCGCGGTGTTCGTGCTGACCGGCCTGCTGTGGACGTATTTCAACGTCGACGTCGAGCCGCCGCGCGAGCCTGATCCCTACGCGACGTGCTACGAGGACTGCCCGGAGTTCCCGTCTGCCGTGCTCGTGTCGCCTGCCGACCGGGCCGCGATCGAACGCGAGAGCCGCGCGAGCCGCCGGCTCGGCAACGCGACCTCGCTCGTCTCCCAGCGCCGGGGAACGGTCACCGATCGTCGCGAGGCCTACCGCAGGACGCTCGACGAGGGGCGCCGCGATCCGACGCTCGAACGCCGCTACCGAGCCGCCCAGACGCGCTACGCGCGGGCGCAGCGCGCTCGCGACGAGGCAGCGCGGGCGCGCTCGGAGGCGCGGCGCGCGGCCGCGGGTCCGCATCGCCGCCTGCGCGCCGCCGAGCGTCGCGAGCGCGAGCGCGTCGAGGCGCGCGATCGCCACGACGGCCGCGTCAGCCTCGCCCGGCGCCTGGGGCCCGTGCTGGGCTCGCTCGCCGCCGCCTACGCGCTGCTCGGCTACCTGCGCCGGCGCCACTCGCGCTACATGCTCACCGCGATAGCAGCGGTCGCGGCCGTCGCCGCGCTCGGCCTCGTGATGGCGGTCGACTACCTGACCGACTACGTCGAGTTCACAGAGCAGGGCGTGCTCGCACTGTCCGTCGGCGGAGTGGTCCTCACGCTCGTCGCGTTCTGGTGGTTGCAGCGCTATCTCGCCCGCCGCCTGCCCGAGCGCCGCGTGCGCAAGGGCGAGTGCCCGTTCTGCGGCTATCCGGTGCGCGACGAGCACTGCGAGGGCTGCGGGCGCGACACGGTCACCGCCTGCGCGGCCTGCACCGCGCCGCGCCGCGTCGGGACCAGGCGCTGCGACGCCTGCGGCGCCGCGTAGGGCCCAGCCGCGCGGCGCGGACCCCGCGGCGCCGGCGCCGCGTACTACGGCTGTGGAGCTCGATCGCCGTGCCCTGCTGCGACTCGGCATCCGTGGCGCTGCCGCCGGCCTGCTCGGGCCGGCCGCGGTCCGCGGCCGCGCTGCACCCGCCGGCGGCGCCGGCGGCGAGCGGCTCGCGCTCGTGACGGCCGACCTCGATGGCTTCGTGGCCGTCGTCGACCTCGAGCGCCGGCGCGTCGTACGACGCATCGCGACGCTCGACGGCCCGCGCAGCGTCGAGTCGCGTGCCGGCGCCGGCGCGCTCGTCGGCCACGCCGGGGAGGGCGCGGTCACGCTGCTCGACGGCGCGCCGCTTCTCGTGCGACGGGTGCTGCGCGGCTTCGGCGAGCCGCGCTACGCGGCGATCACCCCGGACCGGCGGACGGCCTTCGTGACGGACTCCGCGCACGGCGAGCTCGCCGTCGTCGACCTGCGCCGCGGCCGCGTCGCGCACCGCCTCGAGGTCGGTGCCGGCGCCCGCCACGTGGCGATCGACCCGGCTGGGCGAACGCTCTGGATCGCGCTCGGCTCGACGGCCGCGACGCTCGTCGTCGTGGACGTCGAGCGGCCGCTCGCGCCGCGCGTCGTGCGGCGCATCTCACCGCCGTTCGGCGCACACGACGTCGCGTTCTCGCCGACCGGCCGGCGCGTCTGGATCACCGGCGGCCGCGCGCCACGCATCGCGCTGTATCGCGCGACTGGGCAGCAGCCCGCCGCCGTCATCGCGGCGGGCGTCGCGCCGCAGCACGTCGCGTTCGGGCCACACGCCGCGTACGTCGCCAGCGGCGAGGGCCGCTCGCTCAGCATCCATGCGCTCGATGACGGGCGGCTGCGTGGCCGCGCGCGCACGCCGCTGGGCTCCTACAACGTCGCGCGCGCAGCGGGCCGCGTCGTCACCCCCTCGCTGGGTACCGGCGAGCTGACCGTGCTCGACGACGCCGGCCGCGGCCCTTGGTCGGTGCAGATCGCCGGCGCGGCGCACGACGCCTGCCTGCTGTCGGGCGTCCGAGCCTGAGGCGGCGCGTCTGCGACGATCGCCGCATGAGCCGGCGAGACCTGGCCCACGTCATGACCGCGTTGTGGAACCTGTCGGATGGACGAGCGGCGGTCGGCGTGGCCGTGGCCGATATCGACGTCGCGATCGGGCGTGGTCGCCGCGACATGCGCACGCCGCTCAACCTCCAGTCGCTCGCTGACGACGGCCGCGCCGAGCTGCTCGCCGACGGCAGCTGGGCGCTGACCGCGCAGGGCGTCGCCTGGCTCGAGCAGGACCGCGACCTGTCCGATCGCTGAGCCGGCCGGCTCGGCCACGCCCTGCTCGATGCGCTAGGACTCCCCGATGCTCTCGCGTCCGCTGCTCGCCGTCGCCGTCGCCGCCGCGCTGCTGTCCGGGCCCGCGCTCGCGGGGTGCGCAGACGACGACGCCTCCGGGCACAGCCGCGTCACGCTGGCGCTGGACTTCGCGCCCAACGCGATCCACGCGCCCGTCTTCACCGCCGTTCGCATGGGCTTCGATCGCAGCCGCGGCATCCTCCTGAGCATCCGCGAGCCCGGGCAGGGACCCGACGGGCTGAAGCTCGTCGCGAGCGGGCGCGCGCAGCTGGCGTTGCTCGACATCCACGACCTTGCGCTCGCCCGCGAGCGGGGCGTCGACGCCGTCGCCGTCGGCGCGCTCGTCGGCCGACCGCTGGCCGCGCTCGTCGCGCAGCCGGACATCGATCGCCCGCGCAACCTCGAGCACAAGACCGTCGGCGTCTCCGGTCTGCCGTCGGATCCGGCGTTCCTGGCGGCAATCATGCGCGCCGACGGCGGCGACGTGCGCGCCGTGCGGCAGGTGACGATCGGCTTCTCGGCGGTCCAGCGGCTGCTGACCGGCCGCGTCGCCGCAGTGCCCGCGTTCTGGAACGTCGAGGGCGTCGCCCTGCGCGAGCGCGGACACTTGGTCGACGTCTTCAAGGTCGAGGATTACGGCGCGCCGCCCTACCCCGAGGTCGTCGTGATCACGTCGCGCGCGACGCTCGCGGCGCGCCGCGACGACATCCGCGCCGCGCTCGCCGCGATCGCCGCGGGCCTGACCGACGTCGTCGCGCACCCGGAGCCGGCGGTCGCGCAGATCGCCACGGCGGCGGGCGCGGACGATGCCTCGCTCGTGCGCGCGCAGCTGCGCGCCGTGTCGCCGACCTACGCGCGCGGGTTGCGGCTCGACCGCGCCGTGCTCGAGCGCTGGGCGGCGTGGGATGCGAGGGTCGGGATCGTCAAGCGCCGGCCCGACGTCAGCAGGGCCTTCGCCTTCGGCCTCACGTGAGGCCGTCGAGCGCCGGCAGGCCGTCGATGCTGCGGCCGTTGATCTCGGCGCGGCGGCGGGCGAGCGCGTCGGGCCCACCGGTGCGCAACCGCTTGGCGGCCGACAGCTCGTAATGGTCGCGCTCGCCGGTGACCTCCATCAGCGGGACGCCGTAGCCACAGGAGTCTGTGATCCGATCGACCGCGACGTGGATGACGGCGCGGGTGGCCTGCGGGGGACCGATGCTCGGCGCGCCCTCGCTGAGCTCGGCGAAGCGCTCGTCGCCCTCGACGAGCACGCTACCAGCGCCGTGCAGTCGCAGGATCCGCGGCGGCCCGTCGAACGCGCAGAACATCACGACGATGCGCCCGTTCTCGCGCAGGTGGGCGATCGTCTCCGCCCCGCTCCCGCCGACGTCGACGTAGCTGACCTCGCGCGGGCCGATGATCCGCAGCGCCCCGGCGGGTCCCTTCGGAGACACGTTGACGTGCCCGTCGCCGGCCAGCGGCGCCGTCGCCACGAAGAACATCGGCTGTCGCGCGATCCAGTCCGCCCAGTGCTCGTCGATCGCCTCGTATGAACGGCCCATACGGAGAACGCTAGCGCGCCATCGAGCGCGAACCGGCGTCCTGCGAACCTGCGCTCGGCATAATGCCCGGGGTGGCGCAGGGGGTCAGAATCATGCTGAGCGTCTGCGCGCTGGCGATCGCGGTCTGCGCCGGCCTGGTTTCACCCGCTGCTGCTCAGAGCCCGTCGGCACCGCACGTGATGGCGGCGATCGGCGACTCCTACACCGCCGCCTGCACGGCCGTCCCCGCCCAGGATTGCGCAACGAGCTCGTGGTCGGTCGGCGAGGGTCCCTCGATCAACAGCCACCTGCAGCGGCTGCGCGCCCGCGTGCCCGAGCTCCAAGGGCAGAACTTCGCGATCGCCGGCCGCAAGATGGCCGCGCTCGACCTCCAGGCGAGGCTCGCCGTGGGCACCGGCGCGGACTACGTCACGATCCTGATGGGCACGAACGACGTCTGCCGCGAGCCGACCCCGCAGGCCAAGTTCCGCGATGATTTCGTGCGGGCGATGGACACGCTCTCGGCGGGCCTTCCGGCCGCGCGCATCTTCGTGGCGAGCATCCCCGATCCCGGTCATCTGCGCGACCTGTTCCGCGACGACCCGGCAGCGCTGATGGCCTGGGCGAGCGGCGGCCAGTGCCTGCCCTTCTTGGCGAACGCGGCCTCCGAGGCCCCCGCCGACCAGCAGCGGCGGCTCGACGCACACGACCACGTGGCCGCGCTCAACGACACGCTGGCCGAGGTCTGCGCCTCCTATGCGGGCTGTGTCTTCGACGGCAACGCGGTCTTCCGTTGGAAGCCCCAGCGCGAGGACATCGCCGCCGACTACTTCCATTTCTCCGCCCGCGGAGAGGCGGCGCTGGCGGCGCTGACGTACCCGGTCGCGTTCGCCGGGCGGCCTCCCGCCAAGCTCTCCGTCCGGCGCGCGTCGATTCGCGCCGGCAAACTCGATGCGCTCGTTCGCATCACCGGCCTGGCGACCGGCAGGATTCAGGTCAGCTTCGCGGCAGCTGGCCGCCGGACGACGTTCAGCCGCGAGCTCGGTCCGATCCAGGCCGCTGAGAAGCAGATCCGCATCTTGGGCACGCTGGCCCGCCGGCAGCGGCGTGCCCGCACGGGCGTGCTGACCGTGATCTATTTCGGTGCCTCGAACGTGCAACCGGAGATCCTGAGGTCCCGCGCGGCCAACGCGTCCAGCGCCCTGCGCGCCACGCAGCTGTCGCTGACGGGCACGCGGTTGATCGCCGCCGGCACGCTGCGACAGGGCCTCGGTGGGCCCGTGCGACTTCGCGTGACGTACACGAGCGCCGAAGGCACGCTCGTCGCGTGGCAGCGCGACGTGCGCGTCGTCAACGGCCGCTGGGCCTCCGCCGACCAGCTGCCGGCGGCGATCGCCGCCGATCCGAACGCCTACCTGACGATCCAGTACACCGGCAGCGGAACCGCGCGCGGCGGTCCGTACCGCGGCGAGCAGCTCGGCAAGAGCCTCGCCACGCCGCCTGCCGGCTGACGCCGCGCTCGCTGCCGCCGGATCAGCCCGGCAGGGTCATCAGCGTGTCGTGGATCAGCTGGCCCTGACCGGTCTAGTCCCGATCGAGCCGCACGCTTGCGAAGCCCAGTACTCCAGCGAGCAGGTCGTAATGGCCGTCGAGATGGAGCACGCCAAAGCCTCGTTCGGCCGCGGCGGCCGCGATGAGATAGTCGGCCGCCGGTAGCCGCCGGCTGCCGCGCAACTCCCGCGAGGCGTCGAGCGCCGCAGCGCATACCGACGATGTCACCGGCGCTTGAGGCAACGCGGCGAGTGCGCGGTCGAGCAGCGCAAAGCTCTCTTCATCGCGCGCGCTCACGAGGAACTCGAGCGCCGCGACGGGACAGACCGCGACAAGTCCAGCGGTGAGCGTGGCCTTCCAGCGCCCGATGACGTCGCGGTCGCGTTGTCGCACCCACGCGGACGTGTCGACGACGAGCGGGATACCCGGACCGTACGGAATCACAGATGGTCGCGGCGACGCGCGAAGACGTCGGCTGACGCCGCGAGGTCGTAATCGCGTCCGCCGTCGGCGATCTCGAGCAGGACGTGCAGCGCCTGGTCGCGCTGGGCGCGATCCTCCACTAGAGCCTGCGCGCCGCGCAGCGCAAGATCCCGAACGAGCCGTGACCTGCTCGCAGGCGATGGATCGATGCGTCCCAAGGCATCAGCAAGCGCTTGATCGACCGTCACCTGAATGCGCGGGTGCCTCGTGGCCATCGCGCAAGTGTACCGCGCAGGTGGTACATCAATCGGCCGCGTGCTGCGCCTCGTCGTGCGTACCCTCACGCTCCCGTTGCGCCTCCTGGCGCTCGACTCGATCAACAAGCCCACCAGGACACGCGAAGCTGCTCCTCGTCTACTCCTGCGAGCCCAGGGAGCGACGCGAACACCGCGACGAACGCGTCCACCGTGGCAATCGGTCGGTAGCGATCTGGCGATTGGTACGCGAACGCATTGCCGTCTGCATCGAGCCGACGACGCGATGGCCAACGGTCTCGAGGGGCGGCTCCCAGTTGGGATCGTCGCCCTGAATCGCCTCCCCACGGTACGTCTTGGTACGGCCCATGCGCCGATCCTGTCGAGGCCGACGTGACAGAACAACACGCCAGCGTCACAACACCGCGGCGACAGCCGTCCAAGCTCGCGCGGACCGGAGCGGCTGCCCCACCGTCGCGGCGAGGCATCCAGCCCGGTCGGAATCGCGTAGGCACGGTCATGAACGGTGCCCTGATCCTGCTCGCGGTGCTCGCCACGCCGTACCTTGCGCTCAACCTGCGGCGTCTGTACCGCGGACGCCCGTGGGCGTTCACCGTCTGTCAGGTCGCGAAGGAGTGGGAAGCGCGCGAGCACGCGAAGCTGCTCGCCAAGCGCGCCGCCGAGCGCGCGTAGGTGATCGATTCCGACGCGGGCCGGATCAGCAGCGCGCTGTTCGCCGCGCTACCGTCGGATCAGCGGACCACTGAAAGGGGAACGATGGCGGCCTCGAGTAGCGCGACGACGGTTTGGGAAGGCGGACTGGACGACGGATCCGGGGTGACGACGCCGGCGAGCGGCGCGTTCGGACCGACGGACGTGAGCTGGGCGTCGCGCACGCAGCGCGCCGCGGGCAAGACGAGCCCCGAGGAACTGCTCGCGACCGCGCACGCGTCCTGTTACTGCATGCAGCTGTCGCACGTGCTCGGCGAGGCTGGGAATCCACCGCAGCGGCTCGAGGCGACCGCCACCGTGGACTTCGTGCCGGGCGAGGGCGTGACGTCGTCGCACATCGTCGTCAGCGGGACAGTGCCGGGCATCGATCAGGACACGTTCGCGGCGGCGGCCGCCAGCGCGGGCGACGGTTGCCCGATCTCGGGCGCGCTCACGGGCAACGTCGAGATCACGGTGGAGGCGACGCTCGAGGCCTGAACCTGCAGGCCGGCGTCAGGCGGTCATGCGGGCGCGACCGCGACCGCGACCGCGGCCGCGGGCGACGGCGCGCAGGCGCTACGGAAGACCTTGCGCTCGCGCGCGGCCGAGGGCTGCGCCGCGGATAGCCGGCCGACGGCGTCCGCTTCGCGATCCAGGCGGACGAACAGCGTGCGCGAGCCCGTCGTGCCCGCGCGCTGGAACAGCATCAGCATGTCGCGCGCGCGTGTGGCCAGGCGCAGCTCGTGCTTCTTGGCGCGCAGCGCCCTGCGGCAGGACGGCATCAGCGACGCCGCGTCGATCGCAGCGTTCGTGCGGCGCGCGAGCGAGAGGATCTCGCTCATGTCGATCCGCGCCGCACGTGCCGTGCGCAGGCAGCCGAGGCCCGTCCGGCAGCCGCCGAACGCATCCATCGACTTCAGCGCGCGCAGCTCGACCCTGCAGGAACGGCGAATCGCGGCGAGCAGCGGATCGGCGGCGTCGAGCGCCCGGCAGGCGGAACGCGCGGCAGCGAGCTGCTTGGCCGACTGACGTGCGCGATCGAACGGGAGGGCGCTCGTGAAAAGGGCGTCGAGCGCCGCGTAGCGTTCGGGCGATAGCGCGACCGCGGCGGCGGCGGGCGACGGGACCGCCGCGCAGGCCAGCAGGACGCCGAGCAGGATCGGGAGCGACCGCCGCACGCGCGCTGGACGTGCCGGCCCGTGGGCGCGCTTGGCGGAGATGCGTTGCAGAAGGTTCATGCGGATGCTCCCCACGACGTCAAGTGGGTCGCAGTCCGTATCGGCACCCAGTTGCGCGGACGTGAATCAGCCGCTGCCGGTGGCCGCCGGCAACCGGACCGTCTTCAGCGTCCCCTGCGCGAGGACGAAGAGCCGACGTCCGACGGCGGCGAGCGGGTGCCGTGACGGCGGCGCGGAGACGCGCCAGCGCCATCTGCGGTCGCGATCGGCGAAGCGAACGTAGACGCTGCGACGGCTCGACGAGGTGCCTTCCGTCCAGGCGAAGAAGCGGTCGCCGACCACGGGATCCGAGCAGGAGCGCGGGCAACGCGAGAGCACGCTGAGCCGGCGCGCTCCGCACCGTCCCGACAGCAAGCGCTTCCCGGCGCGCGTCGCGCCGTACGGCGGCCGGTAGACGAGCGGTGCCACGAGCGAGGGGTACTCGCCGACGAGCCGCGGCGCGAACGGCGCGCAGACCCGCCGCGTCAGATCGTCCCGATCGACGTCTGCGATCAATCGGATCTGCCGCCGCGCGTTGGCGACCTCGTCCTTGCCGTAGTCGACCTTGCCCGTGGCGCGGTTGACGTAGGCGTGGCTGTCGGGGGAGTTGTCGAAGTAGACGGTCAGCCAGCGACGGCCGATCGCCCACCAGCTCGGGGCCTCGCCGTGCCCGCCGAGCGGGAGCGCCGGCAGCCCGAGCACGCTTCGCGGGCCACCGTCGAGCTCATCGATCGGAAACACGCTTGCTTCGCTCGGGATGGCCGGTGTGATGCATGCCCACAGCAGCGCGCCGCCGCCGAAGCCGCGCCACTCGCACCCCGGCTCGGCCACCGACGCGACCTCGGCGAGCTGCTCGTCGATCACGCGCACGCGACCCGCGACCGGCACGTACGCCAAGCGCGTGCGGTCGGCGATGATCTGAGCGCCTCCGGAGCCCGGCTCGGTGCTCACCGGCCCGACGTCACGCAGCGGCGGCGCCGCGCCCGCGGCAGCGACGTCGACCGCGAATGCGCCGCAGGCGACGACCACCAGCAGGGCCCGCGAGAACGCCATCGAGGACGTCCTCAAACGTCCCGATCGACGGTCGCCAGCCGCAGCCCGAAGGCGACGAGCGCCGTGCCGGTGACTCCGTCGATCAGGCGCCTCGGCCACGGCCGGCGCAGGACGTCGCCGGCACGGGCGAGCGCGGTCGCGTAGGCGCTGAGCCACAGCATGGTGAACGTGCAGAACACGAGGCCGAGCGCCAGCAGCGCCAGAAAGGACTCGGCGAACTGCGGCAGCAGGCTCGTGAAGAACACGGCCATCTTCGGGTTGGCGAGGTTGCTGACCAAGCCCTGGCGCAGCTCGCGGCCGCTCGCATGAACGGCTCGGTGACGTGCCTGTGGTCGGCGGCGCAGCGCGGCGATCAGCGACTGCGCTCCCAGGTAGACGAGAAACGCGGCGCCGGCGTACTTCAGCCCGACCGCGCGAAGCCGAGCTCCGAGATGGTGCTGCGCCTCGCCGAGCAGCTCGACGCGCCCCTGCGCGAACGCAACGAGCTGCTGCTCGCGGCCGGCTACGCGCCGGTCTACGGCAGCCGCGACCTCGACGAGCCGGTGATGGACTCCGTCCGCGTCGCGCTCGATCGGCTGCTGGCCGGGCACGACCCCTACCCCGCGCTCGCCGTCGACCGCCACTGGGGCATGGTCCCCGCCAACCGCGCCGTCGGGCTATTGACCGCCGACGTCGCCACGCACCTGCTCGAGCCGCCGGTCAACGTCCTGCGCCTGGCCCTGCACCCGGAGGGTCTCGCGCCGCGCTGCGCGAACCTGCCGCAGTGGCGCGCGCACCTGCTCGACCGCCTCGGCCGGCAGGCGGTGCGCAGCGGCGATCCGGCGCTCGCCGCCCTGCACGACGAGCTCGCGGCCTACCCGGCCGGCGGTCGCGCGCCCGCGATCGACGCCGACGCGGCGGAGATCGCCGTGCCGCTGCGCCTGCGCCACGGCGACGGAGAGCTGACGTTCATCAGCACGGTCACGACGTTCGGCACGGCGGTCGACATCACCGTCTCGGAGCTGTCGATCGAGTCCTTCTTCCCCGCCGACGCGAGGACCGCGGAGCTGTTGCGCGCGGCCGGCAACGTGGGCTGACGGCCGGGCTACAGCTCGACCTCGCCGGACACGCACGTCACCGTCGCGCCGCCGACCCAGATCGTGCCGTCGTCGTCGCGCTCGACATGGACGCGGCCGGCGCGGCCCAGCAGCGTGCCCTGCGAGACGACGTACGGCGCCGTCACGCGGCCCGTTCGCAGCAGCCAGGGAGCGATCGACGCGTTCAGGCTCCCGGTGACCGGGTCCTCGACGAGGACGCCGTCCTTGGGGAAGAACGCGCGCACCTCGAATGCCTCCGGCGAGCCCGCTGGGTAGGCGCCGACGATGCCGAGGTCGATGTTCGCGCTGCCGGGGCGCACGGCGAGCACCGCGCTGGCGTCCTCGAGCAGCACGGCCACCCAGCCGGGGCCGTTGTCGGCCCACTCGGCGTCGAGGATCTCGCTGCGCTCGAGCCCGAGCAGCGTCGCGATCCGCGCCACGAGCGCCTCGTCGACCGGTCCGTCGCGCACGAGCGGCGGCGCCGCGAACGACAGTCCCGCGTCGCCGCGCCGAATCCGCACGAGCCCCGCGGCGCATTCCTGCACGACCTCGCCGCGCTCCTGCCCACCGTACGCCGCCAGCCACGCATGGCAGGTCCCGAGCGTCGGGTGGCCGGCGAACGGCAGCTCGGCGACCGGCGTGAAGATCCGCACGCGGTAGTCCGCTCGGTCGTCCGACGGCGGCAGGACGAACGTCGTCTCGGACAGGTTCGTCCAGCGCGCGAAGCGCTCCATCTCCTCGGTGCTCAGCCCCGCGGCATCGAGCACGACCGCGACCGGGTTGCCGCTGTACGGCGTCGTCGTGAAGACGTCGACCTGGGCGAAGGAGCGCAGCATGCGGCCTCAGGCCTGCGGTCGGTAGGCCATGTAGACGACGCCGTTGTCGTAGGAGTCGCTCGCCGCGAGCGACAGCTTGCCCGGCGCGGCTTCGTCGGTGAAGAGCAGCGGACCGGCTCCCCGCGTGAGCGGGTAGACGAACAGGTGCAGCTCGTCGATCAGGCCGTCGGCGAGCATCGCTCGGACGAGCGTGACGCTGCCGCTCACGTAGAGGTCGCCGTCGACCTCGTCCTTCAAGCTGCGGATCGCGTCGGGGTCATAGGCGCCGATGATCTTCGAGTTGCGCCATGTCGCATCCGTCAGCGTCCCGGAGACGACGTACTTCGTGGTGTCGTTGAAGAACGGCGCGCCCGGGTCGTCCTCGGCCGTCCGCGTCGACCACGCCGGCTCGAACATCTCGTAGGTCGTGCGGCCGAGCAGGATGCCGCTGCAACGTCCACATACCTCACCGAGAACCTCGCCCATCTTGGGATCGATGCCGTAGTCGAACGTCCATGTCGGCGCGTCGATCACGCCGTCGAGGCTCATGAACTCGTGTACGTGTATCGCTCCCATGGTCGTGCCTCCGCGTCGTTGTTGTGCGGTGTAGACGTCGCGACCGCCGCAAACTCATCGAACGGCGGCGGCGGCGCGAGCGTGCCATGCTCGAACAGCGGAGAGGGAGGGATTCGAACCCTCGGTGGGTGTAACCCCACACACGATTTCCAGTCGTGCCCGTTCAGCCGCTCCGGCACCTCTCCAGGGCCGATCAGGCTACCGCGCCCCGGGCCGTGGGCACGCCCGCTAGATCTGCCAGGCGCCGCCGACCAGGACCGGCACGCGATCGCCCTCGGCGGTCACCCCGGTCACGTCGACGTCGGGCGCGCCGATCATGAAGTCGATGTGGATCTGCGAGCGGTTGATGCGCTCGACGTCCTGCTCGCCGACCGTGAACTCGTAGGCCGAGCCGAGCGCCACGTGCGAGGCGGCGTTCTCGTCGATCAGCGTGTCGTAGAAGACCGTGTCGAGCGGGCCGATGCGGCCGTCGCCGTCGACGAGGGCGACCTCGCCGAGGCGCGCCGCGCCGGCGTCGCGCTGGGCGTACCGGGCGAGCAGCGCGCCGCCCTCGTCGGCCTCGATCGAGACCGCGCGGCCGGCCTCGAAGCGCACGCGCAGCCCGCGGATGATCGTGCCGCCGACGACGAGCGGCTTCGTCGAGCGCACGACGCCCTCGACGCGCTCGGGATCGGGCGTCGTGAAGATCTCCTCCGACGGCAGGTTCGGCATGTGCTCGATCCCATCGGCCGTCGAGAAGCGCGCCGAGATGAAGCGCGAGCTCGACAGCAGCCCGACGCGCAGGTCGGTCCCCGGGCCCTCGAAGTGCAGCGCGTCGAATCCGCGCGCCGTCAGCCGCTCGGCGGCGCCGCTGAGCACGTCCTGGCGCGCGCGCCAGGCCGCCACGGGATCGTCCTCGTCGAGCCGGCAGATGTGGATCACGCGCTCCCACAGCGCCGCCATCGCGTCAGCCGGCTCGAGCTCGGGAAAGACGAGCTCGGCCCACGGCTGGGTCGGGCAGGGCACCGCGGTCCAGTTCGTCGTGCGCTCGTTGACGACCTGGGCGGACTCGCGCAGGAACGGCAGCTGGTCGCGGCCGGCACGCGCCGGGTCGAGGTCGCTCAGCAGGCCCGGCGCCGACGGGCCGGTCAGCCCGACGCGCGCGGCGCGCAGCTCGCCGAGCGCAAGCACCCGCTCCCCGTACCAGGGCGGCACGTAGTCGAGCGTGTCCTCGGCGGCGTGCAGGATCCGCGAGCGCTTGACGTGCAGGTCGAACTGCTGCACGTCGACGAACTTCGCCCCGGCGCGGTAGGCGCTGTCGGCGATCGCCCGCGTCAGGTCGAGCTTGCCGGGCTCGGTCGAGATCGCGACGACCTGACCGGGCTGGACGTTCGCCGCGAAGCCGACGACGAGGTCCGCGAAGCGGCTGAGCAGATCCTCGTTCACGGACCTGAGGGTACTCTTGGGCCGATGGCTGTCCTCGCGCCAAGCCAGCCGCTCACAGAACGCTCCGCGACGGACCTCGCGCGCGCGATCCGGACGCGCGAGACGAGCTCGCGCGAGGTCGTCGAGGCACACATCGAGCGCCTGCAGCGCATGCACGAGCGCATCAACGCCGTCGTCGTCGACCGCTTCGACGCGGCCCGCGCGGACGCCGACGACGCCGACGCCCAGGTCGCCGCGACGGCCGACGTCGACGAGCTGCCGCCGTTTCATGGCGTCCCCTGCACGATCAAGGAATCGATCGCGATGGCGGGGATGCCCAACTGCGCCGGGCTCGTCTCGCGCAACCAGTACCGCAGCACGGAGAACGCGCCGACCGTGCAGCGCATGCTCGACGCGGGCGCGATCCCGCTCGGCGTCACGAACACGCCCGAGCTGTGCCTCTGGATCGAGACCGAGAACCGCCAGTACGGGCGCACGAACAACGCCTACAGCGCCAACCGCACGGCCGGCGGCTCGTCCGGCGGCGAGGGCGCCGCGGTCGGCTCGGGCGGGTCGCCGCTGGGCCTCGGCGCCGACATCGGCGGCTCGATCCGGATCCCCGCGTTCTTCAACGGCGTCTTCGGCCTGAAGCCCTCGCCCGGCGTCGTGCCGAGCACGGGCCAGTTCCCGACGGTGGCGACCGAGGTCGCCGCGAAGATGCTCACGATCGGGCCGATCGTGCGCCGCGCGGAGGATCTGTGGCCGATGCTGCGGGTGATCGCCGGCCGCGACGGGATCGACCCCTACATGCGCGACGTGACGCTCGGCGATCCCGCCGACGTGAGCATCGCCGGCCTGAAGGTCGTGATCAGCGAGCACACGTCGTACATCTCCGTCAGCCGCGAGCTGCGCGCCGCGCGGATGCGCGCCGCCGAGGCGCTCGAGAAGGCCGGCGCGACGATCGAGACGAGCTCGCTGAAGTCGATGAAGCGGGCGCTCGAGCTCTATCTCGCGGTGCTCAAGCTCGAGGCCGGCGTCAGCGTCACCGACCTGATCGTCGCCGAAGGCTCGGCGCGCGTCTCGCTGGCCGGCGGCCTGAAGCGCAAGGGCCCACACACACGCGCGCTGCGCCTGCTGCTGATGAGCGAGTGGATGACCGGCAAGCTGCCGCAGGGACGGTTCCGCAAGGCCGTCTCGGCGCGCCAGGCGTTCGCCGACGAGGTCGCCGGCGTGATCGGCGACGGCGTCCTGCTGCACCCGACGCACCCGCGCGTCGCGCCACGCCACGGGCAGACGGTCGGCAAGCCGTGGCTGCTGACGACGACGGCCGTCTTCAACCTCGCCTGCGTGCCCGTCGCGCAGATCCCGCTCGGGCTCAACCGGCGCGGGCTGCCGCTCGGCGTGCAGGCCGCCGCCGGCCCGGATCGCGATCACGTCGCGGTCGCCGTCGCACTCGAGCTCGAGCGCGCACTCGGCGGCTGGGTCCCGCCGACCGACCCGTCGTAGCGCGCTCGTGAGCGAGCCGGTCCGCCATCACTGCCTGTTCTACGACTACGTCGAGAACGTCGTCGAGAAGCGCGCGCCGTACCGCGCCGACCACCTCGCCTACGCGCGAGCCTGGAAGCAGGACGGGCGGATCGTCATGGCCGGCGCGCTCGGCGACCCGCCGCACGGCGCGCTGTTCGTCTTCTCGGTCGACGATCCGGCGCAGATCGAGGAGTTCGTCGCCGCCGACCCGTACGTCGCGGGCGGCATCGTCACAGGGCACCGCGTCGTGCCCTGGACCGTCGTGATCTAGCTAGAGGCCCTCCGGCCAGGTGTAGCTCGACGGCACCGGCTCGGGCAGCTGCGCCGCCGTCCCGTAGGCGATCACGATCTCCTGGTGCTCCGCGAGCACGATCCGCGTCGGGTCCGCCTTCAGCTCCTCGCCGTTGACCCATGTGCGCAGCTGCTTGGAGCCCTTCTCGCACAGCGATCCGATGCACTTGGCGCTGAGCGGGAGGCCCCACACGGCGAAGAACTGACCGAGGCTGAACGAGCTTGGCGTCGACGCCTCGACGTGGATGATCCCGGGCGGATAGGAGGCATGGGTGTGCAGATCGGAGAGGAACGTCCCGCCGGGGCCGATCCCGATATCGCCTGGGACCTCGACCGACTTGCCGTCGACGTAGAGGTCCAGGTGCTGGTGGATGTGGACGACGCGGCCCTCCGCGGTCAGCGCAGGGAGGCCGATCGCGCGCAGGCGCAGCTGGAGCTGCTCGGAGTTCGCCGGCCACGGTGGCGGGGACTTGAGCGCGCCGGGCAGTGACGTCATCGAGCCGAACGACGGCCCCAGCTCGGGAGCGCTGGCGGCGGTCGCTCCCGCGTCGCTCGACCCGTCGTCGCTCTTCGAGTCGCCGCAGCCGGCCAGCAGCGCGAGCGCCAGCACCGCGGCCGCGACGACGTGTGCGGCTGGTCGGCGACGGCCCGCGAACATTCCGGCCATCACATCACATCGGTGACGCGGGCGAACGCGTAGCCTAGGCGCATGTCCGACGACGACCCGCTTGATGCGCACTCCTCCAAGGAGCTGCACGACCTCGCGGTCCGCTACGCGCTGCGTCATCTGGACATCGCGTTCTTCATCCGGCTGATGGAGGCGCTGCCGGTCGCCGAGGCGGCCGCGGGCGAGATCGACGAGGCCGAGGCGGACACGCTCACGCTGCGCGCGCACCTCGACGACGTGACCGATTCCGGCGAGGGCGAGGTCGCCGACCTGCTGCGGCCGATGTACATCGCCTACCTGCGCGAGCACGGCGTCGCCCCCGGCTAGAAATGCGGTCGGGCGGGCCGAAGCCCGCCCGATACCGCCCGGTCATAGATCACCGCTGCACTGCAATGTCCCCAGGTTGTGTTTCGACCTGGGGCGGTCTAAACACTCCCGACCACTGGGACTGGCCGCGAACCCGAAGGTCCGCGCGTGGCCCAGCTGAGCGCCGAAGCGCTCCGGCCGAGTGGGTGATCCGCCGGTCCGCTGAGACTAGCGCGACGATCGCGATGCGGCGACCAGCAGCGCGCGATCGGCGGCCGTGAACGTGCGGTAACGGTCGCCTTCGCGGATCCAGGCGCGGCGGCTCGGCCGCGGCAGGCCGCGTCTTCGCAGCGGCGCCGCGAGCGGCCGGTACCACGTCGTCAGCGGGATCTCGCGCACGACATGGACGATCTGCGGGCGAGCAGCGGGCGCGAGCGCCTGCAGCCCGCGCGCGATCTCGCCGGCGTCGAGCGGCGCCTGCGCTCGCGCGCGCCGCGTGACCGCCGCGACGGCGATCTCGCTGTCGCCGGCACGCGCGCCGTAGGCGACCGCGAGGTCGACCGCCTCGAGCTCGCCGAGCGCATCGGTGATCGGCCGCGCCGGCACGACGCCGTGCGGCGCGTCGATCAGCTCGGCGACGTCACCGACGAGCCAGTGGTCGCCGTCGCCGTCGCGGCGGAAGAGGTCGCCGGTCGACAGCCAGGCGTCGTCGGGCTCGAAGACGTCCCGCAGGCGGCCCTCCCCGCTGCTCGCGGCAGCGCCCGCGTGCTCGCGCGCGAGCAGCATCCCGACCTCGCCGGGCGCACACTCGATCGAGAAGCCGTCAGCGCCCTCGCGCAGCCGGCGGCGCGCGGCGTCGTAGGCGGCGATCCGCAGTTCAGCGCTTCCCGGCATCCGTCGACCGGCCGCGCCGGGCTTCGCGTCGGCGACGTTGACGAGTACCGCTTCGCCCTCGGCCGAGGTGTAGAACTCGAGCACGCGGGCGGGCGCGAAGCGCTGCTCGACGCGCCGCCACAGCCCGCGCGGCATGCCCGACCCGATGAACAGGCGGACCGCATGGTGTCGCTCGCCGGGGTCTGGTGGTCGCTCGACGAGCTCGCGCAGCATCGTCCACGTGTAGGAGCCGACGGTCGCACCGTAGCGGCGCGCCTGGGCCCAGTACGTGTCGGGATCGAAGCGCTCGGCGAGCGCCAGGCGGGCGCCGCCGGCGATCGCCCCGCCGACGCTCATCAACAGTCCCGAGGGGTGGTAGATCGGCGTGACGGAGTAGACGGTGTCGGATGGCGACAGCGCCGCCGCCAACGCGGTCCCGAACGCCGCGCGCGACCAGCGACCGTTGCTGACGCGGTTGACGCGCGTGCTCGTGCCGAAGCCGGTGAACAGGACGAAGGCGAGATCGCCGGCCAGTCCGGGGTTCGCACGAAACCACGCCGGCGGGGAGACGGCGGCGGGATCGATCCGCTCCATATCCACGAAGCGGGCGTCGAGCCTGCGCCGCGTCGCGCCGCCGCCGAGCACGAGCACGCTGCTCGCGCCGCCGTCGTAGGCCTGCCCGCCGAGCTCCGGATCGGCGATGACGCGCGCGCACTCGCCAAGCGCGAGCTCGCGCGCCGGCTCGCCGTCGGGCCGCAGCAGGACCGCGACCGCGCCGATCCGGTTCAGCGCCGCGACGGCGACGAGCGCGCTCGGGCGCGTTCGCATGAGGACGCCGACGTGCTCCTCCTGACGCACGCCGAGCGACAGCAGCCCGCGCACGACGTTGTCGATGCGCTCCTTCACGGCGGCGCGCGTGTGGGCGCGATCGCCGAACAGAAACGCGACCGCGTCGGGTGCGTCGCCCGCTTGCTCGTCGAGCAGCAGCCCGGCGGAGACGCGGGTCGTCGGCTGCACGTGCTCCAGCCGCGTGAGGCGTGGCAGCTGGCGGATCGCCTCCTCCGCGAGCTGCCGCGAGAGCGACGCCCCATGCAGCGCGGTGCTGAGTGCCGTGCGCGCGATGCCGAGCCCGACGCCGGTGACGAGGTCGACGCCGATGCCGAGCCGCGTCGCCACCGCCGGCTCCGGATCGGGATCGTCCGCGCCGACGCGGCGGATCTCGCCCGGCAGCGCCGTGCGCTCGTCGCACCAGCGCATCCAGCCCGCGACGGCCGGCCAGGTCGTGCGCGCCGCGGTCGCGCCGACGACGAGCCCGAAATGCCCGGCGGGCAGCGTCAGCTCGTGCACGTCGGCGCGCGGCGCGGCGCGGCGCACGGCGCGCGCGGCGCGCGGCGGCGCGATCTGGTCGACCTCGCCGATGACCGTCAGCACGGGCAGCGTCATGTCGGCAAGCGTCACGAGCCGGTCGTCGATCACGAAGCCGCCCGACAGCATGCGGTTGTGCTCGACGAACTGGGCGACGAAGTCCGTCAGCGCCGGTCCCGGCCACGCGAGCCAGCCGCGCGACTCGATGAACTGGCGCTGGCGCTCGCGCGGAAGCAGCGCGTCGCGATCGTGCAGCGCGAGCACGAACTCGATCTGCTGGCGCAGCGCCTTGGCCGGGTCGAGCAGGCGAAAGCCGAGCCGGCTGGCCCAGGCCGGGACGGCGTTGCCGGCCAGCGCGCCGTCGGCGATCAGGCCCGCGCCGCGGACGGCGAGCTGTTCCGGGATCCCGAACGGCAGCGCGCCCCGCATGTCGACCGGCGAGCCGAACGCGATCACGCTCGCGAGGCCCTCGCTGCGCCGGTAGGCGGCGGCCTGGTAGCAGTACATGCCGCCCTGCGAGTAGCCGCCGAGATGCACGTCGCGCCCGGTCTCGGCGCGCACGATCTCGACGGCGTCGCTGACCGCGATCACGTGATCGGTCAGCGTGCGCTGCAGGCCGCCCTCCTCGTGCTCGGGCGCGCCGAAGTCGACGACCCACGGGTCGGCGCCGCGCTCGGCGAGCATCGCGACGGCGCTCGAGCGCGGCGAGACGTCGTAGACGTCGGCGGCGAGCATCATCGGCGGGACGAGCAGGATCGGCGGTGATCCGGCGGGGCCGTCGGCGTCCGGCGCGTGGTAGCGGCGCAGGCGACAGATCGGCGTTCGCGCGACGACGTCGTACGGCGACGCCTGTTCGCCCGTCTCGAGGCCGCCGAAGCGCGCGATCTCGAGCGCGTTCTGCGCCGCCGCGCCAAGCCGCGCGGCGGGCCTGAGGACGAGATCGGCGAGCGGGTTCATGTGGCGCACGCTAGCGGCGTTGCTACCGTCCGTCCGATGGCCGAGCTCGGAGCGGACTACTTCACGAAGCCAGTCGGCGAGGTCGATCCGGAGATCGCGCAGGTCCTCCGCGACGAGGCGCGTCGCCAGGAGACGACGCTCGAGATGATCGCCTCGGAGAACTTCGTTCCGCAGGCCGTCATGGACTGCCACGGCTCGACGCTGTCGAACAAGTACGCCGAGGGGCTGCCCGGCAAGCGCTACTACGGCGGCTGCGAGTACGTCGACGTCGCCGAAACGCTAGCGATCGAGCGCGCGAAGGACGTCTTCGGGGCCGAGCACGTCAACGTCCAGCCGCACGCCGGCGCGCAGGCCAATGCCGCCGCGATGGTGGCGCTGCTCGAGCCCGGCGACCGCATCCTCGGCATGCGCCTGGACCACGGCGGTCATCTCACCCACGGGATGAAGCTGAACTTCTCCGGCAAGCTCTACGACGTCGTCGCCTACGGCGTGCGCGACGAGGACTCGCGCGTCGACATGGACGAGCTGCAGCGAATCGCCGAGGAGACGCGGCCGAAGCTCATCCTCGGCGGCTGGTCGGCCTATCCGCGCCAGCTCGACTGGGCGCGCTTCCGCGAGATCGCCGACTCCGTCGAGGCGTATTTCATGGTCGACATGGCGCATTTCGCCGGTCTCGTCGCGGCCGGCGAGCACCCCAGCCCCGTCCCCCATGCCGACGTCGTCACGACGACGATCCACAAGACGCTCGGCGGTTCGCGCGGCGGGATGATCCTGTGCCGCGAGCAGTTCGCCAAGAAGGTCAACAGCGCGGTCTTCCCCGGCCAGCAGGGCGGACCGCTGATGCACATGATCGCCGGCAAGGCTGTGTCGCTGAAGATCGCGGGCACGGAGCTGTTCCGCGAGCGCCAGCGCCGCACGCGCGCTGGCGCCGCGATCGTCGCCGAGGAGCTGCTCGCCGCCGGCGTCAACGTGCTGACCGGCGGAACCGACGTGCACCTGCTGCTCGCCGACCTGCGCGAGTCCGAGCTTGCCGGCCCCGACGCCGAGCAGCGCCTCGACCGGATCGGGATCACCGTCAACCGCAACGCGGTGCCCAACGACCCGCGCCCGGCGATGGTGACGTCGGGTCTGCGGATCGGCACCCCGGCGATGGCGACCCGCGGCCTGCAGGCCGACGACTTCCACGAGATCGGCAAGGTCATCGCCGAGGCGCTCACCGGCCCGTTCGCGGACGCCGACGTCGCGGCGCTGTCGGAGCGCACGCGCGCGCTCGCCGAGCGCTATCCGCTCTACCCGCACCTGACCGCCGCGGCGGCGGTCTGAGGCCGGCGCACGTCCGCGGACGCCGCGCGCGCGTAGTACGTGTCGTGCGTCGCCTGCTGATCGCCAACGTCGCGCTCGCGCTGCTGCTCGCGACGCACATCGTCGACCACGCGGTTCGTCAACCGGCCGGCGATCAGCTGTCGCTGACCGCAAGCCTTCCCGGCCTGCTCGGAGCCGTCAGCATCTTCGTGTCGCTCGTGCTCGTCGCGCGCCGGCATCCGCGCGCGCCGCAGATCGCCGGCGTCCTGGGGATCCTGACGGCGCTCGGCTTCGTCGCCGTGCACCTCGCTCCGCACTGGTCGATGTTCAGCGACCCCTACGGCGACCGCGCGCTCGACGCCGGCTCGTGGATCGGGATGCTCGCGGCGCTCGCGGGCGGGCTGCTGCTGGCCTACGAGGCCCGTCGCGTCAGGCGGGTGCCTTCGTGAGCGCGCCGAGGTTCAGGTTCTGGTGGATCGCGACGATCGAACGGGCCTTGTTCAGCGCGTAGAAGTGAAAGCCGGGGACGCCGAACTCGAGCAGACCCTGGCACTGCTTCGTCGTGTACTCGATGCCGAGCTCGATCGCGGCGTCGTCGTCGTCCTCGACCTTCGTCAGCAGCTCGTCGAGCGCGGGCGGGATCTTCGAGCCGCACATCCTCGTGAAGCGGCGGACCTGCGCGGCGGAGCGGATCGGCAGCATGCCGGGCACGATCGGCACCGTGACGCCGAGCGCGCGCAGATCCTCGACGTAGCGGAAGTAGTCGTCGTTGTCGAAGAACAGCTGCGTGATGATCACCTCGGCGCCGGCCGCGACCTTCTCCTTGGCGATCTCGAGATCCTGCTCGCGGCTCTCCGCGCGCGGATGGATCTCCGGGAAGCCGGCGACCGCGATCGAGAAGAAGTCGAACCAGCCGGACTGACCGCGGCGCGCGGCGTTGACGAGCTCGGTCGCGTTCTTGAAGCCGTCCGGATGCACCTTCCAGGGGGCGGTCACGCCCTCGGGCGGATCGCCGCCGAGCGCGATGACCTTGTCGATCCCGCAGCCCCAGAGGTCCCCGAGCACGCCCTTGACGTCCCTCGCGGGCTGGTCGACGACGGTCAGGTGGGCCATCACCTCGAGCTGCTCGGCGAAGGCCAGGCGCTTGACGATGCTCATCGTCTTCGCGCGCGACGATCCGCCGGCGCCGTACGTCACCGAGACGAAGTCCGGCTCGAGCTTCTTCAGCTCCGCGACCGCGGCGAACAGGTTGTCCATCCCCTCGTCGGTCTTCGGCGGGAAGAACTCGATCGAGAAGGTCAGCCCGTCGCGGGCATACATGTCGCTGAGCTTGGTCACGGTGGTCTCTCTGCTGATGGCGGCGGTAGAAGCTCAGGACACTCTATGGGTACGTCGAGGGCTCGGCATCGGTCTGGCGCGCTCGCAGCCACCGCGGCCAGACGAGGTTCGGCCGCGTTCGCCGGCGAGATCGTCGCGGCCGGAGATCGTCAGCGGCTCACCACGGCTGTTCGCCGCAGACGAGGTCGGCGGCGTTCTGCGAGGCGGTCGGCGACTTGCCGTCCTCGCGCCACTGCGCGTACGTGCCGGCCCAGCACTTCTTCCAGGCGGCGTGATCCCACACGACGACGGGCTTGAATGGACCGGCGCTGACCGTCTTGATCGGCGTGAACGCCATCGCCGGGGTGCTGAGCCCGGCGCAGGCGATGGTGGTGATGGCGGTGATGCGGAGATTGCGTGTGATGTTCATGCCCGTCTAACGCCGCTCCCGGACTGGACTTACGCGGCGCCCGAGAAACTTCTTCGCAATCCGTCGCTAGGCGTTGCCGACGAACGGCGAGAAGTGCTCGTGCACGATCAGCCACGCGCCGTCGTCCTTGGCGAACACGAGCGTCGCCCGCGCCCGCAGCTGCATCCGCTGACCCTCCGCGAGGACCGCGTACTCCATCACGAACGTGGTTACCGCGACGGGCCCGAAGACGTCGATCTTCAGGTCGACGGCGCGCGCGTCGAACTCCTCGACGGCGAGGAGCGTCTCGCGCTCCAGGCGCCGCGTCGTGTCGGCATCCTGGCGCTCGAGCGGCTCGAAGTCGTCGAACTTCGTGAACTTGCGGCCGAAGGCGTGGTAGGTCTCGAGCACGTCGACGTCAAACCGGCGCGCCGCGGACATGATGTCCTCGATCCGCCGCTCGACCTCGAGCTGCTCCTGGGCGTAGGGCTCGAGCAGGATCGACTGCGGCTGTGCGGTCGCCATGTCACTCCTCCTCGGCCATCGCGAGCAGGTCGTCGCGGCTGACCTGGTCGACGAGCTCTGGGTGGTCTGACGCGATGTGGCGGCCGGCGTCCGCAAGCAGCGCGTCGTCGTCCTCGCCGCGCGCGACGTAGCCGCACTCGCACCTGATCACTGTTGCCATCTCCGCTCCCTTCTCGTTGGTGGTGAAGCGTCTCGGCGATTGTGCGCCAGGGCCGTTGCGGTTACGTTGAAGCCGCGTTGACGCGGATCCAGATCTGTGGCCGGATCACCGTCGAGCTCGACGGCCGTCGCGTCGAGGGTGACCTGCCCGGACGGCAGGGCCGGCTCGCGTTCGTCTACCTCGCGCTCAACCGTTCGCGGGCCGTGACAAGGGACGAGCTGGCCGCGGCGATCTGGCCCGAGCAGCCGCCGCCGGGCGCGCGCGGCACGCTGCGGACGATCATCTCACGGCTGCGCGGGGTGCTTGGCACCGATGTCCTCGACGGTCGCGACGACCTGCGCCTCGCCCTGCCCGGCGATGCGTCCGTCGACGTCGAGATCGCGGCCGTGAAGATCCACGAGGCCGAGGCCGCCGTGCATGCCCGGCAGTGGGCGCGCGGTGTCGGGCCGGCGGCGGTCGCGTACACGATCTCCGGGCGAGGCTTCCTGCCCGGCGAGGACGCTCCGTGGGTCGTCGAGCAGCGGCGCTGGCTCGAGGACCTGCACCTGCGCGCGCTCGAGTGCGATGGCGTCGCGAGCCTCGGCATCGGCGGCTCGGAGATCGCTGCCGCCGAACGCGACGCACGGCGGCTCGTCAGGCTCGCGCCGTACCGCGAGAGCGGCTACCGATTGTTGATGCGTGCGCTCGACAGCAAGGGCGAACGCGCCGAGGCGCTGCTCGTCTACGAGCAGCTGCGCACCCTGCTGCGCGACGAGCTCGGCTCGGCCCCGAGCCCGCTGTCGCAAGCGCTGCACCGTCATCTGCTCGGCGTCATCGACTGAGGCCGGGCGATCGCGCCGGCGTGGGAGGCCGTGCCCGATGACGGCCTGCCTCACCACGCCCGGAGCCGTCCGGCGGCTACGGCGCCACCGGGTCCGTCGAGTCGCCCGTGATGATCACGTAGAACCGCTTGCGGTTGGTGGTATCGGTGACCTGGCCGTCGCTCAGCCGGGGACTGACGACGAAGTGGTTGGAGTTGTTGGTGCCGGACGGCGCGCAGGCCACGACGGAGACGATCGCGCAGCGCGTCGCGCTGATCTCGCCGGCGAACTCGGGATTGGCGTTCGCGGCCGCCGCGCGGCCGTTGAGGATCGCGTCGCCGTTCTGATCGACTTGGTTTTGCAGCGCGATCGTCGCGACGATCGCGTTGTTCGACAGGTCCTCGTTGGCGTTGATGTAGACGTTGCCGGCGGCGCCGGCGGGGTTGGCGCCATATCCCGACGTCACCGAGAAGCCGCCGGACTGCGCCTCGATCGCGCCACTTGCGTCGACCAGCGCCCAGCGCCCCGAACCGGCCGGGCCCTTGTCGCCCTTCGCACCGGCCGGCAGCTGACCCGCCTTGAAGTCGGCCGCCTTCAGCGAGCCGTTCCTGACATCGGAGCTCGTCAGGCTGCTGTTCTTGATGTCCGCACCGGTCAGGGAGTTGTTCCTGACGTCCCGCGACGTGATCGAGACCGCGGCATACGACGTGCCTCCCATCGCGACGACGAGCGCCGCGAGCGCGACGAACATCGAGGGACTCGGCTTGGAAAAGCGCTGCATTGCGGGCTCCTTCACTCACGAGACCGTGGCCTCGAGATGGACGTTGTCCAGATCTCTACGGACGGCGCGCCCGGGGCGCTCAACGTCGGGCGCGGCTTGGCGCTCGCAAGCTCGCAACGCATCGCGCCGGCCCCGGCGAGGATGCGATGATCGCCAGGCGATGGCGACAGGCAGTCCGCCGATCAGGTCGGCCGCGCTTCCCGACGGCCTGCAGCTGCCCTATGTCGAACGGGGCGACCCGTCCGGCGTCCCCGTGCTCCTGCTGCACGCGTTCGCCGATTCGTGGCGGTCCTTCGAGCGCGTGCTCCCGCATCTGCCGGCATCAATCCACGCGTTCGCGCTGACGCAGCGCGGCCACGGCGACGCCGACCGGCCGGCCTCTGGCTACGGGGTCGACCAGTTCGCAGCCGACATCGCGGCGTTCATGGACGCCGTCGGCCTGAGGTCCGCGGTGATCGTCGCGAGCTCCAGCGCGAGCCTCGCCGTGCAGCGACTTGCTGCGGACGATCCGAGCCGGACGCTGGGTCTCGCGTTCATCGGCGCGCCGCGGAGCCTGCGCGACAAGCCCGCGGTGGCGGCGTTCCTCGATCTGCTGCGCGAGCTCAGCGACCCGATCGATCCACAGTTCGTGCGGGAGTTCGTCGAGTCGACGCTGTCGCGTCCGCTACCGCAAGTGTTCCTGGAGGCGCTGATCGCCGAAAGCCTGAAGGTCCCCGCGCGCGTCTGGAGCGCGACGATCGAGGGACTGTTGGAAGCCGTTCCTGCCACCGAGACCGCGACGATCACGGTGCCCACCGTGATCCTGTGGGGAGATCGCGACGCGTTCCTCCCGCGCGCCGACCAGGAGGCGCTCGCCGCGGCGATCCCCGGATCGCGGCTCGTCGTCTACGAGGGCACGGGGCACGTCGTCCACTGGGAGGAGCCCGAGCGGGTCGCCGCCGACATCAGCGCGCTGGCCGAGCAGGTGCGCCCACGCCTGCGCGATCACGCCGACCGCGACTGACGCGCCGAGACGGGCCGGCGGCCCGCTGGATGCACGCGCATCAGCGGGCCGCCCGGCTCGTGGGAGCGACGGCGGCGTCCTAGTTGAACGCGTACTTCTCGTACTGGGACACGTTCGTCTTCGTGACGACCGCGGCCGGCACGATGAGCTGGCGTGGAACCTCCGGCGGCACGAGCTCGGCGAAGCCCTGGCCGAGGGCGATCAACCGCGCCATGTTCACCGCGGTGGCGGCCATGTTCGGGTTGTAGAGGAAGGTCGCGCGGTACAGGCCGCCGGCCTTGATCTGCTTCATCGCGTCCTGCGAGCCGCCGACGCCGGTGAGGAACATCTCGTCGTCGCGGTTGGCGTTGCGGATCGCCTGGATGACGCCCTGGGCCATGTCGTCGTCGTGCGTGTAGACGGCGTCGATCTTCTTCTGGGCCTGCAGGATGTTCTCCATCACCTTCAGGCCGGTGTCCGGGTTGAAGTCGCCCGGCTGCTTGGCGACGATCTTCAGGCCGCCCCTCGGGCAGCGCTTCTTGACCTCGTCGGCGAAGCCCTTGCTGCGGTCGGTCGTGACGGAGATGCCGGCGAGGCCCTGGATCTCCACGACGTTGCCGCTGCACTTCAGCTCGTCGGCGATGTAGCCACCTGCCAGGACGCCGATCTGGTAGTTGTCGCCGAGCACCGTGGCGGTCGCGGCGTCGGGCTTGGAGAAGAGGCGGTCGATGTTGACGACCGGAATGCCGGCGCGTTCCGCCTTCTGGGCGACGGGCGTCAGCGCCGCGCCGTCCTGCGGCAGCACGACGAGGGCGTCGGGCTTCTTCGCGATCGCCTGCTCGATCTGCTGCGCCTGCGAGTCGGCGTCGGCTGCCTGCAACAGCTCGAACTTCACATCGCTGTGCGAGGCCGCCGCGGCCTTCGCGTTCTTCGAGATGGCTCCGAGCCAGCCGTGGTCGGTCGGCGGCACGCTGGCGATGATCGACACGGTCCTGCCCGAGTCCGTGCTCGCGGACGGCGTCCCATCAGCCGCGGGAGCACCGACGGTCACGGTCTTGGTCTCGTCGCCGCAGGCAGCGATACCGATCGCCAGCAGCGACGCTGCGGCGATGGAGATAAGGGGTCGCTTCCGCGACATTGCAATCCTCCTGGTCTGGTGTTTGGTTCTCCCGCTTCCGGCCATCAGTAGCGCGCTTCCGGACGCTGCAGCAGGACCGCCCCGAGGACGATCAAGCCCTTGGTCACCTGCTGAACCTCGGTCGAAAGATTGAGCTGCGTCATCAGGCTGAAGATCAGCGCGAAGGTCAGGACGCCGAGGAACGTGCCGACGATCGTCGCCCGGCCACCGGCGAGGCTGGTGCCGCCGATCACGACCGCGCCGATCGCGTCGAGCTCGTAGAGGTTGCCGCTGACCGGCGAGGCGCTGCCCAGGCGCGCGCACAGCAACACGGTCGCGATTCCGGCGAGCAGCCCGGCGAGGACGTAGACGCTGAAGATGATCTTCCTGACCGGCACGCCGGCGATCCGCGCGGCCTCCCGGTTGCCGCCGACGGCGACGACGTAGCGCCCGTAGCGCGTGCGGTTGAGCAGGATCCAGCCGATCACCGTGATCGCGATGAAGATGTAGACGGAGACCGGGATCCCGACGATCCGCCCGTTGCCGAACCACAGCAGCGAGAAGGCCGCCGGCTCGGCGAATGAGCCGCCGTTGAGGTCGAGCAGGCTGACGGGGAGCTTGTCGTTGAGCAGCAGCGCGACGCCCCTGGCGATCGAGAACATCGCGAGCGTCGCGATGAACGGAACGACGCGCCCGTAGGCGACCGCGATCGCGTTGATCGAGCCCAGCGCGGTCGCGAACGCGATCGCCGCGACGATGAAGACGATGCTGCTCGTCCCGCCGTCGCCGACCATGATCCCGCCGAAGACGCCGGCCGCTGCCACCATCGAGCCGACCGAGAGGTCGATGCCGGACGTGGCGATGACGAACGTCATGCCGATCGCGAGCACGCCGATCACGCTCGCCTGCGTGAGCATGTTGCGGATGTTGTCCAGCGTCGGGAAGGTGTCCGGCTTGAGGATCGAGCCGACGACGAACAGCAGGATCACGACGAGCCCGAGCGCGTACTCCTGCAGCTTCAGCGTCTTCATCCGGTTCAGGAGCGCGCCCGCTCCGCTCGGTCCGGCGGCTTGCGCGGGCGTGCTCATGTGACCTCCTCGGCGAGTACCGGTGCGTCCGTCGGCGCCACGGCATGGCGCAGCAGCTCGCGCTCCGTAGCGGTCTTTCCGTCGACTTCGGCGACGATCTCGCCCTCGCGCATGACGAGGATGCGCGTGCAGATGCCGACGAGCTCCTCGAGCTCGGACGAGACGACGAGCACGCCAAGGCCGTTACCGGCGAGATCGCTGATGATGCGGTAGATCTCGGCCTTCGTCGCGACGTCGACCCCGCGCGTCGGCTCGTCGAGCAGCAGGATCCGGCACTCGTGCAACAGCCAGCGAGCGAGGACGACCTTCTGCTGGTTGCCCCCGGACAGCAGGCGGACCGCGCGATCGGGATCGTCCGGAACGGTGCCGAGCTTGCGCAGCTCCTCGCGTGCACGCGCCCGCTCGCCGCGCACGTTCAGCAGCGGCCGCGAGAAGCGATCGAGGTCCGAGAGCGTGACGTTCTTCGTCTGGCTCCAGTCGAGGACGAGCGCCTGGGACTTGCGATCCTCGGGAGCGAGGCCCATCCCGCGACGGATCGCGGCGCCGGGGCTGTTGGCCTTCAGCGGCTTGCCGTCGACGAGGAACTCGCCCGCCTCGGGCTGGTCGAGCCCGTAGACGAGCCGCAGCAATTCGGTGCGGCCGGAGCCGACGAGCCCGCCGAGCCCGACGACCTCGCCGGCGTGGACCTTCAGGCTCACGTTCCGGACCGCGGGCAGCCGCCGCGCTCCGCGCACCTCGAGCAGCAGCCGATCCGTGCCGACCGGCCGCTCGGGGTAGAGCTGCTCGACCTTGCGACCGACCATCAGCTCGACGAGCTCGTCGGTCGGGGTCGTCGCCGGCAGACCAGTCGCCATCGTGCGGCCGTCCGCGAGGACCGTGACGCGATCGCCGATGCGCCGGATCTCGTCGAGGCGATGCGAGATGTAGATGACCCCCACGCCCTCGGCGGTGAGCCGCCGGACGACGTCGAACAGGGTCTCGATCTCGGCCTCGTCGAGGATCGCCGACGGCTCGTCCATGATCAGCAGGCGGACGTTGCCCGACAGGGCGCGCGCGATCGAGACGATCTGCTGCGCCGCCGGCCGCAGCGCGCCGACCTTCGCGCGCGGGGGAATCGAGTCGTGACCGAGCCGCTTCAGCAGCGCGGCCGAGTCGCGGTACATCTTGTCGAGATCGAGTAGCAGGCCGCGGCGGCGCGGCTCGTGCGCGAGGAAGATGCTCTCGGCGACGCTGAGATCCTCGACGAGGTCGAGCTCCTGGTAGATCGTCGCGACGCCGCGTTGCAGCGATCCCGCAGGATCGCCCGCCGGCAGCGGCTCGCCGAGGAACAGGATCTCGCCGCTCGTCGGCTCGACCGCGCCGGAGACACACTTGATCAGCGTCGACTTGCCGGCGCCGTTGGGGCCGAGCAGGCAGTGGACCTCGGCCTCGCGGACGTCGAGGTCGACGCCCTGCAGCGCCTTGACGCCCGGGTACTCCTTCACGAGGCCGCGAACCTCGAGGACGTTCGTCACTCAGACCACCAGGCCGCGCAGGTTCTTGCGGGCGATCTTCAAGCCGGCCTCGACGAGCTCGGGCGTCCCGCCCCAGACGGGGTCCTCGTGCTCGACCGACAGAACCCCGTCGAAGCCGCCCTCGTAGAGCGTGTCGACGTAGCGGCGGAAGTCGACCTCACCGAGCCCCGGGATCCGGTATCGCCACCAGCCCATGTCCCACGGGTCGGCCGCGCGCGTCGCGGTGCGGCCGAAGAACCCGTAGCGGTCGCGCTCGGAGGCAAACGTCTCGGCGTCCTTGGCGTGGGCGTGCGCGACGCGCCCGACGTACGGCTTCAGCGCGGCGACGGGGTCGATGCCGAGCCACAGCAGGTGCGAGGGATCGAAGTTGAGGTACAGCCCGAGCTCGAACATCCACTCCCACAGCTCGGGCGAGTAGGCGAGGTTGCCGGGGTAGCCGTCGGGGTGCCACCCCTCCATGACG
The DNA here is from genome assembly GCA_963780585.1 of uncultured Actinomycetes bacterium. Lineage (GTDB taxonomy): Bacteria > Actinomycetota > Thermoleophilia > Solirubrobacterales > Solirubrobacteraceae > CADCVQ01. Next base: position 65,794 of record CAWADD010000016.1, read on the forward strand.
CAGTTCTCGATCATCAGCCGCACGCCGCGCTCGCCGGCGTAGTCGACGAGCGGCGGGAAGACGCGCTCGGCCTCTCGGAGGTTTTCGGCGACGCTGCGGCCGGGGTCACGGCCGATGAAGGTGCCGACCGGAACACCGCCGAGCGCGGCGGCCGCGTCGATGCACGCGCGCACGTGCGCGTGGTTAGCGTCGCGCTCGGCAGGATCGGGGTCGAGGTTGTTGTCGTAGTAGGCGAGCGCCGAGAGCACGAGCCCGTTGTCGTCGAGCGCCCGCCGCACGCGTTCGGCCTCGGCCTCGTCGAATGCCTCGGCCCTGACGTGGCTCGCCGTGAACGGGCGGTCACCGAGCTGCGGCCAGGCGGCCAGCTCGAGCGCCTCGTAGCCGTGCGCGCCGGCCCAAGCGGCGATCTCCTCGAGGCTGCGCTCGGGCATGCACGAGGTCAGGAAGCCGAGCTTCATCGGGCGACCGCCTGCGCCCCGGAGCGGAGATGGCCCGCACCACCGGCGACATCGACCCACGTCTCGCTGGCGGCCGACGCGAGCACGGCTTCGGTGATCTGCGCGGCGCGCAGACCATCCTCGAAATCCGGCAGCCCGTCCGACGGCGGCCCGCCCGCGATCGCGGCGTAGACGTCGGCGACGAACGCGTCGAAGCAGTCCGCGTAGCCCTGCGGATGACCGGCCGGGAGCGTCGCGAAGCGCGCCGCGGTCGGCGCCATGTGCTCCGGGTCGCGCCGCACGATCGTCGCCGCCTCGCGCCGCCCGCACCACAGCTCCTCGGGGGTCTCCTGGTCGAACGAGAGCGCCGACTCCGCCCCGTCGAGCTCGATCCAGAGCTTGTTCTTGCGGCCCGCCGAGATCTGGCTCACGGTGACCGTCCCGAGCGCCCCTGCGTCGGTCTCGAAGAGGACCAGCGCGGCGTCCTCGGTCGCGACCGCGCGCGGATCGCCGCTGCCGTCGGCGGCGGCAAAGGCTCGCCTGCCGTCGGCGCTCAGGCGCTCTGGGACCGCGGTCAGCAGGCGCGCCGACAGACGCGTGATGCGGTGGCCGGAGATGAACTGCGCCAGGTCGCACCAGTGCGAACCGATGTCGGCGAACGCCCGCGAGCGGCCGCCGAGCGCCTCGTCCACGCGCCAGTTGTCGTCCTCCGGGCGCAGCAGCCAGTCCTGCAGATACGCGCCGTGGAGCAGACGAAGCTCGCCGGTCGACGCGTCGCGCACGCGCTGGCGCGCCTCGCGGACCGTCGGGTAGTAGCGGTACACGAACGGGACCGCCGCCTGCAGACCGGTACCGGCCGCGGCTGCGACGAGTCGCCGCGCGCCGGCCGCGTCGAGCGCCAGCGGCTTCTCGCAGATGACGTGCTTGCCAGCCGCGAGCGCGGCCTCGGCGAGCGGCAGATGCAGGTGATTGGGCGTGCAGATGTGCACGACGTCGACGTTCGGGTCCTCGACGAGCTGCTCGGCCGAGGCGAACGCGCGCTCGGCGCCGAGGTCGCGTGCGGCCCGCTGCGCGCTCGCCAGGGAAGAGGCAGCGACCGCGGTCAGGCGGGCGCCCGCCAGGCGAGCGGAGCGGGCATGGACGGCGCCGATGAAGCCGCTGCCGGCGATCCCGGCTCGGAGCTCGCTGGGCATGGAAGGAACGTATTCGCACTTAGTCCAATTGTCAAGCGTAAGTGGCCGCCGATCATGCGTAAGTGACCCGACATTTGCCGTTTCATGCTGTACGTTGCCTTGCTGATGGCCACGAGCACGCCAGCCGGACTGTCCTCACCGACGAGCGCGGGCGCCCTGCTCGGCACGATCCGCGACGGCACCGCGATGACGCGTGCAGACCTCGCGCGGCACTTCGGGCTCGCCCGTTCGACCGTCGCTCAGCGCGTCGACGCGCTGCTCGCGGCGGGCCTCGTCTACGAAGCCGGCGAGAGCGCGTCGACCGGCGGCCGGCCGCCGACGGTCCTGCGCTTCAACCACGCGGCCGGCGTCGTCCTGGTCGCCGATCTCGGGGCGACCCATGCCCGCGTCGCCGTCTCGGACCTGGCTGGGACGCCGCTGGCGGAGAAGGCCGCCGACAAGGACATCGCGCTCGGTCCGCACCAGGTGCTCGGCTGGACGTCGGAGTGCTTCGCCGAGCTCCTCGAGCAGACGGGGCACTCCGCCGGCGAGGTTCGCGGGATCGGGATCGGCGTCCCGGGCCCCGTCGAGTTCGCCAGCGGAAGGCCGGTCAACCCGCCGATCATGCCCGGCTGGGACGGCTACTCAGTTCCGGGCTGGTTCGCGGGGCAGTACGACGCGCCCGTGCTCGTCGACAACGACGTGAACATCATGGCCCGCGGCGAGCATTGGGTCCACTGGCGCGACACCGAGCACATGCTGCTCGTCAAGGTCGGAACGGGCATCGGCTGCGGCATCGTCGCGGCGCGACAGATCCATCACGGCGCGCGCGGCGCCGCCGGCGACATCGGCCATATTCGCGTGACGTCGGAGGACGTCGTGTGCACATGCGGGAACGTCGGCTGCCTCGAGGCCGTTGCCGGCGGTCATGCGCTGGCCAAGCGACTGGCCGCCGAGGGGGCGGACACCGCCAACAGCCGCGACGTCGTCCGCCTCGTCCGGGCCGGCGACGCGACCGCGATGCGGATGGTGCGCGAGGCCGGCCGCTCGCTCGGGGAGGTGCTCGCCGGGACGGTGAACTTCTTCAACCCCGCGGTGATCGTGATCGGCGGCGACATCGCTGAGGCGCAGGCGCAGCTGATCGCCGGCGTTCGGGAGGGGATCTTCAGCCGCTCGCTGGCCCTCGCGACGCGCGACCTGCGGATCGTCCCGTGCCAGCTGGGCGACCGGGCCGGGGTGATCGGTGCGGCGGTGATGGCGATCGATCGCATCCTCGCCCCCGAGGCGATCGACCGGGAGCTGCTCACGCAGGCGGGTTGACCAGCGATGGCGGCGGTCGCGGGCGCGAGCTCGTGGACGGACGTTGGGTCTGCGTCACCCACGTTTCCCGCTTGCGCCCAGGGCGCTTCGGCGTTTCGCCCAGCCCGAGACTGATCGATTGGCACCGTGAGTCAATAACGTCAAGTCTATGCGCTGTTCCGACGATAGAGCGGACAGCGGGATGCGCTTTCCATAGGAGGAGCTCCCCGCGAATCGCCCTCTCGGGACACAGGAATGGAGGACGTCGCTAGACACCTTTGTCCCAGGAGGACCCTCATGTCTCGATTCATGAACAAGAAGTCGATCGTCGTCGTCGGCGTCGCCTTCCTTCTTGCCGCCGCCGGCGCATATGCGTACTGGACGCAGGCCGGTACCGGTAGCGGTACGGCCGCGACCGGCTCTGGCGTCGGGATCACCGTCAACCAGACTTCGACGGTCACGGCGCTCACGCCGGCCTCGACGCCGCAGGCGCTGAGCGGCACGTTCACCAACACGAACCCGGGCAACGTCACCGTCGCGAGCGTAACCGCGACGCTGGACTCGATCACCGGCGGCCTGGGCGGTACGCCCGCGTGCACGATCGCCGACTACCAGATCAACAACGCCACGACCACGACTATTTCCGCGTCAGGGCTCATCCCCAGCGGAACCGGCGTCGGCACCTGGAGTGGTCCAACGATTCAGATGCTCGACTCGGCCACGAACCAGAACGCCTGCAAGGGCGCGACAGTCAACATCAGCTACACGAGCAACTAGCACGACGACGAGGTAATCGGGTCCGGGAGGACGAGTCCGCTCGCCCTCCCGGCTTCCCCGGAACATCCCGGTGCGACGCCTCCCCATCATCACCCTGGCATCGCTGGCCGGGCTCGGCGGCGCCGGCTTCGTGACGTGCGCCGATCAAGCTGGCTCGCGGCAGGTGCGCGTGAGCCTCTCGGTGACGCCGGTGAGCCAGAGCGTGGTCCGAGGCAAGACGGCCAGCTTCAGCGTCGGTGTCGTGCGGAGCGCGAGCTCCGCCGGCGCCACCTCGCTTCGCGTCACCGGTTTGCCACCCGGCGTCCACACCCGCTGGCAGCTGGCGAACGGGAGATACGTGCGCTCGATACCTAGCGCAGAGACGGGCGCGGTCCTCACGCTCGACACATCGGCGCGTACACCCCTCGGCACTCGGACGGTGACGATCTTCGCGACGAGCGGCAGAGCGAAACGCTCGCGCTCGCTGACGCTGACGGTGCTGCGCCGCCGGTCGCCCGGCTTCTCGCTCACCGTCCACCCGGCGCGCCAGATGCTGCCGCGGGGAGCAACCGCAACGTTCGCCGTCAGGGTCTCGCGCGACGCGACGCTGCGGCGCGGACGCCTCAGCATTCGCGTCATCGGCGTACCCCGCGGCGCCAGAGCGACGCTGACGCGAACCGCTCTTCGTGTCGCGACCCGCCCCTCCCAGCGAATCGGCTCGAGCCGTCTCGTCGTCGAGGCCACGAGCCGGCTCGGCTCGACGGCCATCCGCCGCTACGCCGTTGTCGTCATGACGGTCGTCCGGGGCCGGCCGTTCCAGATCCGCGGCGATCTCACGACGCTGCTGTACCCCGGCCGCAGTGCGCCGCTGAACCTCGTCCTGACCAACCGCCACGGCTTCGACATCCGCGTCCGATCGCTGCGCGTGGACGTGCGGGCAGATACGACGAAGCGGGCGTGTAGCGGCGACGTCAACTACGCGGCCACGCAGTACCGCGGCCCGTACCCCCTCCTGGTCCACCCCGGCAGCACACCGCTCAGCGCGCTCGTCTCGAGCTCCTCGTCGTGGCCGCGGGTCTCGATGCACAACCTGCCGACGAACCAGGACGCCTGTCAACGCACCGTCGTGTCGCTGGTCTACCGCGGGTCGGCGACGCGATGACGCGGCGGTCGAGGATCTCGGTGCTCGCGCTCGTGCTGACGATGTCGGCCGTCGCCGCGTCGGCGTTCTGGAGTCAGCCCGGCACCGGCGCCGCGGCGGCAACGACCGCCTCGCTGGACGCGGCGGCGATCACCGCGCCGGGCGCCGGGATCAACTCGGTGACCGTCACGTGGAGCACGCAGAGCTCGCTGAACCCGAGCTCCGCGGCGAACAGCTCGATCACGTACTCGGTCGAGCGCAAGCTCGACGGCGGCGCGTGGGCGGCGATCGCCAGCGGAGGCTGCTCGGGCGTCAAGCCGCGCGGCACGACGAGCTGCGTCGACGCTCCGGCCACAGCTGGCAGCTACAGCTATCGCGCGGTCGCGAACTTCCACACGTGGACGGCGACTTCGAACGAGGTCGGGCCGGTGTCGTTCTCGATCGACACGACGCCCCCCGCCGTGAGCGCGCTGCTGACGCCGACGGCGAACGGCGCGGGCTGGAACAGCACGTCGCCCGTGGCGGTCGCCCTCAGCGCCAGCGACGGCAGCGGATCCGGCGTCGCCAGCCTGACGTACACGATCGACGGAAGCGATCCCACGTCCTCGGGCAGCGCGGCCGTCTACACGACGGCGCTCTCGATCGCCGCGACCACGACGGTCAAGTACTTCGCGACCGACGTCGCAGGCAACGCGTCGTCCGTCTCGACGCAGCTCGTGAAGGTCGACACCAGCGCGCCGAACGCGCCGACGCTTGCGTTCTCGGCGCTGACGAACAGCTACGCCAGCGGCAACACGCTCTTCTACCGCTCGGCCGCCGCCAGCGGGGCGTTCACCGTCACCGCGAGCGCCACCGACGCTGGCTCGGCAATCGCCAGCTACGCGTTCCCCACGCTGCCTGCGGGCTGGAGCGCCAGCCCCGGAGCACTCGGCGTCAACACCTACAGCTGGAGCCCCGCCAACCCCACCGCGCCCTCAGGCGCGCAGAACATCACCGCCACGAACAACGCCTCGCTCACGTCCACGGCGACCGGCCTCACGCTGACCAGCGACAACACGGCACCCACGGGCACCATCACGTACACCAGCGGCTACTACACCTCCACCTCGGTCAGCGTCGGCTTCAGCGCCACCGACGGCAGCGGCTCCGGCGTCAACACGAGCACGCGCCTGCTGCAGCGCGCCGAAGGAACGCTCACGGCGAGCACGGGCCTGTGCACCGGCTACGGCGCGTTCGCGACCGTCAGCGGCGGCAGCAACCCGACCTCCCCCTTCATCGACACGACCGTGACCAACGCCCACTGCTACCAGTACCGCTACCTGGCGTCCGACAATGTCGGCGCCCAAGGCACGATCACCAGCGCCGACGTCGCCAAGGTCGACACCAGCGCGCCGCCCGCGCCCACCGCCGTCACGATGACAAGCGCCACCGCGGCCTGGGGTAGCAGCCCGGCTTGCGGCGTGACCGGGACGCGCTACATCAACGCCGCGGGCCAGGCAGCCGTCGTGATCACGGCGACGATTGCGGCCGCGGAAGCCGGCGAGACGGTGCTCTTCTCCGCGACGAGCGAGGCGCCGTCTCCGGTGACGGTCACGGGCACCGCATCCCCGGCCACTGGCGCCACGACGGCGGCCGTGACACTCAACCTCAGCTCCGCCTCATTCGGAGAGGGAGCGATCACGATCACCGCGCGCCGACAGGACGCTGCCGGCAACCAGTCGGGCACAGCCTCGCCGATCAACGCGGCGGTCAAGGACACCGTCGCAGCCACCCCCGCCAACGCGGCGTACCGCGACAACGTCTCGGTGCTTGGAGGCAAGGATGACATCTACGGCACCTACGAGTGCGGCGGCGTCATCACGGCCGTGAAGACCGTCGGCGGCTCGTTGACGGCCTCGTCGTCGATGGTCGGCGCCGGCGATGCCTACGACTTCGAGGTCTCCGCCCAGGCGCTGTCGGCCTACAGCTACAACGTGACGGCCGTGGACCGCGCCGGCAACACCAGCGCGATCGTCGTGGTGTCCGGGAGCGCATTCCTCTAGCCGGCGGGAGGGAGCTGTCGGCACGGCGCTAGGGCCTCACATCGCAGACGGGCCTTCGGCGCCGCCCCGGCGCGGTGATGCCGGGCCCGCCGGCTCGCGCGCACGCCTGAGCTACCGTCCGCCGCCACACGCCAGCGACGGAAGGGACGAGATGACGGCCGAGGCCTACGTGTACCGCTCAGGTGAAGCCGAGCTGCGATGGTTCGGTGAGACGTCGTCCCGGTTCCTCGCCACCGGCGATCACACCGATGGGGAGTTTGCGCTCGTCGACGAGCGAGCGAACCGCGGGGAACGGGCCCCGTTACACCGCCACAAGGACGACGTCGAGTCCTTCTACGTCGTCGAAGGGGAGGTCTCGTTCTTCCTCGGCGACGAGCCCGGCGTCCGCGCCGGCGCCGGCTCGTTCGTGCACGTGCCCGCCGGCGCCGTCCACGGCTTTCGGGTCGAATCGGAGACCGCCCGCTACCTGATCCTCACGACGGCACGGCACGGCGAGTTCTACCGCGCCATCACCCTGCCCTCGCGGCCGGGCGGCTTGGCGCCGACCGAGTCGATCGAGGGATCGCAGATCGGCAAGGCCGCGAAGCAGTATGGAATCGAGTTCGTCGGCCCGCTGCCCGACGAGGCCTGATCGATTCAGCGGAGGGGGAGGGATTCGAACCCTCGGTAGAGGGGTTACCCCTACAACGGTTTTCGAGACCGCCCGATTCAACCACTCTCGCACCCCTCCAAGGCGCCTCTTGAGCGTCGCCCGAGGATAGGAGATCGATCGCATCGACCGCGAGACGGTCCAACCGCCGCCTGAGTCGGCACCGCATCCGTCTCGGCGCGAGCGCAGGCCGCGCGGAGCTCAGCGCCGCGATCCGAAGAACTCCGTCAGCAGCGCCGCGCAGTCAGCCGCCAGCAGCCCGCCGGCGACGGCGGGCCGGTGGTTGAGGCGCGGCTCCGAGAGCACGTCGAGGACCGAGCCCGCGGCGCCCGCCTTGGGGTCGGTCGTGCCGTAGACGACGCGCGGCACGCGCGCGAGCACGATCGCGCCCGCGCACATCGCGCAGGGCTCGAGCGTGACGTAGAGGACCGAGTCGAGCACGCGCCACGTTCCCGATGCGCGGCTGGCCTCGCGCAGCGCCAGGACCTCGGCGTGGGCGGTCGGATCCTGGCGCAGCTCGCGCTCGTTGTGGCCGGAGCCGATGACCTCGCCATCGCGTACGACGACCGCGCCGATCGGCACGTCGTCGTGCTCGAGCGCCGCCTCGGCCTCGCGGATCGCCAGGCGCATGAAGTACTCCTCGCGCGGAAAGAATGCGGCCGCCATGTGGCCAGGACTATCGCAGCGGGCCGCATAGCCTCCTATCGTGTGACGCAAGCAGCAGCGCTGCCCTCCTCGTGACCACTCTCTCTGTTCTGCTCCGCAAGGGCGCGACGGTCGCCTTGGCCGCCGCGGCCTTCGTGCCGGCCAGCGCGAGCGCCCGCCCGCAGGAGCTGCTCGCACGCGCCGCATACGTGCCCAACGACTCGGGCGTCGCCGCGGCCGCCGCCGACGCCGGTTGGACGAACGTGCAGTGGGAGCTCAACGGACCGTTCGGGATCAACGCGCCGCTGGCCTGGTCGCAGGCCAGCCAACTGGGCGGGAGCGGCGGCCGTGGCGTGCTGATCGCCGTGCTCGACAGCGGGATCGCGTACGCCGACCGCGGGCGGTTCCGCCGTTCGCCGGACCTCGCGAGGGCGCGCTTCGTGCGCGGCTACGATTTCGTCGACGGCGACCCGTACCCGAACGACGAGTACGGCCACGGCACGTTCGTCGCCAGCACGATCGCGGCGACCGCGAACAACGCCTACGGCACCGTCGGCGTCGCGTACCGCGCGCGGATCATGCCGATCCGCGTGCTCGACTTCGAGGGCCGCGGCTACCCGTCGACGATCTCGCGCGCGATTCGCTACGCGGTCCACAACGGCGCGGACATCATCAACCTGTCGCTGGAGCTCTACGACGGGCCGCAGCTCGCGCCGACGCCGCGCAGCGTGACGGCGTCGCGCGGCGTGCGGTCGGCGCTCGCCGCCGCCCGTCGCGCCGGCGTCATCGTCGTGTCGGCCGCCGGCAACAGCTCCGACCCCAACGTTCCCGCCAAGCGCTACGACACGCTCGCGATCAACGTCGGCGGCACGACCGAGCACGGCTGCCTGGGCGACTACTCAAACCACGGGCCGGGCCTCGATGTCGTCGCACCCGGCGGTGGCGCGGACGCCGTCGTGCCCGACGACCCCAACTGCCAGCCCGACACCGCGCCGCCCGGCCGCGACATCTCGGGCGTGAGCTTCCGTGCCGCCTCCCCCGCGAGGTTCGAGATCCTGCCGCGCTTTCGCGGAACGTCGACGGCCGCGCCGCAGGTCGCCGGCGTCGCCGCGCTCGTGCTCGCCTCCGGGGTGCTCGGCGCCAACCCGACGCCCGGCGAGGTAGAGCGCCACCTCGAGCGGACCGCCCACGACCTCGGCCTGGCGGGACGCGACAACTACTACGGCGCCGGGCTCGTCGACGCGGCGGCGGCGACGCTGCCGTTGGTGCCGCCACCGGCACCGGCACCGGCTCCGGTCACAGCGTCCGAATGATCAGCACCGAGCAGGGCGCGTGGTGCGAGACCTTGTTCGGCACCGAGCCCAGCAGGAAGCGCTTGGCGCCGGTCATGCCCTTGTTGCCGACCACGATCAGGTCGCTGCCGCGCTCCTCGGCGACGTCGAGGATCGCGTCCGCCGGGTCGCCCTGACGCGCGAACACCTCGACGGCGACACCGGCCTCGCGGATCTCGCGCGCCGCCAGCTCGAGCGTCGCCACGACGTCCTCGCGCGGGTTGATCATCCACTGCAGGTCCTCGGGCACGTGGACCGACGCCTCGCGCAGGCGCGCGTCTGACACCGGCTCGTAGGCGCTGACGAGCTCGATCCGCGCGCCGACGGAGCGCGCCAGCTCGATCGCCTGGCGGACGGCTTGCGTCGCCGTGTCCGACCCGTCCGTGCCGACGACGATCGAATGGAACATCCGGATCGCAACCTACGCGAGCTTGACGATCGCGATCACGATCCCCGCGAGCACGAAGAAGACGATCGCGATCTGCATCCAGATCCAGGTCGGCGACATGCCTAGACCCGGCTCGTGGACGCCACTACTTCGCTCCGAGCTTGGAGTTGATCGCGGCGATCGCCGACTCGATGCGGGCGTTGACCGTCTGCGTCGCGTTCTGGATCGTCCGCTGTGCACCGGCGATCGCGCGCGAGTCGGGGTTGCGCAGCGAGTCGGTGGCCTTCTTGATCTGGGCTCCGAAGCCGCTCATCGCGCGCACGAGCTGGCTGTGCTCGGTTGTCACGTTGTCCGGGACGGTGACCTCGCGCAGCTTCCTGACGGCGGTCTTGATCGCGACCTGGAACTGCTGCAGCGTGCGGCGGTCGTCCGCGGACGAGCTCTGTCGCGTGATCCGCTTGGAAACCGTCGTGACGGTCGCCGCGAACTCGGTCTGTGCCGCGTTGACGCGCTGCACGTAGGCGTTCCTGATCTGGCTGTCGCTGGCTCCACCGCATGCGCCGAGCGCGAGCGCGGCGAACAGCACGGCCACCAGCGAGACGATCTGCGTGGGCCTCGACATGGGCCGCAATCTACCTAGCTGCGCTGACGGCGGTCGGCGCCGGGCGATTTCTCACGGAGAATTGACAGCTCGGCGGCGCCGGGCCCGCCGCGCCGTCGGTTCTCCGCTAGCGCGCCGGTTCGGGCGCTACGGGCGCGCCCTCGGCGGGCGTGTGCTGGGTCGTCCTGGACTTGCGCGCCAGGAACGGAAGCTCGACGAAGCGATATGTCAGCGCGCCGCTGAGCACGGTCAGCGGGAAGCCGATGCCGGCCATCACCGCGAGGCGGGTCGCGAGGGTGTCGTCCGCGCCGAGCAGGTGGTCGAGCTCGAGCAGCACCCAGATGTGCACGAGGTAGAACGAGTACGAGCGCGCGCCGAGCCAGAGCATGACCTTGTTGGCGAACAGCCGCGGCGCGCGGGCGGTGCCGATCTGCAGGACGATCAGGCCGAGGAACAGCAGCCCCGTGCTGAGCGCCGCCAGCATCGCGCGCACACCGAGCGCGTGGTGGATCGGCGTCTGGCGCGGGTCGTAGTCGCTGGACGCGTAGACGAGCGCGCACAGCAGGCCGAGCGCGAACGCCCCCCACGCGAGCTGCTTGGCCAGCCGCGCGCGCTCGCGCAGGTGCGGGGCGATCAGCGGCTCGATGATCCCGAGCGCGACGCCCGGCATGAAGCCGTACATGATCGCCGGCGGCGCCGTCAGCCAGCCGAACTGGTACTTGTCGACGGCGCGCAGCGCGATGCTGACGACGAAGACGAACCCGATCGCCGCCAGCGCGAACGCGGCCCGCGTGTACTGGCTCGGCAGTCGCTTGCCGACGAAGTACGCGCCGTACGCGGCGAGCGGGATGACGAAGTAGAAGCCGACCTCCGAGCCGATCGACCAGGCCGGGCCGATCGGGATCGACGCCGGGCCCGCGGTCTGGCCCTGGATGAAGAAGAACTGCGCGACAACCTGCCACCACTCGCTCTGCGCGTCGGGCGCCGCGGCGCCCGTCTCGAGGCTGCCGTCGAGCCCGAAGCGCAGCAGCACGAGGATCGTGAAGAAGTAGAAGACCGGCACGACGCGCAGGATCCGGTTGCGCACGTACGAGCGGATCTTCGGCCGCCGGCCGCCGGTGACGTACGCGCGCGTGAACGGGCGCGCGATGAGATAGCCCGACAGCACGAAGAAGGCCGATAGCGCGAGGTCGATGTGGCCGAGGATCGGCGCCGCCCAGCCGTAGCTCAGCAGGTTGTTGTTCGCGACGGGGTCGGCGAGCAGGCAGACGTGGGTCGCGAAGACGAACAGCGCGCCGACGCCGCGCACCCCGTCGCCGGCGATCAGCGTCCGGATCCCGAGGTCCGTCGTGGGCTGCGCCTCAACCGTCGTGGCCATTGCGGCAGGGTAGACGGCGGGTGCCAGGCCCTGAGCCATGTAACGCCCGGCCGCTACCGTGGACTCCGTACCAAGCCACGATCCGAGGCCACGCGATGCTCAACTTCCTCTCCAAGCACAAGACCGAGATGCCGACCGCCGAGGCCGCGCTGCCGGGTCGCGAGAAGCCGATCCCGGTGCCCGAGCGCCACGACGTGCTCGACGCCCCGCTGAAGGGACCGTTCCCGGACGACACCGAGCAGGCGATCTTCGGGCTCGGCTGCTTCTGGGGCGCCGAGCGCGTCTTCTGGCAGACGCCCGGCGTCTACACGACGGCCGTCGGCTACGCCGGGGGCCTGACGCCGAACCCGACCTACGAGGAGGTCTGCAGCGCGCGGACCGGCCACAACGAGGTCGTCCTCGTCGTCTACCGGCCGGCCGAGGTCTCCTACGACGATCTGCTCGCGGCCTTCTGGGAGGCGCACGACCCGACGCAGGGCATGCGCCAGGGCAACGACGTCGGCACGCAGTACCGCTCGGGGATATATACGACGAGCGACGAGCAGGCCGCCGCCGCGACCGCCTCGCGCGATCGCTACCAGGTCGCGCTGACCGCCGCCGGACGGGGCGAGATCACGACCGAGATCGTCCCGGCGCCCGACTTCTACTACGCCGAGGATTACCACCAGCAGTACCTCGCCAAGAACCCGCGCGGCTACTGCGGCCTCGGTGGGACCGGCGTCACGTGCCCGATCGGCGCCGGCGCCGCCAGCGAGCTCAGCTGACCCCCGGCACGCCGGCGGTCCGGCTGACATCGGCGCGGATGAGGTAGTGCGTCGGCGGGCCGGCCGGCTCGGCGCGGTGCATCGAGACGGTCCCGGCGATCGGCACGAGCAGCCCGCCCGCGTGCATGTAGACCGTCTCGATCTCGGCGCTCTGGATCTCGCCCGCCCGTAGCGCGCGAGCGATCTCCTGATGTCCCTTGAGGTTCTCGCGATCGATGATCGACGGCCAGCGTGCGTGGTGCAGATCCTCCGCGCGGCAGCCGAGCAGGTGACAGAACGCGTCGTCGAGTTGCTTGAAGGCGCCGTCGAGGCCGATCAGCGCGGCTGCCCGACCGGACCCGACCGCGGGCAGGGCGAGCTTCGGAGCGGCCGGCTCGGCGGCCGGTCGCGCCGGCGCCGACCAGGGGGCGCGCTCGGCGGGCGGGCGCTGCTGGGCCGCGTCGCGCGGGACGCCGGGATCGAACGCGAACTCGGCGCGGATCGCCTCCGCGCTGGCACGTGCCTCGTTGAGCGAGGCGATCGCCACGTCGTGCTCGCTGCGCAGCCGGTCGATCTCGGCGCGCGCCTCGGCGAGCTCCGCGCCGCGCGCGGCGAGCTCGTCGCGCACGCTCGTCAGCTCGTCGCCGGCGGCCGCCACGTGGCCGTCGTAGCGCTGTAGCTCGTCGACCCTGGCCGCCAGCTCGGCGCGGGCGGCGTCGAGCTCGCGCTGCGTGCTGCCGAGCGCGATGTTCGCGCTGCCGAGCTCGGCCCGGACAGCGGTCACCTCGCCGCGCGCGAGCGCGCACTCGCCGCGCACATCCTGCAGCGCGTCGTGCGTGACCTGCAGCTCGGCGCGCAATCCCTCGGCCTCGCCGCGCGCCGCGTCGTTGGCGGCCCGGAGGGCGGCGATCTCGGCCTCGGCGCTCTCGCTGTGGGCGACGCGCTCCTCGTGCACGGTCTCGCGCACCGCCTGCAGCTCGGCCCGCAGCCGCTCGGCCTCCGCCGCCGCGCCGGCGGCCTCCGCGCGCGCGGCGTCGGCCGCAGATTCGGCGGCGCGCACGCTGGCGAACGCCTGCACGCGGGCGACCTCGGCGGCCGACTCGGCGGCCCGCACGGCCGACAGCGCTTCCATGCGCGCCGACTCGGCGACGGACTCGGCGGCGGCTCGCGCCGACAGCGCCTCGGCGCGCTCGGCCTCGGCGGCGGCAAGCGTGGCGAGCGCCAGCTCGCGCTCCTCGTTGGCCGCCTCGGCGGCGAGCTCGGCCTGCTCGACGCGCTCGCGCAGGACGCGCGCGCGCTCGACGATGTCCTCGACGCCCAGTGCCCCGTCGGCCGCGTCGTGGTCGGCGGCGGGCCGGCCGGCGGCCTCGTCGGCGAGACGGGCGGCCTCAGCTGCGGCCTCGCGCGCGGCCTCGCGCTGCTCGTTCATGCGGCGATCGACGTCCTCGCGCGTGAGCGGCGGCGCGTCGACGTCGCGGACGACGATCAGGATGCCTGCAAGGCGGGCGTTCGGGTCGGGCTGGCGGCCGCTGCGCACGACGCCCTCGATCGCCTCGAGCGCGTGCCCGTGGCGCAGGCGCAGCTCCTCCGGATGCCAGGTGCCGGCGTCACGCGTACGCAGCTCGGTCAGCAGCGAGGTGAACTCCCAGCCGAGCGCGAGCGGCACCGACACGATCACGAAGCGCAGCGAGCGGACGGCGCCCGACGCGGTGCGGGCGGGGAACGTGCGCGGGGCGACCGGGTCGATGCTGGGGGCGCGTAGCAGCCAGTCGAACTCGTTGCGGGCGGCCTCGTCGGCGCCGACGACGAGCATGTCCACGGTCGCGCGGCCGGCGAGCTCCTCGGCCGGCGCGCCGAGCAGGCCGACGACGCCGATGCCCGACTCGGCGATCGCGCCGTCGGGCGTGCTGAGCACATAGCTGCCGTCGGCGAGGCCGAGCAGGACCTGCTCGAGCTCCTTGTCGACGGCGGCTGCGGGTACGGCCAGCTGGCCGCCAGGAAGGTTCATGCCTTCCCTATCGGCGGTCTCGCCGCAGGGTTGAGCGTGCTCGGCGTGGGTGCCGAAACGTCCAGCAGCTACGCGACCTGCGGCTGGACCTCGAGCGTCGCCGACGCGCGCCGCCGCATCAGCAGCCGCCAGAGCACGAGGCCGCCGAGGCCCGCGACGATCGCGCCCGCGCCGGCGACGAACAGCGTCGTGCGAGCACCGAGCGTCGCGACGAGCACGCCTCCGCCGGCGAGCGCGACGAGCTCGGCGCTGTTGCGAAGGCCGCTGTAGGCGGCAAACGCGCGGCCACGCAGCGCGTCGGGCACGCGCTCGTGGATCAGCGTGCGGATCAGGACGTTCTTCGTCGCGTGCGCGATCCCGCCGACGAGGAACGCGCCGGCGCCGAAGCCGAACACGAGCCAGACGGTCGGCAGCGCAAGCCCGAGCCCCTGCAGCGCGACGAAGCCGAGCGCGGCCGGCACGATCGCCCGCGCCGGCACGCGGCGGGCGACGACGGTCGCGCCGATCACCATGCCGACGGTCCACGCCGTCATCAGCGCCCCGTAGCCGAGCTGTCCCGCGCCGAGCACGTCGGTCGCGAAGAAGACCTCGGCCGTCGCCGACGCGGTCATGAACAGCAGCGACGCGAACGACACGACCATGACGAGCGCGAGCGTGCGCTCGCCGAACAGGAACACGACGCCGTCGCGTGCGCGGTCGCGGTCGGCGCCGCGTCGGCGAGCGACCGGGCGGCGGCGCGCATGCAGCGCGAGCGCGGCCGCCGCGACGGCCGCGAACGTCGCCGCGTCGACGAGCAGCGCCAGGCGCGTGCCGCCGGCCGCGGCGAGCACGCCGCCGAGCAGCGGGCCGGCGGTCATCCCGAGGTAGCGCGCCGTCTCCATGTGGCCGTTCGCGAAGGCGAGCCGGTCCTCGCCGGCGGCCGCGGGCAGCAGCGCGAACTCGGCCGGCTGGGCGATCGCAAAGCCGATTCCCATCAGCGCCGTCAGCGCGAGGATCGCCGGAATCGAGTCGACGAACGCGAGCGCCGCGACGACCGGCACCTGCGCGAGCGAGACGGCGACGATCAGCGCGCGGTTCTCGAAGCGGTCGACGATCAGACCGGCGACGCCGACGAGCACGACCGCCGGCGCCCACAGCGCGATGAAGAGGCCGGCGACCGCGAGGCCCGAGCCGCCGGCCTGATGGATCGCCAGCGCCAGCGCGACGATCGCCAGGAAGTCGCCGGCCGTCGATACCGCCACGGCGCCGACGAGCAGGCGCAGATCGTGGCGGCGGTGGTCGAGCCCGGCGGTGCTGTTCGTGGTGGCGTCGCTCGTCGTCATGCGGGCAGCGTCCACGGCGTCCGTCAGACGAGCGTCATCGCAGCGTCATCGCAGCGGGCGCGGCGTTAGATTCAGCGCGATGCTGCGCATCCGGCTGCTCGGTGAGCTCGAGATCCAGCTCGACGGCGTGGCGCACCCGGCGCCGTCCTCACGGCCGGCGCGCGCGCTGCTCGGCTGGCTGGCGCTGCACCCCGGCATGCACCGCCGCGCCCAGCTCGCGGCGCGCCTGTGGCCGGACGTGCTCGATGCCAGCGCGCGCGCGAGCCTGCGCACGACGCTGCACGCGCTGCGCGCCGCGCTCGGTTCCGGCGGCGCGCGCTACCTGCTCGCCTCGCGTGACGAGGTCGGCCTGAGCGACGACGTCTGGGTCGACCTGCACGCGTTCGACGAGCTCGTCGAACGCGGCGAGCTCGCCGAGGCGCTCGCGCTGCGCGCGGGCGAGTTGCTCGCCGGCTTCGAGGAGGACTGGGCCTGGCAGGCGCGTGACCGTCATCGCGAGGCCGTCGGCGGCGCGCTCGAGCGGCTCGCGGCGTTGGCCGACGCGGCCGGCGACCACGTCGCCGGTCTGCGCTGGACGCGCGAGCAGGTCGAGCTCGATCCGCTCTCCGAGGAGCGCAACCGGTCGCTGATCGAGCGCCTCTGGCGGGCCGGCGACCGCTCCGCCGCGGCCGCCGTCTACGAGCGCCTGCGCGACCGCATGCGCAGCGAGCTGCGGGTCGCTCCGTCGGCGCAGACGCGCGAGCTCGTCGAGCGGCTGCGCGAAGACGGGCCCGAGGCCACCGCCGCGACGTCCGCGGCCGTCGTCGCGCTGCCGCCGGCGCTCGACCGCCGCCGGCGCAGCCGCTTCGTCGGCCGGACCGCCGAGCTCGCGCGGATCGCCGCGACCTTCGACGCCGCCCGCGCCGGCGAGCGGCGCCTCGTCGCGATCGCGGGCGAGCCGGGGATCGGCAAGAGCCGGATCGCGCGCGAGTTCAGCCGCTCGGCGCACGAGCGCGGCGCGATCGTGCTCTTCGGACGCTGCCTCGAGGAACCGCTGCTGCCCTATCAGCCGTTCGTCGAGGCGCTGCGCCCGTTCGGGTCGCGACTGCCGCCCGAGCTGACCGCGGGGAGCGGCGTGGACGGCGCCGACGCGCACGGTGGGGGCGCGCGCTGGCGCTTGTTCGAGGCGGTCGATGCGCTGATCGGAGCCGTCGGCGAGCGCGCCCCGGTCGTGCTCGCGCTCGACGACCTGCACTGGGCGGACCGGCCGACGCTGGCGCTGCTCGGGCACCTGCTGCGCTCACCGCAGCCGGCGCCGCTGCTCGTGCTCGGCACACACCGCTCGAGCGATCTCGATCGTGCGCATCCGCTCGCCGCGCTGCTGACCGACCTCACGCGCGAGGAGCTCGTCGAGCGCGTCGAGCTGCGCGGGCTCGGGCGCGCCGAGGTCGGCGAGCTGATGCTCGACTGGGTCGGCGTGGCGACGCGCGCGGAGCTCGACGGCACGCTGCTGGAGGACACCCAGGGCAATCCCTTCTTCGTCGAGGAGCTGCTCAGCCACTTCGCCGAGTCGGGCGCGCTGCGACCCGTGCCCGAGACGGTCAAGGACGTCATCGCACGCCGCCTGGAGCGGTTCTCGACGGACGCCACGACGGTGCTCGCGGCAGCCGCCGTCGCCGGACGCGAGTTCGAGCTCGAGCTGCTCGAGGCGCTGCCGGAGCTCGCCGGGCGCGAGCCACTCGTCGCGCTCGAGGACGCCTGCGCCGCGCAGATGGTGCGCGAGGACGCGCTGCGCCCGGGGCGCTACGAGTTCACGCACACGCTGATCCGCGAGTCGCTCTACGAGGAGCTGTCGGCGGCGCGCCGCGCGCGCCTGCACGGCTCGCTCGCCGCGTCGCTCGAGGCGCTGCGCGGCGCCGGCTCGCGCGCCCACCTCGGCGAGCTCGCCCACCATTTCCTTGAAGCCGGCAGCCCGCGCGCCGTCGACGCCGCACTCGACGCGGCGCAGCACGCGACCGCGAAGCTCGCCTACGAGGAGGCGGCGCTGTGGTGCGAGCGCGCGCTCGCCGCGCTCGAGCGTGCGGCAGCCGACGGCGAGCCGCCGACGCGACGCAGCGCCAACCTTCTGCTCGCGCTCGGCCAGGCGCGCCACCGCGCCGGCGAGAGCCCGGCCGCGCGGACCGCCTTCGCGCGCGCCGCGGACGTCGCCCGCGAGCTCGCCGACAGCGAGCTGCTCGGTCATGCGGCGCTCGGCTTCAGCGGCTTCGGCGTGTCGATCATCGCGGTCGACGACGCCTCGGTGGCGCTGCTGCGCGAGGCGCTCGACGCGGGACCGCCCGACGACGCGCTGACGGCGCGGCTCGTCGCTCGGCTTGCCGTCGAGACGTACTACGCGTCGGTCCCCGAGCAGCGCAAGCAGCTCGGCGACCGGGCGGTCGCGCTCGCGCGCGCGAGCGGCGACGACGGCGCGCTGCTCGACGCGCTCGATGCGCGCCATGTCGCGCTGTGGAGCGCCGACTATCTCGCCGAGCGGCTCGCCACGGCCGACGAGATGATCGCGCTCGCGCGGCGCGCGAACGATCCCGAGCGCGAGGTGCAGGGCCGCAACTGGCGCGTGCTCGACCTCGCCGAGCGCGGCGACGTCGCCGAGATGATGCTCGAGGTCGAGCGCCACGAGGCGCTCGCCGACCGCCTGCGGCTGCCGGCCTACCAGTGGTGGGGGCCGATGTGGCGCTCGACGATCGCGCTGCTCGAGGGCCGGCTCGACGACGCCGAGCGGCTGATCGAGGAGCTCGCGGCGATCGGGCGCCGCGCGCACGACGACAACGCCGCGCTCTACGTCGAGATCCAGTCTCACGGCCTCGCGCTCGAGCGCGAGCGTTTCGACCTTCCCGGCGACGAGATGCTCGAGCGCCAAGCCGGCCGGCCCGCCGAGGCCGCCTACCGCTGCGGCTACGCCTGGCTCTACGCGGGGCAGGGGCGCGACGGCGCGGCGCGGGCGAACATCGACTGGGTGGCACGCGACGGCCTCGCGCGCCTACCCGACGACATGAACCGGCTGCCCGCGCTGTGCGAGCTCGCGCAGGCCTCTGTGCTGCTCGTCTATCCGGCGCACGCCGCCGCGATCTACGCGCAGCTCGCGCCGTACGCCGAGCGCAACACGATCAACGCGCGCGCGGCCGCCGGCTACGGCGCGGCGTCCCATCACCTCGCGGTGCTCGCGACGCTGATCGGCGATCGGGAGCGGGCGGCCGCCCACTTCGAGGACGCGCTGGCCGCTAACGAGCGGATGGGCGCTCGCCCATGGCTCGTCCGCACCCAGCTGCGCTTCGCCGAGCTGTTGCACGAGCGCGGCGATGCGGCGCGCGCCGGCGCGCTGCTCGAGCACGCCCTTGGCACGGCGACCGCGCTGCGGCTCGACGCGCTCGCGCAGCGCGTGCGCGACGCCCAGGCTCAGCTGGCCGCGCCCTGAAGCGCCTCGACGTTGCGCCCGTCAGCGCTCCGTCATCCGCGCGTCAGCGATCCTGTAGGGAGTGCCCGAGTTCTTCACCGACACGCCGCTGCTGACCGAGCGCTTCGACGCCGCGCTGCGCTACGCGAACGCACACCACGCCCGGCAGCTGCGCAAGGGCACCCCGGTCCCCTATGCCGCGCACCTGCTGGCGGTCGCCTCGCTCGTGCTCGAGATGCGCGGCGACGAGGACGAGGCGATCGCCGGACTGCTGCACGACGTCGTCGAGGACGGCGGCGGACCGTCCGCGCTGGAGTACATCGAGCGCACCTTCGGCGCGCCCGTCGCGGCGATCGTGCTCGCCAACAGCGACTCGGTCACGGGCGCCGAGGAGAAGGCGCCCTGGTACGAGCGCAAACGGGCGTACATCGCCGCCTTCCCGCACAAGTCGCCCGCCGCGCTGCGCGTCTCGCTCGCCGACAAACTGCACAACGCGCGCTCGATCCTGACGGACTACCGCACCGAGGGCGACACGTTCTGGGCGCGCTTCGGCCAGCGCGGCGGGCTCGCGACGCGCGTCTACTACCGCGAGCTCGCGGCAGCGTTCGAACGCGAGCGCGAGCGGATCGGCGAGCACTCGGCGCCGGCGATCCGCGAGCTGCGCCTCGTCGTCGATGCGATCACCGCGCTCGCCGAGCAGCGCCAGGGACCCGATCGGCGCGTGGCCTTCGACTGGAGCGCGAGCGCGCCGCCGTGAGCACGTCGCGCCCGCTGCCGCACGTCGGCATGGAGGTCGAGATCGTCCATCTCGGCGCGACGACCCCGGCGGTCGTCGACGAGCTGCGCGACGGCGGTCGCACGCTGATCGTCGCCGGCGAGGCGTACGTCCTGTCGCGGCTGACGGCCCACTACGTGCGCGCCGGCGATCCGTACTACGGCGTCCGCCTGCGGCTGACTCGCGCTAGCGACCGCTAACGACTAGCTTGGACGGAGTTGAACCGATGTGGACCGGGGTACCGAGCGCCAGCAGCCGCGCGAGGCGTCGGATGACGACGTTGTCCAGGCGGATGCAGCCATGGCTCACGTCGGTGCCGATCGCCACGGCTCGTTCGTGCATGAATTCCGATCCGGCCGTTACCGCCCGCGAACTCGTTGAGTACGGGTGAATGACCGGATAACGCGAACGCGTACGGCCCATAGATCCCGTTCGGGTTGGGCTGCTTGAGCAGCGCGGTGATGTAGTAGGTCCCCGTGGGCGTCGGCGTCACGCCCTGCCGACGCCGATCGGGAAGCGCTCGACGAGCTTGCCGTCGCGCATGAGGCTGAGCCGGCGACGCGTGAGATCCACGTTGAGACGGTGGCGGACGCGCGTCGCACGCACATCGGTTGCCCGTACCCATGCGGTGCTTCCGTTCGGACGGATCGGAAGCGCGACCTTGTACCTGTTGACCGACGGCTTCCTTGACGAGGAAGACGTCTGAACGCCGCTCGCGTTGCGCTGGGGCAGAAAGCGCCGCGCACGCGTGGCGGTGGCAGATGGATACAGCAGGACGGCGCGGCTTTCGGTGTGCACGACGAGGCTCATCCCTTTCGGCGTCCTCGCCACTGCCTGCGTCGGCGTAAGTCGCTCGCGTGGTAGGGGAGTCCTCGGCGCCGAGTCGTTCGCTCGCGACGAGGGGGCCGGGGGGACCGGCTCGGCGTCGCGCGTCGTCTCGACCACGAGCAAGGCAGCGGTCGTCACGAGGGCGATCCCGACGCACACGAGCACGACGGCGCGCGGTGACGGACGTCGTCGTGGACGCCGAAACGCGGCGCCGCGCTGCGTCCCGCCACGGATCGCCGAAGCGGGCAGTTCGATCCGGCGACCGTCCGGCAGGAGCAGCGTCAACCCGCGAGCGGCACGTCGAGCGGCAACCCGGCGACGTCGAACACCGCCCACCAACCGTTGCCGCGGTCGCCTTGGCGCTCGGGCTGTCGTACGACCAACGACTCCGCCGGTCTTCTGATCAGCAGGAGCACCGGCAAGCGCGCATCGTCACGCTCGAACGCCGCCCAGATACGGAGCGCGGCTCCTGACTCCCGACGGACCAACCGAGCACGCCGCAGCTCGAAGCGGCGGACGCCCGCCTGCCGAGCCTCGGGAACTGACGGTGACGGGAGCATCGCCTCTGTTCAAGACGCCAACGCCGCGCGGGCCGCCCCCGCGCGACCTTGGGGGTTGCCCATCAGCCGGTCAGACCGGCGCTTCCCTGGACGCCTTGGCCGGCCTCGAGATCGGTGGCCGCTGCTTGGTCCGCTTCGGCTTGGACTGGATCGTTTGCGGCGCGGGCGCTCCGCCGGGAGCGGTCGTCGTGCCGGACGGCGTCGTGACAGGCGCAGGTCGGCTGGGTGAGTCGCGCCGATCCTTGCTGTTTGGCGATCCCTGAGAGGGGTTGGCGGAGGACGATGCCGGTGGTGGTCGGCGTGGTGGCGGCGGTGGCGGAGGCGGCGGCGGAGGCGGCGGCGGTGGCGGTGGCGGCGGCGGCGGCGGCGACGGCGACGGCGCGCAGCCGGAATGCGCGGGATTGCCCTTGCCTATCCCCTTTTGTCGTCACATTCGTGGCCCTTGTTCTTGTCCCCCGGGCTCTGGCCCTTGGGATTCTTGTCGTCGGCATTGCCGACGCACCCATCACACGGCTTGCCGTTGGTCTTGTCGCTGTTGTCGTTCCCGGACGGCTGGGAAGCGCCTGCGGGCGTATCGGACTTCTTGCCCTGCGAGTTGCCGCCGGCGTTCGGGTTGGCATTGTCGTTCTGGGCGACGGCCAGCGCGACGCTCCCGAAAATCATCGCGACGACAGCGAGCGCCGCACATGCTGCCGCCCCTGAAGGTCGTCCTGCTCCCCATGGACCTGCGCATCCCGAAACCCCCCGCTCGTTGCACGCAAACGTACTCCGTCAGCGAGCAGTTCCATAGCGGCGCGCGTCAACCGGTACGCGGTCGCTTCGTCTGATCGGCATTGAACGGCTGGACCTGTCCTGCCTTGGGACGGTGGCGTCTCAGGCCCGCCACGAGGCAGCGATCTTCGCGACGTGCCGATGATCGGTGCCACAGCAGCCGCCGAGCATCCGGATCCCCGGCAGCAGGTCGCGGAGCGCCGCGTTGTCGCGCGCCAGCGCGACCGGGTCGCCCTCGTCGAGCTCCTCGGCCTCGTCGAGCTCGGCGTGGCTGAGCGCGGACGCGTTCACGCGCAGGCCTCCGATCCGCTCGAGCGGCGCAGCGCCCTCGAGTCCGGCGGCGATGTGCGTCGGGTGGGCGCAGTTGATGAGGTAGTACTCGGCCGCGGCGTCCGTCGCCGCATCGACCGTCGCGATGGCTTCGGCGACGGACGTGCCGTCCGGGAGCCGGCCTTCGGTCTCGACCGTGAACCCCGGGACGACCGGCAGGCCGGCGGCCACCGCGGCCTGAACTACGCCGACCGCCTCCGCGGGATAGGACAGCGTCAGCGCCGTGATCCGCTCGACGCCCGCATCGCGCAGGACGCCGATCCGCCAGAGTGGTACTCGGCCGCCGACCGGCGGTCGTCCGAACGCCGACGACGTAGCCGTCCCCGCGCGGCGCCCGCGCACCCCGCCGATCGTGACGTCCCGGCGCCCCTCGGCCAGCTCGCGGGCGAACACGACCGCGTCGCGGTTGACGGCGGCGAGCGCGTCGGCGTCGTAGCCGAGCTGTGCGCCCCAATCGGGGTTCGCTCGCCAGGTCGCCGTATCGAGCACGAACGGCCTCCCTTGCTCCGCGCGAGGTCGAGGAACGGCTCGAAGTAGCGACGCAGCGCCGCCCGCCCGCGCCCGTCGGCGAGCAGCGGGAACGATGCGAAGCACGGCAGCTCGAAGCCGTCGCGGAACAAGCAGGACGGTCTCGATCCCGCCGTCGGTCAACGCAACGAGATCGGATCCCATGCGGTCCAACGGTATCCCGACGCGTCGCGCGGTGCAGAGCGGCGCGCGCGCCGCCGAGCAAGCAGCGGCTGACCGGGTCAGGACGCCGCGTAACGCGCGGGTCCGGCAAGCGACATACCGCGCATTGGGTCACCGTGGAAGGAGCTGGGATGTACGTACGCGTCGTTCGCTTCACCGACGTCAGCGCTGAGCGGATCGCGGAGCTACTCGCCCGCATCGAGCAGTCCGACGGGCCGCCCCCGGGCGTGCCGGCCACCGCCCTGAAGGTGTTGGTCGACGATGCCCAGGGGACAGCCGTCGTTCTGCAGTACTTCGCGACGCAGGAGGACATGGACGTCGGCGCCGCCGCGTTCAGCGCGATGGACGCTTCGGAGACGCCGGGGACGCGCGCCTCGGTGGACATGTGCGAGCTCAAGCTCGAGCTCGAGCTGTAGCGGGGGACAGCGCCGCGACGATCACGGCGTGCGCGGCCGCGCGAACGCCTAGCGGGTGACGCGCGCGGCGAGCACGATGTACTTCGTGCCGCGCGTCTCGAGGCGCACGGCGTTGCTCGTGTTGCCCTCGACGGTGTCGAGCCGGCCGTCCTTCGGCCGGGTGCGCGCGATCGCCAGATGCGACGCTCGCACGCCCTTGCGGAAGCGGTAGAAGACGATGTCGCCCGCCGCGATCGCGGCCACCGGGATCGAGCGCAGGTGGCGGCGGCCGGCGAGGGCGTCGCGATAGGAGCGGTCGGGGTCGATCAGGCGCCTGGAGAGCCGCACGCCGGCGCGCAGGTAGGCCTGGTGCACGAACGCTCCGCACCAGACGCGGCAGGGCGGCACCGCAAGCCCCATCGCGCGCTCCCAGCCGTCGATCGCCGCCGAGCAGTTGGTCGTGCCGCGCTCGCGCGTGCCGACCTGCTTCAGCGCCCACGACAGCGCGTCCGCGCGCAGCGCGCCGTCCGCGTCCGCGGCGCCGCCCGCGCTCGGCATGACGACGGCGACGCCCCAAGCACAGGCGGCGAGCGCGAGCAGGACGGCGAACGGGTGGCGCACACCCGACATGGTGTCCGCTCGCGGCGCGCGACACGCCGGTTGCGAGCGATGAGTTTCGCGCGCCGGCCGAGTCTCAACAGCAACCCGACGACGAGGAGCTGGAGATCGTGATTGCCGACCTCACCACCACCCCGGACAGCGCCGCCGCATCGAGCGATCGCTCGCGCTGGGCCGCGCTCGTCGTGCTCTGCGTCGGCATGCTGATGATCGTCCTCGACGTCACCGTCGTGAACGTCGCACTGCCGTCGATGCAGGAGGACCTGGGCTTCTCGCAGTCGAGCCTCGCCTGGGTCGTCAACGCCTACCTCATTGCATTCGGCGGCCTTCTGCTGCTCGCCGGAAGGCTCGGCGACCTGATCTCGCGCCGCGGCGTCTTCCTCACCGGCCTGGCGATCTTCACGCTCGCCTCGATCGCCTGCGGGCTCGCCCAGACGCAGGAGCAGCTCGTCGCCGCGCGCTTCGTGCAGGGCATCGGCGGCGCGCTGACCTCCGCCGTGATCCTCGGCATGATCGTCACGATGTTCCCCGAGCCCGCCGAGCAGGCCAAGGCGATCGGCGTGTACGGCTTCGTCGCGTCCGCCGGTGGCTCGATCGGGCTGCTGCTCGGCGGCGTCCTGACACAGTCGATCAACTGGCACTGGATCTTCTTCGTGAACATCCCGATCGGGATCGCGACCGCCGTGCTCGCGATGCGCCTGATCGAGAAGGACAAGGGCATCGGGCTTGCCAACGGCGCCGACGTGATCGGAGCGGTGCTCGTCACGTCGTCCCTGATGCTGCTCGTCTACACGATCGTCAAGCCGGCCGCCGAGGACGGCTGGGGCGCGTCGAGCACGCTCGCATTCGGCGGGATCGCGCTCGTGCTGCTGGCCGCGTTCTTCGTCCGCGAGGCGACCGCGCGCACGCCGCTGATCCCGCTGCGGATCTTCCGCTCGCGCAACATCTCGGGCGCGAACCTGATCCAGGTCGTGTCCGTCGCCGGGATGTTCGGCATGTTCTTCATGGGCTCGCTGTACCTCCAGCAGGTGCTCGGCTACGACG
>CAWADD010000017.1:0-28369 GCA_963780585.1 uncultured Actinomycetes bacterium
TGGCCGTGCTCGGCTGCGGTCGCGAGGTGCGCTCCGACGACCCGGCGCAGCCCGCGCTGCTCGCGCCGCCGAGCCAGGCGAAGGAGAACCTCGGCTTCCCCGAGACCGCGACGAAGAACACGACCCGCGTGCCCAGCGGCGACCCGACGCAGACCGCGGCCGCGATCGCGCGCGCGGTCTTTCCCGATCCCGCGCGCAAGCCGGGCGCCGTGACGCTCGTCGACGCCGGCGACTGGCGCGTCGCGGTGGCGGCCTCGGCGCTGATGGCCGCGCCGTTCCGCGCGCCGATCCTGTTCACGGACGGCACGACGCTGCCGAATCCGTCGAAGACGGCGCTCGACGCGCTGGCGCCGAGCGGGTCCAAGGCCGCCGGCGACGCGCAGGTCATCCGCGTCGGCAACGTCGCCACGCCGGCCGGCTACAAGGCGACCGACCTCGAGGGGACCGGCCAGCTGGAGCTGACGCGCTCGATCGCCCGCCTGATCCGCACGGCGCACCCCGGCGAGGCATTGAAGGTCATCATCGCCAGCTCCGAGGATCCGTCGTTCGCGATGCCGGCGGCCGCGTACTCGGCCAAGACCGGCGACCCGATCCTGTTCGTCACGCAGGACGACATCCCGCCCGAGACGCGCGCCGCGCTGACCGCGCTATCGGGCCTGCAGAAGCCGCGGATCATCATCCTCGGACCCTCCCGGCTGATCTCGCCGGGCGTCCGCAAGCAGCTCGAGCGCTTCGGCAGGGTGAGCCGCACGGGCGGCCAGGACCCGGTCAGCAACGCGATCGCCTTCGCGCGCTACCGCAACGACTCGTTCGGCTGGGGCGTCCGGACCCCCGGGCACGGCATGGTCTTCATGCGCAGCGGGCGGCCGCTCTTCGCCGCCGCGGCGGCGCCGCTGTCGGGCGCCGGCAGCTACGGCCCGCTGTTCCTGCTCGACAGCCCGTCGCGGCTTCCGGAGTCGCTGCAGAGCCAGCTGCTCGACACGCAGCCGGCGTATCGCACCGACCCCGTCGCCGGCGTCTACAACCACGGCTGGATCATCGGCTCGAAGGATTCGATCTCGGTCGGCGCGCAGGCACGGATCGATGCCCTGCTGGAGATCGTCCAGGAGCAGCTGCCGGGTAATCTCGACGCGGTCACCCAGCGATGAGCCAGGCCGAGCACCCAGACCGTCAGCGCACGGGCCACCAGGTCACGCTGGCGGACGTGCGCCAGCTGATGGGCGCGTCGACGCCGCACTTCGCGCTGCAGCTGCGCAACCGCATCTCGAAGCTCATCCGCGGCCTGCCCGCCGACAACCCCGCGCGGATCGAGGGCGAGCGCGAGATCGCGCGCTTGACCGCGCTCGGTTTCGACGGCGAGCTACGCGGCCGGCCCGCCGAGCCGGGGATGCAGACGCTTCCGTCGGTCACGGGCCAGGGCGGCGCCGAGGACCACGGCGGGCACTAAGCGCACTGCACGATGAGCGAGCCGCAGACGCGCCCGGCGGGGATCGACGGCAGCACGCTGCCCGGTCCCTACGGCGTCGGCGCGTACGCCGCGAAGCTGCGCGAGTTCCTGCGCGAGCGCTCGCGCGTGCAGCTCTTCGGCGAGGTCTGGAACCTGCGCGTCAGCCGCGCGAAGGTCTACCTCGAGCTGCGCGACGCCGACGGCGCCGTGCCGTGCTCGATGTGGCGCAACGACTTCGACGCGCTCGCGCTCGGCGCGTCCTCACTCGCCGACGGCGCCCAGGTCGTCGTCGCCGGCGGCCTGGACTACTACGCCGGCAGCCGCACGTCGTCGCCGTCGTTCTCGTTTCAGATCGTCGCGCTGCGGATCGCCGGCGAGGGCGACCTGCTCGCGCAGCTCGACCAGCTGCGCAAGACGCTCGCTGCCGAGGGGCTGTTCGCGCCCCAGAAGCTGCTCGCGCGCCCGGCGCTGCCGCGCACGATCGGCGTCGTCACGGGCGAGGGCGGCAAGGCGCGCGACGACATCCTCGCGGGGCTCGCGCGGCGCGGCTGGCAGGGACGGCTCGTGTGGGCGTTCGCGCCCGTCCAGGACCGCCACGCCGCGCCACGGATCACGGCGGCGCTGCAGGATCTCGCGGCCTGCGGCGAGGTCGACGTCATCGTCGTCGCCCGCGGCGGCGGATCGCTCGCCGACCTCTTCTGCTTCTGCGACGAGACGCTGTGCCGGACGGTCGCGCTGCTCGGCGTGCCGGTGATCGCCTCCGTCGGGCACCACACCGACCGCACGCTGATCGACGACGTCGCGGCGCTGTCGTGCTCGACGCCGACGCACGCCGCCGAGTCGGCCGTCCCCGTCCACTGCGGCGAAGCGCGCGCCGAGCTCGTCGCGGCGGCGCGGCGGCTCGACGTACACGCACGCCGCGCGCTGCTGCACCGCGCGCAGACGCTCGTGGCGCTCTCGCGCGCGCCCGGCGCGCACCTCGCCCGCCAGCGCGGGCAACTGCATCAGCGGCTGCGCGAGATCCGCGCGGCCGGGCGCCGCAGGATCGAGCACGAGCGTGGGCGCAGCGCGACGAAGGCGCTCGTGCTCGACCGCAAGGCGCACGCCGGCGCCGTCGCCGCGCAGCGGCGGTCACGGCTGAGCGCGCTCGAGATCGCGCTCGCCGCGCACGACCCCGATCGCACGCTCGCGCGCGGCTACGCGCTCGTCACCGATCGCGCCGGCGAGGTCGTGACGAGCGCCGCGGCGGCGCGGCAGGCCGGCGACGTGCGGCTGCGCTTCGGCGACGCCGCGGTCGGTGCGACGATCTCAAGCGACGATGACGCTGTCTGACGCCGGATCCGAGCGGCCGCTCAGCTACGAGGACGCGACCGCGCGCCTCGAGCAGATCATCAAGCGCCTGGACTCTGGCGAGGCCGGCCTGCGCGAGACGCTCGAGCTCTGCAAGGAGGGTCGCACGCTCGTCGAGCTGTGCGCCGCCGAGCTCGAGGCCGTCGGCCGCGGGCTCGAGGAGCTGCGCCTCGGCGAGCTCGTCGCGCGGCTCGAGGC
Source organism: uncultured Actinomycetes bacterium (assembly GCA_963780585.1). Lineage (GTDB taxonomy): Bacteria > Actinomycetota > Thermoleophilia > Solirubrobacterales > Solirubrobacteraceae > CADCVQ01. The sequence goes on from CAWADD010000017.1 coordinate 2,996, forward strand.
CGGGACCGGCGCCTGACCGGTGCCGTCCGCCTAGTCGGCGAGCGCCGCGCGCAGCGCGTCGTAGCCCGGGCGCGGCGTGCCGTCGGTCCCGACGAGGCCCGAGTCGAAGCGGTCCGTGGGGCGCGCTGCGGTCCAGTTGTAGAGGTAGATGCGCTTGACCCGAGGGTTCTCGCGGGCCAGCTTGAAGGCGTGCGCGACCGCGCGACCGGCGCGCTTCTCGTCGCGCGGGAAGCTGCGGCCGAACTTCACGATTCCACCCGTCTCCGTCAGCCAGACGTCACCGCTGACGGCTCCGAGCAGCTCGCGCAGGCCGCTCGAGCGGAAGCGGTTCGTGTCGGCGTAGTTGTGCAGCCCCCAAATCGCCGGCTCGCCCTCGAGATGCCGGCGGTAGCGCTCGACGTAGCGCGTCATCCCGGCCTGGTCGAGCACGTCGCCGGCGAGCACGGTGCAGCGCGCGCACTCCGCCTTCACGACGTTGTAGTACTGCGCGGCCCGCGCCGGCGCGCGCGCCGTCGGCTGGCTGACGTGGTTGATCTCGTTCCACGGCGCATAGACGCGGACGTCGGGATGGAGGCGCTGGAAGGCGCGGAAGGCCGCTCGGAACTCGGCCACGCTCGGCAGCTTCCTCGGGTCCGCGCGCGAGTGCCCGAACGTGATGAACGGCTCGACGCCCGCGCGCTTGGCCGCGCTCAGCCACTGCTCGGCGAGCGCGCGCTCCGTGCTGCGGCGGGCAGCGTCGTAGGGGACGATCAGGCGCGCGCGGTCGATCTCGAGCTCGCGGAAGCGCTCGGCGGCGAACATCGCCGCGCCCTGCTCGCCGATGCCGACCGCGAGCCCGTCGGCGGCCGGACTGTCGTCGCCGCCGCAGGCGCCGAGCGTGAGCGCCGCGAACAGCACGCCGGCGAGCGCGAGCGTCGAGGACCGGATCCGACTGAGCACGATCACTGCCGACAGGCTGCCCGCTAGCCTCGGGATGCATGAGCACGTACGACCTCGTCGCCGATCTGCCGCTGCAGATCGACGACTACGACCTCGAGGGTCTTGCCCAGAACGTCTCCAGCGACTTCGAGCGCAAGTCGACGATCATCCATCTGCGCGGTGCGGGCGAGGAGGGTCTCAGCGAGGACGTCGTCTACGACGCCGTCGACCACGAGATCGCGCAGAGAGCGGGGCCGGTTCTGCCGCTGGCCGGCGATTGGACGCTGCGCTCGCTGTCCGAGCATCTCGCGACGCTGGACCTCTTCCCCGAAGCGCCGCAACGCGAGGTGTCGCAGCTGTATCGCATCTGGGCGTACGAGTCGGCGGCGCTCGATCTCGCGTTGCGCCAGGCCGGCAAGCCGCTGCACGAGGTGCTCGGGCGGCAGTCCCGGCCGCTGACGTTCGTCGTCTCGTTGCGGCTCGGCGAGCCGCCCTCGCTGGCGCCGGTCACACAGCGACTTGAGCGCTACCCGACGCTGCGCTTCAAGCTCGATCCGACCGTCTCGTGGGACGAGGAGCTGATCGCCGGGCTGATCGCGACGGGCGCCGTCGACTCCGTCGACTTCAAGGGTCTGTACGAAGGCACGCCCGTCGACCAGCCCGCCGACGCGCAGCTCTACGCCCGCGTGATCGAGGCCTTCCCGGACGCCTGGATCGAGGATCCGAAGCTCACGCCGGAGATCGACGAGCTGCTGACCCCGCATCGCGACCGCATCACGTGGGACGCGAACATCCACTCGATCGCCGACATCGAGTCGCTCCCGTTCGCGCCGCGCATGGTCAACCTCAAGCCGTCCCGGCTGGGCGGCATCAAGCCGCTCTTTGACGCCTACGACTACACGGCACAGCGCGGCATCGGCGCCTACGGCGGCGGCCAGTTCGAGCTTGGCGTCGGCCGCGGGCAGATCCAGTACCTCGCCTCGATCTTCCACCCCGACACGCCGAACGACACGTCGCCGGCGGGCTTCCACGTCCCCGAACCCCCGGCCGGCCTGCCGTCGAGCCCGCTGCCGGCGACACCGTCGGCGACCGGCTTTCGCTGGGCCTGACGCGGGGCCGGACCCACGCCCTACACGCGCTGGATCAGCGTCCCGGTCCCGAGCCCGCCGCCGCAGCACATCGTCACCAACCCAGTCTCGAGGTCGGCGCGCTCGAGCTCGTGCAGCAGCGTCGTCAGCAGCCGCGCACCGGTCGAGCCGAGCGGATGGCCGAGCGCCATCGCGCCGCCGTTGACGTTGACGCGCTCCATGTCGGGATCGAGCTCGCGCCGCCAGGCCGCGACGACGGAGGCGAACGCCTCGTTGATCTCGATCAGGTCGATGTCGCCGATCGTCATCCCGTTGCGGGCCAGCAGCTTGCGCGTCGCGGGGATCGGACCGGTCAGCATCATCACGGGGTCGACGCCGACGGTCGTCTGATCGACAATCCGCGCGCGCGGGGTGACGCCGAGCTGCTCGGCCTTCGCGCGCGACATCAGCAGGATCGCGGAGGCGCCGTCGGAGATCTGCGACGAGGTCGCGGCCGTGACCTTGCCGTCGGGCTTGAAGACCGGCTTGAGCTCCGCGAGCGTGGCGAGGTTCGTGCCCGGGCGGATGCCCTGGTCGACGTAGCGCGTCTCGCCGTTGGTGGCGAAGGGGACGATCTCGCGCTCGAAGCGGCCCTCCTCGGTCGCCTCGTGGGCGAGGCGGTGCGAGCGGACGGCGAGCTCGTCGAGCTCGGAGCGCGGGATCTCCCAGCGCTCGGCGATCAGCTCGGCGCTGAGGCCCTGCGCGATCAGGTCGTGCTTCTCGATCAGCGCCGGCGGAAACGGCGTGCCGACCTGCTCGGTCCACCGAAATCCGATCCCCAGCGGGATCCGGCCCATGTGCTCGACGCCACCGCCGATGACGACGTCGTGGACGCCGGCGGCGATCAGCGCGGCGCCGAAGTTGACGGCCTGCTGGGCCGATCCGCACTGCCGGTCGATCGTCGCCGCGGCCGTCTCGATCGGCAGACCGGCCTGCAGCCAGGCGTTGCGCGCGATGTTCCACGACTGCTCGCCGATCTGCTGCACGCAGCCGGCGATCACGTCCTCGACCTCGGCGGGATCGATTCCAGCGCGCTCGATCACCGCGCTGAAGCACGTCGCCAGCAGCTCGTTGGGATGCGTGTCCTTGTAGTAGCCCTTCTCGGGATGGCCGCGACCGATCGGCGTGCGGACGGCATCGACGATCACGACGTCACGACCCTGTTGTCCACTCATGGCGTCTAAGGTACCGACGGTCTGCAGGAGCCTTCAGCAGTCAATTTGGGGGGATCGCGTGGGAGAGAAGCTGGGAATCGCTGGAAGCGGGGCAATCGCGACCGGGCTTGCGGCCTGCGCGACGAAGACCGCGGGACACCTGCTGTGGGCGCGCTCCGACGCGTCGGCGGAGCGCGCGACGAAGGCGATCGCGAAGGCCTGCGAGCGGCTCGGGGAGGACTTCGACGCCGCCAACGTGACCGTCACGACCGACCTCGAGAAGCTGAGCGACGCGACGTTCCTCGTCGAGGCGATCACCGAGGACATCGAGCTCAAGAGCGAGCTGCTCGCGAAGCTCGGCGAGCTCGCCGGCGACGGGGCGGTCATCAGCACGACGACGTCCTCGCTGTCGGTCGGCGAGCTGGCCGCCGCCTCCGGCAGCCCCGAGCGCTTCGTCGGCCTGCACGTCTTCAACCCCGTGCCGCGGATGAAGCTCGTCGAGCTCGCCTACCCGGACGCGGCGAGCGCGGAGACGCGCGAACGCGCCGCGGCGCTCTGCGTCGAGCTCGAAAAGGAGGCCGTCGACGTGCCGGATCTCGCCGGCTTCGTCGTCAACCGGCTGCTGTTCCCGTACCTCTTCAGCGCGGTCGACTTCATGGAGGAGACCGGCTTGCCGCCGGCCTCGATCGACACCTGCATGCAGCTCGGCGCCGCCCACCCGATGGGTCCGATCGCCTTGCTGGACTACATCGGCCTCGACGTCTCGGTCGCGATCGGCGACGCGATCGGAGCCGACGTCCCGCAGTCGCTGCGCGACCTCTGCGCGGAGGGCGTGCTGGGCCGGAAGACCAGGCACGGCCTGTATCCGCCGGAGTTCTACGCACGCTGAACGCGCTTTAAGCGACGTTCAGCTTCGCTCGACACCATCGTCCGCGCGACACACCTCGCGCCTCCTCCCAGAAGCACACGACGGGCCCGCTATTCGCGGGCCCGTCATGGTTCTGACTGGCGTGGACCCACCCCGATCCACCCCATAGCCTCAGCCGTCCCACCGGCGAGGCCGTACAACCCAGAACGCAGCGCGCCGGCGAAACTTGCGCAAACCGGCGCGGGCGATCAGTCGCTCTGGGCGTCGAGACCGTCGGCGGCCCCGTCGACGGCGGGCAGCGCGCGACGCTCGCGGATGCGGACGGCCTCGATGCGGTTCTCGCGCACCGACTCGACGCGGATCGAGTAGCCGTTGGCGTTGACCGAGTCGCCGCGCTTGGGCAGGCGCCCGAGCTTGGCGAAGACGAAGCCGCCGATCGAGTTGTAGGCATCGCTGTCGACGGGCAGCTTGAGCCCGTAGTCGGCGAGGTCGGTGATCGCGACGTGGCCGCGCACGTACCAGTCGCCGTTGGCGAGCCGGCGCACGTCACCGCCGGCGGGGTCGGTCTCGTCGTCGATCTCGCCGACGATCTCCTCGATGATGTCCTCGACCGTCACGATCCCCGCGACGCGGCCGTACTCGTCGACGACGACCGCCATCGTCGAGCGGTTGCGCTGCAGATCGGCGAGCAGGTCGTCGAGCGGCTTCGTCTCGGGCACGATCGTGGCGGGCTTGATCGCGGGAACGATCTCCGCCCCGGGCCCCTCGGCCATCAGGATCCGCGCCAGCGAGTTGGAGTGCACGACGCCCTTCACCCTGTCGGGGTTGTGATCCTCGGTCACCGGCAGACGCGTGTGGCCGGTCGAGATGCAGCGGCGCAGCGCGGTCCCGACGTCTTCGGAGACGTCGACCGTGACGACCGCTGGGATCGGGGTCATGACCTGACGCGCCTGCTGCTCGTGGAGGTGGAAGACACCGGTCAGCATGCCCGCCTCGCCGGGGTCGAGATGACCGCCGGCGTGCGCCTGGGCGATGATCGCGCGCACCTCCTCGGGGCTCGCGCCCTCCTCGAAGTCGGCGTCGCCCTTGATCCCGAGCGGGCGCAGCAGCGCGCTCGATGCCGCGTTCAGCAGGTGGATGAACGGCCGCATCACGCGGTTGAAGAGGTTCAGCGGCCGCGCGACCCGCGCGGCGACCGCCTCGGCGTTGACGATCGCGTAGATCTTCGGCACCTGCTCGCCCGCCGTGATGTGCCCGGCGGTGACGAGGATGTAGGCGATCGCGATCGCGATCGGCGCCGCCGCGGCATGCGAGAAGCCCTCCAGCGACGGCTCGAGCAGGTCGGCGATCGCCGGCTCGCCGAGGAAGCCGATGCCGAGCGAGGCGAGCGTGATGCCGAACTGGCAGGCGGACAGGTACTCGCTCAGATCGTTGAGCTGTGCGAGCACGAGGCGGGCGCGCTTGTCGCCCTCCTCGGCCAGCTCCTCGAGCCGCGCGCGGCGGGCGCGCACGAGCGCGAACTCGGCCGCGACGAAGAAGCCGTTCGCAAAGATCAGCACGATGACCGCGCTGAGCAGGAGCGCGGTCAAGAGGCGCGGGCGGGGCCGGGCCTAGGATGTCGGCCGCGACTTCGAGGTCGGTCGTCGTTCATTGACGCTGCGTCGCGAGGGTAGCAAGGCGCGGCGACGCCAGGTGCGATTTGGCGCTAGATCAGACCTTCGATCGTGTCGGCGAGCGCGAAGTCGTTCTCCGTGATCCCGCCGGCGGAGTGCGTCGACAGCGTGAGGCGCACGTGCTTGTAGCCGTGGACGAGGATGTCGGGGTGGTGGTTGGCAGCGTTGGCCGCGTCGGCGACCGCGTTGGCGAGCTCCATAGCGGACGTAAACCCGCCGCATTCGACGTCGCGCACGATGCTGTCGCCGTCGCGCCGCCACTCGCTGCTCGCCAGCCGCTCGTCGATCTCGGAATCGCCCAGCCGTGCCATACGCTCTCCTTTGTGCCCGATCGTCCGCCGCGGATCGTGAGCCTTGTGCCACACGCTACCGAGCTGCTGTTCGCACTGGGACTGGGCGAGCAGGTCGTCGGCGTCACGCACGAGTGTGACTACCCCGACGAGGCGCTCGACCTGCCGCAGGTGACGCGCAACGTGCTCGAGCCCGGCCTGTCGCCGGCCGAGATCGATGCCGCCGTGCGCGCGCGAACGGCCGACGGCGACTCGATCTACGAGCTCGACGAGGAGCTCGTGCGCGAGCTCGAGCCCGACCTCATCGTCACGCAGGCGCTGTGCCACGTCTGCGCGGTCTCGGCCGACGAGGTGCGCGCGCTGGCGTTGTCGCTGCCCGGCCCGCCACAGGTGATCTCGCTCGATCCGACGACGTACGGCGAGACGCTCGGCGACGTGCGCACGATCGCCCAGGCGACCGACGCCAAGGACCGGGCGCTGGACCTGATCGCGCGCACCGCGCGGCGGGCCGACGTCATCCGGCTCGCCGTGCGCGGCTGCCCGCGCCCGCGCGTCGTCGCGCTCGAATGGCTCGATCCGGTCTTCGTCGCCGGGCACTGGACGCCCCAGCTGGTCGAGATGGCCGGCGGCGACGACGTGCTCGGCTTCGCCGGCGAGCCATCGCGCCAGGCGACGTGGGCGGAGGTCGTGGCGGCGCACCCGGAGGTCGTGATCGTGATGCCGTGCGGGTACGACGCGGCGCGGGCGCTCGTCGAGGCCGAGGACTTCGCCGACCCGCTGCGAACGCTCGGGGCCGACCACGTCGTCGCCGTCAACGCGTCCGCGTACTTCTCGCGGCCGGGCCCGCGCCTGATCGACGGCCTCGAGCTGCTCGCCCACATCCTGCACCCCGACCGCGTGCCGCACGCGCCGGCCGAGGCGCTGGCCGTCGAGCTCTAGCCGGAGCACCGAAGCACTGCCCGCCGGTCCCCGCACGATCCTGTACCTGCACTCCTCGGCCGGGCGATACGGCGCCGACCGCCAGCTCGCGCTGCTCGCGGGCGGTCTCGATCCCGCGCGCTACCGGCCGCTCGTCGTGCTCGCGATGGACGGTGAGCTGCGCGGTGACCTCGCCGCGGCCGGCGTCGAGGTGCTCGTGCGACCGCTCGCGGTCATGCGCCGCGCGTCGCTGTCGCCGCTCGGCCTGACGCGCATCGGCGCGGCGCTCGCGCGCGACGCCGGCGGGCTCGCGCGCCTCGCACGGGCGCGCGGTGTCGCGCTCGTGCACACGAACACGTCGGTGACGCTCGGCGGCGCTGCCGCGGCGCGCTTCGCCCGCATCCCGCACGTCTGGCACATGCGCGAGATCTACACCGGCTTCGAGCGCTTCTGGCCGGCCTACCGGCGCCTTCTGCTGAGCGCCGACCTGCTGCCCTGCGTGTCGCAGGCGACGCGCGCGCAGCTCGGCGCGATGGATCGCGCGCGCGTGCTGCACGACGGCCTCGCGCTGTCGCCGGCGCGTGCCGCACAGGCCGCCGCGCGTGCCGCGCTGGACCTGCCGGAGGGCGCCTTCGTCGTCGCGATCCTCGGTCGGATCTCGTCCTGGAAGGGCCAGGACGTCCTGATCCGCGCCCTCGCCGCGCTGCGCGACGACGATGATGCGATCGCGCTCGTCGCCGGCGACCCATGGCAGGGCGAGCAGCGACGGCTCGACGAGCTGCGCGCGCTCGCGCGCACGCTCGGCGTCGAGCAGCGCGTGCGCTTCGTCGGCTTCCGCTCCGACGTCGAGAACGTCTACGGCGCGGCCGACGTCGTCGCGGTCCCCTCGACGCAGCCCGATCCGCTGCCGAACGCCGCGCTCGAGGCCGCCGCCGCGGGCTGCTGCGTCGTCGCCGCCAACCATGGCGGGCTGCCGGAGATCATCGACGACGGCGTCACCGGACGGCTCGTGACCCCGCGCGACCCGCTCGCGCTCGCCGCCGCGCTCGCCGAGCTGCGCGCGGACCCGGCGGCGCGTGCGCGCCTTGGCCGAGCGGCGGCCGAGACGATGCGCGTGCGCTTCTCTCCCGAGCGGTTCCTGGACCGCACGCAAGCGCTCTACGACGAGCTCTTCGAGCGCGCGCCCGCCGCCGACCGCTGAGGCCGGCGTGCCGCGGACCTACAGCGCGCTCATCGCGCGCCGGTATTTCGCCGCCAGGCGCTCGACGGCGTTGGCGTAGACGTCGGAGTGGTTGTAGCTGCGCAGCGCGCCGTGCCAGTCCTGCGGAGCGCCGGAGGCGCGCAGGTAGCTCGCCATCGCCGTGATCGCGTCGGCCGCGGCGTGCGGGTCGCGGCGGCCGTCGCCGTCGCCGTCGACGCCGAAGCGCTCCCACGTTCCCGCCAGGAACTGCGCCGGCCCGCTGGCGCCCTTCGAGTTCGCGCCCGACGTGACGCCGGCCATGCGCGCCTGCCCGTGGCGGGACTCGATCGCGCCGACGGCCGCCAGGCGCGTCCAGTCCAGCCCGTAGCGCGCGCCGGCGCGCTGGTAGAGCTCGAGGTAGTCGGCGGGAATCTGCAGGCGGCGGGCAAGCGGATCGGACAGCTCGCGGGCGGTGTTCGCAATCGCGACCCCGGTCACGCCGCGATCGGCGGGGCTGTCGCGCGGCGGCGCGGCGAGCAGCGCGACGACGAGCGCCCACGACGCGATCAGCACCGCCGCGCCGGCGGCGCGACGCTTCGTCCGGCGCGCGTGAGCGGCGCTCGCCAGGCCGCTCTCGAGCGCCTCGGCGCGCGCGGTCGCATCGTGCGCGGCGGCCTCGGCGCGGGCGGCGGCGCGCTGCGCGTGATCGCGCTCATGGCTGATCGCCGCGCTCGTCGCCTGCGCGTCATGGAGGCGAGCCTGCAGCGCGCGCAGCTCCTGCTCGGCGAGCTGCTGCGCGCGCTCGAGCGCGCGCTGGTGGCGGTCGGGCAGATCGAGCGACCGGACTGCGGCCGCGGGCAAGGGCAACGACAGGCCGCCGAGCTCGAGCGCGAGCGCCCGCGCCGAGCGTGCAATCGAGAAGCCCAGCGTGAGCGTCCGCGCGTCGTCGGCGACGGGGGCTGGGAGCGCCTCGCGGCGGCCTCGCTGCGCGCCATCGACGACGAGCAGCTGTGCGTACGACGCGTGTCGCGCTCGAATGCCCTCGAGGGCGACCGTAACGCGCACGAGCACCGCGCTGTCGCCGACCTCGACGCGCTCGCAGCGAACGATGCGACAGCGACTGCCGCCGGGAGCGGGATCGGCTGAGGTCGTAAGCGTGGCCATCGCGCGAGCAGTTCTTACTGGAAATGCAGACTTATAGAGCGAGCTGCAAGATGCCATTCACGGCGGACGTCTCCGCTCGCGCAGCGGCCGTGGGCGGGTCAGACGCCGGTCGCGCTCGATGCTGCGGCGACGCAGCCGACCGCGAGCGCGACCGCGAGCGCCAGGCACGCGCCGAGCACGGGCGTCATCGACAGCCGCCGGCGCTCGGCGACCTCGAACATGAGGTAGCCGACGATCCCACCGGCGAGCAGGCCGCCGATGTGGCCGCCGATCGAGATGCCGGGGATGACCAGCGTGATGCCGAGGTTCAGCAGCAGCGTGATGCCGAGGCCGGATTGCATCGGGTCGATGCCGCGCGCGCGCAACGCGAGGATCGCCGCTCCCATCGTGCCGAAGACCGCTCCCGACGCACCGACCGTGACGGCGTCCGGCGACACCGCGAGTGCCCCGAACGATCCCCCGAGCAGCGAGACGAAGTAGATCGCCGCGAAGCGCAGCTTGCCGATCTCGGGCTCGAGCAGCGTCCCGAGGAAGTACAGGAAGTACATGTTGAACGCGAGGTGCAGGATGCCCGCGTGCAGGAAGCCCGCGCTGACGATCCGCCACCACTCGCCGTCGGCGACGAGCGGACCGAAGAGGGCGCCGTTGTTGTACACCTCGCCGCCGCGACCGTCGAAGCCGCCGCCGCCCGCCGACATCGCGACGAAGGCGATGACGTTCATCGCGATCAGGACGTACGTCAGCTGCGGATCGCGGCGGATCGTCGCCGCGGTGCGCACCTTCGTCTTCTGGCGCGAGCATTCCGGGCAGCGCATGCCGACCGGCGTCGGCGTCATGCAGTCGGGGCAGATCGGCCGGCCGCACGATGAGCACGAGACGCCGGTCTCGCGATCGGTGTGCCGATAACAGGTTGGCGCCGTCGATCCTTCCATCGCAATTGACGCTACCAGCCACGCGCCGCGGCCTGGGCCGCCGATTCCGGCGCCCTACGCGATGCTCGCGGCGATCACCGGCTGGCGCGTCGGGACCTCGCTGCCGCCGAGCGGCTCGTCGGTCACGAGCACCCGCTTGACGCCGCGCAGATCGCCGGGCACGTCGACCGACGCACGGCCGTGGCGAACGGAGAACAGCGCCTCCGTCGGCTCCGGTCCGGTGCCGTTGTCGCGGTCCAGCCAGACCTGGTAGATGCGCCCCGCGGGCGGCTCTGACAAGCCTGCGACGACGAGCTTGGCGCTGTCGCCGGCGACGCGCATCTGGCACGTCGCGCCGCTCGGCGCCTGCGCGCAGGCGATCCGCTGGGCGGCGGGATCGCCACTGCCGCCACGGTCGAGCAGCGCGCCGCCGCCGATGCCGAGCGCGAGCAGCGACGCGGCCAGCACGGCGGCCGGCCACGGGCGCAGCCGCAGCAGCGACCGCCGGCGCGACGGCTCGCGCGCGACCGGCCGGTCGGCCATCGGCCCGGCGGCAAGCAGCAGCTCGGACTCGGCCCGCACGACGGACATGACCCGCGAGCGGATCTCGGGCGGCGCGCTGAGCTGCGGGACGGCGTTGAGCAATGCATCGGAGACGAAGCTGAGCTCGGCGATCTTGCCGGCGCAGGCGTCGCACGAATCGACGTGCTGCGCGTAGCGCTCCCACTCGCCGTCGGGCATCGCGCGCAGGACATAGCTCGCCGCGTCGTCGATCCGCGGGCAAGCGCCGGTCGTCACGGCATCACCTCTCGCAGCCCACCGAGCTGCGCGCGCATCTTCTCGAGTCCAAGCCTCATCCTGCCCTTGACCGTGCCGATAGGTGTGTCGATCATCGACGCAATCTCGCTCTGTGTAAAGCCGCCGAAGTACGCAAGCTCGATGACGCGCGACTGCTCCGCGGGCAGGTTCAGCAGCGCCCGCCGGATCTCCTCGGCCTCGTCGAGGCGGGCGACCTCGACGTCGGTGCGCTCGCGAGCTTCGAAGCGCTCCTCGATCCCCTCGTCGCTTGCGCGGCGGCGGTCGTGGACGACCGAGCGGCGCAGCGAGTCGATCGCGCGGTTGTGGACGATTCCCAGGACCCAGGTGCGCACCGAGCCGCGCGCGCGGTCATAGCGGGCGCCGCTGCGCCAGAGCGACAGGAAGGACTCCTGCACGACGTCCTCGGCGGCGGCGCGGGAGCCGCACATCCGGTAGGCGAGCGAGAAGGCGGCGCTGGAGTGGCGCTCGTAGACGACCTCGAAGGCGCTCGCCTCACCGCGACGGACGAGCTGCATGAGGTCCTCGTCGGCGAGATCGCGCAGCTCCGTTGGTGTGTGATCGGCGGGTTTGCGCATGCGTGACATGTGCCGACTCCTACGGCGCGGTCGGGCGAGCGGATCAGGCTAGCGCCGGTTGACGGAGCGTGGTCTGCAAACCGCCGCGAGACCGCCCGCATCAGCGCGCATCCTCGCGGCCGACGCGACCCATGGAGCGCGGAGCGCTAGTCCCGGCGAGCGAGCTTGCGCGCTTCGCCGGCGGCGGCCCGCAGCGTGCGTTGCGCGAGGTCCAGCGGGTTGCGCGCCTGCGCGGCGCGGCGGCGTTGCTGCTGGCGCACCCGCAGGACGACGAGCGCGGTGCCGGCGGACGCTCCGACGACCGTCGCGACGACCGGACGCACCCAGTTGCGCGGATCGCGCATCGCCGACAGCTCCCAGCCCTCGAGCTCGTCGACGGCGGCGTCGGTCAGCTCCTGCAGCGTCGTCTCGACGCGCGTCTTGAGCGTCTCGGGGGGGTCGACGGGCGTCAGCGCGCGGCGCAGCATGTGCTCGATGTCCATGTGGGCCATCTCCGGGTTCATACCGGTGTCACGATCCCCTCGAGCTGCTTGATCGCGCGGTGCAGCAGCACCTTGGTCGCACCGTCGGTCTTGCCCATCGCCCGTGCGATCTCGCGGTTGTCCATGCCCAGCGCGAAGCGCATGATGAGGGCGTCGCGGCGCTCGTCGGGCAGCTGGCGGATGCCCGCGATGATCCGCGCCAGCTCATCGCGTCCCTCCACGAGATCCTCGGTCGTATGCAGCGCGCTGAGCATCGTCGTGTCGTCGAGCTGCGTCTGCGGTCGCCGCGAGCGGTCGCGATAGAGGTTCGCGGCGAGGTTGTGGGCGATGCGGATCAGCCATGGCCGCAGCGGCCGGCCGTCGGATTCCGCCTGCGCGCGCTCGAAGTGGCGGTAGGCCTGGAGGAACGTCTGCTCGGTCAGATCCTCGGCGTCGTGGTGGTTGCCCACCCGGTAGTAGGCATAGCTGTAGACGTCGCGCAGATGCGCCCGGTACAGCTCCGTGAACGCCGCGTCGACACGCGCCTTGTCCGCCTGATCCACAGTGCATGAGACTATCCCGGTCCTGCGCCCCGATCGGTGGCTGCGGCGGCGGCCGTCGCGAGCGTGGCCGCGGCGGCCGCGGGGTGTCGAACGTGTCCGCCGGGGGCGGTCACGCCGGCCGTGAAGGCGTCCGCGTCGATGCGTCCGTCGACGAGCGCGGCGAGCCGGTCGAGCGTGGGCGACGGAACGCCCTCGCGGCGCATCGTCGCGGCCAGCAGGGCGACGCCGTCGAGCGCCTCGCTCGACTGACCGAGCTCGTCGCCGATGCTCGACGCCGGCACGCCCTGGCCGAGCAGCTCGCCGGCGCGGCGGTTGCGGCTGCCCTCGGCGACGACGGTCGCGACGAGGTCGCCCGCACCGGCAAGACCGGCGAACGTCTCCTCGTGCCCGCCGCGGCGGCGGGCGAAGGCGTCGACCTCGGCGAAGACCTTGCCGGCCGCGGCGCCCGCGGCGTTCGGACCGCTCACGCCGGCGACGGCGGCGGCCAGTGCGGCCGCGTTCTTCGCCGTGCCGGCGAGCTCGACGCCCGCGACGTCGTCCGTCATCGCGGCGTCGAAGCCGGCCTCCTTGAACACGCGCGCGACCTGCCTGGCGAAGATCGGGTCCTTGCAGCCGACGACGAGCGAGGCGCCGCAGGCGAGCGCGTCGGCGGCGTGGCCGGGCCCGCCGACGCACGCGACAGCGCGGGCGTTGGCGCGTTCGGCGACGTAGGCGCTGGGCAGCATCCCGTTCGGCGCGATCAGACCCTTGCAGAGCACGAGCACGCCGGTGCCGGCGTGGATCGCCTCGGCGTGCACGCCGACCGCCGTCGGCAGTGCGGCGGCGGGGACGGCGAAGCACACAATGTCGGCGCGCTCGAGCGCGAGCTGGGCGGCCGTCGTGACGCGAACCTCGTCGGGCAGCCGCACGCCGGGCAGGTAGTGGTGGTTTATGCGCGCGCGCTCGAGCGCGACCGCCTGCGCCTCGGTACGGCAGCCAAGCTCGACCTCGAGGCCGGCGCGCGCGAACGCGACGGCCAGGCCGGTACCCCACGAGCCGGCGCCGACGATCGCCGCGCGGCGCAGCGCGGGCGTGCCGCCGAGCCACTCCCACTGCAGCTCGACGCAGGGCCAGATGCGCTCGGTGACCGCGCGCGCGAGCGCCGGCGACGGCTCGTCGACGTGCGGGAAGCGCAGCGGCCGGCCGGCACGGATGCGGACCTTGTGCGGGCGGATCCGCCAGCCCCGGCGGATCGCCTCGGTGCCGATCAGCGCGACCGGGATGACGGGCGCGCCGGTCTCGAGCGCGAGCCGGCCGACGCCGCGCTTCGGCGCGCCGAGCGCGCCCGGGCGCGTGCGCGTGCCCTCGGGGAAGATCACGACGACGTCGCCGCGCTCGAGAATGCGCCGCGCCGTGTCCATCGCATCGCGGTCGCCCTGCCCGCGGTCGACCGGGAAGGCGCCGAGCGAGCTGAGCAGCCAGGCCACGAAGCGGTTGCGAAACAGCTCGCTCTTCGCGATGAAGTACGTCGGCCGCCGCAGCATCATGCCGATCACGAACGGGTCCATGAACGAGCGGTGGTTGGCGGCGATGATCAGCGGGCCGACCTTCGGCAGGTGCTGCATGCCGATCCGCTGCATCCGGAAATACACGAGGAAGAACGGCTGCAGGATCGCCCGCGCGATCCAGTAGACGACGGCGTTGACGCCGCGCCCACGGGCACGCTCCAGCAGTCTGCTGCGGTCCATGCCATCGGATACCCGCCGTCGTGACGGGCGTTACAGTGGCGAGGCCATGGTGATCGATCGCGCGAAGACCGTCCGCGGAGCCGTCGCCGGCGCCGTCGCCGCCGGCGTCTGGCTCGCGCAGCAGCCGCTCGACAAGCCGATCTTCGGCGTCGACTACGACGACAGCGAACTGCTCGGCAAGGCGTTCACGCGCGGGCCCGCGTGGCCGGTCGTCGGGGCCGCGGTGCACCTCGGCAACGGCGCGCTGCTGGGCGCGCTCTACTCGAACCTCGCGCCGCGGATGCCGCTGCCGTCGTGGAGCCGCGGCCCGATCGTGGCGCTCACCGAGCACCTCGCGACGTGGCCGCTGACGATCGCCGTCGACCGCGTGCACCCGGCCCGCGACGAGCTTCCGCGGCTGGCCGCGAGCGGACGCGCGTTCGCGCAGGCGACCTGGCGCCACCTCCTGTTCGGCGTCCTCATGGGCGAGCTCGAGCGGCGCCTGAACGCGCCACCCGACCCCGACATCCCCTCGTACGAGCACGTCGTGTCGAGCAACGGGCACGGCCGCCTCGAGCACGCCGGCGCCGCCGGCTGACGACCCTGCGCCGATTCGCCGGACGAGCTCTGCGGCGCGCGCTGCTCGGCGTTGTCGTATGCGCCACCGCGCTCGGCTGGATGCCGGCGGCTGCGCCGGCGCGCGACGAGGTCGTCAGCTCGTTCGACGGTACGCCGATCACGGTGCACTTCTTCGCGCCGGCGACACCGCCGCCGGACGGGCGCGCACCGACGGTGATCGTCGGCGCGACGTATCCCAGCCCCGGCGAGACGCGCCCCGACGAGGACGTCGGCGACCGGATCGGGCTGGCGACGCTGCGCAACGCCGGCTACAACGTCGTGACGTTCGACCCGCGCGGGCTCGGCGGGTCGGGCGGCGAGATCAACTTCGACTCGCCCGCTTTCGAGGGGCGCGACCTGCGTCGCATCGTCGACTACGTGGCAACCCAGCCCGAGGCGCTGCTCGACGCGCCCGGCGACCCGCGCGTGGGGATGTCCGGCACGAGCTACGGCGCGACGATCCAGTTCATCGCGGCGGCGCTCGACACGCGCATCGACGCGATCGTGCCCGACCTCGGGTGGCACTCGCTCGTGACCTCGCTGAACCGCGGCGGCGCCGTCAAGACGGGCTGGCTCGCGGCGCTCTGCGGGCTCGACGTCGTCCCGGGCGCGGTCGACGGCGTCGCGACGACGGCAAACGTCCAGCCGGTGACCGCGAGCAACGAGCTGAAGCGGGCCTGCGTCGAGGGCGTCGCCGGCGAGCTGTCGCCGGCGAGCCTCAAGTGGCTTGCCGACCACGGCCCGGGCGCGCTCGTCAAGCAGATACGCGCGCCGACGCTGATCACGCAGGGGACGTCGGACACGCTGTTCCCGCTCGACGAGGCGATCGAGACCTTCGCGGAGCTGAGCGGTAGCGGGGTCCCACTGAAGATGATCTGGTACTGCGGCGGCCACGTGCCGTGCCCGACCGAGCCCGGCGATCAGCGGTTCCTGGCGCGCGCCGGGCTCGCCTGGCTCGACCGCTGGCTGCGACAGGACGCGTCGGTCGACACCGGACCGGCATTCGAGTGGTTTGCCGACGACGCGAGGTGGCGGTCAGGGCCGGACTTCCCGCTCGCCCCGGCCGGCTCGATCGACGCCATCGGGGCGGGCTCACTGTCGATCTCGGCCAGCAACAGCCCGCAGCGCGGGCTCGGACGCGTCGCCTCGCCGACGCGCGACTCCGTCGAGGCGCCGTTCCCGGCGCCGCGCCGCGCCGGCGACGTGGTCGGCTCGCCGCGCGTGCAGCTCATCTACCGCGGCGTCGCGAATCCCGCGCGCACGCACCTCTACGCGCAGATCGTCGACACCGAGGCCGACGAGGTCGTCGGCGGCCAGGCGACCCCGCTGCCGGTCATCCTCGACGGCCGCCTGCGCAGGGTCGAGCGCCCGCTGCAGGCGATCGCGGCGCGCGCGAGCGGCGCGTCGCTGTACCGCCTGCAGGTCATCGGCGGCACGGCCGCCTACCAGGTGCAGGGCTCGAAGGGACAGGTGAGCATCTACGGCGCGTTCGGATCGCTGCCGCTCGTCGACGCGACCCGCTCGGGCCGCGGTGTCCTCCCGCGCACGCCCAAGCGCGCGCGGATCGCCGTGACCTCGGGCCGCGACCGCCGTGACCGCCGCTTTACGCGCGTCAGGGTTCGCGTGCGCCAGCCGTCCGGGCCCTGCAGCGGCAGCGTGACGTTCGTCGTCGAGACCGAGCGGCGGCCGTACGTGTCCAACGCGCCGTTGGAGACCGACCCCTGCCGCGCGGTGACGCTCAGGCGGCTGCGGCTGCGGGCCGGCGCGCGCGTGCGCGTGACCGCCACGTTCAACGGCAACGCGAAGCTCAAGGCACGCTCCGCGGAGCCGGTCGTCCGCTATCGCGTGAAGTGACTGGGGCTCGGCGTTTGGGGTTGGGCGCGGCCGCCGGTGGTGGGGCCGGCGCTTGTGAACGGCATCACCGAGGAAGGCGGTTCGTTTGCGCGGCGCCTCGTGCGCCGCCTTCCCGCGGGGTCGCACGCGTCGGGCCCCGCCGCTTGGCATGGAGAAGTGACAGCTCGAGGGGTCGCGGTGCGTCGGGTGTCATTCCTCCATGTCATGCGCGGAGAATTGACAGCCGTGGAGCCGTGGGCGCTTGGAGTGTCAGTTCTCCATGTGGTCGCGTGAAGCAGCGACGGATCGCGCGCGCTCGGCCGTCGATCCGTCGCTGGTTCATCACAGGCGCGAAGCAGCGACGGATGGCCCGCAATCACGCGTCGATCCGTCGCTTGTTCGCGCCGATCCCACCACCGGCGACCGCGGGCGCCCCGAACCGCTCCCTCATCGATGCCGTACACCAGCGATCCGCGCCACCAGCGGGCAACCGACCGACCAGCCCGGCCCGCTACGAAAGCCGGCGGATCTCGGCCGCGATCGTCTTCGCGGCGATCGCGGTGCCGGAGACGTTGAGGTGGATGCCGTCGGCGGCCCGCACGCGCACGTAGCGGCCGCGGTAGCGGATCACGTCGGCGAAGCCGTTCGGGGTGAAGAGCTCGTCCATGCGCAGGATCGTGACGCCCTGCTGGCCCTCGCCGGCGCGCACGATCGCCCCGTTGACCGCGCGGATCAGCTCCTCCTTCGGGCCGCCGCGCGGCAGCGGCAGCGTCAGCCAGATGACGCGCCCGTCGCCGCGGCGCCGGTAGCTGCGCATCATCGCCCGCACGCGGCGTACGTACTCGGCGATCCACGGCTCGTCGCAGCACTCGACCGCGGCGCCGCCGGGCGGCGTCATCGGGAATCCCTCGTTGACGCCCAGCGAGACGACGCTGACGCCCGGCTTGCTGCGCTTCACCTGCGCCGCGGCGATCCCCTGCCAATCGGACTTGCTGATGCCGGTGCCGACGCGGATGTCGCTGCGCAGCGTGGCGGCGTCGCCGAGTTCGTCGGCGAGGAAGTTGTCGACGCCCTGCATCGTCGAGTCGCCGGTCGCGAGCACGACCTGTGGGGGCTTCGATGCCGGGCCGTCGCCGACGGTGACCGAGCGGCGGACGCGATCGTCGCCGATCCGCAGCTCGATGCGCCAGCGCCCGCGGACGTTGGCGCGGAAGCGGCGCGTCTTGATCGCGACCGCCTGCTTGAAGCCGACCTGCTGGCACTTGCGGTCGCCGCGCGGCGGCGAGACGCACAGCGTCGGCTTCACGTCGCCGATCCCCCAGCCGTCGACGATCCGCGCGAGGGCGACCTTCCCCGGCGCGACGCGGCGCGGCACGCGGACCTCGAAGCGGCTGGCGCAGGAGCCCGTGCGGACGCTGTAGGTGCCCGCGACGACCGTGCCGTCGGGCAGCGTGGCGCGCGCGACGAAGCTGCGCGACGGCCGCGCGCAGTCCCAGGTCGTGGCGTCGCGCAGCTCGGTGCCCTCGTCGACCGGGCCGCTGAGCGTGCCGAGCGGAGTCAACGTGTCGTCGACGCACTCGAAGAACTCGACCGGCGTTCCCTGTGCCCCGAAGAAGATCAGGCTGATGACGCCGGCCTGGGTCGCGTCGGCTGCGAGGAAGTTCGTCACCGGGCCGACGTCGCAGCCCGACACGGCCGGCGGATCCGGCGGCGTCTCGACCTCTGCCTCCTGGCCGCGCGCCGGGGCCGCCAACACGGTGCACGCGAGCGCGAGCATGGCGACGATCAACGCCGCGAGGGCAGAGCTGCGCCACGGCGAGACACCGATCACGCGATCGACGGTAGCTGGGCCGCCACGCGGCGTAGACGCATGTCCGAGCTCACGGCGCCGCCGACATCCGTCCAGGCGCATCAAGCGCGCACGGCGCCGCGCCGAAGAGCTCTGCATGCCCGAGCCGCCCTGGCGCTCGTCGTTCCAGGGACGGCCGGACATGCCGACGAGCGCCCCGCATGACGCGGGGCGCTCGTCACTTCATATGCGCGTTCGCTCGCCGGGGCGTACATGCTTCACTCGCCGCGTGCGCTGCGCACGCGCTGGGTGATCTGCGTCGGGGCGAGCGCGACGCCGTAGCCGACCGCAGTCACACGCACGCGGACGGCGGCGTCGCTCGCGCGCAGCCGGGACTTCATGCGCGGGTCGAGGGTCAGCCGGAAGCGGCGCGTGACGTCGGCGCTGGACTTGAGCCGGACGCGGCGCGTCGTGATCAGCCGCAGCTTGCCCTGGCGCAGGCGGCCGACGCTGACCGCGACGCTCAGCTCGCCCGACGGCGGCCGCGTGATCGCCCCGGCGACACCGCGCCGCAGGATCCTGGCCCGTGCCCGCGACTCGAGTCGCACGCGGATCCGCGGCGCCGGCGCGACGCTCGTCGCGTAGGCCTTCGTGGAGATCGCGCCGGCGTCGTCCGCCGCGACGAACGCCAGCGCGAGCGGGCCCGCGTTGCGGGGAACCAGGCGCAGGTGCCCGCCGGGCTGGTCGATGACGCCGTCGCCGGTCGTGTCCCAGCCGAAGCCGGTCAGCGATCGCCCGTCGTTCGCGCTCGCCGTCGCGTCCGCGTTCACGGGGCGGCCGACGACGGGCGCGGCGAGCGCGGCGGGGACCCCGAGCGTCGGCCGGCGACCAACCCCGGTGAGGACGTTGTCCGAGACCGCCCGCGTCGCGCCGCCGGCCGTGCGCGCGACCGAGACGCAAGCGATCGGCCGACCGACGTCCGAGGACTGGACGACGTACTGCGTCGATCCGGACGCGAGGATCTCGCCGCTCGGCCGGTCGATGAAGTCTGCGTCGAGCGTCCCCGCCGGCGTCCACGGCGGCGCTTGGCATTCGAGCGTCTCGCCGACGGTCGGATCGCCGGCCAGCCGTGCGTAGGCGGAGGTACGGGCCGCGGCCGGCGGCGCGTCGTTACCGGAAAGCCACTGATGGATTTCAGGTGAAGAGACATCCATTTCACGTGAAATGCCGTTGAGCTGGCATGCCGGTGAACCAGACTGGCCGCTGTGAACGCCCGCGAGCTGCGCGACCGCCGACGGCGTCACAAGCCCGGCGCCGCTGTCGCCGGCGCACGTCGAGCTGTTTTGCGGCGGCGTCCCGCAGAGGATCGACGGCCGTCCCGAATCGCACATCCAGCCGGGCTTCTGCGTCAGGTCGAGGGTGTGCAGGCGCTTGTCCGAGGAGCCACCGCCGTCGCCGGTGGCTCCCCAGCCGATCAGCCGCAGCGTCGAGCGGGCGACGGGCCCGGCGCCCTCGAGGACGAGCCCGATCGGGCGCACCGCGCTCGTCGTCACGTCGAAGGGCGCAGACAAGATCAGCTGTCCGACGTCGTTGAGCACCTCGTCGCGTTCGTAGCGGGGGTGTGCGCGGACGGCCGAGACGCTGCGTTGCTGGCGCGTGGAGACGTCGGCATCAGCCGCGCTGGAGACGATCCCCGCGACGACGGTGAACGAGCCCAGCGAGCGCAGGTCCCCGTCGTCGGTCACGACGCAGTGCGCGGCCGTGACGACGCGGTTGGGGTCGACGAGCGTGCCCGAGCAGTAGTTCGCATTGCCGATCGAGATGCGGACGGACCACGGCGCCTCGCTCGGGGTCTGGACGGTCCCCCCGTTGACGACACGCGTGCGCGACGCCGCCTGGCCCAGCGCCGAGCTCGCGAGCATCGCGCCCAGCACGAGCGCGATCAGGATCGGGCCGCGACCCGGCGCTGTGTGCGAGCCGGGCGCGGTCGATGTGTCCTTCGCTGGTCGTCGATCGTCGAGCAGAGTGGTCCTTGGCCGTTGCTCAGTTTCGCATGGGCCGTCGGCCGGTGCGTTCGGCCGCCGAAGCCGGCCTGTTCGGTCAGCCGGCGGGTGTGATCACGCTCACCGTCGTCGACGGCGGGCTCATGTTGCCGGCCGCGTCGATCGCCTTGGCCTTGTAGTCCCAGGCCTTGTTCGCGGTCGCCGTCGTGTCGGTGTACGAGGTCAGGCCGGAGATCGTGGCGATCGCCGTGCTGCTGCCGCCCTTCGGCGCCCGCCGGACCTCGTAGCGCAGGACGCCGAGCTCGCCGATCGGCGCCGTCCAGCTCAGCGCCACCGTCGTCGGGCCGACCGCGGTCACCTTGAGGTTCGTCGGCGCGGCCGGAGCGGTCGTGTCTCCACCCTGCGTCGGCGCGGGCGTCGTGACGGAGACCGATGTCTTCGCGCTCTTGTTGCCGCTGCCGTCGACGGCCTCGACCTGGTACGTGTATGTCGTGCTCGCCGCCCTGCCGGTATCGCCGTAGGTAGGTGCGCTGAGCGGGCTGGCGTTGAGCGGGCTCGAGCCGCCGTTGCGGTAGACGTTGTAGCCGCGCAGACCGGAGCCGCCGGCATCGCTGCTGGCGTTCCAGGCGAGGTCGACCTGGGTCGCGCTCACGGCCGTCCCACGCAGGTTCGAGGGAGCGGTCGGTGCCGTCGTGTCTCCGGTCGGGGGCGGCGGAGTCTGCGCCTGCGGCGTCGTGACCGCGGCGTTGCTGCTCGTCGCGCTGGCGTTGCCGGCCGCGTCGATGGCGCGCACGCTGTAGTTGTAGGTGGTGCCGGGCGCCGCCGTCGCGTCGCGATAGGTCGTCGTGACCGACGTCGCGATCACGCTGCTGGAGCCGGAGCCGAGGGCGCGCCTGATCTCGTAGCGAGCGACGCCGACGTTGTCCGTTGCCGGCGACCAGCTGACGTCGACCGTCGTGCCGTTCACGGCCGTCGCCTTGACGTTGGCCGGCTTCGACGGGGCGGTCGTGTCGGTGGTCCCGCCCCCGCCGTCAGGGGTGATCGGGCACGCGTTCGGCCAGTACGGGTTGGTGCGGAGCTTGTCGAGCTTGGCCTGCTCCTCGCTCGAGAGGTCCGGGTGCATGCAGGGCAGCTTGTCGTTCTCGGCCCTCTTCTGGCGGATGCAGAAGTCGATCAGCGACTCGAGCTTCTCCTGCTTCCAGCCGTTGAAGAAGTCGGCGTGCATCGTGCTCAGCGGATGGATCTTGTCGATCGGGTTGCCGAGCGAGCCGTTGCCGCCGGCGATCGTGAAGTCCGAGGGGTTGTCGCCCTCGTTGGACTTGCGCGGATCGAGCGGGGTCGAATCCTTGATCTTGCTCGCCGAGGTGAACTTCGGTCGGTGCGCCTTGGAGTCGACGAGGCCCTTGGTCTTGTAGTTGACCTTGAGGTCCATCCGCGGCACGCCGACCGGATACTCGGTCGGGCAGTTGCCGTTCGAGAGCGAGTACGTCACGTGGGAACGATGGTCGTTCGGGTAGGCCTTCTTCGTGACGGGGTTGACCGCGGGCGTGCCGTCCGGGTTGACGGTGTCGAGGTTCTTGCCGTCCCAGCAGTCGGGGAAGATGATCCTCAGCTGAAGGCCGTACGGGCAGTGGTACTGGATCGTGGTGAGCGACGCCAGGTAGCCCCATTTGACCTGCTCCGAGCCGCACATCCAGCCGGCGTGCTCATACCCCGTCTTCGCGTAGCTCGAGTTCGACAGGTCGGCGATCATGCGAAAGTCGGGCGGGAAGGCCTTGATCTTGGCCCGCTGCGAGTCGCTGCTCTGCCGTCCGGCGGCGTAGTAGGCCGTCGTGTGGTCGATGTCCATGCGCGTGCCCTTCATGTACAGCGAGGGCATCCAGTACGCGCCGGTGTCCTCGAGCGGGTCGCAGCTCGTCGACGACCGCCGCAGCGAGTCGCCGGTGGAGTAGGCGTTCGTCGTCCACGCGCCGCTGAACTCGTGCGTGTGCGCCGCGTTGGGCAGCCCCGGGTAGACGATCGGGTCGTCGTTGGCGACGTGCGACGGCAGGCAGGAGGCGTTGAAGATCGCGCTTGCGGCGGAGGCCGGCTGAGCCTGCCAAGCTCCCAACACGAGGCACAGCACGAGCGCGGGGAAGACCGCGAGCAGCTGGCGGTGGACAGGGCGAGTGGGGAGTGTGTGAGCAGGCATCATGCTCACGATCTCGGCGTTCTGCAAGCGCCTGCCGCGGCTCAGCGGTCCCTGATGGACGTACGGCTGACATAGCCTCTCGACACACGTCCGATAGAGAAACCGGTGCGTTGAGAGGCAGAAAGCGGAGCGTTGAGGTCGCGCAGAGCATGGCCGTGCGCGCGGCCCGCTGCCCGGCCGCGGCGGCCGCGTGGCGCACCGGCGATCACCAGACGCTCAGAGCTCTCGACGTCGCGGCCCGGGCAGCCGAACTCACGATCAAGCCAACGTCTGGCCGGCTTGTTGACCATGCGCCGCATTGCCGGTGAGCGGCAGATCTCTCCAGGCTGCCGCCGAGTTCGCCATCCCCAAGCCTGTTTTCAGCCGGCAACCTTCAACGTGTACGTGACCTGGAATTTATGGCCACCGGCGGTGGCCTTCATGCGAAGAACGTGCGTGCCGGGCGACAGCCTCAGCAGCAGCATGTCGTTGTAGGCCGCGGCCTTCCCAGTTCGCTTCTTCGTACCCAGCAGGTTCTTCTTGGGCATGTGAATCGTGAACACGGGCGACGCGACCGGGTACCGCGCGACGGTCTGTCCGTCCAGGACCTGGCTGATTGCCTTGCCGTCCTTGTAAAGGCCCCGTGCGCAGCTTTTGAGTTCCGCGGGCGTGTCACCGTGGAACGGCGGGTCCTCGATTGTCGAGCAGTTCGCCCCGAAGCCTGGGGCGACGACCCGGCCGCCCTTGGCCACCGCGCACGTGTGAGTTTCCGGCTTGCCGGAGAACCCTCCGCCCAGCACGATCACGCCCAACGCCCGATCGCACGCCTTTGGCAACGGCGGTTGGGCGAGTACCAGCTTCCATGAGGTAGCCAGCCACTGCGCATGACTGCGGCCGGCGAGTTTGTCGCCGGGAACAACGACCGGACCGTCCGCCGCCGCCGCACCTACGCTTGGTGCACAGATAGCCAGCGCGCAAACAGCAACAACGGCGTAGCGACAGGGCATGGGAATCTCCAGGAGAGTGCTGTAGGTCGTGTGTCACTACCAGGCGCGACCGAGCCGGCGGCGGCACCGCGAACCAGTGTTACCCACGCTGTCTCTGCCTGTACGCCCCTAGCGCACCCGGATTCAGTTGATTGCGCGAGCCTAGCCTGAGAGTGCCGCGAACGCAAGAGGAACCTCACGTATGGAAAAGGCACTTCAACGGCGGACTGAAATCGTCTATCCGTGATCGCGCCGCGCGAGCCCGCAGATGTGCCGTTGGTGACCCAACTGGTACAACCGCTGCGCGCGGCGGCCATGCGGTACTCGGGTCGCAGGGCGCGGTCGATCATCGCGCGTAACCGTCCACCCCTGTCGCTCGGCGGCGCGCCGCGACGTTAGCCGAACCTCCTGCCAGCCATGATCATCGACGGCCCGCGCGCGCTTAGCAATAAGCGGAACGTTTGCGTGTTGATGCGCGGCAAAGCGAGGGTCCCTCTTATGGTGCCCGAGCTAAGGAATTCTTTTCGGGCCGGACGCCTCCATGCAGAATTAGGGCGGCAGATCAACCAGACGCCGGGAGCTTGCGACGGCGATCGTGCAGAGCTCATAGTCCCTAGCCACTTCGAACGTCCCGATAGATCGGATCGTGATCCGCTCCGGGGCTCGCGGTTGCCGTGTCCGCCGATCTCTAGGTCCTTGCCGATCGTGGCCCCCATGTCTGGACTTCTCCGCGGGACCAGCGGGCGGGCCCACATTTCAGCCGGATCGACTTCGCCTTGCTCAGAAAGATCGGCGCTCTCCGAGGCCGCCCATGACGCACGGGAGGCTCCCGTGACGACGTACAGGGCGAAATAGCCATGTGCGGGTCCCAGTATCGCGAGCTTGATCGCATCCCAGACGCTGCGAAGATCTTGCCCGGCATCTCGTAGGACCACTTGAGCTCCATTAGCGCGCGTGGCCGAGCGACGATGAGATCGACTGCGCCCAGCCCGGGGAAGTCTGGGTGCTGAGCTTGCGGCTAACCGGCCGCACTCCCGTCTGCTGCGCGATTCCGTCCTTGACGAACGGGTCCAAATGCCGCCGTTCACGAAGCTCCCCGCCGCGCAGCCCGATTGCGGTCATGCGACCGGCGACGGCAGCGAGGATCGCCAGGATGAACTCTTCTTCGGGCGTGGCGTTGCCACCGACACATCCTCGATCGCTGATGACAATTGGCGCAACCGGGACGTCGGGGCGAGACTCGCGCGGATCGGGCTCAAGCAGGTTACGGCGCGTGCGGACTCGCCATCGGCGAGCGCGGCCGGCGTGACGAAGGTCGTCTTCATGTTCCGCTCGTTGGACTCGTGCTGCGCCCTGCTCGGAACACCCGACGTCCGTCACCGTCGTTTCGCTGTGTCACCAAACGGTCGCTCACGAGATGAGGCTCTGCGATGACCTCCCGTTGCCCCGATGTTGCCCTATCCGTTGCCCTCAAGTGCTAGCTTGAGGGTTTGGCTGGCGCTAATCCTCAGCAAATCCGGACGTTTCAGAGAGCCCGCCTCCGGAATCGAACCGGAAACCTCTTGATTACAAATCAAGTGCTCTGCCAATTGAGCTAGGCGGGCGCGGCGGCGTGCGGGCTGAGGCTAGTACAGGATGTGGCACGCTT
>CAWADD010000018.1:0-57460 GCA_963780585.1 uncultured Actinomycetes bacterium
CGTGCGCTCCCCGTCGCCGGCCTGCGCGCCGCAGCCGGGCGTGTCGCCCGCCGTCCGCGCGCGGCGCGGCGCGGCACCGAGGA
The DNA here is from genome assembly GCA_963780585.1 of uncultured Actinomycetes bacterium. Taxonomy (GTDB): domain Bacteria; phylum Actinomycetota; class Thermoleophilia; order Solirubrobacterales; family Solirubrobacteraceae; genus CADCVQ01. The sequence continues at coordinate 84 of CAWADD010000018.1, forward strand.
GCCCTCCGTCAGGGCATCGATCGAGCCGCGCAGCATGTCGGCGAGGACGTCGAGATCGGCGAGCGCGTCGTAGTCGCCGAGCAGGCCGAAGCCGAGCCGGCCGTCGTAGCTCATGACCGCGACGCCGAGCGCCTGGCGGCCGGCGAGCGGGACGACCGGATAGAGCGCGCGCAGCCGGCGCCCGAGCAGGAACATCGGCTGCTGCGGCCCGGGCACGTTCGTCACGACGAGGTTGATGAAGCGCTGGCGCTGCTGCAGGCGTGCGGCCTGGCTCATAATCGTCGGCGGCGCGAAGCCGGCGAGCTCGGTCAAGCTGCGCGCGCCGATCGTCCGCTGCGAGTCTGCCAGCGCGGCGGTCGCGTCGCGGATCGCGGCGTGCTGGCGAACGGGATCCTCGATCCCGACCGGCAGCGAGACCCAGACCGGCGCCACCTCGTTGCCGAACGCGTCGCCGTGCGTCGCGGCCTGCACGTAGACCGGCACGAGCGCGCGCAGCTCGAGGCCGTCGGTGTCGACGCCGCGGTGGCGCAGGAAGCGCCCGAGCGCGCCGGCGACGACGGCGAGCACCGCATCGTGAACGCTGCCGCCGAGCGCGGCCTTGACGCGCCGCAGCTCGGCGAGCTCGGCGTCGACCCACGTGTAGCGGCGGTGCGGCCCGACCTTGACGTTCAGCGGCGTCGACGGGGCCGGGCGCAGGCCGGCGAACGCGAGCGCGCCCATCGCCTGCAGACCGTCGCGCGAGCCGCGCAGGATCTCGCGCGGGGTGCGCACGATCGCGCGTGCCGTGCGGACGAGCTCCGCGGGTTGCGTCGCACGCTCGAAGAGGGCGTCGCCGAGCAGCTGCGCGGGGGTCGGCAGAGGACGCGGAACCCAGCGCTGCGGCGCCGCCGCGACGGGCGGCGCGCCGGGCTCGCTGTCGAACAGCACGGTCGTGATGTCGACGGCCTCGATCCCGTCGACGAGCGCGTGATGGCTCTTTGCGATCAGCGCGAAGCGATCATCGTGCAGCCCGTCGACGAGCAGCAGCTCCCACAACGGCTTCGTGCGGTCCAGGCGCTGGGCGAACACGCGGCCGGCGAGGTTCTTCAGCTGCTCCTCGCTGCCCGGCGCCGGCAGGCCGGCGTGGCGCAGGTGGTAGCGCAGGTTGAAATGCGGGTCGTCGACCCACACCGGGCGGCCCTGGCCGAGCGGGACCTCGGCCAGCCGCTGGCGGAAGCGCGGCACGAGATGCAGCCGCGACTCGATCAGCTCGCGCAGCTCGTCGTAGCGCGGCGCCGGCCCGTCGAAGACCGTCACCGAGGCGACGTGCAGACGTGCACCGGCCTTCTCGAGATGCAGGAACGACGCGTCGAGCGCCGAGATACGGTGGCCGCGGGTGATCGGGTGATTGTTCCACGCCGGACGCTCGCCTCCGGTCCGGTGCAAGCGCCATTGTGTGGCGATCGCTCCGATCGCCCATCTCGACATCGATGCGTTCTACGCGAGCGTTGAGCTACTGCGCCGCCCCGAGCTGCGCGGACTGCCCGTGATCGTGTCCGGCAGCGGGCCGCGCGCGGTCGTCACGACGGCCTCCTACGAGGCGCGCCGCTACGGCGTCGGCTCGGCGATGCCGACGTCGCGCGCGCGCCGGTTGTGCCCCGACGCCGTGCTGGTCGCGCCGGACTTCGAGGCCTACCGCGAGGCCTCGCGCGCAGTCATGAAGCTCGTGCGCCGCGCGGCGGCGCGCGTCGAGCTCGCCGGCCTCGACGAGGCCTACCTCGATCTCGAGGAGCTCGTCGCGCCGCGCGCCGCGATGCGCCGGCTCGTGTCCGAGATCCACGCCGCGACCGGTCTCGACTGCTCGGTCGGGATCGGTCCCAACCGGTTGATCGCGAAGGTCGCGTCGGACGCCGAGAAGCCACGGGGCTTCGTCTGCCTCACGCGCGAGGAGGCGTGCGCGCGCTTCGCCGGCCACTCGCCGGGGCTCGTGCCGGGGATCGGCCCGAAGACCGTCGAGCGGCTGACGGAGATCGGGATCACGACGCTCGGCGCGCTCGCGCGCACGCCGGTCGAGGCGCTGGTCGAGCGGTTCGGCGCCAACCACGGGCCCGACCTGCAGCGCCGCGCGCGCTTCGAGGCCTCGGCGCGGCTGACCCCGGTGCGGACCGCGGTCTCCGAGTCGCACGAAACGACGTTCGACTACGACATCGCCGACGCCAAGCGGATCGAGGAGGCGCTGTCGGATCTCGCGCGCCGGCTCTGCGAGCGGCTCGTCGCGCAGCAGCGGCGCGGGCGCACCGTCGCGATCAAGGTCCGCCTCGCGGACTTCACGACGGTCACGCGAGCGCGCACGATCGCGGCGGCGACGAACGACGTGGACGTCGTCACGCAGGTCGCGCTCGAGCTGTTGCGGACGTACGCGCCGCCGCAGCCGGTGCGCCTGCTCGGCGTGCGGGTCGCCGCCTTCGAGATCGCGCCGGCGCCGGGTGATGCCGAGCAGCTCGCGCTGCCGCTGTAGCGTTCCTCGCGTGCCGAACATCGACATCGACGGAACCGATCTGTACTACGAGCGCCGCGGTGCCGGCGAGCCGCTGCTGCTCATCCAGGGCCTTGCGGGCAACAGCCTGCACTGGGGCGAGGGCTTCCTCGCCGGCCTCGAGGAGCACTTCGAGCTGGTCCTCTTCGACAACCGCGGCGCCGGGCGCAGCGGGCCGCTCGACGGCGAGCACACGATCGCCGATCTCGCGCGTGACGCGCTCGGCCTGCTCGACGCGCTGGAGATCGAGACGGCGCACGTCATCGGCATCTCGATGGGCGGCATGGTCGCGCAGGAGCTCGTCCTGACGGCGCCCGAGCGCGTGCGCACGCTGACGCTCGGCTGCACGTTCCCCGGCGGGCCAGAGGCGAAGATGACCGACCTGAGCGTGATCGGCATGCTCGCCGAAGCGGTCCTGTCGGGCGACCACGAGCAGGCGATGAAGGCCGGCTATGCGGTCATGATCTCGTCGAAGTTCGCCGCCCGCGAAGGCGCCTATGACATCTATGCCGAGGTCGCGTCCCAGTACCCCGCGCCGGTGCCCGTGATGATGGCCCAGCTGGCGGCGATCATGGGACACGACACGAGCGGGCGGCTCGGCGACGTCGACGTCCCGACGCTCGTCATCCACGGGACCGAGGACCGGCTGATGGAGCCCGAGAACGGCGAGCTCATCGCGCGCCTGATCCCCGGCGCGCGGCTGGAGCTGCTCGAGGGCTCGGGGCACATGTTCTTCTGGGAGCAGCCCGAGCGCAGCGCCGAGCTCGTGCGCGAGCACGCGGCGGCGGCGGCGCAGGCGTAGCGGCTGACTGCGCTCCATGCGCCGCGGTCGTAAGGCGCCATCGGCCGCCGGGGCGCACGCACCGACCTCCCTCAGAGATGCTGTTCGCGAACCCCAGGCGCTAGTACAGCGCGGCCGCGAGGCGGCGGCGCGCTTCGCGCGCGAGCGGGTGCTCGACGCCGAGCTCGTCGAGCACCGCGACGATCGCCTTGCGCAGACGCTCGCGGTCGTCGCCGGCGGCGGCCTCGAGCTCCTCGAGGAGGATGTCCAGGCCGCCCTCGGCGTCGCCGGCGTCGAGCGCGCTGAACGCCTCCGCGACGCGCGGCCGGTCGTCGCCGGAGCCTTCGAGCTCGATCCTGGCGTGCAGGCCGTCGGCGCGGAAGCTGCCGCTGGCCTTGCCCAGGCGCTCGAGCGCCGCATCGTGGTCGCCGGCGCGGTAGAGCAGCTCCGCGAGCGCGGTGTTCGCGTCGACGTTGGCGGGCTCGAGCTCGAGGACGCGGCGCAGCGACGCCTCGTCGCCGGCGGCGAGCAGCTGCTTGGTCTCCGACGGGACGAGGCCGTCGAAGAACGCCTCGACCTGGGTCGGCGACTGCGCGCCGACGAACTCCGCCGTGACCTCGCCGTCGACGAACGCCTTGACGGCCGGGATGCCCTGGATGTCGTAGCGGTTGGCGATCTGCGGGTTCTCGTCGGTGTCGACCTTCGCGAGCACGACCTTGCCGTCGCGCGCGGCGGCGGCCCGCTCGAGCACAGGCCCGAGCTGGTGGCAGGGCGTGCACCAGGGCGCCCAGAAGTCGACGACGACGGGAAGCTCGGCCGAGCGCTGCAGGACCTCGGTCTCGAACTGCGTTTCGTTGACGTCGATCACGGTCATCGCATGACAGGGTACGCGCATGGCGGAGCGCACGATCGACGCCGGCGAGGAGGTCACGATCGCCCTCAGCGACGACGGGGAGGGGCCCGCCGTCATCCTGCTGCACGGCGTGACGGCGTCGCGCCGCTACGTCGTGATGGGCTCCAACGGCTTGCAGCGCGCCGGGCACCGCGTCGTCGCCTACGACGCGCGCGGCCACGGCGCCTCGTCGCCCGGCCCGACGCCGGAGGCCTACGGCTATGAGGAGCTGGCCGGCGACCTGCGCGCGGTGCTCGACGAGCTCGAGATCGAGCGCGCCGTGCTGGCGGGCGTCTCGATGGGAGCACATACGTGTCTGCGCTTCGCGCTCGAGCAGCCCGAGCGGGTCGCTGCGATCGCGGCGATCACGCCGGCCTACGACCCGGTCGCATTTCAGGGCCGCGAACGGCTCGTGCGCTGGGACGCGCTCAGCGACGCCCTACGCGACGACGGGATCGACGGCTTCGCCGAGATCTTCGGCGTCCAGCGGATCCCCGAGCAGTGGCGTGAGACGGTCGGGCGCGCGCTGCGCCAGCGGATGGCCGTCCATCAGCACCTCGACGCGGTCGCCGACGCGCTCAGCGCCGTGCCGCGCTCGGCCCCGTTCGAGGACCTGCACGCGCTCGAGCAGATCGAGTGCCCGGCGCTCGTCATCGGCTCGCGCGACGAGGCCGATCCGGGGCACCCGCTCGCGGTCGCCGAGCGCTACGCCGAGCTGCTGCCGCGCGGGCGCTTCGTCGTCGAGGAGGCCGGCGCGTCACCGCTCGCCTGGCAGGGCGGACGGGTGGCGAAGCTGATCGCCGAGATCGCGCGGGAGGGCCGGTGAGCGCCGGCTATTCGGGCACCCCGCTCGTGCGAAAACTCGGCTTCAAGCCCGGCATGCGAGCGCATTACGTCGACGCGCCCGAGCAGTTCGTGCAGCTCGTCGGCGAGCTGCCCGACGGCGCGCGCGTGCTGCGCCGGGCGAGCGGCGAGCTCGACCTCGCAATGCTCTTCGTCACCGAGTCGAGCGCGCTCGCGCGCGGTCTGGCGAGCCTGCAGCCGAAGCTCGTGCCGGCGGGGATGATCTGGGTCGCCTGGCCCAAGCGAGCGTCACGCGTGCCGACCGACATCACGGAGGACGTCGTGCGCGAGATCGCGCTGCCACGCGGGCTCGTCGACGTCAAGGTCTGCGCGATCGACGAGGTCTGGTCGGGCCTGAAGCTCGTCGTGCGCAAGGAGCTACGGGCTTGACGACGCTCGACCCCGGCCGCGCCGGAGCGGCGCATCCGGGGTCGAGCGTCGAAAGCCTGTAGCTGCGGCGGAGCTGCGGCCTGAGCCGCGGTCCGCGTCTGGCGTTAGTTCAGCGCTTTCTTGAGCGCCGCCGCCGCCGAGAACTTCGCAGCGTTGCTGGCCGCAATCTGGATCGGCTCGCCGGTGGCCGGATTGCGACCCTCGCGGGCGGAACGCTCGCTCACGCTGAACTTGCCGAAGCCTGCGACCGCAACCTCGCCGCCTCCGGCGAGCTCTGCGGCGATCGCGTCAAAGGTGGCGTCAACCGCGCCTTTTGCATCAGAACCGCTGAGGCCGGTGTCCGAAGCCACCTTCTGTGCGAGCTCCTGCTTGGTCATTGAGTGCTCCCGTCTCGAGTACAGATGGCGCCTACGCTAGCGGTTGCCCCGGCGGCGCGGGGTCTTTTCGTCTCCGCGACGGCGCGCAACTTCGCCCGCGAGCGCTTCGTTCCGGCTCTCGACAAGACCACGACGGGAGGGAGCCGGGCATGCGCGGGCCGAGGTTCAGACGGGTTGGATGCTGGACCGCGGCAACGCTCGCGACGCTCGCGACGGCGGGCCTCGTCGGCGTTGCGACGACCTCCGCGGCGCTCCCGCCGGCGCCACCGGCACAGCCGGCTCCGCTGCCGGGTTTCGTCACCAACGACTCGGTCAACGCGCTCGTGCGCGGCGGCGGCAGGGTCATCATCGGCGGCGCCTTCACGCGGATCGGCCCGGCGACCGGGGGCGGGGTGATGCTCGATCCCGCCAGCGGACTGCGCGTCGCGCAGTTCCCCGACGTGCGCGGGATCGGCTTCGTCGTCGTCTCCGACGGCGCCGGCGGCTACTACGTCGGCGGTCGCTTCACGGCGATCGGCGGCGTCGCGCGCAAGAACGTCGCCCACGTGCTCGCCTCGGGCGCCGTCGATCCCGGCTTCGCGCCGGTCGTCGACGGCGACGTGCTGACGGCGGTGCTCGACGCCGGGCGGCTCTACATCGGCGGCGAGTTCCTGCACGTCGGCGAGGCGATCCGGCGCCGCATCGCGGCGCTCGACCCCGTATCCGGCGCCGCGCTGGACGGCTTCAACCCGGGCGCCGACATGAGCGTCCAGGATCTCGCGATCTCCGGCAACCGGCTGTTCGTGAACGGGCGCTTCACCGGCATCGCGGGGCGCAGCCGCAGCTTCATCGCCGTGCTCGACGCCACGACCGGCGCGCTCGATCCGGCCTTCGACGCCGTGCCCAACGGCCAGGTCGACGCCGTCGTCGCGCTCGGCACGCGCTTCTACATCGGCGGTGCCTTCACGGAGGTCAGCGGCCGCAGCCGCGCCGGGCTGGCCGCCTTCGACATCGCCACCGGCGCGCTCGACACGAACTTCAGCCCGTCGACGAACGGCAACGTCTACAACATCACGACGGACGGAACGCGGCTGTTCGTCGCCGGCCGCTTCACGGAGATCTCGCGCAGCTTCAACAACTCGCTCGCCTCGATCGACCCGACAACGGGTGAGGCGAGCCAGGACTTCCGGCTGTTCCTCGACAAGGACGCGTACACGCTCGCGATCCTCGGCTCGAAGCTCTACATCGGCGGCGAGTTCACGAAGGTCAACGAGCAGCCGCGCAACCGGCTCGCCGCGGTCGACCTCGGCAGCGGCGCGGTCGACGAGGCCTTCAACCCCGACCCAGACGACGACGTCTACGGCCTCGCGCTGAGCGACGGGCGGCTCGTCGCAGCAGGCAAGTTCACGAGCGCGCCGCGCACGCCGGCGGCGCACCTGGCGGCGCTCGACGGCGCGACCGGTGCGCCCGTCGCGGGCTTCGCGGCAGGCACCGACGACGACGTGACGGCGCTCGCGCTCTCGGGCGGACGGCTCTTCGCGGGCGGCGACTTCACGGTCGCGAACGGCGCCAAGCGCCGGCGGGTCGCCTCCTTCGACGTCTCCACCGGCGCCCTGAACGCGATGAACGTCGCCGTCGACGGGTCGATCAGCACGCTCGTGCCGGCCGGCGGGCGGCTGTACGCCGGCGGCTCGTTCCAGAAGGTCGGCGGCCGGCTGCACCCGGCCGTCGCGGCGATCGACCTCGCCTCCAACCGGGTCGTCGCGGCCTTCAACGCGCCGCGCAGCGCCCGCAACGCGAAGCTGCGCTACCAGACCGTCCACGCGATCGTGGCGATCGGCAAGCGAATCCTGGCGGGCGGCGACATCAACGTCTCGCGCACGCTCAAGCGCGGCGCCAAGCGCACGTACCAGTACCGCTCCGGGCTGATCGCGCTGCGCGCCGGGCACGGGACGATCGACTACGGATTCAACGCGCACACGTCGGGCAGCGTGCAGGCGCTGCGGCTCGACGGCGCGAAGCTCTACGTCGCCGGCTCGATCGCGCGGCGCACCGGGACGAAGCTCGTCCCGCGCAGCTCGAAGCCCAAGGGTCGCAAGCTCAAGCCGCGCAAGATCGCGCTGTACCGCAACAACCTCGTCGCGCTCGAGGCGAAGTCGGGCGAGCTCGTGCGCGACTTCAAGCCCGCTCCGAACGGCGCCGTCAGCGCGATCGCGCTGGCCGGCGACCGGCTCTACGTCGCGGGCTCCTTCGAGACCGTCGGCGGGCGCCGGCGCGCTGGCCTGGCCGCCGTCAGCTCCGCGACCGGCCGCCCGTCGGCGACGTTCTCGCCACAGCCACGACCGGCGTCCAACGCGATCGACGCGCTGCTCGCCGACGACGCGCGCGTCTTCGCGGCGGGAAGCTTCGCGGGCTTCGGCGACGTCCCGCGCGCCAACCTCGCGATCTTCCCGGCCGACGGCGCGGCCGGCGGGGCGGCGTGATGGGGCGCGCGGCGGCGCTCACGACCGCGGCCTGCGGCGCGCTCGCGCTCGGGCTGGCGGGGGCCGGGGCGGCACACGCCCTGGCCGGGTTCCCGGACGCGGAGTTCGGCCGCCGCGGGCTCGCGCAGGCGCCGTTCGGCAGCGGCGCGCGGGCGGCGGCGGTCGCGCTCGGCCCCGGCGGCGCGCTGACGGTCGCGGGCGACCTGCGCGCGTCGGGCGGCGAGCGCACGCTCGTGGCCCGCTTCACCGCCGGCGGTGCGCTCGACACCTCGTTCGGCGGCAGCGGAAGCCGCCTCGATCGCTTCGGAGCGCAGGCGCCATCGCCGCAGCGCGGCGGCGCGCTCGCCGTCGCGCCCGACGGCAGCACGATCGTCGGCGGCGTCGCCGGCAACGCGATCATGGTCGCGCGCTACCTCGCCGATGGCGCGCTCGACGGCCTTTTCGGCGCCGGTGGCGTCGTCCTGCGCGATCTCTCACGCGGCGGCGGGATGCCCGCGGACGGCGGTCTCGCCGCGCTCGCCCTGACGCCGAGCGGCCAGATCCTCGTCGCCGGCAGCGTCGGGGTGCCAAGCGATGACCCGTACGAGGACGGCGAGCCCGGCGAGCAGATCGTCGTCGGCCGCCTCAGCGACCGCGGCGTCCCCGACCCGTCCTTCGGCGACGGCGGCTTCACGGTGCTGCTGCTCGGCGCGCGCAGCGCCCGCCGGCCCGCTCGCTCGAAGGCCAACGCGCTCGTGGCGCTGCCGGACGGGTCGGTCGTCATCGCCGGGCGCGCGAGCGCGCCGAACGGATCGCAGCGCGGCGTCGTCGCGCGGCTGAGCGCCAGCGGCCGGATCATGCGCGGCTTCGGACGTGGCGGTCGCGTGCTCGTGCAGGCCGGCTTTGGCTCGGCGGCACGGCCGGCGCGCTCGGCGTTTCACGCGCTGCTGCTCAAGAACGACGGCTCGTTGTGGGCCGCCGGGCGCGGCAGCGACGTGCTCGGCAACGACCAGGCCGTGATCGTGCGGCTGCTCGTCGACGGCGAGCTCAGCGTGACGTTCGGTCGCGGCGGGATCGTGCGCGCGCACTTCGACGTCGGGCCGAAGCGGATCGCGCCGCGGTCGATCGTGCGCGCGCTCGCCCAGACGGCGGAAGGGACCGTCTTCGCGACGGGATCCGACGCCGTCGGCGGCGCGTACACGGTGCGGATGGCGCCCGGCGGCGGGCTCGACTGCTCCTACGCGTCGCGCGGCTACGGGGGCGTCGTCGGCGGCCCGCCCGGCGCGCCGGGCGACCCTGCCCTCGACGGTGGATTCGGCGCGCTGACCCAGCCCGACGGAAAGCTTGTCGTCGCGGGCCGCGCGGCCGGCGGCGGCCTGCTGCTAGGCCGCATCGCCGGCGGTCCGCCCGGCCCGCGCCCGCCCGCGGCGAGCAGACCGACGCTGCTCACGCTCCGTGCGCGCTACATCGGCCGCGGCCGCGGCTACGCATACGGGCTCGTCGATGCGCGCTGCGGCTCGGCCAGGGTCCGCTTCGTCGCGAGCGCGGGCAAGGGCGGCGGACGCCCGATCGCAACGCGGCTGCAGCGCGTCTACGGCGCCTACGGCCGCCAGGTCGTCTGCGCCCCGTTGCGCGGTCTGAAGCCCGGACGCACGTACCGCGTGCGGATCGACTCGACCGCGACGAGGGGGCCGGTCGGCGGCGAGCGCGTCCTGCGCGCCGTCGCGAGCGGGCGCGCGGGGCTGGCGCAAGAAGGCTGCGGGTAGCGGCCGCGCGGCACGGTAACGTGGTGATAACAACAAAAGATTTAGACATGCCATAATTTGTCGCGTGGCACGACTGACACGACGCAACCTGCTCCGCGCGGTCCCCGCCGTGGGCCTCGGCGCAACCGCGTTGCACGCGACGATCCCGCACTCGCACGGCAGCGCCGCCGCCGCCGCGCCCGAGCAGCACTCCGACCACGGGGCCGGCAACGGCCACGGCGGCTTTCGCGGCGGCGAGGTCGACCACAAGGCCAACGGCTTCGACCCGCACGTGCTCGTGCGCGACTTCGACTACGGCAAGACGAGCAAGCTGCCCGGCGGACGCACGCTGCGCGAGTGGACGCTGGCGGCGGCCGAGCAGGACATCGAGATCGCGCCGGGCGTGACGTACACGGCCTGGAGCTACAACGGCCGCGTTCCCGGACCGACGCTGCGCGCGACCGAGGGCGACCGGCTCCGGATCCGCTTCATCAACGGCTCCGACCACCCGCACTCGATCCACTTCCACGGGATCCATCCGGCGGCGATGGACGGCATCGATCCGATCGCTCCGGGCAAGGAGTTCGTCTACGAGTTCGACGCGGCGCCGTTCGGCCTGCACCTCTACCACTGCCACGTGCGGCCGCTCGCGTCGCACATCTCCAAGGGGCTCTACGGGACGTTCATCATCGATCCCAAGGAGCCGCGCGAGAAGGCCGACGAGCTGGTGATGGTGATGAACGGCTTCGACACGAACTTCGACTCCGCCAACGAGGTCTACGCCGCCAACACGATCGGCTTCGCGTACGCCGAGCGGCCGATCGAGGTCAAGCGCAACGCGCTCGTGCGGCTGTACCTCGTCAACGTCCTCGAGTTCGACCTGATCAACTCCTTCCACCTGCACGGCAACCTGTTTGACTACATCCCGACCGGGACGTCGAAGACGCCCAGCGAGCTGACCGACACCGTGATGCTCTGCCAGGGCCAGCGCGGGATCATCGAGCTGCGCTTCCCGAACGCCGGCAAGTACATGTTCCACGCCCACCAGTCGGAGTTCACCGAGCTGGGCTGGATGGGCTTCTTCGAGGTCACGTAGTGGAAGCGGGCGACATCACCGCCCGGCCGGGCGCCGCGCGCGGCATGCCCGCATGGGCGCTCGGGCTCGTCCCGCTGCTGCTGATCATCGCCGCCGTCGGCACGTTCGCGGCGCTCGGCGGCCCGGGTCTCGGCGACCGCCGCGGCCCGCTGGCCGAGGAGCTTGCGGTCGAGCGCACGAAGCTCGTGCCCGGCGCGATCGAGCTGACCGTCCGCAACGACGGTCCCGATGCGGTCTCCGTCGCGCAGGTCTTCGTCAACGACGCGTTCGTCTCCTTCGCGGGCGCTCGGCAGCCGATCGGGCGCCTGGCGTCCGAGAAGCTGACGGTCACCTACCCGTGGATCGAGGGCGAGGCCTACGAGGTCGCGATGCTGACCTCGACCGGCGGCACGATCGTGCAAGAGATCCCGGTCGCCGTGCAGACGCCCGACGCCGACATCGGCTTCTACGGCCTGATGGCGCTGCTCGGCATCTATGTCGGCGTGATCCCGATCGCGCTCGGGATGCTCTGGCTGCCGTGGCTGCGGCGCATCCCGCCGGGTTGGCTGCGCGTCGTGATGGCGCTCACGGTCGGGCTGCTCGGGTTCCTCGCGATCGACGCGACGCTCGAGGGCGTCGAGCTCGCGGGGGAGGGGTCGCAGGCGTTCGGCGGCGTCGGGCTCGTCTTCCTCGGCGCGGCCGTCGCCTACCTCGCGCTCACCGGCGTCGGCGCATGGCTCGCGCAGCGGCGCCGGACGAGCGCCGCGGCGGGCGCGAGCGGAACGACGCTCGCGCTCCTGATCGCGGTCGGCATCGGACTCCACAACCTCGGCGAGGGGCTCGCGATCGGCACCTCGTACGCGACCGGTGCGCTCGCCCTCGGCGCCTTCCTCGTCGTCGGATTCGCGCTGCACAACACGACCGAGGGTCTGGCGATCGTCGCGCCGATCGCCGGCGAACGGCCGTCGCTCGGGCGCCTCGCGACGCTCGGCATCGTCGCCGGCGCGCCGGCCGTGCTCGGCGCCTGGATCGGCGCCTCGGCGTTCAACAACTCCCTCGCCGCGTTCCTCTTCGGGGCCGGCGCGGGGGCGATCGCCCAGGTCATCGTCCAGCTCGCGCCAACGCTGCGGGCCGACGGCGAGCGCAGCCTGCAGCCGCGCGTCGTCGCGGGCCTGCTCGGCGGCCTCGCGCTGATGTTCGCGACCGGGCTGCTCGTCAGCGTGTAGCGATGGCCGCGGCACACGGCACCGGGCAGAGCCACGCGATCGAGGACTACGCGAAGTCGATCTACTCGCTGCAGCAGCGCGCCGGCGGAGATCCGGTCAGCACGAACGCGCTCGCCGAGCGCTGCGGGGTGACGCCGGCGTCGGCGTCGGCAATGGTCAGGAAGCTCGCCGAGCGCGGCCTGGCGATCCACGAGCCATACCACGGCGTGCGCCTGACGCCGGATGGCGAGCGGCTCGCGCTCGAGATGCTGCGCCACCACCGCCTGCTCGAGCTCTATCTCGCAGAGCACCTCGACGTGCCATGGGATCGCGTCCACGAAGAGGCCGAAGCGCTCGAGCACGTGCTGTCAGAGGATCTCGAGGCGCGCATCGCCGCCAAGCTCGGGCACCCGACGCACGATCCGCACGGCGATCCGATCCCCGACCGCGACCTCGTCATCGACGAGGGCGAGACCGACTCGCTCGCGAGCCTGCCGGTCGGGGCCGGCGGGCGCTTCGTGCGCGTGTCGGATTCGGATCCGGCGATGCTGCGCTATCTCGCCGAGCGTGGAATAGCGATCGGCGATGACTGCCGCGTGAGCGCGCGGGAGCCGTTCGGCGGCCCGATCACGGTCCGCTTCGGCGGCGCCGAGCACGTGCTCGGCGGCACGCTCGCCGGCGCGATGCGCATCGAGCTGGACCCGCCGCCCACCGGCTAGGCCGCCTCGCCGGCCGGCGAATCCAGGGCACGCACGCGCCCGTCGACGGCGGGCCGCGAAGCCCTCCACTGGAACGCCCCTGCAACGCATTGTGCAGGAAAACGGACCTTCTTTCGGTACAACGGTCGCCGCTTGCGCACGGGGTCACCGGCGCGATCTGGGGGGGTCATGCGAGCTGCAGCATTCACGAAACGGGGCGCGGTCGCGCTCGGCCCGGGTGTGGCCGGCGTGATCCTGTGCACGCTCGTGTTCCCGGTCGGCGCGCACGCCGCCGGGGTGCTGAAGGTCGGCACGAGCGGGCCGCGCGTCGCCGCCGTGCACAAGGCCTTCGGCATGTCGCCGGGGCGCACGTACTCGTCCGCGACGCAGGGCGCGGTGGAGCGCTTTCAGCGGCGCCACGACCTGACCGCGGACGGTGTCGTCGGCGCGCAAACGTGGAAGCTCATCAAGGGCATCCGCGAGCGCCAGAAGCGCCGGTCGGGCCGCAAGGGCGGCGTCCTGAAGTTCGGCGCGCGCGGACCGCGCGTCGCCGCCGTGCACAAGGCATTTCGGATGGGCGACCGACGCGTCTTCTCGTCCGCGACGCAGGCTGCGGTGGAGCGCTTCCAGCGTCGCCACGACCTGACCGCGGACGGCGTCGTCGGCGCGCAGACGTGGAAGCTCATCAAGGCCATCCGCGAGCGCCAGAAGCGCCAATCGGACCGCAGGGGCGACGCGGCGAAGCGCCCGGCTTCGCGCCGGCCCGCAGGCGGCGCCCGCAAGGCGAAGCGCGGCGTCCTGAAGCTCGGCGTACGCGGACCGCGCGTCGCCGCGCTGCATAAGGCCTTCCGGATGCGTGCAGGGCGCGTGTTCTCTGCTGCCACGAGGGCTGCCGTCAAGCGCTTCCAGCGCCGTCACGGGATGACCGCCGACGGCATCGTCGGCGCGGAGACGTGGAAGCTCGTCAAGGGCATCCGCGAGCGCCAGAAGCGCGGGGCCGACAGGAAGGTCGGCGGTTGGGCGCAGCGCGTTCGCGGGCCGCTACGGAAGCGAACGACACGCCGCGAGCCGCGCGTGGTGTCCCGCGGCAGCCGCGTGAAGCTCGTCCAGAAGGCGCTCAAGCTGACGGCCGACGGGATCTTCGGTCCGGCGACAGCGGACGCCGTGCGGCGCCTGCAGCGCCGGCATGAGTTGCGGGCCACCGGGGTCGTCGGGCCGGCGGTGTGGACGCGGCTCGGCTACCCGAACATCCGCACGGTCGTGCGCGCGCCGAAGCTCGCGGTCGCGCGCTTGGTCCTCGCCGGGCTGACCGTCGCGCGCCTGCCCGAGCGCGTGCGCAACGTCGTCGTCGCGGCCAACCAGATCGCGCGCGCCCCGTACCGCTACGGCGGCGGGCACGGCAGCGGCTTCGACAGCGGCTATGACTGCTCGGGCTCGGTCTCGTACGCGCTGCGCGGCGGCGGGCTGCTGTCGACCTCGCTGGACTCATCGGGGTTCATGGGGTGGGGCGAGCCCGGACCCGGACGCTGGATCACCGTCTACGCGAAGCCAAGCCACGCGTTCATGACGATCGGCGGCGTGCGCTTCGACACGAGCGGGCGCGACCAGACCGGCTCGCGCTGGCAGCCGTCGATGGTTTCGACCGCCGGTTACGTCTCGCGGCACCCGTCGGGCCTGTAGGCGTTGCCCCGCGCGCGCTGGCCGGCTAGAGCCCGCAGCAGCGCTTGTACTTGCGGCCCGAGCCACACGGGCAGGGGTCGTTGCGGCCCGGCGCGGGCTCGCCGCTGACGCCCGACAGCGCGTCGCCGAGGGCCGCTCGCAGGCTCGCCAGCGCGTCGGCGTCGAGCGCCGCCTCGACGTCGGCGCCGAAGCGCACGGCGCCGCCGCCGGCCGGCCGGCTGACGACCTCGAAGCCACCGCCCGATGCGCGCCACGCGAACGGCGGCTTGGCGATCCGCTCGCGCAGCTCGCGCGCGCTGTCGAGCCGCAGCGGGTGGTTGTGCTGGTCCAGCGCGCCATCGGGCGCGACGTGGTCGAACTCGACGACGACCGCGGGCGGCGTCCCGAACCCGACGAGCGAGAGCTCGTCGGTGACGGCGAGCCGGCGCGGCTGGCCCAGCGAGCGCCAGGCGGCGAGCGCGCGGCGGCGGTCGGCGTCGTCGCCGCCGGCGTCCTGCGTGAAGCTGTACGCGCGCTCCGCGGCGCCCGGCGCCGCGGGCGAGTGGCGCGCGGCCGCGGCCATCGCGAGCGCGGCGTAGATCCCGCCCGCCGCCGTCGTCTCGCCCTCGCCGCGCGACTGCAGGCCGGCGATCGCCTGCATCCCGGCGGTGACGGCGATCTCGACGGCCTGTGCCGCCAGCGCGACGTGCGCGAGGCGGGCGAAGGCGGCCGTCGTCTGTGGATCGGTCGGCCCGACCGATGCCGAGAACGCCTTGATCGCGTCGGTCAGGCAGCCGAGCTGCTCGGCCTCCGGCGCGCCCGTGCGGCGCAGCATCTCGGCGAGCTTGAACTGGGCGGTCCCGGTCAGGACGCTCTCGTCGCCGTGCTTCGTGACGGCGCGCTGAACGATCCCGCGCAGCAGCGACAGCGCCTCGTCGGCCTGTCCGCCGGCGAGCAGCTCGAGCGCTCGCGCGTCGGCGGCCTCGATCGCCTCCGGGCGCAGCTCGGCGAGGTCGATCGTCATCTCACCGCCCCGATCGGCGGTGCGAACTCAACCGGCGTGGGTACCGCAGCCGCCCCCGCCGCAGCAGCCCATATCGGCCATCGCCGAGCCGACATCGCGCTGAAAGCGGCGCTGGCCGGAGGCCATGTTCGGCGTGAGGAACGTCGACAGGAGACGCTCGGTCTCCGCGGCGCCACATGACGGGCATGGCGGTGACGGTGCGTCGGAGCGACTGAGCTCTTCGAAGCGCTCGTCGCAGGAAATGCAGGAATAGTCGTAGATCGGCACGCGGGGATCGTGGCCGTAGGGAGCCGTTCTGTCAAGTTCGCCGGAGCCGACTCCTATAGTGGGCGGCGGTGTCGACGGTGCGGTTGGTGCAGGACGAATGCGAGTCGTCCATTCGTCCAGTCGTCTCGCGTTCGCGCGACCTGTGGTCCGCGGGGCCGTTACCCAAGGCGACGATGAACCACGATCACACCACGCGCTACCGGATCGAGCTCGACGTCCTCGAGCGCGCCGGCGCCGCCAGCGACGGGCGCGCCCTCGCGCTCCTGCGCAGCGAGTTCTCGCTGGCCCTCAACGCGTCGTACTTCGGCCGCCTCAGCGCGCACGAGATCGATGTCAACGTGCGTTCGCGGGAGACGCCGCAGGAGGGCGTCGCGCGCTACGAGGTCGAGCTCGAGCTCTTCGAGCGCACGCCCGACATGACCGACGAGCAGGCCGCCGAGCTCATCCGCCGCGAGTTTCAGCACGCGCTCAACGCCTCGCACTTCTGGCGCATCTGTCGCGAGGAGGCTCGCGCCACGCTCGTCGCTCGCGAGCGCGTCGAGACGCGCCACGCGCTGCGCGTCGCCTAGCGCACCGGCGCGCGCCGCCGGCTCAGCCCTCGACGATCTGAAACGGCCGCGGGTCGGAGTCGTCGATCGAGAGGATGCATGAGGGCGGGCAGCCGAGCGGCAGCAGCAGCTGCTCGCCGGTCCACCACCAGGCCTCGACCTTGGCGATCATCGGCTCCGGCACGTCGAGCTCGAACAGCACGCAGGCGTCGGCGCCGATCGTGATCGCGCGGTCGAACGCGTAGTCCTGTGCCAGCGCGCGGTTCGGTGCGACGTACGTGCCCGGTCGCAGGCCCTCTTCGATGATGCCCTCGCGACAGTCGACGGTTGTGCCGTGGTAGACGATCAAGCCAGCCTCGATTCTGACGCATCGCGCGGGGGCCGCCCGCTGGACTTGGCGCGTTGCCAGTGCATACCTACCCGTACGGCGGTGCGCTCGCTCTCGATCACCGATCGCCCTTCGATACGGTCACGCGCGCATGGGCGGCGAAGCGAAGCGCATCTCGATCGAGGAGGCCAGACGGCTCGTGCTCGAGCAGCTCGACCGCCTGGCCGGCGAGGAGGTCACGCTCGAGGACGCGCTCGGCCGCGTGCTCGCGGAGGACGCCGTCGCGCCCAACGACCTGCCGCCGTTTGACTCCTCGGGGATGGACGGGTTCGCCGTCGTGGCCTCGGACACGATCGACGCGCCGGTCGCGCTGCGGATCGTCGGCGAGTCGCGCGCGGGCTCGCTCGCGCAGCTGCCCGTCGAGCACGGCACCGCGATCCGCGTCTCGACCGGCGCGGTGATCCCGGACGGCGCGGACGCCGTCGTGCGCCAGGAGATGACCGAGGTCGAGGACGGAGCGGTGATCGTCAACGAGGAGGTCCCGGCCGGCAGCGACGTGCGCTACGCGGGCGAGGACATCCGCAACGGCGAGACGATCCTCCACGCCGGCACGCTGATCGGCTCGGCCGAGGTCGGCGCGCTGGCGGCGGTGAACATCGCCCGCCCCGTCGTCGTGCGGCGCCCGCGGATCGCGCTCGTGAGCACCGGCGACGAACTCGTCGCGCCAGGCCCGCAGCTGGCGCCCGGCCAGATCCGCGATGCCAACGCGCCCGCCCTGACGGCCGCCGCCCGCGCCGCCGGCGCCGAGATCATCACGAGCGTGCGCGTCGGCGACGACCGCGACGCGACGATCGAGGCGCTCGCGGGGGCGCTCGAGGGCGCCGACATCGTCGCGACCGTCGGCGGCGTGTCGGTCGGACCGCACGACCACGTGCGCCCGTCGCTCGAGCAGCTCGGCGCGCAGCAGGTCTTCTGCCGCGTCAGCCTGAAGCCGGGCGGGCAGGTCTGCCTCTACGTCGCGCCGGACGGCACGCTCGCGTTCGCGCTGCCGGGCAACCCGGCGTCGGCGCTGACGGCGTTTCGGGTGCTCGTGGTCCCCGCCCTGTACGGGATGCTGGGCCGCAACCTCAACCTGCACACGGCACGCGGCGTCGCGGAGACCGACCTGCCCGGGACGATCGGCCGCACGTCGGTGATCCGCTGCCACGCGAAGATGCACGACGACGGCTGGCACGTCACGCCCAACGGCGACCAGCGCTCGCACATCCTCACCTCGATGCTCGGCGTCCCGGTGCTCGCGCTCGTCCCCGAGGACCGCGAGGTCCTGCGTGCCGGCGAGCCCGTCGACATCGAGTTCGTCGGCTGACGGCGGCTCGCGCGGGATGCCGCTCGCCGTTGCGATCGCCACCTGCGCCGAGCACCCGCGGCTCGACGCCGAGGGACGCCTGCTGCTCGACGCGCTGCGCGAGCACGGGATCGAGGCGCGTCCGGAGGTCTGGGACGCCGCGCCGGCCGGCGGCTGGGAGCGCTACGACCTCGTCGTCCTGCGCTCGACGTGGGACTACACGTTCGCCCTCGGCCGGTTCCTCGGCTGGGCCCGCGCGGTCGGCGCACGGCTGCTCAACGCGCCCGACGTCATCGCCTGGAACGCCGACAAGCGCTACCTGCTCGAGCTCGCGGCCGCCGACGTCGCGACGATCGCGACCGAGCACCTCGCGCCAGGCGCTCCCCTGGAGCCGCCGCGCGGGCGCTTCGTCGTCAAGCCCTCCGTCGCCGCCGGCTCGCGCGGCGCCGCGGTCTTCGACGAGGATCGTCACGACGACGCCCGCGCGCACGTCGCCGCGCTGCATGCCGGTGGGCACGAGGTGCTGCTGCAGCCCTACCTCGACGCCGTCGACGGCGACGAGGCCGAGACGGAGCTCGTCCTCATCGACGGCGCGCTGTCGCACGCGATGCGCAAGGGACCGCTGCTGCGGCTCGATCGCGCTCCGGTCGAGGGGCTCTTCGCGCCCGAGCAGATGAGCCGCTGGGAACCCGCGCCGGACGTCGTCGCGCTCGGCCAGCGCGCGCACGCGCTCGTCGAGCAGCGCTTCGGGCGCCCGCTCTACGCCCGCGTCGACGTGCTGCGCGACTGCCACGGGACGCCCGCGGTGCTCGAGCTCGAGCTGATCGAGCCGTCGCTGTTCCTCGACTTCGCGCCCGGATCCGCGCAGGCGCTCGCGCGCGCCATCCTCGCGCGGCTGTAGCCACGGGACGCTACGGTCCGGGCCGTGGCCCGCGTCCTGATCAGAGGCTGCGGCGACGTCGGCTCGGCCGTCGCCCACCTGCTGCTGCGCGGCGGTCACGAGGTCGTCGTCCACGACGTCGCGCTGCCCGCGGCGCCGCGTCGCGGGATGGCCTTCGCGGACGCGATCTTCGACGGCGCCTGCGAGCTCGAGGGCGTGCGGGGGCGGCGCGTGGACTCCGTCGCGGAGCTGAGCGACGGCGGTGCCGAGGTCCTGCTGACGACCGCCGAGCTCGGCGACGTGCTCGCCGCACTGATCCCCGACGTGCTCGTCGACGCGCGCATGCGCAAGCGCGCGCAGCCCGAGTCGCAGCGCGGTCTCGCGGCGCTGACGATCGGGCTCGGGCCGAACTTCGTCGCCGGCGTGACGACCGATCTCGCGATCGAGACGCAGTGGGGCGACGGGCTCGGCGCGATCGTCAGCGACGGGCCGACGCAGGCGCTCGGCGGCGAGCCGCGCAGCTTCGAAGGGCACGCGCGCGATCGCTTCGTCTACGCGCCGCTGGCGGGCGTCATGCGCACGAGCGCGCAGATCGCGCAGCGCGTGCACGCCGGCGAGCTGGTGGCGGCGATCGGCGACGAGCAGCTGCTCGCCCCGCTCGACGGGATCCTGCGCGGGCTCGTGCACGACGGGGTGCCCGTCGCTGCCGGCGCGAAGGTGCTCGAGGTCGACCCGCGCAACGATCTCGCGAAGGTGCTCGGGATCGGTCCGCGTCCGCGGCGGATCGCCGAGGGCGTGCTGGCGGCGATCGGCGGGCGCGCGGGTAGGGCCGTGCGCGCGGCGCGGGGGCGCTAGCGCGAGGACGGCTGGTACAGGAACGCGACGAGCTTCGTGCGACCGCGGTCCCGACGGCGCAGCTCGACGCGGCGCAGGCCGCCGAAGTCGGCGACGGTCGCGACGTAGCCGCGCACGCGCCGCGGCCGGCCCGCCTGCACCCAGCGGCGCGCCAGGCCGCGCGCCTGCGCGCACGTCAGGCCGCGTCCGGCGCCGCGCACGTCGCGCGCGCCGCGCCCGACGCGGACGGCGTCGCCGCAGCTCTTGTCGGTGCGCGGGGCTTCGATCGCCTGCCAGTCGGGCGACTCGTCGGCCCCGGCGAACGTCGTCAGCCGGCGCAGCTGGCGCCCGGCCGCGGTCATCACGTGGATGTCGCCGTGCGTGTCGTCCGGGCCGCTCGTGTAGGCGAGCAGGCGCCCGTCGGGCGACCAGGCCGGGCCCTCGTCGTGCAGGGCGTTGCGCGTCAGCTGGACGGCAGCGCTGCCGTCGGCGGCCATCACCCAGATCTCCATGTCGCCCTCCGGGTTGGCGCCGTCGACGTCGGCGTTGCTCTCGAACGCGATCCGCGCGCCGTCGGGCGACCACGTCGGCGCCGAGTCGTACGCGCCCGCGACGTCGAACAGCGTGAGCAACCCGCCGCCGTCGGCGTTCTCGCTGATGATCACGCGATCGCTGTCGCCGACGGGGGAGCGGATGCCGGCGTACACGACGCGGCGCCCGTCGGGCGCCCAGCTCGGGTAGAGCGCGGGGTAGGGCGTGGTGAAGCGCAGCGCGGGGCTCTCGCCGAGCGGTCCCATCTGCCAGATCGACGAGACGCGGCTCGTCGGGCCGCTGCGGCGAAAGAGGATCCCGCGGCCGTCCGGCAGCCAGGCGGGCTGGCTCGACGCCTCGCCCGTCGCCGTCGTCGTCAGGCGCAGGTGGTCGCTGCCGGCGGCGGTCATCCGTGCGACCTCGAAGTTCACCGCCGAGTCGGGCTTGTCGATCGTATAGGCGATGCTCGTGCCGTCCGGCGACCAGTCGGGCTGGCGGTCGCCGTCGGGGTTCGTCGTGAGCCGCCTGACGCCGGTCCCGTCGGCGTTCATGCTGTAGATGTCGAAGCTCCGCGACTGCGGGTCGGCGCGCAGGCTCGCGAACGCGATCCGCCCGTTGAACGGCGCGGCCGACGCCGGCGCGACGAGGCACAGCCATCGCGGCAGCGGCCGACAACAGCAGCGCGCGTGTGCCGAGGATGCGCGGGCGGCGGTGGCTTGTGGCGGTGCTCATCGGCGGTCAACGATAGGTCGCGGGTGCGCTCGCCCGCTCCATACGCCGCGCAGGGCCGCTCACCGCGCCCGCCGTTGAGGCATGATGCGCCCGATGCCGCGCGCGCCAGAGGAGCTGACGGAGGACGAACGACGCCGGCTACGGCGCGCGAGCGAGCGCCTGCGGACCGCCTCCAAGGAGCTCGAGTCGCTCGTCGCGACCGATCCGATCAAGAACCGCTGGGCGCCGGAGCCGGCGCCGCCGGAGATCCTCGACGCCGCGCGCAGCGAGCTTCAGACGGCGTGGAGCGAGCTGATGCTCGGCTACAGCGACGTGCTGGGCTGGGAACCGCCCGCCTGACGCTGGCTGCCGCGGCGCAGGCGATAGCCGAGGAAGCGCCGCCGCCCGTTGGAGGCGTCGGCATACGCGCGCTCGATGCAATGCCCGGCGCGCTCGAGCTCGAAGATCGCGGTGGCGGGGTCGTCGATGCCCGCTCGGGCGAGCATCTGCGCGGCGACGGGCTCGCCGTCGGCCTCGCGCAGCACGCCGAGCAGGCGCCGTTCCGGCGAGCTTGGCGCCCCGTCAGCGCGAGCGCGGCCGGTGGCGGTCTCCTCGCGCCACTGCCCGTTGCAGAGCGTCAGCGTGCCACCGCAGACGCCGCACGGCACGCCATGGCGGATCATGTCCATGGCCTCCGCGTTGCTGATCACGGCCCGGCAGCGTTCGCATCGCATCAAGGTGGATGTCTGCACGCTCATGCCACGGCCCCCTCGTTCTGTCGGGTGTAACGGCTCCCCAGCCCACCCTGTTCCCCGATCAGGCCTGCGAACCAGATTTCGAACGTGCTCGCTACCCGATTCGCGCCCAGTATGAACGGAAGCCAGGCGGATTGACGTTCGCGTGCGCAGAAGACGTCATTCGATCCTCAGCGAGGCGGCGAAGCGCGTGAAGACCGGCGCCGTCGTGGCGGCGCCATCGGTCGCGTACTGCAGCTGGTAGACGCGGCCCTTGGCGAGGATCACGCGGGCGAAGACCGTGCCCTGGTCGTCGTCGTCGTCGCCTTCGCCGCGCGCGTCCTTGATCACCGCGTCGCGCGACTCGAAGCCCCGGTAGGTCGCCTTCGTGTGGTTCGTGAGCGTGCCCTTGACGTTCGTCGCGATCCCCTTCATGGCGGCGTCGAGGTCGGGCTTGACCTTCTCGGGGACGCGCAGCACGCTCAGCGAGATGCCATCCGGGTCGCCCGTCGAGATGTAGGTGATGACCGGCACCGCGCCCTCCGACGTCTCGGCGGCGATCACCTTGCGCTCGGGCTTGCCGGGGATCTTCACGCTGAACCCGTTGCCTTTGAGCGTGTAGACCTTCTCCTCGCTGAGCTTGCCCGGCCCGTCGTCGCCGCAGGCGACGAGCGCCACAGCGGTCGCGGTCATCAGTGTCACGAGGAGCAGTCTGTGGATGCGCATGCGCGTAACCCTGCCAAAGAACCCGGCGGCGCGGGCGAATTGTCGCGCGCGCTAGCGTTCGTCGCGTGCCACTGGTGGGTGTCGCCGGCAGCGAGCTGCACTACGAGCGCCGCGGCAACGGGGTGCCGCTGCTGCTGATCCAGGGCATGGGCGCCAACAGCACGCACTGGGGCGAGCCGTTTCTGCGCGAGCTGGAGCGCGACTTCGAGCTGCTGCTGTACGACTTCCGCGGGGTCGGGCGCAGCGGGCCGCTGGCGGGACCGCTGACCGTCGCCGGTCTCGCCGCCGACGCGCTCGCGCTGCTCGATGCGCTCGACGTCGCCGACGCGAACGTGCTCGGCATCTCGATGGGCGGGATGGTCGCGCAGGAGCTCGCGCTCGCCGCCCCGCACCGGGTCCGCACGCTGATGCTCGGCTGCACGACCTGCGGCGGCTCGCAGTCCAAGACGACGGCGCCCGAGATCGTTCAGCGCCTGACGGCGGCGGCCCTGTCGGGCGATCGCGAGCGGATGCTGCGCGCGGGGTTCGAGGTGATCGTCTCGCGTCGGCACGCCGCCGAGTCGGCGAACTACGCCGCCTTCGTGACGGCCGCGCGGCAGTATCCGGCAAGCATCCCGATCCTGCTCGCGCAGAAGGGCGCCGTCGACGGTCACGACACGTATGCGCGCCTGCGCGGTTTGCAGATGCCGGCGCTCGTGATCCACGGGACCGACGACGAGCTGCTGGCCGCGATCAACGGCGACCTCGTCGCGTCGCGGATCCCGGGGGCGCGGCTCGAGCTGCTCGACGGCGTCGGGCATCTCTTCTTCTGGGAACAGCCGCAGCGGTCGGCCGAGCTCGTGCGTCAGTTCGCGCTGGAGTCCCGGGTACTGTCCAGCGCATGACAGAGATCGCGGTGCGCGAGCTGGGGCGGACGATCGCCTACTCGTTCGAGGACTTGATGAAGTACCACGGCCCCGGCTCACCGGGGGGCGTCGCGCACGCCTTCAAGGTGATGGAGCGCGCGTTCGCTCAGCTCTCGCCCGACGAGCCACCCCAGCGGCGCGAGATCGCCGTCCGCACGTCGTTCGGCGGTCCCGGCGCGCGCGACGGCTTCGAGGCCGTGACGCGGGCGGTGTCCGGCGATCGCTATGCCGTCGATGCCGGCCTGGCGCGCCCCGAGCGCGGGCGCGAGCTCGAGCGCTTCGTCTTCGTCGTGAGCTACGGCGACGAATCGGTCACGCTGCTGCTGCGCGACGGCTTCGTGCCGCCGGAGTTCCTGGACCTTGCGCGCAAGGACGGGCGCAGCGAGCAGGAGGACGCGCGCCTCGACGTGCTGAAGTCCGAGATGGCCGAGCGCGTGATGGGCGCCGACGCAGCCGACGTCTACGACGTGGACGACGCGTAGGCTGCCGGCGTGCGCGTGCTCGCGACACTCGGTGATACGCCGATGGCGGCGATCGCCGTCGGCGCGATCGTGCTCGGCCTGCTGTTCGCCGCGCGCGGGCCGCGCGGCGAGCGGCGGGGAGGCTTCTCGGGCGCGGCGGCCAGCGCCGGTGCCGAGCCCGCCGAGCCCGCCGCGGCGTCGCTCGGCGTGCCGGTCGGCGAGCCCGAGGTCGAACCCGGCTTCGTCGGCCCGGAGGGCACCGTCGTCGGTCACGGCCCGATCGTCCTCGGTGGCCAGGGCCCGCTCACCGGGGGTACGCCGGCGCCGGCGCCGGAACCCGAGCCGCCGCCCGCGCCGGTGCCGCCGCCCGCGCCGGTGCCGCCGCCCGCGCCGGTGCCGCCGGCGGCCCCGGTGCCGCCGCGGCCCGATCCCCTTCAAGCAGGGGACGATCAAGTTCCGCAAGCCGCCCGCGGGCGACGAGTCGTAGTAGGCGCGCGCTGGCGCGACCGCGACCGCGCTACGAACGGCATCGATGAGGAGGGTGGGGAGGAGCCTCACTGTCGCTCGGGGGCGCCCCGTGCGTTGGGGTAATGCATCGTGGCGCCCAAGGGGCGCACATCGCCCTCAAGTCGCCACGACCCGCCGTGCGAGCAAGCGAGCCGACGCGCCGCCGGCCGAGACGGATGACATGCCGCGTCAGGCGGCATTTCGACCGTCTCGGCAGCCTCCGATGGCGCCTAGGCTGCTTCGCGCAGGCCGGCCAGCGCGGCTTCGCCCTCGAGGCTGCGCATCGCGGCCTCTTCGAGCTGACGTGCGCGGTCCCGGGTGATGCTGAGCTCGCGGCTCGTCGCCTCGATCGAGCGCTCGCGGCCGTCGCGCAGTCCGTAGCGCAGCTCGACGACGCGGCGCTCCTCGCCGGTCAGGCGCCCGAGGGCCTCCGCGACCGTGCGCTCGAGCTCGCTCGACTGGGCCTCTTCGCTCGGATCCGGGCGATCGCTCGCGATGAAGTCGCCGAGGTTCGAGTCGCCGTCTTCGCCGATCGGCACGTCGAGGCTCGTGACGTGCCGGCGGGCCTCGCGCAGGGCGAGCACGTCGGCGACCGTCATGTCGGCCGCGGCTGCGACCTCCTCGTCGGACGGATCGTGCGAGAGCTTCGCCGTCAGATCGCGCTCGACCCGCGCGAGCTTGCGCTCACGCTGCTCGATGTGCGTCGGAAGGCGGATCGTCCGCGACGTGTTCGCGAGCCCGCGCTGGATGCTCTGACGGATCCAGAGCGTCGCGTACGTCGAGAACTTGAAGCCCTTGCGCCAGTCGAACTTCTCCGCCGCGCGGATCAGCCCGAGCGTGCCCTCCTGGACGAGGTCGCCGAGCGGCAGACCGAGTCCCTGGTAGCGACGCGCCTGCGAGACGACGAGGCGCAGGTTCGCGTTGATCATGCGGTCCTTGGCATCGACGTCGCCGCGCTCGATGCGCTTCGCGAGCGCGATCTCCTCGGCCGCCGTGAGCAGCTCGTAGCGCGACGCCTGGTTGAGGAACGTCTGCAGCGAGTCGGCGGTCATCTCCGCCTGTGCGCGGGCCGTCTGGCGCGCGGACTCCTCGGCGGGGGTCCGGCGCTTGGGGCGCTTCGGGGGGGCGCTGTGTTCGCCTCGACGGCGCGCGCTCGTTGTCGTTGTCCTAGCCATCGTTCCCTTTCAGATGTGTCGGCGCACCGTGTTCGCGACCCACCCCGACCCGTCAGCTCGTTGCCCACTTGCAGGCGGCACATCGGAAGACGGGAGAGGAGGCGGTCGAGCGAGTGGGGGTGTTCCCACACGGCGCCGGGAAGCATCGTACCAGATGATTGCGCGAGCAACAAATGCGGCGCGATACCCTCTGCCGGTGCGCCGTATACCCGCATACGCGGTGGCACTCACGCTCGGCCTGATCGGCGCGCCGAGTGGCCCCGCGATTGCCGCCGTGGAGCATAGCTGCGGCCCCGCGCGGACGGCGATCGATCCCCCGCAGGAGATCCGGGCGACCGGCGTGAGCTGCGGCGCGGCGCGCGCGTTGGCGCGCAAGCACAGCCGCATGAGCGGGCGCTACGACGTCTGCGCGCTCGCCAAGCGCTCGTGCCGGCTGGACCGCTACACGTGTACGCGGACGTTCTACGCCAACGGCCGCACGCGCGTGCGCTGCCTGCGCGGCGCCAAGCGCGTGCGCTTCGTCTACGGCAGCTAAGCGGCGGCCGAGCTGCTCGTGACCTCGATCCGCGCCACGCTGCCGCTCGCTGCCGGCACCGTGCTGCTCGCGAGCGCCACGTTCGCGCTCGCCGCGACGCCGAGCATCACGCCGAAGCGCGCGGGCGCGGTCACGCTCGGCGCGACGTACCAGTCGCTGCGCGCGGCGGGCGTGCTCGGCATGGTCGAGCCGGGCTGCGAGCTGGCCGGTCCGCGGACGCGCTCGGCTGCGCTGCGCGCGCCGCTGAAGGGCTCGGTCGTGCTGTCGCAAGGCTCGCCGCGGCGGGTCGCGAGCATTCTGCTGCGCGGCGGCGCGACCGCGCGCGGGGTCGGGATCGGGGCCCGCTCGGGCGCGATCCGCGCCGCGTTCCCGAAGGCCCGCTTCGACCACGGCAGCGACGCGATGTTCGGGATCACCCTCGTCCGCGTGCCGAAGGGCGGCGGCGGCGCGCTCGAGTTCGCGCTCGACACGGGCACGCGCCGGGTCACGCTGATCGGCCTGCCCGCGATCGCCTTCTGCGAGTAGCGGCATGCAGCTCGCGCTGATCAGCGACACGCACATGCCGCGCGGCGCGCGCGCGATCCCGGCGCCCTGCCTCGAGCGCTGCGCGGCCGCCGACGCGATTCTGCACGCCGGCGACCTCAGCGACGTCTCCGTGCTCGAGCTGCTGCGCGCGCTCGGCCCGCCGGTCCACGCGATCCACGGAAACGTCGACAGCGCCGCCGTGCGGGCGCTGCTGCCCGGCCGCGTCGAGCTGCAGCTCGACGGCGTACGGATCGGGATCGTGCACGACCCGGGCCGCGCGGTCGGTCGCCTGGAGCGCCTGCGCGCGGCCTTCCCTCGCTGCGACGCGGTCCTCTTCGGCCACACGCACATGCCCGAGCATCGCGAGCGCGACGGCTTTGCGATCTTCAACCCCGGCTCGCCGACCGAGCGCCGCCGGGCGCCCGCGCACACGATGGGCGTCGCGACGATCGCCGACGGCGAGATCGCGTTCGAGCTGCTCGTCGTCGGCTGACGAGCCCTCCTCGGCGCGCGTGCTCAGCCGCCGGCGCCGGCGCGCGCGAGGACGCGCAACGCGGCGACGCGGACGGCCTCGTCGAGCATCTGCCCGTCGAGCGCGACCGCGCCGGCTCCGCCGTCGCGCTCGGCCGCATCGAGCGCGTCGATCACGGCGCGCGCGTGCTCGACCTCCTGGTCGGACGGCGTGAACAGCGCGTTGAGCGCCGCGACCTGCGCGGGGTGGATCGCCCACTTGCCGTCGAAGCCCATGTCGCGGGCGCGCTCGGCCGCCGCGGTGAAGCCCTCGTCGACCTTGATCCCGAGGTACGGGCCGTCGATCGCCGCGACGTCGTGCGTGCGCGCGGCGACGAGGATCGCGTCCTGGATCGATCGCCACGAGTCGAGCTCGGCGCGCGCACCCGCAGCGCGGCCGAGCGACGCCGACAGGTCCGCGTAGCCGAGGATCAGCGAGTCCAGCCGCGCCGAGGCGGCGGCGATCTCGTCGAGCCGCGCGACGCCGGCGGCGGTCTCGATCAGCGCCTGCACGCGCAGCGGCGCGGCGATCCCGGCGGCGGCCTCGACGCCGTCGAGCAGGCGCTCGACGAAGGCCAGGTCGGCGGCGCTCTCGACCTTCGGCACGATGATCGTGCCCGGCCGGACCGGCGCCGAGGCCATCGCGATGATGTCGGAGTGACACCACGGCGTGCGCGCGGCGTTGACCCGGACGGCCGTCCGCACGCCCTCGTACTGCGGCTCCTGCAGCGCCGCGACGACGGTGTCGCGGGCCTCGTCCTTGGCCGACGTGGCGACGGCATCCTCGAGGTCGATGATGACCTCGTCGGCGCCGCGCAGCGGCGCCTTGGCGAGCATCGACGCCGACGAGCCGGGTACGGAGAGGCATGAGCGGCGGGCGCTGGGGGCTGGATTGGCAGACATGATCGCCAGCGTAATCGGCGCGCGCGCCACGCGTCAGCCGGTCAGGCGGCGCGCACGGAGGCGATCGCCGGCAGGCGCTGCGCGACGAGCGACCAGCTCGCGCCGGCGTCGCCGGACCCGAAGATCTCGCCCGACGTCGCGCCGAAGTACAGCTCCAGCTCCGCGCCCTCGCCGGTGACCGCGAACGCCTGGCGCAGCACCGAGAGGTAGGCGTCGCCATGCGGGAGGCCGTCGTCGCGCGCGATCCAGGTCGCGCCGGCGTCGCGCGTCTCCCATACGACGACGCGGCCGTCGGTGACGCGGTCGCTCGCCGTGACCGGGATCACGAACGCGCTGTCGGGGTCGGCGGGGTCGAGCACGACCGGGAAGCCAAAGTCGTGCGGCAGGCCGGCGGCGATGTCCGTCCACGTCCGGCCGCTGTCGTCGGAGCGGTAGACGCCGCCGTGAAACTGCATGAAGAGCCGCTCGGGCCGCAGCCGCGCGCGCTCGAGGTGGTGCACGCAGAGGTCGATCGCCGTCGCGCGCGTCGACTCGGGCAGATAGTCGGCGACGATCCCCTCGTTGCCGTGCGACCAGGTCGCGCCGCCGTCCTCGGTCAGCCACACGCCGGCGGCGGAGATCGCGAGCGCGAGACGGTCGGGCTCGCCGGGCCAGGGGACGATCGAATGGACCGACAGGCCGCCGGAGTCGCGACGCCAGCGCGGTCGCGTCGGGTGCTCCCAGAGCGCAGTGTTGAGCTCCCAGCTCGCGCCGTCGTCGCGGCTGGTGAAGAGCACCCCGGGGTCGCCGCCGGCGTACACGAGCCCGTCCGCTTCGCCGGCCGCGATCACCCAGATGCGCCTCAGAGCCTGCGGGCCGCCCTTCGGCAGCGCGAGGCCGCGGGCGGGTGTCCAGTCGCCCGCCGGATCGCCGTCGGTGAACCAGATCCGCGGTCCCCAGAACGGCGACGTGACCGAGGCGAACAGGCGACCCGTGCGCGAATCGCGCAGCGCGTAGTCGACCGGCTCGCCGACGAACGCGCGCGTGGCGATGCCAAACGCCGATCCCGGCTCGCCCTCGAGCACGAAGAGGCCCTTGCGGGTCCCGACGAGCAGCTCGGTCATCTAGCGGGCCGTTCCTGGACGACCCACTAGCGATCGCCGGTCGGCGTCATCCGCCCGAGATCGCAGGAAGGATCTCGATCCGGTCCTTCGCCTCGACCGCGGTGTCCGGCTCGGCGGGCTCGCCGTTGACGAACACGTTGATGTGGCGGCGCAGCACACCGCGCTCGTCGAGGATCCAGCCCTCGAGTCCGCTGTGCGTCCGCTCGAGCTGGACGAGCAGCTCGCTGACGGTGCCGCTCTCGAGCTCGAGCTCCGACTCGCCGCCGGCAAGCTTCTCGAGCTGTCCCCGAAGTCTCACGATCGCCATCTCGCAATCTTAGGTTCCCGGAGGGAGGACGTTCTATCCGGTCGCGTCGACCGGCTCGATCTGGGCGATCATCAGCACGTAGCCGTCGGGGTCGGCGACGAGCATCTCCCGGCGCGGCCCGGGGCTGCCGTCGACGATCTCGCCGGGCGCCACGCCGTACGCGACGAGCCGGTCCCGCAGGCCCGCGAGGTCCTCGGAGTAGAGGTAGAAGAAGACCGCCTGCTCGCGGTGGTGGAACGGCGCGCCGGCGCGCCCGAGCATCAGCGACGCGTCGCCGCTGCGCAGGAACGCCCAGACGAGCTCGCCGCCGGGCTCGTGGGTCTCCAGCGGCTCGAAGCCGAGCAGGCGATAGAAGGCCAGCGAGCTGACGGTGTCGGCGACGTGCACGAACGGCACGAGCCCGCTGACCGCAGTCGCCGGCCGGTCGCGTTCGGGCGGTGGCGCGCCGCTGCGGCGGATCGCGAGGTCGTGCTCGGCCGCGGCCTCGCTGGAGTAGCCCTGCAGGTTCGTGATCAGCGCGTCGTCGTCGAGCGTCAGCACGAACCACGTCTCGTTCGGGCGCTCGTCGGCGTCGGGGTAGGCGACGTGCAGGACGACAGAGTTGCCCGCAAGCCGGATCGCGCGCAGCATCGGGGCCGCGCTGGCGCTCGAAAAGGCCTCGCGCAGCGTGTCGATGACCTCGTCGCGCGTGCGGCAGCCGCCGCCGGGCCCAGTGCCGTACCAGTGCACCTCGGGGGCGAGCACGCTCTCGACGCCGGCCAGGTCACCGGTTCGCAGCGCCTCGCGCACGACATCGATAGTCGCGGCACGCGCGCTGTCCGTGGCGTCGCTCATCGCGGTAGTCAACCACGCCCGGGTGCGCCGCGAGGAGCGCCCGCGCGGGCGCTCAGCCGGGCCTGTTGACCATGTGTCCGGCGGTCGACTGCAGGTAGCTCCAGAGCTGCTCGCGGTGCTCCTCGGCGAGCCCGGCTTCGTCGACCGCGACGCGCATCGCGCGCAGCCAGGCGTCGCGCTCGGCCGGCCCGATCGCAAACGGCGCGTGGCGCATCCGCAGCCGCGGATGGCCGCGCTCGTCGGAGTAGCGCGTCGGGCCGCCCCAGTACTGCATGAGGAACAGCACGAGGCGCTCTTCGGCCGGCCCGAGGTCCTCCTCCGGATACAGCGCTCGCAGGACGGCGTCCTCGGCGACGGCGGCGTAGAAGCGGCCGACGATGCGCCGGAACGTCGGCTCGCCGCCGACCGCGTCGTAGAACGTCGCAGGCTGCGGCGGGGGCGCGGGGATCGAGGCCACGGCTCGATCGTATCCACGTCTGGAGGCCGCTCGCGCGGCCTGCAGACCCCCCCGACCTGGCCCGATGCACCCCCCACACGGGGGGAACGGTTGTTCTCAACGCGCGTGGCGCGACACGGTGTGGTGGTGTTCGATTCCAACGAAACCGCGGTCCTGTTCCCCGGACAGGGCAGCCAGACACCGGATATGCGCGCCCTCGTGGCCGCTGTACGTCCCGATCTGCTCGAGGCGGCGATCGAGCTCATCGGTGAAGACCCCTTCCCACGCGTCGCCGAATCGACCCGCTTCGCCCAGCCGGCGATCCTCTGCGCGTCGCTTGCGAGCTGGACGCGCCTGCGTGGCTACGTCGACCCGATCGCGGTCGCGGGCCACTCGCTTGGAGAGTTCTCCGCGCTTGCCGCGTCCGGCGCCCTGCTCGACCACGACGCGCTGCGCCTCGTCGTCCTGCGCGGTGAGCACATGGCTCGCTCAGGCGAGGCCTCGGGCGGCGGGACGATGCTCGCCCTGCTCGGCGCGACAGCGGCGCAGACCACGGCGCTCGCGGCCCTGCATGAGGTCAGCGTGGCGAACGACAACGCCCCCGGTCAGATCGTCCTGTCCGGTTCGCCGGAGGCGCTCGACGGCGCTCGCAAGGACGCCGAGGCGGAGGGCCTGCGCGCGCTGCCGCTCGGCGTCGCCGGCGCCTTCCACTCGCCGCAGATGCAGGACGCCGTCGCGCCGTTCGCCGCTGAGCTGCGCGAGGTCCGCTTCATGACGCCCGAGATCCCTGTCGTCAGCTGCGCGACCGCCGCGCTGTTCCGCGACCCGGCCAGCGAGCTCGCCGAGGCCCTCGTGTCGCCCGTGCGCTGGCGCGAGACGATGACGACGCTCGACGAGATGGGCGCGCAGTCATACGTCGACACGGGCCCGGGGCGCGTGCTCTCCAAGCTCGCTCCGCGCTGCATCAGGGGCGCGGGCGCCGTCACGGCCGAGGCGCTGCTCGAGGACATCGGCGCTCGTGTCTAGGCGGCTCGCGCCGGTACCGATCGGGGCGCCGCAGGACTCGCGCCGGCCGCGCGCCGGAATCACCGGCTTCGGCCGCGCGCTGCCGCCGACGATCGTCGACAACACGCCGATCGCCGCGCGCATCGGCGTCGAGCCGCAATGGATCACGAAGCGGACCGGCATCTCGGCACGCCGGCGCAGCTCCGCGGCCGACGGCGAAGGGCTCTCCGCGCTCGCGACCGAGGCCGGCGGGCGCGCGCTCGCCGCCGCCGGCGTCGATCCGGCCGACGTCGACGCCGTCCTCGTCGCGACCTCGACGTCGGATGACATCGTGCCCCAGGCCGCACCGATCGTCGCCGGCGAGCTTGGCGCCGAGCGCGCGATGGCGTGGGACATCGGCCTCGCCTGCACCGGATTTCTCGCCGGCCTGCAGCAGGGCGCGGCGCTGATCGAGAGCGGTCGCGCGAACACGATCCTGCTGATCGGCGCCGACGTGCTCGGCCGCTATACAGACCCCGACGATCGCCAGACGGCGGCCCTGTTCGGCGACGGCGCGGCCGCCGCCGTGCTCGCGCCCGGCGCTGCGGCGAGCGTCGGACAGGTCGTGCTCGGCGTCGATGCCCAGCGCGACGTGCTCTACATCGACCGCGCCGACTGCCTCGTGCGGATGGAGGGTCGCTTCGTCTACCAGCACGCCGTCGACCGCATGGAGCACTCCTGCCGCGAGCTGCTCGCGCTCGCCGAGCTCGACATCGCCGACATCGACCTCGTCATCGCCCATCAGGCCAACGGGCGCATCATCAACGCCGTGCGCGAGCGCTTCGGCCTCGAGCCCGAGCGCGTCGCCGACTACGTCGGCGAGCTCGGCAATACGTCGGCCGCCTCGATTCCGCTCGCGCTGTCGCTCGCCGACGACGAGGGCCGGCTGCCCGAGAACGGCCACGTCCTGCTCACCGCGTTCGGCGCCGGGTTCTCCTGGGGCGCCGCGCTGCTGTCGTACGGAGGGATGCAATGACCGCCACGTCCACGAACGGTCAACACCGACCCCAGCCCACTGCCGAGACGGCACGCGAGGGGCTTCGCCCCGCGGGCGCGGTCGTGCTCGTGACCGGCGCGTCGACCGGCATCGGCGCCGCGATCGCGCGCGAGCTCGCCGCCGACGGATGGGCCGTCGCGGCCGGCTACCGCTCCGACGCCGCCGGCGCCGCGGCGACGGTCGAGGCGATCGAGCACAGTGGCGGATCGGCTGTCGCGATCGGCGGCGACGTCTGCGATCGCGCCGCGATGGAGCGGGTCGTAGCGGAGGCCGAGCAGCGCCTCGGACCCGTGCTCGGGCTCGTCAACAACGCCGGCGTACGCGCCGACGGGCTCGCGATCTCACTCGACGACGAGCAATGGGACCGCGTCCTGGAGACGAACCTCAGCGCCGCGTTCCGGCTCACGCGCAGCGTCCTGCGCCCGATGATCCGGGCGCGCTACGGGCGTGTCGTCAACGTCGCATCGGTCGTCGGCCCGCGCGCGAACGCCGGGCAGGCGAACTACGCCGCGGCGAAGGCCGGGCTGATCGGCATGACGAAGACGATCGGCGTCGAGATCGCCCGCCGCGGCGTCACCGTCAACGCCGTCGCACCAGGCTTCATCGAGACCGAGATGACCGCCGACGTCCCGCGCGAGCTGCTCGACGCGGTGCCCGCGCGCCGGCCCGGACGTCCCGAGGAGGTCGCCGCAGCCGTGCGCTTCCTCGCCTCCGACGCGGCCGCCTACGTGACCGCCACGACGCTGTTCGTCGATGGCGGCATGAGCGCGTGACCGGCTGACGCCTAGTCGCTGCTCCAGGACGCGAGCACGCCGCTCCTGTCGGCCGCCCGGAGCTCGTTGTAGCCGCCCAGCGGCTCGCCGTTGACGACGATCTGCGGAAAGCTGTCGAGCCCGGTCACGTCCGACAGCTCGAACTGGAGCTCGGGGTGCTCGCTGAGGTTGACCTCCTCGAACGCCACGCCGCGCTTCGAGAGCAGCGACTTCGCGTGCACGCAGTACGAGCACGAGTCCGTCGAGAACAGGACCACGCGGCTGGGCATTCGGGCAGTATCGCGTACGTGATCGAGCCCGACGAGCTCTACGGCCTGCCGCTCGACCGCTTCGTCGCCGAGCGCGGCGCGCTGGCCAAGCAGCTGCGCGCGCAGAAGCGCCGCGACGAGGCGGCTGCGGTCGCGGCCTTGCGCAAGCCGTCGGTCGCCGCGTGGGCCGTCAACCAGCTCGTGCGCTCCCAGGGCGCCGCCGTGCAGGAGCTCTACGACGCCGGCGACGCGCTCCGCGACGCCCAGGCGCAGCTGCTGGCCGGCACCGGCGACGGGCGCGCGCTGCGCGCCGCCGGCGAGCGCGAGCGGGCCGCGGTCGACGAGCTCGTCGCAGCGGCGCGCGGGCTGCTCTCCTCCGAGGGCCATGAGCTGAGCGGCGCCGTCGTCGAGCGCGTCGACGAGTCGCTGCACGCCGCCGCGCTCGACGAGGCCGCCCGCGAGCAGGTGCGTCATGGGCGCCTCGAGCGCGAGCTGCGCCACGCCGGCCTCGGGCTCGGCGAGGCCCCGGCGGCGCCCGCGGCGCCGGCCGCGTCCGCGGCGCCGGGGGTGTGTCGAAAAAGCCTCGCCCAGCGACAGATATTCGACACACCCCCCCGCAACCGGCGCCACGCGAGCGCGAGCGCGAGCACGCCGCCGCCCGCCAGGCGGCGCGCACCGCCGAGGCGCAGGCGCGCCGCCGCGCCGAGCGCGCCGGGCATGCCCTGAAGGCCGCACAGGAGCGCCGCGACCGCGCCGCCCAGGCGCTCGAGGACGCCGACGACGCGCTCGCGGCGGCGCGGGCCGCGGTCGAGGCCGCCGACGAGGCGCTCGCAGGCGCGCGCGACGAGCTCGAACGCCTCTGAGCCTGCCGCTGGCTCGCCGCCCGCCGCCGACGCCGACAGCTAACGGCGCTCGTCGCCCGCCGTCTCGGCCGTGCGTTCGTCGCGGTGCCAGACGACCTGCTGCGGGAAGGGGATCTCGATGCCCTCCGCGTCGAAGGCCTCCTTCAGGCGCTGGCGCAGCTCGCGGCTGACGGCGTACTGGTCGGCCGGCCGCGTCTTGACGACGAGCCGGATCACGACGGCGTTGGCCCCGAGCCGCTCGACGCCCCACACCTCGGGCTCCTCGAGGATGTCGTCGCGCTCCTGCCAGAGCGTGTCGGCGACGCGCTGGATGACCGCCTTCGCGTGGTCGATGTCGGTGTCGTAGGCGACCTCGACGTCGAGCAGCGCGCGCGACCAGTGCTGGCTCTTGTTGCCGACTCGGCGGATCTCGCCGTTGGGGACGTGCCAGACGGTGCCGTCGACCGCGCGCAGGCGCGTCGTGCGCAGCGACACGGCCTCGACCGTGCCGACCGTCTGCTGATCGAGGTCGACGATGTCGCCGACGCCGAACTGGTCCTCGACGAGGATGAACAGACCCGACAGGAAGTCCTTGACGAGCGACTGCGCGCCGAAGCCGAGCGCGATGCCGAGGATCCCCGCGCCGGCGAGCAGCGGCGCGAGGTTCAAGCCGAACTCGCCGAGCACGAGGAAGCCCGTGATCGTGAAGATCAGCGCGCTCGCGACGCTTCGCAGCACGCTCGTCAGCGCGGTGATGCGCTGCTCGGCGCGGACGCTGATCTCGTCGGTCTCCAGCAGCGCCGCCGGGGTGCGGCGGCGAATCGCGCCGAGGCGCTCGCGGACGGCGCCGGAGTGCAGCGTTCGCAGGGCGCGCTTGACGCCGCGGCTGACGAGCCGGTTGACGACGAGCGCGCCGACGATGATCGCCAGGATCGTCAGCGTCGTGCCGAGCGCCGTGTCGGCGAGCTCGGCGAGCGCGCGGTCATCCGTGCGGTTGAGCACCTCGCGGCAGAAGAAGCCGGGTTCCTCGCCGCAGACGTCCTCCATCCTCGTGGCGGAGACCGCCGAAAGCGGTAGATCGAACACAGCGCTGAACACGCTAGCAACGCCCCCGGGAGGATCTTCGCAACCCGTTAACAACCCCATCTAGACTCAGGCGATGGTCGTCGCCGTCGCCCGTGAGCTGACCGGATCCGCCCGCCTGGGGCGGCGCACGAAGCTCATCGTCAAGACGCTGGCGGCCGGTGAGATCGCCGTCCTTGACCATCGCGATCTCGACCGCGTGTCGGCCGAGGACCTGATCGCGGCGGGCGTCGTGGCGGTCCTCAACTGCCGGCCGTCGTCGACCGGCGCCTACCCGAACATGGGCCCGCTGCTGCTCGTCCAGGCTGGGATCCATCTCGTCGATCTGCCCGATGACCGGCTCTTCAAACAGCTCAAGGACGGCGACACGATCACGATCCGCGACGGTGCCGTGCTGCGCGGCGAGAAGCTGCTGGCGACCGGCGACGTGCAGGCGCCCGACGCCGTCCGCGCCGCGACCGACGAGCGCCGGCGCGAGATCGGCGACGCGCTCGAGGCGTTCGCGCGCAACACGATCGAGCACATGCTCGAGGAGCGCGAGCTGCTCTCCGGGCGCATCGAGCTGCCGCGCTTCGACACGGACTTCCGCGACCGCCCGGCGCTGATCGTCGTGCGCGGGGTCGACCACCAGCAGGACCTGCGCACGCTGCGGCCCTACATCCGCGATGTGCGGCCGCGGATCATCGCCGTCGACGGCGGCGCGAACGCGCTGCTCGAGGAGGGCTTCAGGCCGGACATGATCGTCGGCGACATGGACTCGGCCAGCGACGAGGCGCTGCGCTGCGGCGCCGAGCTCGTCGTGCATGCCTATCCCGACGGGCGCGCGCCCGGCCGCGAGCACCTCGAGTCGCTCGAGCTTCCCTTCAAGCTCGTGCCGGCGCCGGGCACGAGCCAGGACGTCGCGATGATCATCGCCGCCGAGAAGGGCGCCGAGCTGATCGTCTCCGTCGGCTCGCAGTTCAACCTCGTCGAGTTCCTCGACAAGAACCGTCGCGGGATGGCGTCGACGTTCCTGACGCGCCTGCGGCTCGGCGAGATCCTCGTCGACGCCAAGGGCGTGAGCCGCCTCTACCGCCCGCTGCCGGGGCGCGCGCCGCTCGTCGTCGTCGCGCTCGCGGGGTTGCTCTGCCTGCTGGCTATCGTCGTGCTGACCCCGGCGCTGTACGACGTCGCCGACCTCATGTGGCTCAAGGTCGAGGTCGTGCTCGGGCTTGAATGAGCACCTGAGCGTCCCCTGAATGTTCGACTTTCGCTATCACGCGCTGTCGCTGGCGGCCGTCTTCATCGCGCTCATCGTCGGGCTGCTGCTCGGCGTCGCAATCGGCGACAAGGAGCTCGTCTCGTCGGCGCGCCAGGATCTGCGCAGCTCGCTGCGATCGGACGTGCGCGAGGCCGACCGCGAGCGCGACGACGCGAAGGCGCGGCTGAAGGACGAGCAGCAGTTCGGCAACGCCGCCTACCCGATCCTGACGACGCGCCAGCTGCGCGGGCGGCGGATCGGCCTCGTCATGCTCGGCGGCGACGACGGCGCGCCCGACATCATCCGCCGCGCGCTCGAGCCGACCGGCGCGGACCTCGCGCTCGTCGCCGTCGTGCGCGAGAACGTCGAGCTCGAGGCGCTCGCGGCCCGCGCCGAGGGCACGCGCTACGCCCGCGTCCAGAGCGACCCCTCGCTGCTCGACGACCTCGGCCGGCGCGCGGGCATCCAGATCGTGATCGGAGGCAAGCTCATCGGCGAGCTGCGGACGGCGCTGCTGCAGTCGCTGAGCGGCGCCTTCGGCGACCTCGACGGCGTGATCGTGCTGCGCTCGTCGACCAAGCTCACCGACAAGGAGGCCGCCGAACGGCGCCGCGAGCTGCAGGACGGGATCGCCCGCGGGCTCGTCCAGACCGGCGTCAAGGTCGTCGGCGTCGAGCGCCGCGCGAACGATCCGTCGAACGTCAACTGGTTCCGCGATCGCGAGCTGTCGAGCGTCAACAACATCGACGAGACCGCGGGCCGCGCGGCGCTCGTGTTCGTGCTCGCAGGCGCCCAGGGGGCGTACGGGCGCGGCGACGGCGCGCAGGCGCTGCTGCCGGTCGTCGGGCGCGTGCGCTGACGATCGCGCGCGTCCGCCTTCCCCGCTAGGTTCCTGTCCCGGTGCAAGCGCTGCCGTTCGTCTTCTCGTTGCTGGTGGCCGCGGCGTTCACGCCGCTGGTGCTCAAGCGGCTCTCCGAAGCGGGCGCGACGCGCGAGAACTACCGCGGCCGGCGGCTGCCGGTCCCGCTCGGCGTCGTGATCGTGCCCTCGGCGCTGATCGCGCTGATCCCGGTCGTCCTGCTGGCGCGCCTGACGGACGCCGACGTCTACCCCGACAACCTCGGCTTCGCGATCGTCTTCGTGCCCGGGGTGGCGCTGCTCGGCCTCGTCGACGACGCGCTGTCGGGCGCCGGGCGCGGCTGGCGCGGCCACGGCCAGGACCTTCTCAGCGGGTCGCTCTCGACCGGCGTCATCAAGGCCGCGGGCACGCTTGGGCTCGCGCTGCTCGTCGCCTCGTCGCTGCCCGGCACCGACGCGGAGTTCCTGCTCGCCGCCGCCGTCCTCGTGCTTGCGACGAACGCCTTCAACCTGCTCGACCTGCGCCCCGGCCGCTCCGTCAAGGCGTTCGTGCTGCTCGGCATTGGGCTGACGGCGAGCACGCAGAACACGGAGGCGCTCGCCGGCCTCGGGATCTTCATCGCGCCCGTGCTCGTCGCGGGCTTCTTCGACCTGCGCGAGAAGGCGATGCTCGGCGACGCCGGCTCGAACGCGATCGGGGCGCTCGCCGGCCTCTGGATCGTGCTCACGCTCGACCCCAGCGAGCAGCTGATCGCGCTCGGGGTGCTCCTCGTGCTGAACATTTTCGGGGAATTTCGGTCGATATCGAACGTCATCGAAAAGCTTCCGCTGCTACGCCACCTAGACTCGCTGGGACGGCCTGGATGACCTCTTCCGTACAGCCCCAGCGCAACACCCGCTTCATCTTCATCACCGGCGGCGTCGTCTCGTCGCTCGGCAAGGGGATCGCGGCGTCGTCGATCGGCCGCCTGCTCGTGGCCCGCGGCCTGACGGTCGGCTTGCAGAAGTTCGACCCCTACATCAACGTCGATCCGGGCACGATGTCGCCCTACCAGCACGGCGAGGTGTTCGTCACCGAGGACGGCGCCGAGACCGACCTCGACCTCGGCCACTACGAGCGCTACACGGACTCCAACACCTCGCGCGCGTCGAACGTCACGGCCGGCGGGATCTACAACAGCGTGATCCGGCGCGAGCGGCGCGGCGACTACCTCGGCGGCACCGTGCAGGTCGTGCCGCACATCACCGACGAGATCAAGCAACGCGTCAAGCTGCTCGCCGAGACGCAGGACGCCGACATCGTCATCACCGAGATCGGCGGCACCGTCGGCGACATCGAGTCGCTCCCGTTCCTCGAGGCGATCCGCCAGTTCCCGGTCGACGTCGGCCGGCGCGACTGCATGTTCATCCACCTCACGCTCGTGCCGTACATCGCCCACGCCGGCGAGCTGAAGACGAAGCCGACGCAGCACTCCGTCAACGAGCTGCGGCGGATCGGCATCCAGCCGGACATGCTGCTGTGCCGCTCCGAGAGCGAGCTCGGCGACGACATCCGCAAGAAGATCGCGCTGTTCGCCTCGCTGCCCGTCGAGGCCGTGATCAGCGCCAAGGACGTCGACAACATCTACAAAGTCCCGCTGTGGTTCGCCGAGGAGGGCGTCGACGACCTCATCTGCGACCACTTCTCGATCGACGCACCGCAGCCCGACCTCTCCGAGTGGGCCCAGATCACGCGCCGCGCCGGCGAGGCGAGCGACATCGTGAAGATCGCGCTCGTCGGCAAGTACGTCGCCCTGCAGGACGCGTACCTGTCGGTCTCCGAGGCGCTGCGCCACTCCGGCTTTCATCACGACTGCCGCGTCGAGATCGACTGGGTCGACTCCGAGACGCTCGCCGACGACGGCGCGGCGTCGCAGCGGCTCAGCGGCGCCGACGGGATCCTCATCCCCGGCGGCTTCGGCGGGCGCGGGATCGAGGGCAAGATCCGCGCCGCCCAGGTCGCCCGCGAGCAGCGCATCCCGTACCTCGGCGTCTGCCTCGGGATGCAGGTCGCCGTGATGGAGTTCGCGCGCCACGTCGTCGGCATGGAGGGCGCGAACTCGACGGAGTTCGATCCCGAGACGCCGCACCCGGTGATCGACCTGCTGCCCGAGCAGAAGGAGGTCACCGACCTCGGCGGGACGATGCGGCTGGGCGCCGACCCGGTCAAGATCCATCCCGCGACCCGTGCTCGGGAGCTCTACGGCGAGGCGGTCATCTACGAGCGCCACCGCCACCGCTACGAGGTCAACCTCTTCCTGCGCCGCCGCCTCGAGGCGGCCGGCCTGATCGTCAGCGGGACCTCGCCGGACGAGCGCCTCGTCGAGATGATCGAGCTCGACGAGCATCCGTTCTTCGTCGCCTCCCAGTTCCACCCGGAGTTCAAGTCGCGTCCGGAGCGCCCGGCGCCGCTGTTCCGCGACTTCGTCGGTGCCGCGCTGGAGCGGGCGCGCGAGCGCGCGGACGCGCCCGACGAGTACCGCGCCTCGCGCATCTAGCTGGAGCGGCGTCGCTCGGCGGAGGGAGAGAATCTTCCCTCCCTCCCCAGTGCCCTATGGGAGCGGTCGCGGGTGCGGTGCCGCACGGTGCACTGCTGTCCTGCTTTGTGGTCGGCTGGTTCGAGGCGATCAACGTCAACAGTAGCTCGTGGGCGCTCAGAGATAGACACCATGTCTCTTGCTCGGTGCGGTGCAGTGCCGTCTTGCCTTGCGTCTACATTGCCCGCACTAGGCACGGACACGACACCGTCGCAACGGCGCCCGAGAGTCGCCCCGCCCGGGGTGTCGCACGATGTTGCGGCGACGATCGATGTCGCGTTTACCTCGGCATGCCGAGGTCAAGGCGACACGCTCGCGCAACACCATACCCCAACACCAGCGCCAACGCAATCGCCGCTCACGCGCAGAGCACCCCTTCCTCACCGATGCCGTTCCGGTCGCGTCCGCGCACCGCGCCCGCCACGCACGGCACGCCACCCTCTTAGGCCTGATGGTTGACCCCACGCCTCGCTTGTCGCCCCGATTCATGGCGCCGCTCGTCAGACTGCACGCCATGCGTCCCGCTTCCGACGTCGAACGCCGCCGCCTGAACGAGACGTTCGCGCGCCTGTGCGAGATCCCGAGCCCGTTCGGATCCGAGCGCCGCTGCGCCGAGGCGGTCGCGCGCGAGCTGCGCACGATGGGGCTCGGCGTCGAGGAGGATGGCGCGGCGCCAGTGGTGGGGGCCGAGTGCGGCAACCTGCTGGCCCGCATCCCGGGCCGCGGCGAGCGCACGATCCTGTTGTGCGCGCACCTCGACACCGTTCCCGAGGACGGCGTAATCACGCCCGTGCTCGACGACGGCGGCTGGGTAAGCGCCGGCGACACGATCCTCGGGGCCGACAACAAGGCCGCCGTCGCGGTGATCCTCGAGGTCGCGCGGCGCTGCGCGGTCGAGCGTGCGCCGGTCGGCCTCGAGCTGCTCTTCACGGTCAGTGAGGAGAACGCGCTCGCGGGCGCGAAGGCGTTCGACGTGCGCTCGCTGCGCAGCGAGTGGGGCTACGTCTTCGATCACGCGTCGCCGATCGGCGAGGTCATCGTCGCGTCGCCGACGTACTACCGCTTCACGGCCGACTTCCGCGGCACCGCGGCGCACGCCGGCGTGCGGCCGGAAGACGGGCGCAGCGCGATCGAGGCGGTGGCGCGCGCGATCGGCGCGATGCGCCTGGGACGGATCGACGCCGAGACGACCGCGAACGTCAGCCGCATCGAGGGCGGCCAGCGCGGCGGGACGAACATCGTCGCCGCGGACTGCCTGATCGTCGGTGAGACGCGCTCGCTCGATCCGGCGAAGGCCGACGAGATGATCGCCGAGATCATCGGCCACATTCACGACGCCGCGAATACGCCGGAGTGCTTCTGCGACGTCGACGTGACGACCGAGCGGCTGTTCGAGGGCTACCAGCACGCCGTCAACGCCCCCGCCGTGCTCGCCGCCGAGCAGGCGCTGCGCGCGTGCGGCTACGACCCGGCGCGGCGCCCGACCGGCGGCGCCTCGGACGCCAACGCCTTCGAGGCCGCGGGCTTTCACTGCACGAACCTCGCCAACGGCACGGAGCGCAACCACCAGCCCGACGAGCGCGTCAGCGTCGCGGCGCTCGAGGGCATGCTCGACGTGACGTACGCGCTGCTGGACGCATGCTCCGACTGAGGCGCGCGACCGTCCTCGTCGCCGGTCCGGCCGACGCGGCCGAGCAGCGGCTGGCGATCGACGTCGGCGACGAGCGGCGCACCGCGATCGCCGACGTCGGCCTCGTCGGCGCCGCGCCAGCCGGGCGACGAGATCGTCGTCAACGTCGAGGCCGTCGAGCTCGGCCTCGGCTCGGGCGGCTTCGACATCGTCCACGTCAACCTCACGCGCGGCCTCGACGGGGCCGGCACGACCGGGCGCGCACGTCATGAAGCTCAACTACACGAGCATGCAGCACGCCGTTGCGCCGCTCGAGGAGGGCGACGCCGCCGAGCAGCCGCCCGCGCTGTCGCTGCCGCTCGCCAGGCCGCGCCGCCGTGCTCGCGCTGCACGGCCAGCTCGCGCCGCTGGCGTGGGCGTTCGCGCAGGCGACGGCGCCGGGCGTCGCTCGGCTACATCCAGACCGCCGGCGGCGCGCTGCCCGGCGGGCACTCGTGCGTCGTGCGTACGCTGTGCGAGGACGGGCTGCTCGCCGGCCACGTGACCGCCGGCCCCGCCTTCGGCGGCGCCGACGGGGAGGCGATCACGACCGCCGCCGCGCTGCACCACGGCCTCACGGAGCTTGGCTGGGACGCCGCCGTCACCGGTCCCGGCCCCGGCATCCTCGGCTCCGGGTCGGCGCTCGGCCATGGCGGCCTGCAGGCGCTCGACTCGGCCCACACGGCGCTGGCGCTGGGCTGCAGGACCCTGCTCGTCGCCGCGCATGTCGAGCACCGACCGGCGCGAGCGCCACCGCGGCCTCAGCCACCACACGCGCACCGTGCTCGAGCTGCTGCTTGCGCCCGTCGTCGTCGCGCTGCCCAACGGCGAGCAGCCGCGCCGATCAGTGCCACGAGTGGCGCGCGTCGGCGGTCGACCTCGACGGCTATGCGGCGAGCGGGCTGCCGACGCGCTCGATGGGTCGCGAGGACCCGCTCTTCTTCGCCGCCGCGCTCGCCGCCGGCGCGACGCTCGCGCGGATGCGATGACCGACGAGAAGCCGATCGAGCCGCTCGGCGGGGACACGGTCTTCGAGGGCAGCCAGTTCTCCGTGCGCGTCGAGCGCTTTCGCCACGCCGGGGGCGGCGAGGTCGAGCGCGAGCTCGTCCGCCGGACGGATGCCGCGGCGATCGTCGCGTATGACGACGAGCACGTCTGGCTCGTGCGCCAGCCGCGCGAGGCGCTGCTCGAGTACACGCTGGAGCTGCCCGCGGGCAAGCTCGACGTGGCGGGGGAGTCGCCGCTGCAGACGGCCAAGCGCGAGCTCGCCGAGGAGATCGGCCGGGAGGCCGAGCACTGGGACGGAGGTGCGCGCGTTCCATCCGTCCAGCGGCTACACGGACGAGCGCGTGCACATCTTCAGCGCGACGGGTCTGCGC
The DNA here is from genome assembly GCA_963780585.1 of uncultured Actinomycetes bacterium. Lineage (GTDB taxonomy): Bacteria > Actinomycetota > Thermoleophilia > Solirubrobacterales > Solirubrobacteraceae > CADCVQ01. Next base: position 43,543 of record CAWADD010000018.1, read on the forward strand.
CCTTCCGACGTCGAGCCCGATCCGGACGAGCGGATCGAGATCGTCCGCTGGCCGCTCGCCGAGCTCGACGCCGCGCTCGCGGCGACCGATGATGCGAAGACGGTCATCGGGCTGCAGTGGCTGCGCGCGACGCTGGCGTAGGCGCACGCTGCGTTGCATCGGAATGAGCCGGGCGCCGAGCGGCGAAGACCCGACACATGGCCGTCGCCCCCCGAACCGAGCTCGCCACCCGCCCGTTCGAGCACCACGTCATCGACTTTCTCGCGTACCTCGAGTTCGAGCGCGGCCTGTCGCGCAACACGCTCGAGGCCTACCGCTCGGATCTACTGCAGCTCGGCGGCTTTCTCGCGCGCGACGGCCTGCAGGCGACGACGATCGGCCACCGCGAGCTTGCCCGCTTTCTGACCGAGCTGGCGACCGGCGGCCCGCAGCGCCCGCCGGTGGCGCCAGCGACGATCCAGCGCAAGACAGCCTGCCTGCGTTCGTTCTACCGCCACCTGCGGCGCGAGGAGATCATCTCGCACGATCCGACGGCCGAGCTGCGCGCGCCGCGCAAGAGCCAGCGGCTGCCGCAGGTGCTCAGCCGCGACGAGGTCGCGCTGCTGCTCGCGGCGCCGCGCGGCGACGAGCCCGCCGCGCTGCGCGACCGCGCGATGCTCGAGCTCATGTACGCCTGCGGTCTGCGCGCGAGCGAGGCCGTCGATCTCACGGTCGGCAGCGTCGACCTGCGCGCGGGGGTCGTGCGCGCGCGCGGGAAGGGCTCCAAGGAGCGCCTGATCCCCGTCGGCCGACAGGCGATCCTCGCCGCCCGCACCTACCTCGAGCACGGTCGTCCGCGGCTCGTCGGCACACGCGACGAGCGCCACCTGTTCGTCAACCACCGCGGCGCCGGGCTGACGCGCCAGGGCCTCTACAAGATCGTGCAGCGCCACGCCATCGGCGCCGGACTCGGCGGCCGGATGAGCCCGCACACGCTGCGCCACACGTTCGCGACGCACCTGCTCGCGGGCGGCTGCGACCTGCGCTCGCTGCAGGAGATGCTCGGTCACGCCGACGTCGCGACGACCCAGATCTACACCCACCTGTCGGCCGACCGGCTGAAGGACGTCTACTTCCGGGCGCATCCCCGGGCAGGTGCCGGGTCATCGAGCGGTAGTTGAGACAATGGCGGGGTGCGATGCGCCCTGCTCACCGTTGCCGCCGCCGTGCTGCTCGCCGGCTGCGGCAACGATCGAACGCCGGTCCCCGACCTCGGGGCGATCCCGGCGCCGAACGGCTTTCGCGAGGCGCTGATGTTCACGTCGCAGGGGCTGCAGTTCCGCGCTCCGACGAACTGGCGCATCGTGAACGGCGAGGGGACGCAGCTGGCGACGGTCGCGATCGGCGAGGCGCAGGTCGGGATCTGGCGCTACCGGCGCAAGGAGCCGCTGCCCGAGACGCGCTCGCAGCTCGCCGCCGCGCGCACGGCGCTCGTCGCGCAGATCAAGACACGCGACCCGAAGTTCAAGCTGCGGCGGTCGCGGCTCGTGCTGAAGCCCGGGCTGCGGGCGATCGAGCTGCTCGGGACCGGCACGAACATCACGAACTCGAAGGTCCGCCGGCCGATCCGCTCGCTGCACGCCTACGGGCACGGCCTCGAGGTCGTGATGGACGCGTTCGCGCCGCGCGATCAATTCGCGCGCGTCGACAGGCAGACGTTCGCGCCGATGACCCGCTCGCTGAAGCTGCTCGCGCCGAGCCGTAGGTGACCCGCCGGGCATTCGTCGTCGTGATCGATGCCTGCGGCGCCGGCGAGCTGCCGGACGCCGCCGCCTACGGCGACGCCGGCGCCAACACGCTCGCGCACGTCGCGCGGGCCGTCGGCGGCCTGCGGCTGCCGGTGCTCGAGCAGCTCGGCCTCGGCTCGATCCTGCCGCTGGACGGCGTCGCGCCGTCCGCGGCGCCGGTCATGCACGGGCGCCTCGCGGCGGCCGGCCCGGGCAAGGACTCGACGACCGGCCACTGGGAGCTGATGGGCGCGATCGCCGCCGCGCCGCTGCCGACGTACCCCGACGGCTTTCCGGACTCGCTCGTGCGGCTGCTGGAGCGCGCGACCGGGCATCGCTTCGTCTGCAACCGGCCCTACAACGGGATCGCGGCGATCGAGGACTACGGCGCGCTGCACCTGCGCGAGGGGGCGCTGATCCTCTACACGTCGCAGGACTCGGTGCTGCAGCTCGCCGCGCACGTCGACGTGCTGCCCGAGGCCGAGCTGTACGAGGTCTGCGCGGCGGCGCGCGAGGTGATGGCAGGCGAGCACGCGGTCGGCCGCGTCATCGCGCGCCCGTTCACGCGGCGAGCCGGGCGCGTTCCGGCGCACCGACGGGCGCCATGACCTCTCGATCCAGCCGCCCGGCCGCACGTACCTCGACGAGCTGGCCGCGAGCCGCCGTGCCGGTCCACGCCGTCGGCAAGGTCTCCGACCTCTTCGCCGGCCGCGGGATCGACGTCGCCCACCCCGGCGCGACGAACGCGCGCGCGCTGAGCGAGACGACCCGGCTGGTCGGCGAGCTCGACGCCGGCCTCGTCTTCACGAACCTCGTCGAGACCGACCAGGTCTACGGCCACCGCAAGGACGTCGAGGGCTTCCATCGCGGCGCTGCGCGCGATCGACGCGGCGGTCGGGGGAGTGGCTCGAGCGGCTGCGCGCCGGCGACCTGCTCGTCGATCACCGCCGACCACGGCTGCGATCCGGCGGCGCCGCACAGCGATCACACGCGCGAGCACGTCCCGCTGCTCGCCCGCTTCGACGGCGATCGCGGCCGCCGCCACGACGGCGCGCTGGCCGACGTCGGCGCGAGCGCGCTGCGCTGGCTGACGGGCGCCGACGCCGCGGCGCTGCCGGGCACGTCGTTCGTCTGACTAGGCTCGACGCCGATGCCCGAGCTGCCCGAGGTCGAGACGATCCGCAGCCGGCTCGCCCCGCTCGTCGAGGGGCGCACGCTGCGCGCGCTCGAGGTGCTCGATCCGAAGTGGTGCGAGCCGCTGCATCCGCAGGAGCTGCGCGACGCGCTCGAGGGGCGCGCGGTCGAGCGCCTGGCGCGACGCGGCAAGTACCTCATCTGGGAGGCGCAGGACGAGGTCTACCTGCTCATGCACCTGCGCATGACGGGCACGCTGCTCTACGACGCCGCAGCCGGATGCGCGCTACACGCGCGTGCGCTTCGACGCTCGACGACGGCCACGTGCTGAGCTTCTGCGACCCGCGCCGCTTCGGGACCGGCGAGCTCGCGCTCGGCTCGCCCGCGCTCGAGCGAGTTCCTCGACGCCCGCCTCGGCGTCGAGCCGCTGGGCGCGGACTTCACGACCGAGCACCTGTACCTGCAGACGCGCAAGCGGCGCACGCCGATCAAGGCGCTGCTGCTCGACCAGCGCCGCGTCGCGGGCGTCGGCAACATCTACGCCAACGAGGCGCTCTTTCGCGCCCGCATCCATCCGCTGCGCAGCGCCGGCACGCTGAAGCGCGGGCAGGTCGCGGCGCTGCGCGACGCCGTCGTCGCGTCGCTCGAGGCGGGGCTCGACGCCGGCGGCGCCTCGATCGACGACTTCCGCCACCCCGACGGCGTCAAGGGCGCGTTTCAGAACGAGTTTCTCGTCCATAGCCGCGAGGGCGAGCCGTGCGTCGTCTGCGGCGCTCCGGTGCGCAAGTTCGTCGCCGCGGGGCGCGGGACGTACGCCTGCGAGCGCTGCCAGACGCGGCCGCGCCGCCGCCGGGCGGCCTGAGCGCCGGGCGCCTACGCCGCGAGCAGGTCGGCGAGCATGCCCGACGCGGCTGCGAGGGTCTCGTCGTAGCCGCCGACCAGGATGCCGCCGACCGTCACCTGTGGCAGCGTAATCAAGCCGGTCTGCTCGGCGAGTGCGGCGAGCCCTCGCGGATCGCCGGCGAGGTTGACCTCCTGAAACTCGATCCCGCGCGAGCGCAGGAACATCTTCACCCGCGTGCAGAACGAGCACGGCTCGGTCGTGTAGACAATGACGTCGCGCATGACTAGTGGCCCCGTCTGGCGCTTTCTGCGTCAGTCGACGAGCAGGTCGGCGAGCATGCCCGCCTGGTCGGCGGCGAGCGTCTCCTGGTAGCCGCCGAGCAGCAGCGAGCCGATGTAGACCTGCGGCAGCGTGCGCAGGCCGGAGCGATCGGCGAGCTGCTCGTGCTCGTCCGAGCCGGGGGTGATCATGACCTTCTCGTATGGGATCTCGCGGACGTTCAGCAGGTTCTCGACGGAATGGCACAGCGTGCAGATCTCGTCGGTGTAGACGGTGACCGAACGCATCGTCAGTCGACGAGAAGATCGTCGAGCATTCCGTTGATCGCGGCCGCCTGCACCTCCTGGGCGCTTCCCAGCGGGATCACGCCGATGAACGCCTGCGGCAGCTTCATCGAGCCGGCGCGCGCGCCAAGCTCGTGGTGTTCGGGCGAGTCGAGCGTGATCAGCGTCTCCTCGTACGGTATCTCGCGCTCGTCGAGCAGTTCGCGCAGCGACGCGCTGAACCCGCAGCCCTCTTTCGTGTAGATCTGCATCGTTCGCATGGACTCGACATTCTAATGCCCGGATCGTTGAAGACCGAAGCCGTCGTGTTGCGCTCGTTGCGCTTCGGGGAGGCCGATCGGATCCTCCATCTGTACACGCCACAGCGTGGCCGGGTGTCCGCGATCGCGAAGGGCGTACGACGCGCGAGGAGTCGCTTCGGCGGTCGGCTCGAACCGTACTTTCGCCTGCAAATGGTCCTATATCAGGGACGCAGCGAGCTGCTGACCGTGACGAGCGCCGACACCGTCGACGGCCATTCGCGGCTGCGCGAGCACGGCCCCGCGCTCGACAGCGCGGCGCGCGCGTGCGACGCCGTCGCGCGCCTGTTCGAGACCTCCGAGGGGCATCCTGGCGTGTTCGCGCTGCTCTGTCACGAGCTTGCGCTGCTCGATGCCCGGCCCGACCAGGCGACGCACGCGAACCAGCTCGCGTTCCGACTCAAGCTGCTGCTCGCGGCCGGCCTCGCTCCGCAGCTCGCCGGCTGTGCGTCGTGCGGCGAGGCCGATCATCTCGTCGCGTTCTCGGGCGCCTCGGGCGGCGTCGTCTGCAGCGCCTGCGAGGCAACCGGCTTCGCGCTCGGCGAGGAGGCGCATGCGTTCATGACCGCCGCGCTGGGCTCGTCGCTCGCCGAAGCGCCCTCGGCCGGCGCGCTCGCGCTGCGCCAAGCGGAGCGGGCGATCGCCGAGACGGTGGAGCATCACGCCCACGTCCGGCTGCGCGCCGCCTCCGCGAGATAGGATCGCGCGCCATGGGAATCGCTCGAGTTGGTACGAAGTGGGTGTACGACTTCGCCGAGGGATCCAAGGAGATGCGCAACCTCCTCGGCGGCAAGGGCGCGAACGTCGCCGAAATGACCCGCATCCTGGGGGCCGATCGTGTTCCCGGGGGGTTCACGATCACGACCGAGGCGTGCGTCACGTATATGGAGGAAGGCCAGTCGGTCCCCGCCGGGATGGACGGCGAGGTCGACGAGGCGCTCGCGCGCCTGGAAGCCAGCGCCGGCAAGACGCTCGGCGACCCCGACGACCCGCTGCTCGTATCCGTGCGCTCGGGCGCGCGCGAGTCGATGCCCGGGATGCTCGACACCGTCCTCAACCTCGGCCTCAACGACCGCTCCGTCGCGGGGCTCGCCGAGAGGACCGGCAACGAGCGCTTCGCGTGGGACTCCTACCGGCGCTTCGTGCAGATGTTCGGCAACGTCGTGCGCAACATCCCCGGCGAGCGCTTCGAGGGTGCGATCAAGGCGGCCAAGCAGGAGCACGGCGTGACGCTCGACACCGAGCTCGACGTCGCGGCGCTGCAGGCGCTGACCGCGACGTTCCGCGAGATCTTCAAAGAGCAGACCGGCGAGGAGTTCCCGCAGGAGCCGCGCGACCAGCTCACGCAGGCGATCCGCGCCGTCTTCGACTCCTGGACCGGCGACCGCGCCGTCGCCTACCGGCGCATCAACCGCATCCCCGACGACTGGGGCACCGCCGTCAACGTGCAGCAGATGGTCTTCGGCAACAAGGGCGACACGTCGGGCTCCGGCGTCGCCTTCAGCCGCGACGAGGTCGACGGCGCACCCGAGCCGTCGGGCGACTTCCTCGTCAACGCGCAGGGCGAGGACGTCGTCTCCGGCGTGCGCAACACGCAGGACATCGCCGACCTGCGCGACGTCATGCCCGAGGCGCACGCGACGCTGATGGAGATCCTGCGCACGCTCGAGGCGCACTACAAGGACATGCAGGACACGGAGTTCACGATCGAGGAGGGGCGTCTGTACATGCTGCAGACGCGCAGCGCGAAGCGGCCCGCGCAGGCGGCCGTGCGCTTCGCCTGCGACGTCGTCGGCGAGGGCCTGCTGACGAAGGCCGAGGCGATCGCGACGATCGACTGCGAGAAGCTCGACGCGCTGCTGCATCCGACGTTCGACCCGAACGTCGACTACGCGGTCCTCGCGAAGGGCGTCGCCGCGTCGCCGGGCGCGGCGAAGGGCGAGATCGTCTTCAGCGCCCCCGATGCGGTCGCCGCCGCCGCCGAGGGTCGCGACGTGATCCTCGTGCGCCCGTTCACCGAGGCCGAGGACGTCGCCGGCTTCTACGCCGCGCGCGGGATCCTGACCGCCGAGGGCGGCAAGGCCAGCCACGCGGCGCTCGTCGCCCGCGGCATGGGGCGGCCCGCCGTCACCGGCGCGAGCGCGCTTGACATCGACCTCGCCAAGAAGCAGCTGCGAGTCGGCGACACCGTCCTCGGCGAGGGCGACCAGATCTCGATCGACGGCACGACCGGCCAGATCACGGTCGACGACGTCCCGCTCGTCGAACCGGAGATGACCGAGTACTTCCAGCGCGTGCTGGGGTGGTCCGACGAGCTGCGCCGGCTTGGCGTGCGCGCGAACGCCGATACGCCCGAGGATGCCGCGAAGGCGCGCGAGTTCGGTGCCGCGGGGATCGGCCTGTGCCGCACCGAGCACATGTTCATGGCCGCCGACCGCCAGCCGAAGATGCGCGAGATGATCCTCTCGGAGACCGTCGCCGAGCGCGTCGCGGCGCTCGACGAGCTGCTGCCGCTGCAGCAGCAGGACTTCGAGGAGGTACTCGAGGCGATGGACGGGCTGCCGGTCACGATCCGCCTGCTCGACCCGCCGCTGCACGAGTTCCTGCCGCCCGACGAGGACGACCCGCGTGCGCACGCGCTGCGCGAGGTCAACCCGATGCTCGGCACGCGCGGCTGCCGGCTGGCGATCCTGCACCCGGAGATCTACGAGATGCAGGTGCGGGCGATCATGCGCGCGCAGGTCGCGGTCACCGAGCGCCTCGGCCACCCGCCGCAGCTCGAGGTCATGGTGCCGCTGATCGACTACGAGCGCGAGCTGGAGATCATCAAGGAGCTGATCCTGCGCGTCGCCGAGGAGGAGGGCGTCGCGCGCGCGGACTTCATGGTCGGCACGATGATCGAGCTGCCGCGGGCCTGCTTCCTCGCCGACGCGATCGCCGAGCAGGCCGAGTTCTTCTCGTTCGGGACGAACGACCTGACGCAGACCGCGCTCGGCTTCAGCCGCGACGACATCGAGGGCAAGATCCTTGCGCCGTACATCGAGAGCAAGGTCTTCGACCGCTCGCCGTTCGAGACGCTCGACACGCCCGGCGTCGGTCAGCTGCTGCGGATGGGCGCGTGGCTGGGCCGCAAGACGAACCCGGAGCTCAAGCTGGGCATCTGCGGCGAGCACGGCGGCGACCCGGACTCGATCGACTTCTTCCACAACTCGGGGCTGAACTACGTGTCCTGCTCGCCGTTCCGCGTGCCGATCGCGCGCGTCGCCGCCGCGCAGGCGGCGATCCGCCGCGGTGACGACGGCGGCTGGTAGTCAGTCGACGATCAGGACGGCCTTGCCCGCGACGCGGCGCTCGAGCAGCGCCTCGATCGCGGGACCGGGCTCGCGCCAGGAGGCCTCGAGGTCGACCTGCGCGTCGAGCCGGCCGGCCGCCACGAGCGCGGCGAGCCGGGCGAGGTCGCGACCGCCGCTGCCGGTCCGCTCGAGCTCCTCGAAGATGAACAGCCCGTGCAGGCGCGCGCCCGGGGCGCGGCCGAACAGCGAGCGCGCCGGGAAGCTCACCGGGCCGGCGTCGCTGGACGCGAACGACACGACGACGCCGCGGCCGGTCACGCGCTGCAGGGCGGCGCCGAGCGTCGCGCCGCCGACGCCCTCGACGATCGCCTCGTACTCGCCGTCGCCGTCGCCGTCGCCGTCGAGCTCATAGACGACCTCAGCGGCGCCCAGCTCGCGCAGCCCGCGGGCGCGCTCGGCGTTGCGCGAGACCGCTGTCACGTGCGCGCCCGCGATCGCCGCGAGCTGCACGGCGAAGCGCCCGACGCCACCGCTGGCGCCGGTCACGAGCACGCGCTTGCCGAGCACGAAGCCGCAGATCTCGAGCGCGCGCAGGGCGGTCAGGCCGGCGACCGGCAGCGTCGCGGCCTGCGCGAACGTGACGTCGTCGGGCAGCTCGCAGAGGTTCGTCGTCGCGACCGCGGCGAGCTGCGCCCATGCGCCGGCGCGGACGATCCCGACGACGCGCGCGCCGGCGGGCGGACCGCTGCCGTCGGCGGCGGCGCTCTGCACGACGCCGGCGACGTCCCAGCCGGGTACCGAGCCGCGCGGGCGATCGGGCAGCTGACGCGATTCGCCGCGGTTCAGCGAGAACGCCTTGACGGCGACGAGCGCCTCGGACGGCAGCGGCTCGGGGTCGGGCGCGTCGGCCAGCGCGACGTGCGGAGCTTCCTCGGTGACGACGAGCGCGAGCACGCCGTGCAGGGTAGCCGCGCACGGTGCGAGAATCGGCCGATGGACGCCGTCACCGCACCGGGCACCGTCGCCGCGCGCTTCGCCGCGCGCCGCCGCGCCTGGGAGGAGGAGCAGCTGTCGCCGCTGGCGGCCCGCTCGTACCCGGCGCAACGCGCCGTGCCCGAGCAGGACTGCGCGCTGCGCACGCCGCTGCAGCGCGACCGCGACCGGATCGTGCACTGCAAGGCGTTCCGCCGCCTGAAGCACAAGACGCAGGTCTTCGTCGCGCCCGAGGGCGATCACTACCGCACCCGTATGACGCACACGCTCGAGGTCACGCAGATCGCGCGCACGGTCGCGCGCGCGCTCGCGCTCAACGAGGATCTCGTCGAGGCGATCGGGCTCGGCCACGACCTCGGGCACCCGCCCTTCGGGCACATCGGCGAGGCCGCGCTCGACGCCTGCCTCGCGCAGCGCTTCGGCAGCGGCTTTCGCCACTACGAGCACTCGCTGCGGATCGTCGACGCGCTCGAGCGCGACTTCGCCGGGCTGAACCTCTGCGCCAGCGTCCGCGACGGGATCGCCTGCCACTCGGGCCGCGCGCCGATGCCGGCGACGCTCGAGGGCAAGATCGTGCGGATCGTCGACCGCGTCGCGTACATCAACCACGACATCGACGATGCGCTGCGCGCGCAGGTGCTCGCGCAAGCCGACCTGCCGGCGGAGCCGATCGCGGTGCTCGGCGCGACCGGCTCGGCGCGGATCGACGCGCTCGTCCACGACCTCGTCGAGACGTCCGAGGCCGCCGGCGACATCGTCCAGGGCGAGCGCGCCGGCGCCGCGATGACCGAGCTGCGCGAGTTCATGTTCGAGCGCGTGTACCTCGGCGCGGCGGCGCGCCGCGAGCACGCGCGCATCGAGCGCGTGATCGGCACGCTGTTCGAGCACTACGCCTCGGACCCCGCGCTCGTGCCCGACCGCGGCGGCGCACCCGGCGCCGATCACGCGCAGCGCGTCACCGACTACATCGCCGGTATGACCGACCGCTACGCCGTTCGCGCGTTCGAGGCGCTCAGCGTGCCGTCCTCGTTCGCGCTCTAGTGGTCGTCCCCGCAAATACGCACCGCGCCAGGCGGCCGCTGATCACCGCCTGGCGGCGTCCTCGGGAGTCGATGTGCCAGAGGCACACCTTCCTCCCTGCGTCCTTGCCAGGCAGCGCCAGCAACCACCTGGGCACGGCACGTACTCACGGGGAAGACCACTAGTCGCCCGCGCCGATGGCTCTGTACACGAACGACTCCAAGGAGCGCGTGCGCGACGCGGTCGACATGATCGACCTCGTCTCCTCGCGCACGGAGCTCAAGCGCGCCGGCGCCAACCGCTACACCGGGCTGTGTCCGTTTCACGACGAGCGCACGCCGTCGTTCGGCATCAACCCGGCCGAGAAGGTCTACCACTGCTTCGGCTGCCAGGCCTCGGGCGACGCGTTCACGTTCGTGATGGAGACCGAGGGCGTCGACTTCAAGGGCGCGATCGAGCTGCTCGCCGACCGCTACAAGGTCACGCTCGAGCTCGAGGACGAGGACCCGCAGGCGGCCGAGCAGCGCCGCGCGCGCGAGCGCCTGCTCGAGCTGCTGGAGCGCACCGCGACGTTCTACGCGCGCCAGCTGTGGGAGTCGCGCGAGGCGGAGCGGGCGCGCGCCTACCTCGCCGAGCGCGGCCTCGAGGAGGCGACGCTGCGCGAATTTCGCGTCGGCTACGCGCCGAGCGCCTGGGACACCGTGCTGAACGCCACGCGCCGCGCCGGCTTCGGCAACCGCGAGCTCTACGACGCCGGCCTCGCGCAGAAGTCGCAGAAGAGCGGGCGCATCTACGACCGCTTCCGCTCGCAGATCATCTTCCCGCTGGCCGACGCGCGCGGGCGCGTGCGCGGCTTCGCCGGTCGCACGCTCGGCGGAGAGGAGGACCGGCGCCCGAAGTACGTCAACAGCCCCGAGAGCGACCTCTTCCACAAGCGCAGCCAGCTGTTCGGCGCCGACATCGCGCGCGCCGCGTCGGCGAGGGCCGGCAGCGTGATCGTCTCGGAGGGCTACACCGACGTCCTCGCCCTGCACCAGGTCGGGCTGCGCAACAGCGTCTGCATCATGGGGACCTCGATGACCGACGACCAGGTCGCCGAGCTCGCGCGCCTGGCGCCTGTCGTGCAGCTCGCGCTCGACGCCGACAGCGCCGGCCAGGAGGCGATGCTGCGCGCCGCGCGCGTCGCCGCCGGTCGCAAGCTCGACCTGCGCGTCGTGCCGCTGCCGAAGGGGGAGGACCCGGCCGATCTCGTCAAGCGCGCCGGCGGCGAGGCGATGCGCGCGCTCGTCGAGGCGTCCGTGCCGTTCGTCCGCTTCCGCGTCCTGCGCGCGCTCGAGGCTGGCAAGCTCGACGACGCCGAGGGCAAGGACCGCGTCCTGAACGAGCTGCGCGGCGTCTTCGCGACGCTCGCGCCGAGCGTCATGCGCGAGGAGCTCGTGCGGATCGTCGCCGACCGCATGGAGCTCTCGCAGGAGATGCTCGCGACGCTGCTGACGCAGCGCGGCCCGCCGCCGGCGACGACCGGCGCGGACGCACAGCCCGAGCAGCGTGCCCGCGCCGCCCCGCTCGACCGCCGCGAGCGAACCGAGCGCACGTTCCTCGCGCTCTGCATCGCGCTGCCGGCGCTCGGCGCTCCCGCGCTCGCCGCGCTCGACCTCGAGGCCGATCTCGCGACGCCCGCCCTGCGGCGCGCCGCCGCCCACCTCGTCGAGCACCTCGCGGCGCCGACGGAGGGCCTCGGCGACGACGAGGAGCTCGCGACGCTCGTGCGCGAGCTCACGATGCGCGGCGCCGCGATGGAGCGCGCCTCGCCCGCCCAGTTCGGCGTCGAGCGGCTTCAGCTCGCGCTGCAGCGCACCGAGCGCGAGATCGCCCGCGCGCGTTCGCGCGGCGAGCCGCTGACGGAGCTCGCCGGCCGGCGCTCCGCGACGCAAGCCGAGATCGATCGCGCGATGCAGCAGGTGATGGACGAGGGGACCGCCTCGGGCTGAGCCTGCCTGCGCGCTACCCTTCGCCGGCACGATCGGGGGTAGCTCAATCGGCAGAGCATTCGGCTGTTAACCGAAGGGTTGTGGGTTCGAGTCCCACCCCCCGAGCTGGTCGGAACGCCCGCAACCGCGGGCGCTGCACGAACGCCCGCAACTGCGGGCGTTCGGCCGTTTCGGGGCACCACTTGGGGCACCAGTTGGGCCGGGTTCCCTCCGACGCCACGCTTAGCCTGCGGGCATGAGCTACACGTTCCGCAGCACCAACAAGGACGGCACGATCAACGAGATCGAGCTGACCGCTGAGCAGGCGTTCGACCTCGGCAACGGCCGCGCCATCGCCTACTTCCCGCGCGATCAGCGCATCGCGGTCGACGAGCACGGCACCATCGTGCACCGCGAGTCCGCAGTGCCGCAGCAACTCGACGAGGCGGCATAGAGAGGCATGCCTTCGATCGTGAGTCTGCAGAGCGGCCAGAGCATCACCACCGACGAAGACACACAAGCGCTTGCCGACAGGTTTGACGCAAGCCGGCGCGACGGCACCCTAATAAGGGTCGACACCGACGATGGCTCGGTGTGGATCAACCCACACATGCTCGCAACGATCGCCCCGGAGCAGATATCGGCGTACGAAGGCCCGCTCGTGGACGTCGGCTAGGAGCCCGATTTCTTAGACGGCGGTCGACGGACACCCCGCCACCGCGCCGGGCAAAAACGCCCCGCTGCTGCTTTCAGGCGAAAGCGGCCTTGCGATTTGCTCGATCGGCTCTGAGTGTGCGAGGGTCGGCTCATGGGTGTCGCGATGACCGCTCCTCGTGCGCCGTCGGGGCGCTGGGTAGCGCTTCGGCGTTACGCCGCGATCGCCGCCGCCATCGGCGGAACGGCATGGACGGTCAAGGCTGTAGTCACCCTCGTGACCGGCGACGAGCCACCGGCCGCGTTCGCAATCGGCTTCGCCATGTTTCCGTTCGCCCTGGTGGGGCTGTGGTCGCTCGTGCGCAAAGTCGATGGGCGCGCGCCGCCGATCGGCGGCGCAATCGCCGCCACGGCCGCCGTGTCGGTCGTGCTGGCCGCGCTCATACGGGCGGTCGGCGGCGCGGGCGTCGAGCCCACCGAAGAGGAGGTCACCGTGCTGACGCCGTTCATGGTTCTCGGCGGCGTCGGAACGTTCGCCGCGTTGGTCGTGCTCGGCGTCGTCGTGCGCCGCTCCAGTGCGTTGTCTGCGCCTTACACGTCGTTGCCCTTGGCGATGGGTGTTGCGGCAATCCCTCTGCTGATCTTGGGAGGCGCTCTCGAAACCGTGAGCGAGCGGTTACTCGAGCTCCCGATCGCGCTGCTCGGCCTCGGCTGGATCGCCCTAGGTGCCGCGCTATGGAACGTCGCACCACAAGAAACGCGATGACGCGCGTACCGTAACGGTCATTCCTCCTTTGAGGCAAAAGCAGTAGCAGACTGGCGCTAGCGGCCGGCGTGGCAGTCGTGGCAGAGCGACTGTAGGTTCGACGGGTGATTCGTGCCACCGTCGCAAACGTCCGGCCCCGTGGCCCCGTCAGCGGTAACTGGCGGCGCGACCGGCACGCTACCCAACATCAGGCGCGTGCCGCCTCTCGCCGAACACGCTCACCAATTCGAGGACCGAGCGAACACGGCCTACAACGCGTTGCAGAGGCTCCACTGGGACCTCCCGGGTGGGCGCGGCGCGTGATGACCACTCGACGCTCCTACGGCACCGGCTCTCTAACCGAGAGAGCTGGTGTCTACTACGGCCGCTGGCATGACGGCGGGCAACGAGTCCAACGCAGGATTGGACCCGTCCGAACACCGCACAAGCCCGACGGCCTCACGAAGACACAGGCCGAGGCCCGGCTGCGCGATCTCATCCAGGAAGTCGCGGCCACAGCACCCATCGCTCACGCCCGGACCCTCGAAGCCGCCGCCGTCGCGTGGCTCGAGCACCTCGAAGCCAACGGCACGAGGCGTCCTCGGTACGCGCTTACCGTGCTGCGCTCGATCGATGG
>CAWADD010000019.1:0-20113 GCA_963780585.1 uncultured Actinomycetes bacterium
AGAGCTGAGCACCGCGCGGCCCCGCCCGGCGCGCTGAGCGCGGGCACCCGCCGATCGCCGGGCCGGCGTCGTGCCGGCCACCTCAACCACTACAGTCGCTGGCGTGCTCGACGAGCTCGACGCACTCGCGGCGTTTGCGATCGCCCTCGTGGCGACCGCCGCGCTGACCCCGGTGACGATGCGCTTCGCGCGGCGGATTGGAGCGGTCGACCGCGCGCGCGGCCGCGGGCTCGCCCCCGGCGGCACCCCGCTGCTCGGCGGGCTCGCGATCTTCGGCGGCGGAGCGATCGCCGGCGCGCTGCTGCTGCCCGGCAGCGAGGTCCTGCACGGGATCCTGCTGGCGGCGCTGGTGATCACGGTCGTCGGCGCGATCGACGACCGCTTCGAGCTGTCGGCGGGCTGGAAGCTCGTCGGCCAGGTGATCGCGGCCTGGATCGCGGTGCAGGCCGGCGTCAGCGTCGATCACGTTACGATCCCGTTGCTCGGCGCGCTGGACTTCGGCAGCCTCGGCGAGCCGCTGACGATGGTCGGGCTCGTCGCGGTGATGAACGTCGTCAACCTGTCGGACGGGATCGACGGGCTCGCGGCCGGCGTCTGCGCGCTGAGCGCAGCGGCGCTCGCGGTGATCGCCTTCGACCTGCAGAGCACGACGGCCGGCGTGCTCGCCGCGCTGACGGCGGGCGCGGCGCTCGGCTTCCTGATCCACAACTTCCACCCGGCGTCCGTCTACATGGGCGACTGCGGCTCGAACCTGCTCGGCCTGCTGCTCGGCTGCATCGCCGTGCTCGGCTCGGTGAAGACGAACGCCGTGCTCGCGCTGATCTTCCCGCTGATCGTGCTCGCGGTCCCGTTCCTCGACACGACGTTCGTCGTGCTGAAGCGGATGAAGTACCACCGGCCCGTCTACGCCGCCGACCGCGAGCACTTCCACCACCGGATGGATCGGATCGGCTTCTCGACGCGGCGCACGGTCCTGTACCTCTATGCCTGGACGCTCTCGCTGGCGCTGCTCGCGATCGCGTTGCGCGTCGTCCCCTACTCCGACAACGGAGGCACGCTCCACGTCGGCTGGGCGCTCGTGATGGCCGCGCTCGGCATCCTCGAGCTGATCGCCTCGGTCTATCTCGTGTACGTCCTCGAGATCCTGAAGTTCAAGCGCCTCGACGCGATCCGGCTGCGCCGCGCGAAGCCCGAGGCCAGCGAGGAGGAGATCGACGAGGACGTCGAGACGCGGCTCGAGACCGGCGAGTTCGACGCCGTGCGCCGCGAGACCGAGGACTTCGAGCGGCTGAAGTCCTAGCCCTCCCGCCGCTTCGGGACCAGCTCGTCACGGCCCCGGACCGCCCGGCGCGCCCGGCGGTGGCGGCGGCGAACCGCCCGGCCCACCCACCGGCGGCGGCGGTGGTGGTGGTGGCGGTGGCGGCGGTGGTGGCGCCGGCGGTGGTGGCGGTGGCGGTGGCGGTGGTGGCGGTGGCGGTGGGGTTGCGCCGGGAAGGGTGACCGGCGGCTCGACGATGACCGCCGGATCCGGTGCGACCGTCGGCTGACCGGTCGCGGGCCGCTCGTCGACGACGCGCGGCGCGACCGGCTGCGCACCGGATCGGCCGGCGGGCGCCGTCGACTGCGCGCGTGGTGCCGCGCGTGTCGTGTCCTGCCGCGGGGTCGTGCCGAGTGGCTGACCCGCCGTCGAGCCGGCGCCGGCGCCAGCGGGCGACGGCGGACCAGCCGACCGGGTCGTCCGAGCGCCGCGCGGCGTCCGCACGGAGGGGTCGAGCGGCGTCGCGGGCGCGCCCGAGGTCTCGTTCTCGGCGGCCGCGGGCGCGCGGCTGACCGGCTCGCCGCTCGTCGCCGCCAACGCGATCAGCAGGACGGCGACGGCCAGTGCGGCGGCGGCGAGCGCGCGGCGCCCGCGCGTGCCGAACGGACGCCCGCCGGCAGGCGAGCCGTCGCGGTCGCGTGCAGCGGTCGGCGCGCGCGGGCTGTCGGCGGCGGCGCTCCAGTCATGCCCGAGGCGCTCGCCGGCCTTTGCGATCGTCGAGCGGCGCAGCAGCTCGATCGCGGGAACGAGCGCCCATGCGCGGTAGGAGGCGCCTGCCTCCGCCATCGCCGCGCCGCCCAGCGCGCAGCGCTCGCACGATGCCAGGTGGCCGCGCAACCAGCTCAGCTGCTGGTCCCCGTCGGCGAGCTGTGCGTCGTCGCGCATCGCGATCAGCGGCAGCGCGCGCTCGCAGTCCGGGCTGTCGCCGCAGACCGCCCCCAGCGCGGTGCGCCGCAGCGCGTCGCGCAGGCCGATCCGAGCGCGCGAGATCAGCTGGGCGACCGAGTTGCGGTTCATGTCCAGCTCGGCGGCGATCTCGTCGTAGGACATGCCGGCGAGCTCACGCAGCGCGAGCGCCTCGCGCTGGCGTGGCGGAAGCATCGCGTTGGCGGCGCGGATCTCCTCCTGCTGCGCCGCCAGCAAGACGCTGCGGTCGGGGTCGTCCTCCGGCGGCGTGGGTTGCGCTCCGACCGGCGCGGCGTGTTCCGGAAGCTCGCCGGAGGGCTGCGCGCGACGGGCCGTCGCGATCGTGTCGTAGCTCGTGTGTCGCACGGTCGTAAGCAGGTAGTTGCCGAAGTCGAGGTCGCGTCCGCTGAGCGCGGGCAGTCGCGCGAGCACCTTGATGAACGCCTCCTGCGTCGCGTCCGCGGCGTCGTCCGCCGAGCCGGTGATGCGATACGCGAGGTTGAACGCACGGCGCTCGTGGCGGTCGTAGAGCTCGGCGAACGCCGAGCCGTCTCCGCCGGCCGCGCGCGCCGTCAGCGCCGCGTCGTCGCGGGCGCCGGTCGCCAGGCGCCGGCTCGTGGACGCGACCGTCCGACCGGTCATGGCAGCGAGATTAACCGGTCCCGGGACCGCGCGTGTGACGGGCTGCGTGCTGCATGGTGGTTCCCTTCCGCTCGCTGGTTGCTTGTACGTCCAACCGGTCAGGGAGCGGCGAATTACGCGGCGGGCCGGGTTTCTTCGCGTCGCATGCGATCAGCTTGGCGCTGCTGCAGGCGGGCGCGTTACCGTACCGGCGATGCACGTCTCCCAGCTCGACGACGCCGACGCGTTCGTGACGCTCGACGGCTCGACGATCCGCGAGCTTGCCGGCGCCGTCTCGCTGCCGACGGAGCATCAGTCGCTCGCCGAGGCGAGCGTCCCGGTCGGTGGCGCGACCGCCGAGCACTACCACGTGCGCAGCGAGGAGCTGTACTACTTCACCGCCGGCAGCGGGCACCTGCGCGTCGGCGACGAGTACCGCGACGTCCGCGCCGGCGAGTGCGTCGTGATCCCGCCCGGGGCGATCCACAAGCTCACGAACACCGGCGAGCAGCCGCTCACGCTGCTGTGCTGCTGCGCCCCCGCCTACAGCGACGACGACACGATCCTGACCGGCGGCTGACGCGCGGTGCGCGGCGCGCGCCTGTTCGTGTGCTGGTTCGGGCTGGCGGCCGCTGCGCTGATCGCGCTCGCCTGGTGGCAGGGGCAGGCCTACTGGGAGTACTCCGACGGCGTCTACTCGCTGAGCGCCCGGCAGCTGCTCGACGGCCAGTCGCTGTATGGCGATTTCGCGGCGGCGCAGCCGCCACCGCTCTACTACCTCGCCGCCGCCGCGCTCAGCGTGAGCGATTCGCCCGCGTCGATCCGCGTCCTGACGGCGCTCTGCGAGGCGGCCGTGTCGCTGCTGGTGCTCGTCGCCGTGCGGCGGCTGACGCGCTCGTCGGCCGTCGCGCTGTGCGCCGCCGCGGTCAGCTTCGTAACGCCATGGGCGCTTCGCGAGCATGCCCAGCTGCTGCCCGAGACGCTCGCCGCTCCGCTCGTCATGGCCGCGGCGCTCGCCGCCGATCGTCGCGCCACGAGCGTCCTGGCGGGCGCGCTCGGAGCGCTCGCGGCGGCGTTCAAGCTGGCGTTCATCATCCCGGCGCTGGCGATCGTGCTGCTCGCCAAGGACGTTCGCCGCGCCGGCGCGGGGTTCGCCGTCGCCGCCCTCGGCTTGGTCGTGGTCTTCGGGCTGCTGTTCGGCGAGCCGCTGTGGACGAACGTCGTCCGCGCCCAAACGCAGACCGGCCGCGCGTCGTTCGAGCACGTCGCCGGCCTGTGGTCGCAGGCCGGATGGAACCTGCTGCCGCTCGTCGTCCTCGCCGCCCTCGGGTGGTCGCGTCGAAGTGCGAGCGCCGATCCTGACCTCGCGCGCAGCCTGCTCGCGGCGTCGCTCGGATCGCTGCTCTTGCTCGCGACGCTCGTCAAGCACGGCAGCTACCTCACCGTCGTCGTCGTCGCCGAGCCGCCGCTGCTGTGCCTCGCCGCATGCGCGGTCGCCGCGACGCTGTGCGAGCGCTCACGCGCGCGGACGGTCGTCGTCGCGGCGGCGCTCATGCTGGCGGTCGCGCAGGTCGCATCGCTCGTCGCCGCGCCCGCGAACCCGAGCCTCTTCACGCGCCCGCTCGCCGCGTCGGGGCCGGCGCGCGCGATGACGAGCGCCGAGGTCGCCGCCGCAGCAGCCGAGCTTCGCCGCTGTCCCGACGACAGCGCCTACGACGGCGCTCCGTATCTCGCGTTCGTCGCCGACCGCGACATCGCCGGCTCGCAGCCCGACCAGTTCATCGTCAGCGCCGCGCCGATCCTGGCCGAGTTTCGCCGCGCGGTCGACGCCGAGCGATCGATCTGCCCGGGTACCCTGCCCGCACGGTGATCGTCGACTGCGCCCACTACCAGGAGGGTGCGCGCCAGCACAAGGGTCCGCTGCCGCTCGACGAGGCCGCCAAGCGCTGCCACGACGGCGACGGGTTCGTCTGGATCGGCATGCACGACCCCGAGCCGGACGAGCTACGCGAGGTCGCCGAGCGCTTCGACCTTCCACCGCTCGCCGTCGAGGACGCGATGCACGCCCATCAGCGTCCGAAGATCGAGGACTACGACGACGGCTACTTCCTCGTCCTGCACACCGCCCGCTACCTCGACGACGTCGAGGAGGTCGAGTTCGGCGAGGTGCACGTCTTCACGGGAACCGGCTACGTGATCGTCGTCCGCCACGGCGCGGCGAGCGAGCTGCACGAGGCGCGCCAGCGCCTCGAAGCCCATCCCGAGCTGCTGCGCGAAGGGCCTGCCGCGGCCGTCTGGGCGATCACGGACAAGATCGTCGACGACTACGAGCCCGTCATGGCTGGCCTCGAGAACGACGTCGAGGAGGTCGAGGTCGATGTCTTCGGCGAGCGCAGCGACGAGACGAAGCGGATCTACTTCCTGCGCCGCGAGCTGGCCGAGTTCTACCGCGCGGTGCACCCGCTGCTGCAGCCGCTCGACCTGCTCGTCTCACAGGAGCACCCCGATTCGTCGATGCTGCTGCGCGACCACCTGCGCGACGTCAGCGATCACGTCAAGCGCATCGAGGATTCGATCACGACGCAGCGTGAGCTGCTGACGAGCGTCCTGCAGGCGAACCTCGCCGTGATCTCCGTGCAGCAGAACGACGTCGTCAAGAAGATCTCGGGCTGGGCCGCGATCATCACGGTGCCGACGCTGATCGCGAGCGTCTACGGGATGAACTTCGAGCACATGCCCGAGCTGCAGTGGCGCTTCGGGTATCCGATGGCGCTCGTCGTGATGGTCGCGATCGGCTTCGTGCTGCACCGCGTTCTGCGCCGCGCCGGCTGGCTGTAGCAAGATCCCGCGATGGGACACGAGGGAAGCCTGATCCTGATCGCGGGGTTGCTGCTCGCGCTCGGCCTCGCGGCGTCGCTGCTGGCCGGCCGGTTGCGGATCCCAGGGCTCGTGCTGTTCCTCGGCGTCGGCATGCTCGTCGGCTCCGACGGCCTTGGCCTGATCTCGTTCACGGACTACGAGCTGGCCCGCACGATCGGCGTCATCGCGCTCGCGCTGATCCTCTTCGAGGGCGGCCTCGCGGCGGGCTTCTCGGAGATCCGGCCCGTGCTCGGCTCGGCGGTCAGCCTCGCGACGTTGGGGACGCTGATCACCGCGATGGTCACGGGGATCGTCGCGCACTGGTTGCTCGACCTGACGCTCCTGCAGGGAATGCTCGTCGGCGCGATCGTGTCCGCGACCGACGGCGCGGCGATCTTCGCCCTGCTGCGCGGGTCGACGCTCAAGCGCCGCCTCGCCCGCACGCTCGAGGGCGAGGCGGGCATGAACGACCCCGTCGCCGTGCTGCTCGTGCTCGGCTTCATCGAGTGGATCAAGCATCCCGATTACGGGATGCTCGACATGGCCGGGCTCTTCGTCCAGCAGCTCGGGATCGGGCTCGTCGTCGGGACCGGCGTCGGCTGGCTCGCCGTGCAGTCGTTTCGCCGCGCGCAGCTGGCGACCGGCGGGCTGTACCCCGTGGCCTCGCTCGCCGTCGTCGCGATCGCGTTCGGCGCCGCCGACGTCCTGCACGGCTCGAGCTTCCTCGCCGTCTACCTCGCCGGCCTTGCGATGGGCTCGGCCCAGCTGCCCGCGCGCCAGGCGGTGCACGCGTTCCACGACGGCCTGGCGTGGGTCGCCCAGCTCGCGATGTTCCTCGCGCTCGGCCTGCTCGTCTTCCCGCACGAGCTCGACAACATCGCCTGGCAGGGGACGCTGATCGCGCTCGTGCTCGTCTTCATCGCGCGTCCGCTTGCGGTGCTGATCGCGACCGCGTTCGCGCCGCTCGGCGTCGGCGACCGGCTCGTGCTCGGCTGGGCCGGGCTGCGCGGCGCCGTCCCCGTCGTGCTTGCGACGTTCCCGGTCATCGAGGGCATCGACACCGACCAGCGCTTCTTCAACATCGCGTTCTTCGCCGTGCTCGTCTCGACGCTCGTGCAGGGCTCGACGTTCGAGCCGCTGGCGAAGTGGCTCGGGGCGACGACCGAGGAGCCAGCGCTGCCGCGTCCGCTCGTCGAGGTCGGCTCGATCCGCCAGCTCGGCGCCGACGTCGTCGAGGTCGAGATCGCCGAGGGCGACGCGGTGATCGGGGTCCGCGTGCGCGACCTCGGGCTACCGCGCGAGGCGCTCGTCAACGTGCTCGTGCGCGGCGAGGAGGCGCTGCCGCCGCGCGGCTCGACGCGGCTCGAGGCCGACGACCGCCTCCACATCGTCGCGCGCCAGAACGCGATGGGCGCTATCGAGGAGGCGCGCCAGCGCTGGCGGACCGGCCCCGTCGGCCCCGCGCCACGACCGCCGCGCTCACCGTCGATGGGCGCGCCGATCTTCACGACGCGGCCGTGGACCAAGGAGGACGGCGACGCGGACGCGCCGACGAGCGTGCTCGGGCTGGCGGTCGTGGAGCGGCTGAACACGCGCTGGGACGTGCCCGGGGCGCTCGTCGTGCTCGAGGACGGCCGCTACGCGGTCACCGGGCCGCACATCCTCGTCGGCGCTCGCGAGCAGGTGCAGTGGCATGCGCGGCGGCGGCTGAAGGTGGCGAAGACGGATGCTGAGCGGGCCTGGTGGCAGGAGGTGATCGGGGCTTCGGCTCTTTAGGGCTGGGGTTGACGGGTGGTTGACGGGTGGTTGTCTGGCGCTTGTGGTCGGTGGGTTTCGGGATCGTGGCTCCGGTCCCGGGAGGCCTCGTGTGACCTCCCGTGGGAGCTGGTGGTTGCTCGGAGGCTGTGCCGAGCTCGCCGTGTTCTCTGCCACCAGCCGCCCGAGCCCCGCAACAAGCGCGCCGGACGACGACCTACCGAACCACGTGAGGCTCGATCTGCACGAGTGGTTGCCAGGACTCGTGGTCGACCTGGAGGGTGGTGTGGCGGATCGCGAACCGCTCGTGCAGGACGGACTGCAGCTCGCGGCGGCGCAGATGGCAGTCGTCGTCGGGCGCGACGACGACGTGTGCCGCGACGGCGACGAAGCCCGACGTGACCTCCCAGACGTGCAGGTCGTGGATCTCGACGATGCCCGGCATCGCGGCGAGCGTACGGCCGACCTCGTCGGGGTCGATGCCGCGCGGGGAGGCCTCGAGCAGCACGCGGGTCGACGCCCGCAGCAGCATCCAGCCCGAGCGCAGCATCAGCGCGGCGACCGTCAGCGCCGCGAGCGCGTCGACGCGCGTCGGCCCGCCGAACGCGATCACCGCGCCGGCGGTGATCGCCGCGACCGAGCCGTAGAGATCGGCGAGCACGTGCGCGCGCGCGCCGGCGATGTTCAGGCTCTGGCGCTGCGAGCGCGACAGCGCCCAGAACGCGGCGACGTTGACGAGCGCGCCGACGACGCCGACGACGACGACGACCGACCCGTCGACGTCGGGCGCTGTGCCGAGGCGGCGCACGCCCTCGACCGCGATCACGCCGGCGAGCACGAACAGCGCCGCGCCGTTGATCTGCGCGGAGAGGATCTCGGCGCGGCCGAAGCCGAACGTGTATGCGCCGGTCGCCGGGCGGGCCGCGAGTCGCGCGGCCACGAGCGCGAGCCCGATCGAGGCTGCGTCGGTCAGCATGTGCGAGGCGTCCGACAGCAGCGCGAGCGAGCCGGCGAGCAGCCCCGCGACGACCTCGACCGCCATGAAGCCCGCGATCAGCACGAGCGCGACGGTCAGCCAGCGGCGATCGGCGTCGGCCGCGATCACATGGGAATGGCCGGCACCGTGATCGTGCCCGTCGTGGCCGTGGTCGTGCCCCTCGTGGTCGTGGTCGTGATGCGCCGCCATCAGGCTCCACGGTAGCCGCCGCGGGCCGCATTCGCATCAACGTCGACGTGGGCTCGCTGAGCGGTTGACCGATGGCCTGGAGGCCTCGGCGGGCACGTCGGCGCTTGCGGTTGGGCGGGACGCTCGGACCCAGGTCGTACCGCCTGTCACTAAGTTGTTACAAAGTCCGGATTATCGGTATCGTGCAGGCCGTCACCTGTACGCCGCCCGCGTCGCCCGCGCGGACGCGCACGTGTAGGGTGCGACCCCTCTCATGGCCTCTCTCGAGAACACCGAGCGCTCGTCCGACGAGCCGACCTCCGGTTCGCCTGCGCGTGATGCGCGGTCGCGGCCGATATTCCTTTGGGATCGTCCTTGTCGGTAAGCGCTTCCGCGCCCCTCGAACGCGGATCCGTGGCCCTGACCTACCTCGACATCGTCCTGGTCCTGGTCGTGGCTGTTCCCGCACTTGCGCTCGGCGCTCCGACGCTCGGATACGCGGTCGGCGCCGCAGCATGGATCGTGCAGCGCCTCGCCTCCGTCGAGCTGGACCGCCGCCTCGCGGTCGTTCCCGACATGCGGCGCCGGCTCGGGCTGGGCGTGGCCTCGGCGATGGCCAGGGTGTGGGTGCTTGCCGCGACGATCATGATCGTCGGCGTGACGGCCACGCGAGCTGACGGCCTCACCGCGGCGCTCGTGATCTTCGGCGCCTTCTCCTTGAACTTCGCGCGTTCGGCGATCGCGCACATGACGCAGAGCAGGGGGACGACGGCATGAGCATGCGTCGCAAGCTGGGGCTCGGCATCGGCGCCGTCTACGTGCTGGGCTTCATCGTGATCGTCGGCCTGTTCGGCGCAACGCGCCAGGACAACGCTCATTTCAAGCCGCAGGACGAGTTCAAGCTGCTGACCTGGCTCGACCTGCCCGGTCCGATGGACCTCAACAAGGGCGTCCTCTACCTGCTCATCACGACGACCGTGACGATCGGCGTTATGACCTGGGTCTCCAAGCGCATGCGGGGGCGGCCAAACCGCGTGCAGGTCGCCGTCGAATGGGCCTACACGGGACTGCGCGACAAGATCGTGCGCGACAACATGAGCGAGGAGATGGCGCGGAAGTGGTTCCCGCTCGTCTTCACGCTGTTCGTCTTCATCTGGATCTCGAACCTGATCGGCTACCTGCCGCTGCCGGTCAACACGGGCGAGAAGGTCAACGTCTTCGGCACGGAGGTCCCGTCGTTCCAGATCTACGCCGCCACCGCCAACGTCTCGATCCCGCTCGTCCTCGCGCTGATCGTCTTCTTCGCCTACAACATCGAAGGCCTCAAGGCGAAGGGCCTGTGGGGCTACACGAAGAGCATGATCCCGCCGGGCGTCACCGGGCCGATCCTGATCATGATCTTCCCGCTCGAGGTCCTGTCGCATTTCCTGCGCCTGATCTCGCTGACCGTCCGACTGTTCGCCAACCTGCTCGCCGGACACATGCTGATCCAGTTCATGTCCGGCGGCCTCTCCGTCCTGCTCGGCCTCGAGGTCCTGGCGTGGTTTACGCTGCCTGCGGGGATCGCGATCTTCCTGTTCGAGGTAACGCTGATCGCGGGGTTGCAGGCATTCATCTTCGCCATCCTGACGTGCATCTACCTGGGTAGCGCCGTCTCCGAACACCACTAGCACAAGGAGCTTGACCAACCCCCATGTTCGACCTGGACACGATCAACGTCATCGCACAGTCGGCGGCGCAGAATGAAGTCATCGGCCAGAAGGCCGGTCGCGCGATCGCCCTGGGCGTGGGCGCTGGCGGTGGCGCAGCCGGCGCCGGCGCCGGCATCGGCATGCTGTTCGGCAAGGTCATCGAGTCGGTGACGCGCCAGCCCGAGATGAAGGACGAGATCGCCTCGATTCAGTGGCTCGGCTTCGCGCTCACCGAGGCGTGCTTCTTCTACGGCCTCGTCGGCGGTCTCATCGCCTTCTTCCTGTAGACACCGATGGACCTCGCCAGCCTGATCGCCGCACTGCCGCTCGCGGCCACCGAGGGGGCCGCCGCCGCCGAGGAGGAGGGCGGGTCGTTCCTGGTCTCGCCCAACGTCGGGCTGATGATCTGGACGCTGGTCGTCTTCACGATCTCGCTCTACGTCCTCAGCAAGCTCGTGTTCCCGCGCATCCAGGAAGCGCTCGACAAGCGCCAGCACTTGATCGAGGAGTCGATCGAGGCCGCCGAACGCACGCGCGTCGAGGCCGACGAGCTGCTCGCCGAGTACCGCGAGCGCCTGGCACAGGCGCGCGAACAGGCCGAGATCATCGTCTCCCGCGCGCGTAAGGCCGCCGACGCCGCCGAGGCCGCGGCGCTCACCGACGCCAAGGCCAAGCGCGAGGAGCTGCTCGAGCAGACCAAGCGCGACATCGCGGCCGAGACGCGCCGCGCGATCCAGGACATCCGCAACGAGGTCGCCGACCTGACGATCCTCGCGACGGAGAAGGTCACGCGCAAGACGCTCACCGAGGATGACCAGCGGCGCCTCGTCGAAGAGGCGCTCAGCGAGCTGGACTTCTCCGCGCTCGCGGGCGAGCGGGGACGCTAGTCTCGTGGTCAGTCCCGCGAATCCGCACCCGTTTGGGCCGGCCGCCGATCACCGTCTGGCGGCGTCCTCGCTCGGTCATGGGCCTAGCGGCCCACTCCCTCGCTGCGTCCTTGCCAGTCGGCGCCGGCAACCGTCCAAACGGACACGGACCCACGGGACGGACCACTGATGGAGGAGATCGCAGAGGTCTACGGCCGGTCGCTGTTCGCGGTCGCGCAGGAGCACGACAAGCTCGACGTGATCCGCGAGCAGCTCGGGCAGTTCACCGACGCGCTGCAGGACAACCGCGACCTGGCGGTCTTCTTCTTCTCGCCCTACTTCTCGACGCCCGAGAAGAAGGACGGCCTCAAGAAGACCGTCGACGGCGCCGACCCGACGCTGATCAACTTCCTCGAGCTGCTGATCGACAAGCACCGCATGCCGGCGGTGTTTCGCATCCGGCGCTACTACGACGGGCTGTGGGAGCAGGAGAACAAGGTCCTGCCGGTCCAGATCTCGACCGCCACGAAGCTCGACGACGCCACCGTCAAGCAGATCGGCGACCGCATCTCGAAGGACACCGGCCAGCGGATCGAGCTGACCGCGGATGTGGACCCCGACATCCTCGGCGGCATCGTCCTGCGGGTCGGAAACTCGATCCTCGACGCCTCGATCCGCAACCGCCTCGACAACCTGAGAAAGCACGTCGCCCGCGGCGCCTAGCGCCACGCGAGCACAAGGAGCTGACACGACCTCCATGAAGATCAAGCCAGACGAGATCACCTCCATCCTCAAGAGCCGCATCGAGGGCCTGGACGCCGGCGACGCCGAGCTGACCGAGGTCGGCACCGTCCTGTCGGTCGGCGACGGCATCGCGCGCGTCCACGGCCTCGAGAACGCGATGTCGTTCGAGATGCTCGAGCTGCCGCACGGCGTGACGGGGCTCGCGCTGAACCTGGAGTCCGACAACGTCGGCGTCGTGCTGTTCGGCGACTGGCAGAAGGTCGTCGAGGGCGACACGGTCAAGCGCACCGGCTCGCTGCTGGAGATCCCCGTCGGCGAGGAGCTGCTCGGCCGCATCGTCGACCCGCTCGGCCACCCGCTCGACGGCAAGGGCGACATCAACACGTCGACCACGCGCCCGGCCGAGTTCAAGGCCCCCGGCGTCGTCCAGCGTCAGCCGGTGATCGAGCCGATGCAGACCGGCATCAAGGCGATCGACGCGATGATCCCGATCGGCCGCGGCCAGCGCGAGCTGATCATCGGCGATCGCCAGACGGGCAAGACTACGATCGCGGTCGACACGATCATCAACAACCGCAAGACCGGCGTCATCTCCGTCTACGTCGCGATCGGCCAGCGCATGGCGACCGTCGTCGCGCTCGCCGAGACGCTGACCGAGGCCGGCGCGATGGAGAACACGATCATCGTCGCGGCGAGCGCCGACGAGGCCGCCCCGGTGAAGTTCCTCGCGCCGTACGCGGGCGCCGCGATGGCCGAGCACTTCCTCTACAACGGCGGCGCCGCGCTGTGCGTCTACGACGACCTCACCAAGCACGCCTTCGCCTACCGTCAGATGTCGCTGCTGCTGCGCCGCCCGCCGGGTCGCGAGGCCTACCCGGGCGACGTCTTCTACCTCCACAGCCGCCTGCTCGAGCGCGCGGTCAAGCTCAGCGACGAGCTCGGCGGCGGCTCGATGACGGCGCTGCCGATCATCGAGACGCAGGCCGGCGACGTGTCGGCGTACATCCCGACGAACGTCATCTCGATCACCGACGGGCAGATCTTCCTCGAGCCGAAGCTCTTCTTCTCGGGCGTGCGGCCGGCGATCAACGTCGGCATCTCGGTCTCGCGAGTCGGCGGCAACGCGCAGATCAAGCCGATGAAGAAGGTCGCCGGGCGCCTCAAGCTCGAGCTGTCGCAGTACCGCGACCTCGAGGCGTTCGCGCAGTTCGGCTCGGACCTCGACGCCGATACGCAGGCGACGCTCGCCCGCGGTGAGCGGCTCGTCAAGACGCTCAACCAGAACGAGCGCTCGCCGATGGCCGTCGAGGAGCAGGTCGTCGTGATCTACGCGGCGACGAACGGCTTCATCGACCGCGTCTCCGTCGACCGCGTGCCCGAGTTCCACGAGGCGCTCGTCGCGCGGATGCGCGCCGAGTACTCCGACACGCTGGAGAAGATCGGCGACGGGAAGTGGGACGACGACATCGTCGAGAGCGTCCACGACGCGGTCGAGGAGTTCGCCAAGGACTTCGGCGAGGACATCGACGAAGACGGCGTCGCGATCGAGTCCGGCTCCGACGAGCGCGCGGCATCCTCGAGCGACGACGACGCCGGCGACGAAGAGACCGCCGATCAGTCCGAGAAGGAGGCGGCACCCGCGTGAGCGCTACCCAGCGCGACGTCAAGGCCCGCATCGGGTCGGTCAAGAACATCCAGAAGATCACCCGCGCCATGGAGATGGTCGCGGCCGCGCGCCTGCGCCGTGCCGAGCAGCGGATCGCCGCGCTGCGCCCGTATGCCGGCGCGATCCGGCGCATGACGCGCCAAGCCGCCGAGGCCGCCGGACAGTCGGAGATCTCGCGCCTGCCGATTCTCAAGGAGCACGACGGCGAGAACACGATCGCGCTGTTGCTCGTGACCGGTGACCGCGGCCTCGCGGGCGCATTCAACTCGCAGATCGTTCGCGCCGGCCTGCGCGCGGGGCGCGACTACGAGGGCGACGGGCGCAGCGTGCTCTACAGCGCCGTCGGACGGCGCGGCGTCTCGACGCTGACGTTCCGCGGCAAGGATCCGGTCGGGCGCTACGTCGGCTTCACCGACCGTCCCGCCTACGCCGATGCGCGCGCGATCGCCGAGGAGCTGATGGCGGCCTACGTCGACGGCAAGGCCGACCGCGTCGAGATCTTCTACAACGGCTACATCTCGCCGCTGACGCAGGAGGTTCGCCGCGAGACGCTGCTGCCGCTGCAGCAGGCGACGATCCTCGAGGGCACCGAGGACGAGGACGAGGAGCCCGAGCAGGCGAGCGGTCACCGCGCGCTCGTCGACTACGAGCCCGATCCGCAGGACATCCTCGCCCGGCTCGTGCCGGACTACGTCGAGATCTCCGTCTACCGCGCGCTGCTCGAGTCGACGGCATCCGAGCACGGCGCTCGCATGACCGCGATGCGCAACGCGTCCGAGAACGCCGGCGAGCTGATCGAAGACCTCACGCTGGAGATGAACCGGGCCCGTCAGGCCGAGATCACCCAGGAAATCATGGAAGTCGTCGCGGGCGCTGAGTCGCTCACCTGAGTAACGTCGTCCGAAGGTCAGAGCTTGCGATGACCGGCGGCCGAAACCCTCTTAATCTGGAGAACCATGGCCACCACTGAAATGAACGAGACCACGACCGCCACGGGCCGGATCGAGGAGATCCAGGGCGTCGTGATCGAGGCGACGTTTCCCAACGGCGAGCTCCCGGAGATCTACAACGCGATCACCGTCATGCGCGGCGACGACCTGCTGACGCTCGAGGTCCAGCAGCACCTCGGCGACGACCGCGTGCGCTGCGTGGCGATGGACTCGACCGACGGCCTGTCGCGCGGCCAGGAGGTCACGGACACCGGCGGCCCGATCACCGTGCCCGTCGGCAAGGGCGTGCTGGGTCGCATCCTCAACGTCCTCGGCGAGCCGATCGACAACGTCGGCGACGTCGAATACGAGGAGCGCTGGCCGATCCACCGCCCGGCGCCGAACGTCGAGAACCTGATGCCGACGACGGAGATGTTCGAGACCGGGATCAAGGTCGTCGACCTGCTCGCGCCGTACGCGAAGGGCGGCAAGGTCGGCCTGTTCGGCGGCGCCGGCGTGGGCAAGACCGTGCTGATCCAGGAGCTCATCAACAACCTCGCCCAGGAGCACGGCGGCCTGTCGGCCTTCTGCGGCGTCGGCGAGCGCTCGCGCGAGGGCAACGACCTCTGGCTGGAGATGAAGGAGTCCGGCGTCATCGACAAGACGATCCTCGTCTTCGGGCAGATGAACGAGCCCCCCGGGGCGCGCATGCGCGTCGCGCTTTCGGGCTTGACGATGGCCGAGTACTTCCGCGAGCAGGGCGGCCAGGACGTGCTGCTGTTCATCGACAACATCTTCCGCTTCGTGCAGGCCGGCTCGGAGGTCTCGGCGCTGCTCGGCCGGATGCCGTCGCAGGTCGGCTACCAGCCCACGCTGGAGACGGAGATGGGCCAGCTGCAGGAGCGCATCACGTCGACGCGCGACGGCTCGGTCACCTCGGTGCAGGCGATCTACGTCCCCGCCGACGATCTCACCGACCCGGCGCCGGCGTCGGTCTTCGCCCACCTCAACGCGACGACGGTGCTCTCGCGGGCGATCTCCGAGAAGGGCATCTACCCGGCCGTCGACCCGCTCGACTCGACCTCGACGATCCTCAAGCCGGACATCCTCGGCGTCGAGCACTTCACGGTCGCCAACCGCGTCAAGGAGATCCTCCAGCGCTACAAGGAGCTGCAGGACATCATCGCGATCCTCGGCATCGACGAGCTGTCCGACGAGGACAAGCTGATCGTCGGACGGGCGCGCCGCGTCGAGCGCTTCCTGTCGCAGCCGTTCTTCGTCGCCGAGCAGTTCACCGGCACGCCCGGCGCGTACGTGCCGATCGCCGAGACGATCCGCGGGTTCAAGGAGATCATCGAGGGCCAGCACGACGACGTCCCGGAGTCGGCGTTCTTCCTCAAGGGCACGATCGACGACGTCGTCAAGGCCGCCAGCGGCAAGAAGGACGACGACGGCGACGCGAAGACGAGCGAAGCGAGCGCCGCCGACGACGACGAGGCCGGCGGCGACGAGGACGACGAGGACGACAAGTAGTGGCCCACACTCCGTTCCGCGTCGAGGTTCTCACGCCCGAGGGGTCGGTCTTCGACGAGGACGTCGAGATGGTCTCCACGCGCACGGAGGTCGGCTCGATCGGCATCCTCGCGCGCCACCAGCCGCTGCTCGGCATGCTCGTGCCGACCGAGCTGCGGCTGTATCGCAGCGAGTCGGAGATCGTCCGCTACGCGCAGGGCGAGGGCTACGTCCAGGTGTCGGCCGACGGCGTGCTCGTGCTCGTCGAGGAGGCGCACACCGCCGACGAGCTCGATGTCGCCGACCTGCGCGACAAGCTGGGCAGCTCGGAGAAGGCGCTCGCGGCGGCGGAGGCCGGCACCGAGGAGCATCGCCGCGCGGCGCGCGACAAGCGCCGCTGGGAGGCGTTCATCCGCATCGCCGAGGGCAGCTGACGCGGGCGCCCGACGCGCCCGCCGGGCGACGTCAGTCCGCGGCGGCTCGCAGCTTGCCGCTGGACCACGTCGCGTAGGCGCGCGCCGCGGAGCGGTCCTGGCGTTCCTCGCCGTGCTGGATGCCGACGCCGTTGCCCTCGTCCTGGTCGATCAGGCCGACGTACTGCTTGCTGACGGAGCTGACGCCGACGAGGTTCGGCGGTGGAGCGGCGCGCCACGCCTCGAGCTGCGCAAGCGCGCGCTCGTGCACCTTCTCACGCGTGAAGCGCAGCTCGAGCTCGGCCTGCAGCGCCTTCGGCGCCTCCGACCGCAGCCAGCCCTGCGGGCCGGCGTCGGGGTCGTTGGGGTCGCACCACTCGACGTGCTTCGCGCGCACGGATACGTACAGCGGTTGGCCCGCCCCTGATTCGAGGACGCCGCGGATGGTCACGCCGTAGAACGCGCCATCGCGTGTGACGCGAAGGTCGCCCATCGGGCGAGCATAGTCCGTGGGACCGCCCGCCGACGGCTCTTATGCGAGCCTGTGCCGATGCTCGACACCCTGCGCGGCGCGTTCGCCTACATCGTCGCCGCGGCATTGCCGCTCGCGGGGGTCGTGCTGGCGGTTCTGCGCTTCGTCCAGGGTGAGCGCAACGAGGCGTTCATGCTGCTCGCGGCGGCGCTGTTCGGGCTCTGCGTCTATCTGCTGTTGCTCGGCGTGTAGGCGCGCTCAGTCGCCCAGCCGCAGGCGCGCGTGCAGCCGCGCGAGCGGCGCCGGGGCCCACCAGTTGCGCTCGCCGAGCAGCTTCATGAGCGCTGGCACGAGCAGCGCGCGGACGATCGTCGCGTCGATCGCGACCGCTGCGGCCGTGCCGATGCCGAGCTGCTTGACGAAGACGATCTCCGACGTCGCGAACGCGCCCAGCGCGACGACGAGCAGCAGCGCGGCCGCCGTGACGATGCGGCCCGTGCGCTGGATGCCGAGCGCGACGGCCTCCTCGTTGGAGGCGCCGGCGTCGCGCGCCTCCTTGATGCGGGTGAGCAGGAAGACGCCGTAGTCGGTGCTCAGCCCGAAGGCGATCGCCAGCAGGACGAGCGGCTGGGTGATCTCCAGCGCGCCCTGGCTCGTGTAGTCGAGGAGCCCCTCGAGGCGGCCGTCCTGGAAGACGAGCACGAGCAGGCCGAACGCGGCGCTGAGCCCGAGCGCGTTCATCACGAGCGCCTTCAGCGGCAGCACGACGGAGCCGGTCATCGCGAACAGGATCAGCAGCGTCGTGATCGCGAGCACGGCGATCGCGAGCGGCAGGCGGTCGGCCAGCCCCGCGCGCTGGTCGACGAAGCGCGCTGACTCGCCGGCCACGCGGATGGACTCGATCCCACCCGCGCTCGGGCCTGCTCGCACCGCTCGCACGAGATCGAGCGTGCGCCCGTCGAGCGCCGGGCGGGTCGGGACGACCTCGATGTGCCAGGTTCCGTCGCCGACGAAGCGCGGACGGTCGACGGCAGCGACGTCGTCGCGCTCGGCCAGCTGCCCGGCGTAGGCCCGCAGCGACGCCGCGCGTCCGCGCGGTGCGCTGACGGCGACCTGCAGCGGCGCGGTGCGTCCCGGCGGGAACTCCGTCCGCAGCGCCGAGTCGACCTGCTTCGACGCGGCGCTGTCGGGCAGCACGCTCGCGTCGACGCCGGTGAACTCGATTCGCGTGAACGGGATCCCGGCCGCGATCAGCACCGCTGCCGTCGTGACCGCGACGAGCAGCGGGCGGCGCATGACGAGGTGCGAGAGCCGATACCAGAAGCCCGACTCGGGGTCGACTTCGCGATGGCGCCAGCGCTGCGGGGCGAGCGCATCGACGCGCGGGCCGAGCGCCATCAGCAGCGCGGGCAGCGCCGTCAGCGCGATCAGCCCGGCGCTGAGCGCGGTGATCGAGCCGCTGATCGCCATCGAGTACAAGAAGCGCTGCGGGAAGACGAGCAGCGACAGCATCGCCGCGGCGACCGTCAGCGAGCTGAAGACAACCGTCCGCCCGGCGGTCCGCAGCGTGCGCCGCAGCGCCTCACGGCCCGGCCCGTCGCGCATCATCTCCTCGCGGTAGCGCGACAAGACGAACAGCGAGTAGTCGATCGCGAGGCCGAGTCCGAGGCCGATCGCGAGGTTCAAGGCGAAGATCGACAGCGGCGTGGCCTCGTTGAACAGCCGCAGCCCGAGGAACGTCGACATGATCGTCAGCAGGCCGACGAACAACGGCAGCAGTGCCGCGATCGCGCCGCGGAAGACGAACAGCGAGAGCAAGAACAGCAGCGGGAAGGCGAGCAGCTCGGCGTTCGCGAGGTCCTCGGAGACCTGGTCGCCGATGGCGGGGCCCGCCAGCGCGGCGCCGCCCACGGTCACCCCGGGGTAGCGCTCGAGCGCGGCCTCGATTCGCGTCGCGGCATCCTCGCTGTCGTGATCGACGGCGATGTGCACGGCCACGAAGCTCGAGCGGCCGTCGCGCGAGACGTACGGGCTCGCCGGACGCGCGTCGCTCAGCGCCGAGCCCGTCTCGGCGACCGCCGGGTCGGCCTCGATCCGTGCGACGACGCGCCGCAGCGCGGCGCGTCCCGCGGCGCTGCGAACCGGCTCGCCGGAGCGCACCAGGACGACGACCGGAGGAGTCAGGCTGCGGCCGATCGCGCGCCGCAGCTCGTCGCCGGTGGCGTTGCTCTCCGCGCTCGGGTTGATGAAGTCCGTGTCGGCCTCGACGGCGAGCTTGGACGTGACCGGCGCACCGAACACGACCGCCACCGCGAACAGCGCGATCGTCACGGCGAGCACGCGGCGCGGCTGTGCGGTGACGAGTCGGGCGATCGCGGAAAGCACGGCCGACAGCGTAAGTGATCACTCACTCACGCGTCAAGGATCCCCCCGCCTGGCGACTGCGCGGAACGTCGCGACGCGCGTCGGGTGCTGCGCCGGCCCGCCGATGATCGGCGTTCCGGCCACGGTCACCCACGCGTGCGCCTCAAACGGCGCGGTGCTGACGACCCCGAGGTGGCTCTCGAGGCCTCCAGCGACTCGTGCGGGCGGGTCCGTCGACGGGGCGGCATCTCGCTCGAGTTCGGGCGGGGCGAGCTCGTCGGGATCATCGGCCGCAGCGGCGCGGGAAATACGACCCTCGTCTCGCTGCTGCTCGGCCTCTACGCCCTCGCGCGAGGAACCGACCTGCGCGAGATCGACCCGGCGACGTGGCGCACGGCATGGGTCGGGCAGGATCCGCACCCGCTCACCGGCACGCTCGCCGACACATCCGCCTGTTCCGCGACGAGCTGGGCGACGACGAGCTGCGGCGCGCCGCGCTCGATACCGGCCTCGGGCCCGAGCTCGAGCTCTGGCCCGACGGGCTCGACCATGCGATCGGCCCGGAGGGGGCCACGCTGTCGGGCGGTCAGCGCCAGCGCGTCGCGATCGCGCGGGCGCTCGCGGGCAAGCCCGACGTGCTCGTCCTCGACGAGCCGACGAGCGCACTCGACGCATCGCGCCGCCGGCCGAGCTGCGCGAGAACGAGGCGTACTTCCGCGAGGTGCTGGCGCTGTCCAGCGCCGAGCCGATCACGTAACGGCTGCGCTCGCTCCGTGAGCTCGACGAGGCCCGCGGCGTCGAGCTCGCCGATGAAGCTCACGACCTCCGCCTA
>CAWADD010000020.1:0-28561 GCA_963780585.1 uncultured Actinomycetes bacterium
CCATCTCCACTCGCCAAGCGATGAGCGCAGACGCGTGAGCATCGCATTGTCACAGTGGTGGTTGGTCGGTTGGGTGGTTGGTGCCGTCGTGGTTCTTCTCGTCGCGGTCCTGCTGCTCACGATCACCGCCCTTGCTCGGAAAGTCGACGGGGTCGCCAACGACCTCGTGAGCGACCTAGGCTCGATCGCGCAGAAGACGCGCGGGCTTCAGGACGTCGGCGCGACGAACATCGCGGTGCGGACGATCACCCGATGCCTGCGCCTCGCGCGCGGCGGGACGCCGCTTGAAGACAGATATTCGACCTCGCCGGGGTGGCGGCCATGACGACGCTTGCGATCATCGGCCTCGTCCTCGGCCTCGTCATCTTCTGCCTCGTGGTCTATCTGCTCAACGAGACGCTGAAGCCGCTGCTGAAGATCTCCGAGGACGTGCAATCGGCGCTGACCGCACCGATGCTCGAGCGTGGTGTTCCCGGAACCGAGCTGATCGAGACCACCCGTCGGCTCGTCGACCCCGTGCCGGGGCTCGCTGGGGCCTACCTGCAGAAGCTCGGGCTCGTGCCCAGGCCACCGGCGCCGGTCGCGTCGCCGTCGTACTCGAGTTCGTTCTCGAGCCCGTTTGCGGCGCCCGCTCCACCGGCGGCGTCCTCCGGTGCGGCGTCTCCATTCGACACGAAGCTGTTCGGACGATGAGCGCCGGAACGACGGTCATCGCTGCGCTGTCGGACAATCAGAACGCCTGGGCGATCACGCTCGGGGCCGGGGTCGTCATCCTGCTCGTCGTGGTCGCGCTGCTCGAGATGCTGCGCCGCACGGTGGTGCAGCTCAACGACGACATCTGGCAGACGTGGCTGAGCGGCAAGGCGGTCGTCAAGAACACCGCCATGACGTATCTGCTCAAGAACACGCGCGACTCGGGCGGCGAACTCGTCGACGAGCTCAGCAATCACCGGTAGCCAGAGGAGCGACCAATGAACACCATCCTGATCGTCGCAACGCTGGCCGAAGTGGCCCTGCTCGTGCTCGTGCTCGCCGGATATCTCCTGGCGATCACCGGGACCCTGACCAAGATCGCATCGACCGTCGGCCTGATCCGGATCGGCGTGCACGCGATCGATGACCAGGTCCGTCCGATCGAGACCGAGATCCGCGGCATCAACGGCGCCCTGCAGAAGGTCGCGGACGCGCTCGTGAGCGTCACGCGCTAGGCGCGCGCCAGAACCTCCGCGGCGCGCTCGCGCGGGTGCCGGCGGCTTGACGTAGGACGAAGCGCAGGGGATCCCCCTGCGCTTCGTCGTTGTGCGCGCGCGGCTTGACATATGCCGATATGGGTATATATTGCCCGCATGGCACGAGCAGCGACCACAGCAGACGCGTTCAACGCGGTGGCCGAGCCCCGGCGGCGGCAGATCCTTGACGCCCTCGCCGGCGGCGAGCGCCCCGTGAACGACCTCGTGGCCCTGCTCGGGCTGGCTCAGCCGCAGGTGTCCAAGCACCTGCGGGTGCTCCGAGAGGTGGGAGCGGTCGACGTGCGTGACGAGGGACGGCAGCGGCTGTACCGGCTCAACGGCCACGCGCTCAAGCCGATCCACGACTGGGTCAAGAACTACGAGCAGTCCTGGGCGGAGCGGTTCGAGCGACTCGACGCCGTATTGGAAGATCTCAAGCAGGAGGAGGAAGGGAATGGTGGCAATGACGAGTAGTGGGACTGCGACGGTGACGCTGCCGACCGATGAGCAGATCCTCATCACACGGGAGTTCGACGCCCCCAAGCACCTGGTCTACAAGGCGTGGACGACGCCCGAGCTGGTCAAGCGCTGGTGGAGCGGCCAGCGCGGCGCGGTGACGAGCGCCGAGATCGACCTGCGGGTCGGTGGCATCTGGCGCTACGTGATGATCGCCGAGGGCGGCTTCGAGGTCGCCTTCCACGGCGAGTACCGCGAGATCGTCGAGAACGAGCGGATCGTCTGCACCGAGGTCTACGAGGGCATGCCCGAGGGCGAAGCGCTCGACACGCTGACGTTCACCGAGGTCGATGGGCGCACCACGATGGAGATGCTCGTCCAGCACTCCTGCAAGGAGCATCGCGACGGGCACATCAACTCCGGGATGGAGGGCGGCATGCAGGAGGCGATGGACCTGCTCGAGCAGGTCGCGGTCTCGCTGCGCTGAG
This sequence comes from uncultured Actinomycetes bacterium, assembly GCA_963780585.1. Classification (GTDB taxonomy): domain Bacteria; phylum Actinomycetota; class Thermoleophilia; order Solirubrobacterales; family Solirubrobacteraceae; genus CADCVQ01. Next base: position 2,174 of record CAWADD010000020.1, read on the forward strand.
CGGCATCCGCACGGATCGGGCCACCGGGACAGAGCGCGCCCCGGTGGTCCGGCGTCACCGACTCGGGTTTCATATCCGCTCAGGCTGGCGATCACTTGTGTGATGCACCTCGTCGTCGACAACAGCAGCGGCGGCGACGCGCAGCTGGCATCGATCGTCACCGTCGGACTGCAGGCGCGCGGTCACGCCGTCGAGCTGCGCGAGCCCGAGCCCGCCTCGATGTTCGACACCGCGGTCCACGTCGTCTCGACGGGGATCGTGGTGCGCGTCGACGAGCGCCCGTCGGGCTCGGCGCTGGCCGAGATCTCCGAGGTCGTGCGCGACGCGCTCAGCCACCACCCGAGTACGCGGCGGCGCACGCGTGCCGTGCCGGTCGCGCTCGGCGCCGGGGGCCGCGTGCTGACGTGGATCGACGTCTTCGGCTGATCGCGCCGGGCGCTACGGATCGATCTCCGCGCGGAACCTCGCCGACGGATAGACGCTCGCCCCGGCCGCATCGACCCGGCGCGACAGCACCGCGTCGGAGGTGACGACGCGCACCGAGCTCGGGTCGGGCAGGGCGCGCAGGCGGCGCACGATCTCGTCGTCGCCCGAGTTCGGCCGCGGCGTGCTCGGGTAGGCGATCTCCACGACGCTCGAGAAGATCGGCGGCCGCGGCGGCTGCTCGAAGACGACCATCACGTCCTCGCCGTCGGCCGCGGCCCAGCGCTCGAGCGTGTCGACGAGGCGCACCATCGCGCCGTGGCGATCGCGCCACCAGCCGTCCGGACGGCTGCCGATCACGTTCATGCCGTCGATGATCCAGCGCACCGCGCGGGCCTAGCGCTGCCCGTTGCCGCAGCCCGCGCGCACATGGCCGGCGATCGCGGCCGCCGTCGCCGGCCGCAGGTCCGAGAACGTCCAGCGCTTGCCGCCGAAGCGCGGCTCGACGCGCAGCCGCGCGCGGGTCCGGCGCGGCCAGACGAGGTCCTGCTCGGCGTGATCGGTGTCGCGGAAGCGCAGCGAGCGCACGCGGTTTCCGACCGCGTCGTCGAGCAGCCACAGCAGCCGGCGGTCGGTGACGGCGAGCAGCGTGCTGGGGCTGGCCCACGTCGCCGTCGGCGTGACGAGCGCCACGTGCTCGTCGGGCTCGAGCGCGACGAGCAGCTCGCGACCGAGCGCGCGGCGCATCGCCTCGGGCAGCCAGTGCCCGGGGCCGCGCGCGCCGCCCTCGCGCCGCGCCGGCGCGACGATCACCCGCGCGCCGGGGCGCTGCTCGGCGCGCAGCAGCTCGTAGGCGACGTTGAGCTCGATCATCCGCGCCATGCCGCTGTCGCCGACGCGGTCCGGATGCCAGTCCTTCGCCAGCCGGCGGTAGGCGCGCGCCGCGTCGTCGAGCGAGGCGCCCGGCGCGAGGCCGAGCACGGCGTACGGATCCATCCGCATATTCAAGCGCGCGCCGGGCACCGCTCCCGGCCGCGCGCTCGACGTCGGCCTATCCTGGTGCGATGGCCGCCACGCCGACGCCCGAGGGTACCCCGCAGCGCCTCGCTGCGATCCGCGCGCAGATGTCCCTGCTCGCGGACTATCTTTGACCCCGCTTCGCTGAGCGAGCGCGTCGCCGGGCTCGAGGCGCAGATGTCGGCCGGCGGGTTCTGGGACGACCAGGACACGGCCGCGAAGGTCAGCGCCGAGCACGCGCGCATGTCGCGCCGCCTGGAGCAGTTCCGCACGCTCGAGGCCGACGTCGAGGACCTCGAGTCGCTCGCCGAGATGGCGCGCGAGGACGCGGAGATCGAGGCCGAGCTCGAGGGCCAGCTGGCGCCGGTCGAGGCGCGCCTTGCCGCGCTCGAGGAGCAGCGCCTGTTCTCCGGCCGCTACGACGCCGGCGACGCGCTCGTCACGGTGAACGCCGGCGCCGGCGGGACCGACGCCCAGGACTGGGCCGAGATGGTCCTGCGCATGCAGATGAAGTGGGCCGAGCGGCGCGGCTTCAAGGTCGAACTGCTCGAGGCCACCCCGGGGGAGGAAGCCGGGATCAAGTCGGCGACCTTCCGCGTCGAGGGCGAGAACGCGTACGGCCTCTACGGAGCCGAGAAGGGCGTGCACCGGCTCGTGCGCATGTCGCCGTTCGACTCCGCCAACCGCCGCCAGACGTCGTTCGCGGGCGTCGAGGTCGCGCCGGTGATCGAGGACGCGGGCGAGGTCGAGATCGAGGCCGACGACCTGCAGGTCGACACCTACCGTGCGTCGGGAGCCGGCGGCCAGCACGTCAACAAGACCGACTCCGCGGTGCGTATCACCCACCGGCCGAGCGGGATCGTCGTGCAGTGCCAGAACGAGCGCTCGCAGACGCAGAACCGCGAGACCGCGATGAAGGTGCTGCGCTCCAAGCTCGTCGAGCTCGAGGAGCGCAAGCGCCTGGAGGAGATCGCGCGCGAGCGCGGCGAGGCGCAGGACGTGAACTTCGGCTCGCAGATCCGCTCCTACGTCCTGCACCCGTACACGATGGTCAAGGATCACCGCACCGATCACGAGATGGGCGACGCCAACCGCGTGCTCGAGGGCGACCTCGACGGCTTCGTGCGGGCCTACCTGCTGAAGAGCGCGACGCGCGGCTAGATGATGGATTGCGCGGTCTGATCAGACGAGCGGAGGCGGCGCCTCCCTGTTGGTGTCTCCTGGAACTCTCATCGCCTCTTCACGTGAGGTGGTTCGTCGACTGGGCCTGGGCGTGGGTGGCGCGCCGCGCGGGGCGGTCGGGGTGCGCGGGCGCCGCAAGGGGACGGCATCGGTGAGGGCGGGGTGCTGTGGGCGTGGGTGGCGCGCCGCGCATGCGCGGGTGTTCGTCGGGTGCTCGACACCCCCGGGAGCGGGGGCGGCGTCGCGTCGCGGCGTCGTGTCCTGCCTAGTGCGTCGATGAGACACACGAGGCAGGACAGCACAGCACCGCAACGCTCAGCAGCGACCGCGACCGCTCGGGTCACCGCTCCTTCATCGCCGCCGTGCGCAAGCGGCGGCGCCCCGACAAGCGCCAGGACCGACCACGACCAACCGCCCCGGCACGACGACGGCAAGCGCCGCGGAATCAATCATCTAGTGGGCCTTCTCCAAACGTTCCACCGTTGCGAGAAGACCCACTAGCGCGGTTGGCCTGGGTGCGGGTGGCGCGCCGCGCGTGGCCGGCGGGTTGCGCGGGCGCCACGCGGGAACGGCACACACCTCCCCGGCGCCGATCCTTGCGCGATCGACGCCGCGCGGTGACAATGCGCACGTGCCCGAGCCACGCGCCGATGGGCGTCGGGAGCTGCGGCTCGCGGTGGTCTGCTACGGAGGCGTCTCGCTGTGCATCTACATGCATGGCATCACGAAGGAGCTGCACCGGCTCGTGCGCGCCTCGCGGCTGGCGGACGACCCCGCGCAGGCGACGACCGAGAGCGTTTACCGGCACATGCTCGCCCACGCGGCGGCTCGCGAGGGGATCGAGCACGAGGTCGTCATCGACGTCGTCGGGGGCACGTCGGCCGGCGGCATCAACGGGATCTACCTCGCGAAGGCGCTCGCGCACAACCTGCCGCAGGAGGTGCTCAGGGATCTGTGGCTCGATCGCGGCAACATCAAGAAGCTCGCTCGGCTGCCGACGTGGATCCCGCTCGCGGCGCGCGCGCCTGTCCTGCTCGCACAGCTGAAGCGCAAGCCGCCGCTGCGTGGCAGGGAGATGAGCGTCTGGCTGTACGACGCGCTGCGCTCGATGGACGACAGCGGCCCCGCGCCCGCGGCGGCGCCGACGCTGATGCCCGACGGTCACGTGCTGCAGCTGTTCGTGACCATGACCGACCTGCACGGCTACGACCGTCACGTCGTCCTCAGCGACCCGACGGTCGCGCCCGACCGCAGTCACCGCCACGTGTTCGAGTTTCGCCACGGCGACGGCGACGATCTCTTCACGCGCGACCACAACCTCGCGCTGACGTTCGCCGCGCGCGCGACCTCCTGCTTCCCGGGCGCGTTTCCGCCGATCAGCACCGAGCTGCTGAAGTCCTACCTGCCGAGGGCTCCCGGCGGGGTCCAGAAGCGCTTCTTTCGCATCTACGAGCTCTCCGGCGCAGCGTTCGCGCGCCGCTACTTCGTCGACGGCGGCGTGCTCGACAACCGGCCCTTCGGACGCGTCGTCGAGGCGATCCGCGCGAAGCACGCGGCCGTCGAGGTCGACCGCCGGCTGCTGTACATCGAGCCCGATCCAGACCCGCCGACGCCAGCGGCCAAGAGCGTGCTCGAACCGGCGCCGATCGCGACGCTGCTGGCGGCCGTCGCCGGCATCCCGCGCCGCCAGCCGATCCTCGACGAGCTGCTCGAGCTCAACCGCCTGTCGGAGCGCGCGCGCCGCGTGCAGGACGTCATCGTCGCCCGCTTCAGCGACATCACCCACCGCGTCGAGGGCGTCACCGGCGTCGCGCTGGCGGAGTTCGAGACGCCCGTTCCGGTGACGCTGTCGGAGTGGCAGCGGCTGCTCAACGCCGAGGCGCAGCGCGACGCGGGAGCGACGTACACGACGTACCTGCGCTCGAAGATCAGCGGCGTCGTCGACGCGCTCGCCGCGACCGTGTGCCGCAGCTGCGACTACCCGCCGGCGTCGAATCACGCGTTCCTCGTGCGGGCGGCGCTGCGCTGCTGGGCGGAGGAATCGTCGCTGTTCGCCAAGAGCCCCGACCCGACGACCGTGCAGATCGAGTTCCTGCGCGATTTCGACCTCGACTACGGGATCCGGCGATTGCAGTTCGTCGTCGCTGGGGTCAACTGGTGGTACGCGTGCGTCGACGAGCCCGGCTACCCGGTGCGCGAGCAGCTCGATGCGCTGAAGGCGCGGCTGTGGCGTGCGATCGACGAGCTCCGCGCCGCCCAGTCCGGTCGCGAGTTCCCGGACACGCTCGCCGCTGAGGTCGCCGCCTGCTTTCCGGCCGACGAGGTCTCCGGCTACGTCCGCGACCACGGCTTCGACGGGTCGGGCTACGTGCAGCGCAGGCGCAACGAGCTCACGCAGGTCTCGACGTCCCTGAAGGCGTTTCTGACGGCCGAGCTCGAGGGCTTCTCGCTCGCGCTCTATCGCGACGTCGACGCCGCGACGGCGGAGTGGGAGCCGTTGCGCCGCCGCGACCTGCTCGTGCGCTACCTCGGCTTCCCGCTCTGGGATGTCCTGATCCATCCGGTCCAATCGGCCAGCGACGCCGGCGAGCGCGATGCGGTCGAGGTCGTCCGCATGAGCCCGCACGACTCCACGCTGCTGACGCCGCCGGACGCCACCCAACCGAAGCTCAAGGGCATCGGGACCGGCCACTTCGCCGCCTTCTTCAAGCGCCGCTACCGCGAGAACGACTACCTCTGGGGCCGCCTCGACGCCGCCGAGCGCGTCGTCGGGCTCGTGCTCGGCGAGCAGGACCCCGACTACCGCACGTGGTGTGCGGAGGCGTTCGGCGCGGTCCTGGCCGAGGAGAAGCCCGCGCTCGGCTCCGCCGCCAAGCTGATCGGCGAGCTGCGACGCCAGACCGAGCAGCTCAAGCAGCCGCCGGCCTGATCGCGCCTCAGGAGCGCGTTGGGTCCGATCCCGACTCGCCCTCAGGGGCGCCCGGCGGATTCGGCGCGCGCCGCCGCGAGCGCCAGCGCCTCGGCGCCGATCAGGCGCTCGAACGGCCCGACCGCGATCCACAGCGCCCGCACGCGCATCGTCGCGAGCTTGTCGGTCGGCTCGATCCGCGCCTCGCTGACGAGCGTGCTGCGCCCGTCCGGTGCGCGCGTCACCCAATGCGCGAACAGCACGCGGACGGTGCGCGGCGCCCGCCAGGCGCGGAACTCGTCGGGCCCGGAGAGGTCGGCGTAGTCGCGCGCGAACGTCCAGATTCGCCCGCACAGGCCCGAGATCGAGTAGTCCGGGCCCTCGTCGAGCACGGTGAAGGGATCGGACGCCAGCAGGCCCATGAACGACTGGTCGGGCGGTACGCCGGGGATCCGCCAGCGCACGAGCCGGCCGATCGTGCGCGTCTGGTCGAGCCGCACGCTGCGCGCCGCCGCCCACAGCGCATCGGGGGCGACCGCCGCCGCGCGCTGGTGGCGCGTCACGATCTCCGGGTCGGGCAGCCAGGCGTCGAGGTCGATCATCGCGCTCATACTGCCCGTATCCTGCGCCGTCCCATGAGCTCCGGATCACTGCCGCTCGACGAGCTCGTGCGGCGCGCCCTCGCCGAGGACCTCGGCGACGCCGACGTCACGAGCGAGGCGACGGTCCCGCCCGGCGCGCGCGCCGTCGCGACGATCACGCAGAAGGCGCCCGGCGTCGTCTTCGGCCTCGACGTCGCAGAGGCGACGTTCCGCGCCCTCGATCCGACCGTCGAGCTCGAGCGGCTCGGCGTGGAGGGCGTCTGGCGCGAGCCGCCGGCGGCGGTCCTGCGCGCGAGCGGCGACGCGCGTGCGCTGCTTGCCGCCGAGCGCACCGCGCTGAACTTCCTGCAGCGCCTGTCGGGCGTCGCGACGCTGACCGCGCGCTGCGTGCGCGCCGTCGAGGGCACCGGCGCGCAGATCCTCGACACGCGCAAGACGACGCCGGGGCTGCGCGCGCTCGAGAAGGCGGCGGTCGCCGCCGGCGGCGGCGTCAACCACCGCGCCGGGCTCTACGACATGGTGCTGATCAAGGAGAACCACGCCGCGCTCGCCGGCGGGGTCGGCGCCGCTGTGCGCGCCGCCGCGGCGGCGTTCCCGCAGCTGCCGCTCGAGGTCGAGTGCTCGACGCGCGCCGACGTCGACGAGGCGCTGGCGGCGGGCGCGACGCGAATCCTGCTCGACAACATGGGCCCCGACGAGCTGCGCGCCACGGTCGCGCACGTCGCCGGTCGCGCCCGGCTCGAGGCCAGCGGCGGGATCAGCATCGCGACGCTCAGGGCCCACGCGGAGACCGGCGTAGACTGGATCTCGGTCGGAGCGCTCACGCACTCCGCCCCTGCACTGGACCTGTCGCTCCTCATGGAGGCGCTGCCATGACGCTCTTACAGCTCTACGACGTCGCGACACTGCAGGCCGAGGTACGCGCGCTCGCCGAGCAGCGCGACGCCGTCATCCTGGCCCACAACTACCAGCTGCCCGAGATCCAGGACGTCGCCGACTACGTCGGCGACTCGCTCGGCCTGTCGCGCCAGGCGGCGGCGTCGGACGCCTCGGTGATCGCGTTCTGCGGCGTGCACTTCATGGCCGAGACGGCCTCGGTGCTGTCGCCCGACAAGACCGTGCTGATCCCCGACGTCGACGCCGGCTGCTCGCTGGCCGACGCGATCACGCCCGCTCAGCTGCGCGCCTGGCAGGCCGCGCACCCGGGCGCGATCACCGTCATGTACGTCAATACGACCGCCGAGATCAAGGCGCTGACGGACTACTGCGTGACGTCGGCCAATGCGGTCTCCGTCGTCGAGCACATCCTCCGCGAGCACGGTCCCGAGACGGAGATCCTGTTCGGTCCGGACATGTTCCTCGGCGCCTACGTCGAGCGCCGGATCGGGCGCGCGCTCCATGTCTGGGACGGCGAGTGCCACGTCCATGCGGGGATCCGTCCGCGCGACATCGAGCAGGTCCGCGCCGAGCATCCCGGGGCCGACTTCCTGATCCATCCCGAGTGCGGCTGCTCGACCTCCGTCATGGAGTACGTCGCCGCCGGCGATCTCGAGCCCGACGGCGTGCACATGCTCTCGACCGGCGGCATGCTGCGCTACGCCGAGGACGCGAAGCCGGGTCAGACGGCGATCGTCGCGACGGAGATCGGCATGCTGCACCCGCTGCGCGAGGCCGCGCCGGACACGGAGTTCATCGCCGCCAACGAGCGCGCCGCGTGCACGTACATGAAGATGATCACGCTGCCGAAGCTGCGCGACTCCCTGCGCGACCTCGTCCACGAGGTCAAGGTGCCGGCGGACATCGCCGCGCGGGCGCGCCTGCCGATCGAGCGCATGATCGCGATCTCCTGAGGTCGCCGACGGACCACAAGTCAGGACGCGAAGCCGCGAACCGCCGGCCCGTCGCGCAATCAACCATCTAGGCTGACGCCGTGCTGCGCCGACTCCTGCCCGCCACGCTGCTCGTCGTGGCGCTGCTCGCCGGCTGTGGCGGCGACAGCGGGCCGCAGACGAAGGAGGGCTTCATCAACGAGGCCGACGGCGTCTGCGAGAAGCTCGCCGGTCGGTTCGTCGAGTCCGGCTCGCAGCAGCCGGGCACGGCGCCGGAGATCGCGAAGGCCAACAACGTGCTCGCCGATCTCTACGAGCAGCTCGCCGACGATCTCGGCGACGTGCGGCTGCCCGACTCCGGCGCGCCGCGCACGCAGGCGCAGGCCTACATCGCCTCGGTGACGGGCGCGCGCCCGTTGCTCGCGAGGCTGCGCACGACGTCCGCCGCCTTCCTCGCCGCGGCGAAGTCAAACGACGCCCAGGCGCTGGCGCTCGCCGGCACCAACCTGCGCAGCGCGCTCGACGCGTTCCGCGCCGCGCGCGCGAACTCCGACCGGCTCGCCGTCGACTACGGGCTGAACTTCTGCGGCAACCTCGACTGAGCCCGCGCGAGCGTCCGACCCGACGCTCCGTGCCGTCGCTGAGCTGACGGCCGCGCGCAACGCCGTCCGCGCGTCGGCGTCATGCGCGAGCCAGCTCGTCGGCGTGCCGTCGGGCCGGACGAGCAGCGCACCGCCGTCGCGCACGCCGAGCGCCCGCGCGCTGATCGCGTCGAGCGGCTCGACGGCGAGCGGGATCGTGGGCGAGAGCTCGGCCGCCGCCGCTGCCCAGCGCCGCTGCGCGGGGCCCGTGAGCAGCGTCAGGCCAGCGCCGACGAGGTCCAGCGTGGACACGCGTCCGCGCGCGGACGGCAGCCAGCGGTGCACGATCCGGCCGCCGAGGTCGGCGTGCAGGTCCTGCTCTGCGTTGGCGAGGGTGGAGCGCGTGACGTTGTGCTCGGCAACGGGTCGGCGCTCGCCCTCGTAGGAGTCCAGCAGCGCCGGCGCGGCCCAGCCGCGGAGCACCCAGGCGAGCTTCCAGCCGAGGTCGTAGCCGTCGTGGATCGCGGTGTTCATCCCCGTGCCGCCGCGCGGCGTCGCACGGTGCGCGGCGTCGCCGACGAGGAACGCGCAGCCCGAGCGGAACCGCTCGGCGAGCTGGGCGGCGAACGTGAAGGTGCCGATTCGCTCGATCTGCGGTCGCAGCGTGGGGACGCCGGCCGCGATCCGAATGCGCCGCGCGAGCGCCGGCGCCGTGCACGCGGTCGCGCGCTGGTCGGCACCGGGCTCGATCAGCACCCCGTAGAGCCAGCGATCGCCCGCTCCGGCGGGCAGTAGAACGCCCTCGGCGGCTGGGTGCGTGATCGCGTACAGGCCGTAGCGGCGGTCGCCGGCGAGCGCCCACAGCGGCGCGTGGAAGAGCGCGCTGACGGCTTCCAGCAGGCGGTCGGGCCCCTGCATCCGGATGCCGAGCGCGGCCCGCACGCTGCTGTGCGCGCCGTCGGCGGCCACGAGGTAGCGAGCCTCGACGGTGCGCTCTCCGTTGCCGGCGACGTCGCGCAGCACCGCCCGCACGCCGTCGCGCCGGGCGTCGATCGCGGCGACCTCGGTCCCGAGCTCGACGCGGGCCGCCGGCAGCGAGCGCAGATGACGCAGCAGCACGGGCTCGAGATGATCCTGCGGCACGCAGGCCGGCGCGGTCGGGCTGATCACGGCGCTCTGCGCGGCGGTCGGGATGCCCGTCGGCTGCCCGTGGCCGGAGGCCGCCTGCGCGAGCGTGTCGCAGAACCACTGCGTCCACTCGACGTCGACCCCGCCGGCGCGGAGCTCCGCCTCCAGACCCCAGGAGCGCAGCAGCTCCATCGTGCGCAGGCTGATCGTCGTCGCGCGTGGCAGGGCGGACAGCGTGCGGCGGCGCTCGACGAGCAGGCAGTCGACGCCATGGCGCGCGAGCGCGGCCGCCGTCATCAGCCCCGCGGGGCCGGCGCCGACGATCAGCACCGGGATCTGCGAGATCTGCTCGTCGCGCATGACCCGCTGCCTCAGCGGCGCGTCGCGACGAGGTAGTGGAACTCGTTGTGCAGCACGTAGCGGCCGGTGGCGCTGCGGCAGCGTGCGAGCGCCTCGACGATCTGGGCTCGCACCGACGCCTCGCGCTCGGGGCCGGCGACCGTGGCGAGGCCCATCGGCGCCATCATCTGACGGCCGAGCGTCTCGGCATCGGGGAAGTCGATCGCGTAGCGCACGTCGAACGCGCTCTGCGGGTCAAGCCCGGCCTGCGTCGCCATGCTCTCGAGAACCCCTGGGTCGCACAGCTCAGACGGCTTTCGCGCGCCGGCCGGCGGGCTCGGGAAGAACTGGCGGGCGACCGCCTTGACCGCTTCGAGGTCGCAGCGCTCGGCCGGCCCCCAGACCTGGATCACGATCGGCGCCCCCGGCTTTGCGACCCGGCCGGCCTCGCGCAGCGCCGCCACCATGTCGCTCGCGAAGAAGAACGAGTTGAAGCCGGCGACGAGATCGAAGCTGTCGTCGTCGTAGGGGAGAAACTCGAGGTCGCCGCTGCGCAGATCCGCTTCGGGCACCCGCGTGCGCGCCAGCTCGAGCAGCGCCGGCGACGCATCGAGCCCGAACGGGTGGGCCCCGCGGTCGGCGACGAGGCGCAGGAAGACGCCCGCGCCGCAGCCGAGGTCGAGGACGCGCTGATCGGCGCGCACGTCGACGTGTCGCAGCGCCGCTTCATAGGTCGGCGTCTGCTGTTCCTCGCTGGCCGCCCAGTCGCTCGGACGGGCGCCCCAGAGGGGACCCCAGCGGGTCGCGCTGCCCGACCTCGTTGCTGTGGATGTCATCGTGGGTTCCTCATCAGTTAGACTACGTTTCGTAGTTATCAAACACTATGAAACATAGTCATGTCAAGGGATGAGCTCAGCCTGTTCTCCTACGAGATCCTCGGTCTCGTCGGACGGCATGGCGCGGGCGCGCACGACCTGCTGCGGATGGCCCGCCGCGGCCGGATCCTCGACTGGGCCGGCGAGAGCCAGTACTACGTCGAGCCCAAGCGGCTGGCGAAGCTCGGCTACCTCGAGGCGCGCACGGAGCCCGGCAAGACCCGCGCGCGAACGGTCTACACGATCAGCGAGCGGGGGATGGAGGCGCTGCGCGAGTACGCGCGCACGCCGGTTCGCTTCACTCCGGTGAAGAGTGATGCGCTGCTGCGCATGCTGATCGCCGACCTCGTCGGCGAGCCGGTCACGCGCGCGAGCATCGCGACGCTGCGCGAGGACATCGCCGAACTCGAGGTCCGGCTGGCGGAGACGGAGGCCGCCGCCGCGGACCTCCCGCACCGCAGCAAGTACCTGCTGCTCGTGACCAACCACCTACGCCGGCTGCTCGAGCTGCACCTCGACTTCGTCGACGACGTCGAGCGCGAGCTGAGCGCTTAGGAGAAGTCCGCCTCGCTGTGCGGCCCGACGCAGGCCAGCGCGAGCGTGTCGGCGACGTCGTGCGCGACCTCGACGACCTCGTCGAGCGTGACGGCGTCGAGCGCCGCGATCGCGCCGTCGGGGTCGATCTTCTCGCCGAAGACGATCGTCTGCGCGGCCGCGTGGCGGGCGACGGCGTTCGTGTTCTCGAACGCCAGCACGCGGCGGCCGGCGGCGTACGCGCGGGCCCGCGAGACCTCGGCCTCGGTCGGCCCGTCGTCGCGCAGCTCGTTGACGATCTCGCGCATGCGCGTGTAGGCCTCGATGCACTTCGTCGAGTCCAGGCCGGCGCCGAGCTGCAGCAGCGGTACGTCGGCATGCGCATGCGAGATGCCGTAGACCGAGTACGCCAGGCCGCGCTGCTCGCGGATCTCGTCGAACAGCCGCGAGCTCATCGAGCCGCCCAGCAACGTCGCGTAGATCGTCATCGCCGCGCGCTTGGCGGGATCGGAGACGTCGACCCGGGGGCGGTAGGACATCCGCAGGTGCGACTGGTTCGTCTCGCGCGGCTCGACGATGACGAGCGGGGTGAACGGCGGGGCGGGCTCGAACGGCTCCGGCTCGGACAGCGTCGGGAAGCGCTCGAAGAGCTCGTCGAAGGCGCCGTCGGCGGGCACGTGCTCGAGGTTGCCGACGACGAACGCGCCACCGCGGGCGCCCGCCCAGCGGCGGTTGCGGAACTCGACGATCGCGTCGCGGGTGAACGTGCGCAGGTGCTCCTCGGGCCCGAGCACCGAGCGGCCGAGCGGATGGTCGCCGAACGCCGCACGGTCGATCAGCTCGTCGGCGACCGACGACGGCTCGTCCTTGTAGCGCTGGATCTCCTGGATCACGACACCGCGCTCCTTGTCGAGCTCGTCGGCGTCGAGGTGCGGGCGGCCGACGAAGTCCGTCAGCAGGTCGGCGGCCTCGGCCGCGGCCTCCGCGCGCACCGTGATGTGAAACGCGACGAGGTCGTGCGACGTGTACGCGTTGAGCGAGCCGCCGAGCTTCTCGGCGGTCTCGTTGACGTCGCGGTAGTGGGGGAACTTCTCACCGCCCTTGAACACGAGGTGCTCGAGGAAGTGGGCCATACCGTTCTCTTCCGGGCGCTCGGTGCGGGCGCCGGCGTCGAACGCGACGAGGATCGTGACGGCGCGGGTTCCGTCGAGGCCGATCCTGTGCAGGGGCAGGCCGTTGGCCAGCGTGGAGCTCGCGATCGTAGGCATGTACGAACGGTAGCGAGCGGCCTCAGTGGTGCGGCGCGATCGCGGCGACCGGCGTGCGCTGTACGGCGAGGACGGCGGTGTCGTCGGCTTGCGCGCCGACGGCGAAGGCGCTCAGCGCGGCGTCGATCCGCGCTACCGCATCCTGCGCGTCGGTCGCCGCGGCGATCGTGCGCGAGAGGCGGGCCTCGCCGAAGCGCTCGCCGTCTCCGATCGCATCGAAGACGCCGTCGGTGACGAGCACGAGCATGTCGCCAGGCTCGAGCACGACCGACGTGCGCGACCACTCGTCGACGGTGTACGCGCCGAGCATCGGGGCGAACTCGCCGACCGCGGTCACCGTGCCGCCGCGCACGAGCAGCGGCAGCGGATGACCGGCGCTGACGATCTGCGCCGTCGCGATGCCGGCTTCGTCCTCGTCCAGCAGCACCGCGGCGACCGAGCAGAGCGCCATCTCGTCGCCCGCCAGCAACTCCTCGTTGAGCGTTCGCAGCGCTCCCAACGGATCGTCGAGCAAGGCCGCTGCGGTCCGCAGCGTATGCCGCGCGTGACCGGTGATCGCGGCCGCCGAGGGGCCGTGCCCGGCGACGTCTCCGACGATCGCGAGCCAGCCGCCGCCGCGCACCGCGAAGGCGTCGTAGAAGTCCCCGCCGACCCAGTTCTCGTCGCCCGCGGGCCGGTACAGCGTCGCTGCCGCCCAACCCGGCATCTGCGGCAGGCGGCGAGGAAGCAGGCTCGTCTGGAGCGTGCGCGCGATGTGCGAGCGCTCGCTGTACAGGCGCGCGTTCTCGACCGCCGCCCCGGCGCGCCGCCCGAGCTCCTCGGCCAACGCGACGTCCGCGTCGCTGAAGCGCCGGCCGGACTCGGCGCTGACGAGCGTCAGCACGCCGACGATCTCACCCGCGGCGGGCATCGGCACCCCGAGCCCCGCGCGCATCCCGACCTGGAGCAGCAGCTCGAGGTGCTGCTCGTCGTGGGCGACCGCGGCGAGCAGCTCGTCGCTGACGTCGTTGGTGAGCTGCGACTTCCCGTCGCGCAGGATCTGCGGCGTGCCGCCCGGCGCGTCGGCGGGCGTCGGGTAGCGCTCCGCGAGGCGGCGTGCGAAGGCGACCCTGTCGGGGTCGGCGTGGGCCACCGCCACCGTGCGCACGAAGCCCTGGTCGTCGGGCAGGCTCACGGCACACCAGTCGGCGAGCTCGGGCACGGCCAGCTCCGCCACCTGCTGCAGCGTGCGCTCGTAGTCCAGCGACGACGACAGCAGCTCGCCGGCGCGCGCGAGCATGCGCTGCGCGATCTCCGCGCGCTTGACCTCCGAGATGTCTTCGATCACGTTGACGACGAGCGTCAGGTTGCCGGCCGAGTCGTAGACGCCGGACGCCTTCGTCACGCGCCAGTCGACGCGACCGCTGCGCTTGTCGAGCGCGCGCACGACGAGCGGCTTGGGATCGCGGTTGCCGCCGAGCAGCTGGCGGCCGGGCAGATCCTCGATCCGCAGCGGCGAGCCGTCCTCGTTCGTCGAGTCGAAGGCGCTGACGATCTGATCGACGGGGGTGCCGAGCAGCTCCTGCGCGGACGCGTAGCCGAGCATCCGCGCGGCCGCCTCGTTGGCGTAGATCAGGGCGCCCTCGGTGCGCTGCACGGTCACCGCCTCGGCGAGCGTCGCCAGCACCGCCGTCAGCTGCGCCTCGATCGTCTCGAGCTCCGAGAACAGGCCGGCGTTGTCGAGCGCCAGCGCGGCACGCCCGGCGAGCACCTTGGCGAACTCGAGGTCCTCGCGGTCGTAGCTGCGCCGCGAGCCGGCGGTCATCAGCAGCGTCAGCGCTCCCAGCCGGCGCCCGCGTGCGCGCAGCGGCACGACGAGCGCCGAGCCGATCTGCAGGCGGCGCAGCCGCTCGAGGTCGGCGTCGTCCTCGGCAAGCGCGCGCAGCAGGTCGTCGCCGACGCGCTCGGCGAGGAGCGGCTGCTGGGCGATGCGGGCGTTGCCGGGATCGATCGGCTGACGCGACGCGAGCGTCGCCGCGATCTGATCGCCCGCCGCTCCGGAGGCGCGCACCGCCAGCCGCCGCACCTCGCCGCCGCTGACCGCGTCGACGATGCAGACATCGGCGATCGCCGGCACGAGCAGGTCGTGCAGCGCCGCGATCGTCTCCTCGAGGCTGCGCGTCCCGTCGGCGATCTCGGCCGTCGCGGAGAGCACCGCGAAGCGTCCGCGATCGCGCGCCGTGCGCGTGCGGTTGCGCGCCGCGAGCACGGCGATCGCCGTGACCGCGATGCAGACGAAAATCCGCTGGACATAAACCCCCTCGCCGAAGTTGTCGTTCCAGATGCCGCTGGCTACGACGGCGGCGATCGAGCCGGCTCCGACGAGCGCGACGTCGCGCGGGTCGCCGAACAGCGCGACGACGAGCGGCGCGAACACGACGAGTCCGACGAGGGCGAGCGCCGAGCCGATCGAGATGTCGAGCGTTGTGAGCAGCCCGGCGATCGACAGTCCTGTGAGAAGCGTGATCGCGCGGCGGCGGTTCCCGGCCGGTGACACGTCGCGATCATAGGGTGCCCACCGGGGTCGTTCAGGAAATCGTCTCGGCTCGGCGCGCTGCCCGGTACGCGCGCCAGCCGCCGTGCGCCGTGATGTCGGGTGCGTCGGCGACGGCGCTCGCCTCGCACAGGAAGCCCTTCACCGTGCGACCGTCGCCGAGCGCGATCGTGCCGATCGTCAGCGGCGGCGAAACGCCCGCGACAAGCCGGCCGAAGGCCTCCGTCTGCAGCTCCCAGATCTCGACCTCGATCCCGCGTCCGGCGTCGGGGCCACCGCCGACGAGGCCGGGCTTGGCGGGCTCGGTCGGCAGCGCGTAGAGCCGGTACGTCGGCGCGGTCCGCGCGGTTTCCAGCAGCCGCGCGCCGAGCGCGACGAGCTGGCCGTTGAGCGGCTCGCCGGAGAGGTGGGCGCCGACGACTGCCAGCGCGACCGTGCTCGCCGGCCCGTCACCGGGCGCCGCGCCGCCGTGCTCCTCGCGCCAGCGCGCGGCGAGCCGCAGCAGCGTGCCGTCCGCGCCGGCCGGCGCGATCAGCGAGACGCCGAACGGCAGGCCGTCGGCGCGCAGGCTGGCGGGCACCGCGACGGCGCTGAGGCCCAACAGGTTGACGAAGTTCGTGTAGGTCCCGAGCTCGGCGCTGCGCGCGGCGCCGAGGACGTCGGTCGTCAGCAGCGAGACGCAGTCGAGGCTGCGGCAGGCGGGCAGCAGGCCGCGCCTACTGATCTGCCCCAGCGTCGGCTTGAAGCCGACGATGCCGTCGAAGGCGGCCGGCACCCGCCCCGAGCCGGCGGTGTCGGAGCCAAGCGCGAAGGGGACCGTCCCGTCGGCGACGACGACGGCCGAGCCGGAGCTCGAGCCGCCCGAGACGTAGCGCGGATCGACGACGCTCGCGCACGCGCCGTACGGCGTCCGCGTGCCCGTCAGGCCGGTCGCGAACTGATCCATGTTCGTCTTGCCGATCGGCCCGGCCGCGCTGCCCCACCCGGCGGCGCTCTATCCGGGCCACAAGCTCGCCGAGATGCAGGCCGACCTCGGCGACTCGGCGATCATCGAGGTCTACGGTCTCGGCGCCCTGGCGATCGGAGCGTCGCCGCTGTCGGCGCCGTCGGTCGGGCTCGATCCCGCCTCGATCGCAGAACGGATGGCCGCCTTCCGTCAGATCGCCGCGACCGAGCACCCGGCGCTCGCGCTGCCCGACGGCCCGGCGATCCTCGGCGTCGACGGCCGCGCGGTCGTGCGCACCGGCATCGTGCCGCCGATCCACACCGGCATCGCGCACCGCGAGCCCGGGGTCGGGCAGATCGGCGGCGGCGTCACGCTGCCGCCCTTCGGAGCGTTCACCGCGGCCCTTGCGGCGCTCGATGGCTGAGCGGCGCGCCGCCGTCGCAGCGGTCGAGTGGCGACCTACTGGTCCTCAGGCACAGTTGATCGCCACTCGGCGAAACTAGGGGCGCGATGGGACGCTCAAACGGCGCACGCGGGGTGTCACAGGCCGAGCGCGTCTACGCCGGGCTGCGCGAGCGTCTGCTGCGCGGCGACCTGCCCGTCGGGCGCCGGCTCGTCGAGCAGCAGCTGGCCGCCGACTTCCAGACGAGCCGGACGCCGGTGCGCGAGGCGCTGCGGCGCCTCGAGGGCGACGGGCACATCGTCCGCGACCCGAGCGGCGGCCTGTCGCCGAGCGCCCCGAGCGTGAAGTCGATGCGCGAGCTCTACGAGGTGCGCGTCGCGATCGAGGTGCTCGTCGCGCGCCGCGCCGCGACGGCCGGCGACCGCGGCCGGATCGAGGCGATCGAGCAGGACTGGCGCGCGCTCGACGCCGCCTGGCACGGCACGCGCGTCGTGCCGCGCGGCCCGGACTTCGTCCACGCCGACGAGAGCTTCCACCGCGCGCTCGCCGGCGCGAGCGGCAACGACGTCGCCGAGCTCATGCTCGGCGACCTCAACGATCGGATCCGGATCCTGCGCATGCACGACTTCACGACCGACGATCGGATCGCCGCGACGATCGCCGAGCACCTCGAGATCCTCGGCTGCGTGCTGTTGCGCGACGCCGACGCGGCGGCCGCGTTCATGCACGCGCACGTGCAGCGCAGCGCGCTCGTCGTCCGCGAGCGCGTCGGCGACGCGCTCGCGCGGATGTTCGAGCTGCCATAGGGCGCGCGCCCCGGCCTGGGTCAGCGGCGCGGCGCGCTCGAGCCCCGCCGTCGTGTCGAGTTTGGGGCGCATGGAGCACCCAAAGTGCCACGACCGACCGCCGGCGCTCGCTCACCGGCTCCTTCATCGACGCCGTACGCGAGCGGCGGCGCCCGCTCGAGCGCTCAGTCCGACCACCGGCGCCCCGGCCACGCCTCACCTCGCGGCACTGCCGCTGACACTCCATAAAACCGCTGCATTGGTCTGCGATCATGGGCTTGCAAGAGCGCGTGCGCACGCAGCGACCGCGCGAACGGACCGCTAGGTTCTTGGCACATGTCGGCCTCCGAACGACACATCCGAGCGCGCCACCTGCCGGCCGCGCGGCGCCGGGCACAGGGGCAGCCGGACGCCCCGTCCGCCCGGTCTGCAGAGCTGCCTTCGGACGCTCGCAACGTCATCGAGTTCCGCAACGTCTGCATGCACTACCCGGCCGGCGACATCGGCCTCGACGGCGCGTCGTTCAACGTCCGGCGCGGCGAGTTTCTCTTCATCGTCGGCTCGACCGGATCCGGCAAGTCGACGATCATGCGCCTGCTGATCAAGGAGCGCGAGCCGACGTCGGGCTCGATCCGCGTCGCCGGCCGTGACCTCGGATCGCTGGAGCACGGCAAGGTGCCGTACTACCGGCGCAACATCGGCGTCGTGTTCCAGGACTTCAAGCTGCTGCCCAACCGCACCGTCTACGACAACGTCGCCTACGCGCTGTCGGCGACCGGCGCGCGGCGCAAGGAGATCCGCACGAAGGTGCCCGACGTGCTGCGCCTGACGGGGCTCTCGACGAAGCTGCATAACTACCCCGACCAGCTGTCGGGCGGCGAGCAGCAGCGCGTCGCCGTCGCGCGCGCGTTCGTCAACCACCCGCCGCTGCTGCTCGCCGACGAGCCGACCGGCAACCTCGACCCGAACACGTCGCTGGGCATCATGCAGCTGCTGTACCGGATCTACCGCGCCGGCACGACCGTGCTCGTCGCGACGCACGACTCGCACATGGTCGACCGCATGCGCCGGCGCGTCATCGAGCTGCGCGGCGGCCAGATCATCCGCGACGAGGCGAGCGGGATGTACGCCCAGGGCGATCAGACGACCGACGAGTTCAGCGACATGCTCGATCGCGCCTACGGCCAGCTCGGTCGCGACCAGCCGCCCGACGACTTTCGCCAGCCGGGCTCGCCGCCGGTCGGCGGCGGCGGCGGCTTCAAGAACTACTCATGAACTTCCCGTTCTTCCTGCGCGAGGTGAGCCGCTCGCTGCGCCGCGACGCCGGCCCGCCGTTCGCCGCGATGGCCTCCGTGCTCGTGACGATGCTCGTGCTCGGCGTCTTCATCCCGATCGTGCAGGCGACGAACGGAGCCGCCAACGAGGTTCGCGGCAAGGTGCTCGTCGACGTCTTCCTCAAGACGACCGCGACCGACGCCGACGCCGAGCGGATCCGCCGCCAGCTCACGCAGGAGACGCCGCACGTCGGCAAGGTCGAGTTCGTGTCCAAGGCCGAGGCGTACGCGAAGGAGAAGAAGCAGAACCCCGAGGCCTACGAGCTGCTCGGGTCCAACCCGCTGCCGGACACCTTCCGCGTCACGCCGAGCACGCCCGGCGAGGTCGGCGAGCTGCGCGACGCGCTCGCGCCGCTGACGCCGAGCGGTGAGCGCAGCGTCATCGATCCGGCGATCGACGAGGTCAAGAACCGCCGCGACGAGACGACGAAGATCCTCTCGGCGACGCGCGTCGTGAAGCTCAGCATCGGCCTGCTCGCCGCGCTGCTCGTGCTGGCCTCGATCCTGCTGATCTCGAACACGATCCGGCTCTCGCTGATGGCCCGCCGGCGCGAGGTCGCGGTGATGAAGCTCGTCGGCGCGACGGACTGGTTCATCCGCTGGCCGTTCGTGATCGAGGGCATCTTCGTCGGGGCGATGGGCGGGCTGATGGCGATCCTCATGCTGCTCGTGGCGAAGGTCGCCTTCATCGATCCGCTGAAGGCCGACTTCTCGCTGATCGCCGCGCCCGACACGATCAACTTCGGACTACTCGTGATCGTGCTGCTGTTCGCGAGCATCGCGGTCTCCGCGGCCGGCTCCGGGCTGTCGCTGCGGCGCTTCCTGCGCGTCTAGCGCGCTCGGCCCAGCGGTGCCGCGATCCCGCCCGCGCGGGGGCATCTCTACCGTGTAGGGCCGCATGCCCTCCCGCCTGCCCAGCCTGAAGGTCGTGCTGATCGTGTTCTTGCCCTGCATGCTCGCGCTCGGGATCTGGCTCGGAGGGCATCCGCAGTTCCTGCCCGAGCCCGTCGCCGGCGCGCTCGTCGGCTCGGAGGAGCGGCGCATCACGCTCGAGGCGCTCGACACGATCCACGACAAGTACTACCGCTCGGTCGACCGCGGCCAGCTCGCCGACAGCGCCGTCGCGGGCGCCGTCAAGGATCTGGAGGATCGCTTCTCGGCCTACCTGCCGCCGAAGGAGTACGGGCATTTCCGGCTCTCGCTCAACAACGAGTTCTCGGGCGTCGGGACGGCCGTGCGCGGCGTCAAGAACGGGTTGCGCGTCGTCACCGTGTACCCGGACTCGCCCGCCGAGAAGGCGGGCATCCGCGTCGGCGACGTCGTCACGAAGGCGAACGGCCGCGAGCTCGCGGGGCTCACGGAGGAGGCTGCGACCGCGCTGATCAAGGGGCCCGAGGGGACGGTCGTCCGGCTGACGCTGCAGCGCGGCAAGCGGACGATCGAGCGCCGCGTGACGCGCGCGCGGATCAGCGTGCCGGTCGTGCGCTCGAAGATCGCCAACGCGGGCGGCACCCGCGTCGGCTACGTCGCGCTGTCGACGTTCGGCCCGCGGACCGCGCACGGGCAGGTCGGCGACGCGATCCGCCGCGCCAAGCGCCGCGGCGCGAAGGGGATCGTGCTCGACCTGCGCGGCAACGGCGGCGGGCTCGTCCGCGAGGCGCAGCTGATCGCGAGCATGTTCATCGCCGAGGGGCCGATCGTCACGACGCGTGGGCGCGCGGTACGGACGCAGACGCTGAAGGCGGTCGGGCAGCCGATCGCCGGCAAGCTACCTACGGTCGTGCTCGTCGACGCCGGCACGGCGTCGGCATCGGAGATCGTCGCCGGCGCGCTGCAGGACACCGAGCGCGCCAAGCTCGTCGGTGTGCGCACGTACGGCAAGGGCGTATTCCAGGAGATCATGCCGCTCGACAACGGCGGCGCGCTGGACCTCACGGTCGGTCAGTACTTCCTGCCGAGCGGTCGCAATCTGGGCGGGGCCGGCACGAAACCCGGCCAGGGGCTCAAGCCCGACGTGCGCGCCAAGGACGATCCCGATACGAAGCGCGACGAGGCGCTCGATCGCGCGCTCGACGTCCTCGCCGCCGAGCTGTGAGCCGGCGGCAGGCCGCGCCGAAGCGTAAGCCGCCGCGCGCGCAAGCCGCCGCGGCGAGCACGCGCGCACCGCGTCAGCCGCGCAGCGCCGAGGGAGTCGTCGCGACCGTCGAAAAGCGCGGACGGTTCGTCGTCGCGGAGCCGTTCTTCACCCGTGCCGGACCTGGCGAGCGCGGCGGCCGGATGATCCTCGAGCGCGACCCGCAGGCGAAGATCGGCGACCTCGTGCTCGTGCGGGTGGCGACGCGCGCCGGTGGGCACGCGAAGGTCGTGCGGCGGCTCGGACGGCCGGACGTCGCGGCCGACGTGCTCGAGGCGTTCATGCTCGATCGCGGGCTGCGGCGCCGCTTCGACCCGGCCGTCGAGCGCGAGGCGCGCAAGGCGCGCGACGAGGGGGTGGGCGGGGACGGTCTCGAGGAGTTCACGCGCCGCGACCTCAGCGCGCTGCCGACGTTCACGATCGACCCCGTCACGGCGCGCGACTTCGACGACGCGATCTCCGCCGAGCGGCTCGACGACGGGCGCACGCGGATCTGGGTCCACATCGCCGACGTCAGCGCCTACGTCCGACCGGGCTCGCTCGTCGACCGCGAGGCGGCGCGGCGCGGAACGAGCGTCTACGTCCCCGGCCGCGTGGAGCCGATGCTGCCCGAGCCGCTCTCCAATGACGCCTGCTCGCTCGTCCCGGAGCAGGAGCGCGCCGCGGTGACGGTCGAACTCGACTTCGAGGGCGCCGAGGTCGTGCGGGCGCGCTTCTACCGCTCGACGATCCGCTCCGACGCGCGGCTCGACTACGAGCAGGTCGATCGCATCTTCGCGGGCGAGGACGAGGCGCTCGAGCCGTGGGCGGCGCCGCTGTCGGCGGCGCGCGCCGTCGCGGCCGCGCTGCACGAGCGCCGCCCGCGCCGGGACGCGCTCGAGCTCGTGACGAGCGAGCCGGAGTTTCGCTTCGATCGCGGCGGCCATGTCGCCGAGTCGCGGCCGAGCGCGCAGACGGAGTCACACCGGCTGATCGAGCACCTCATGATCGCCGCCAACGAGCAGGTCGCGCGCCTGCTCGCCGAGCGCGGCGTCCCGTCGCTGTACCGCGTCCACGAGAAGCCCGACGGCGAGAGCGCGCTGCGGCTCGTCGAGCAACTCGCCTCGCTCGGCGTCGCGACGCCGCCCGTGCGCGAGCACCTGACGCCGTCGGAGGCCGCCGAGGTGATCGCGGCCTGCTCGCGCGCGGTGACGCAGCACGTCGCGCGAACCGGTCACGGTCGCGACGCGCTGACGTTCCTCGTCCTGCGCTCGCTCAAGCAGGCGTACTACGGCCCGAAGAACCTCGGCCACGCCGGGCTCGGCCTGACGCACTACACGCACTTCACGTCGCCGATCCGGCGCTACCCCGACCTCGTCGCGCACCGCGCGCTGCTGTCGGCGGTCGCTGGCGGCGAGGACGCGCCGCGCACGTCGGAGCTCGACGAGACGGGCGTCTGGTCGTCGGCCCGCGAGCGCGACGCGATGTCGATCGAGCGCATGGCGGACCGCATCGCGCGCGCGTTCCTGCTCGAGCGCGAGCTGTTCGAGAGCGGCTGGGATCAGCAGTTCGAGGGCGAGGTCACCGGCCTGATCGGGGCCGGCGCGTTCGTACGCTTCGGCGGTGGCCACGAGGGGCTGCTGCCGGTCCGCCGGCTCGGCGGCGACTGGTGGGAGCTCAACGAGGAGGGCACGATCCTGACCGGCGAGCGCAGCGGCGACACGATCCGCCTCGGCGACCCCGTCCGCGTCAAGGTCGAGCGCGTCGAGACGGCGCGCGGGCGCGTCGATCTCGTGCCGGTCGAGGAGCGCGATGCGCGATAGGCGGGTCGTTCGCGTGCTGCGCCGGGTTGTGGTCGGGCTCGCGGTCGGCGCGCTGGCCTGCGTCGGTGCGACGATCGCCGCGTCCTCCTCCGCAGCCCCGTCCTCGGCACCGTCGCTCGAGCAGACGACGGAGCCGCCGCCGCCGACGGAGCCGCCGCCGGTGGAGCCGCCGCCGCCGGTGGAGCCGCCGCCACCCGTGCCGCCGCCGCCGCGCCGCCGCCGCCGCCGCCGCCGCCACCACCCGCGCCCACAGGACCGAAGGCCAAGGGCAGTCCCGGCACGCTCGACTTCACGGCGGCGGTCGGGACGACGAGCGCCGCCAAGAGCGTGACGCTGTCGAACAGCGGCGACGCGGCGCTGACCGTGTCGTCGGTGCAGGTCAGCGGCGCCACCGTCTTCCCGATCGACGCTGGCTGCGCGGCGGCGACGCTCGGTGCGGGCGCGAGCTGCAAGGTCGGCGTCACGTTCAAGCCCGCCGCGGCGCAGGCGTACAGCGGCACGCTGACGATCTCGACCAACGGCGGAACCGTCAAGGCGACCCTCAAGGGCACGGGCACGGCCGGCGCGGTCACGCCGCCGCCGACGCCGTTGCCGGTAGTCGCCCCCACGCGACGGCCGACGACCGGCGATCAGGACGGCGACGGCATCGCCGACAGCGCGGACAAGTGCCCGACGGTCGCCGGCATGCTCCTCGACGGCTGCCCACTGGACCGCGACGGAGACGGAGTCTCCGACGGTCCCGACGACTGCCCGACGAAAGCGGGCACGCTGGCCAACGGATGTCCAAGCGATCTCGATCACGACAACGTCCCCGATCAGCAGGACAAGTGCCTGCACGCGGCCGGCAACCTCGCGAACGGCTGTCCGTCGCAGCTCAACGCGAGCGTGCGTGGCCGCTGGCGGGTCAACGCGCTGTACACGCAGCTCGTATTTCTCTCCGTCGATACGACGACCGGCTCGAACATCGAGCTGCGCTGCACTCGTCGCGCCGCCTGTGGCTTCAAGCGGCGCGTGATTCACTCGACGAAGCGGCGCATCACCGGCCTGACCCGGTTCTTCAACGGCCACAAACTCCTGCCGGCAGGCGTCAGGATCGTCGTGATCGTGACGCGGCGCAGGCAGATCGGGACGTACGAGAGCCTGCGCACGCGAACGGGTCGCCGCCTGCCGAAGCGGACGCAACGCTGCGTGGCGGGCCGCAAGGGCGGCACGATCCAGCAGTGCTACTGACGGGCCGGCGGCGCGGCGGGCTAGGGGCGCGCATGCCGCAGCCGGGCGACGAACGGCGGCGGTCGCGTACCCTCGATCGATGGCCAAGGCCTCCAAGCGCAAGGTCGCGCCCGGCGACGTCGCCTCCAACCGCTACGCGTCGTATCGCTTCGAGTTGCTCGAGCGGCTCGAATGCGGGATCGCGCTGCAGGGCACGGAGGTGAAGTCGCTGCGCGAGGGCGGCGCCCAGCTGAAGGACGGCTACGCGCTGGTGCGCGACGGCGAGCTGATCCTGCACAACGTCCACATCCCGCCGTACGCGCCGGCCGCGCAGGACAACCACGAGCCCGAGCGCGACCGCCACCTGCTCGCCCACCGCCGCCAGATCGACAAGCTCTCCGAGCAGATCAAGCTCAAGGGCCTGACGCTCGTCCCGACCCGGATCTACTTCTCGGGCGGGCGGGCGAAGGTCGAGATCGCGCTCGCCAAGGGCAAGGACCGCTTCGACAAGCGCGAGTCGATCAAGGAGCGCGAGACGAAGCGCGACATGGATCGCGCGCTGCGCGACGCCAACCGCTGACTCACACGCGCTCGCTCCCGCCCGCCGGCGCCGGGGTCAGCGGCGAGGACTCGACGCGCAGCAGCCGCGCCGGCCAGCTCGGCAGCCACCAGTTCCAGCGACCCATCAGCGAGATCACGGCGGGGACGATCAGCGCGCGGATGATCGTCGCGTCGATCAGGATGCCGGCGGCCAGGCCGGTGGCCATCATCTTCACGTCGGTGCCGGGGCTCGACGCCATCGAGGTGAACGCCAGGAACAGGATCAGCGCGGCGCTCGTGACGAGCCGGCCGGTGCGGCCGATGCCGTTGACGACCGCTGCCGCCGTCGACCCGGTGCGGTCGTACTCCTCCCGCATGCGGCTGAGGATGAAGACCTCGTAGTCCATCGACAGGCCGAACAGGAACGCGAAGATCATCAGCGGCATCCATGACGGGATCGAGCCCGTCGCCTCGATGCCCCAGATCGCCTCCGATCCGTAGCCGTGCTGCCAGACGAGCACGAGCACGCCCCAAGCGGCCGCGACGCTCAACACGTTGAGGACGATCGCCTTCAGCGGCAGCAGCAGCGAGCGGAACGCGCGCGCGAGCAGGATGAACGTCGTGATCGTGATCAGCGCGATCATCAGCGGGAAGGAGCCGTAGACGGCGTCGATGAAGTCGGCGTTCGCCGCCGGCTGACCGCCGACGCGGACGTCGGGCCCGACCGCGTGCGCGGCCTCGCGAACGCCCGCGAGCGTCGTCTCGCCGGCACCCGAGCCGCTGTCCGGGACGGGGATCGCCTCGACGAGCGCGCTGCCGTCGCGGCGCCACGCGGCGCTGTCGGGCGCGACGGCGCCGTGGATCCCGTCGACGCCGCGCAGCGCCGCCGCGACCGTGACGGGATCGCTGGCGCCGGTCACGAGGATCTCGTGTGGCAACAGGGCGCCTTCGCCGATGCCGGCGTCCTCGAGCGCGACGAGTCCGGCCTTCGCATCGCCGCCCTTCGCGACGGTGTCGGCGTCGGAGCTGCCGAGCTGCAGGTCGGTGGCGGCGAGCGCGAGCGCGACGATCACGGCCATGCCGGCGCCGGCCGCCAGCCAGCGGCGGCGCGAGACGGCCTCGGCCCAGCGCGTCCAGGCGCGGCTGGCCTTGTCGTCGGTGCGGCGGTGCGGCCAGTCCAGCCGCTGCCCGAACTTCGCCAGCACGACCGGCAGCAGCGTCAGCGCGACGAGCGTCGATACGAGCGGGATCAGCATGCCGCCGTAGCCCATCGAGCGCAGGAACGGCAGCGGCAGTGCGATCAGCGCGAACAGGCCGATCGCGACCGTGATGCCGCTGAACAGGACCGCCCGTCCGGCGGTCTCCATCGCGCGCTGCACGGCTTCGTCGCCCGAGCGCCCATGCGCGCGCTCCTCGCGCCAGCGCGAGACGACGATCAGCGAGTAGTCGATCGCCACGCCGAGGCCGATCAGCGCGATCAGGAACTGCACGATCGGCGAGACGGTCGTCAGCTCGGTCAGCCCGAGCAGCAGCAGGAACGTCGTCAGGATCGAGACGATCGCCATCAGCAGCGGCACGACGGCGAGGAACGAGGCGAACACGAACGTCAGCACGACGAGCGCACCGAGGCCACCGAGCACCGCCTCGACGAGCACGCCCGGACCCTCGCTCTCGGCGCCGCTGTCCTCGGTGAGCGCGTCGAAGCCCGTCAGCAGCACGCGCTCGCCGCCGACGCGGGCGTCGCGCAGCGCCGCGCTGGCGGCCTTCTCCGCGGCCACGTTCTCGCCGAACGTCGTGTTCGGGTCGGGCAGCGGATAGACGATCGCGAACGTCGTGCGGCCGTCCTTGGAGACGAAGGTCCTGTCGCCCGTCGAGGCATAGGAGGCGATCCGCGCGCTCGGGGAGCGCCCGCTCGAGGCGGGCGTCGAGCTGCTTGAATCCGCCTGCACGGCCGGCGAGTCGATCGACTCGCTCTGGGCAAGGTGACGACGGGAAGCAGCGGCGTGGCGTTCCCGC
>CAWADD010000021.1:0-220787 GCA_963780585.1 uncultured Actinomycetes bacterium
TCGCGACGGGGCTGTCGGTCTTCAAGCCGGGTGGACGGCGCGGGCGAGCCCGCGCGTCCGCCCGCCGTCAACCCTCGTCGGATCGATAGGAGGCAGCTGATGTCAACGCTCACCCGTTGGGTCCTCGCCCACAAGCGGCTCGTGGCCGTCCTGTGGCTGGCGCTCACGGTCGCCGGCATGGCCGCCGCCGGCCCGGCGTCCAACGCGCTCGAGCCGGAGTTCTCGGTCCCCGACAAGGAGGGCTGGGAGACGAACGTCGCGATCGCCCAGCGCTATCGCGGGACCGGCGGCGGGAACGCCACGCCGCTGCTCCCCGTCGTCACCCTGCCGCAGGGCGAGTCGATCGAGGCGCCGGCCGTGCAGGCCGATCTGAAGCGCCTCGACGCCCGCCTCGAGCGGGCGCTGCCGCGCGCGCGGATCGCCTCCTATGCCTCGACGGGCGACAAGACCTTCGTCTCCAAGGACGGCCGCACGACGTTCGCGATCGTCTATCCACTGCCTGACCCGAACAGCACGTTCGGCGAGAACGTGGCGGCCGAGAAGGCCGCCAGCGCCGCGCTGCGCGATGCCCGCGTCGGCGGTGAGCGCGTGCTGCTGACGGGCTTCGACGCGCTCGCGGAGGACAGCGGCGCCGAGAGCGAGGGCCCCGGCGTGCTCGTCGAGGCGGTGCTCGGCGGTCTCGGCGCGCTCGTCGTGCTGACGTTCGTGTTCGCCTCGTTCCTCGCCGTCGTGCCGCTGCTGATGGCGGTCGTCTCGATCCTGACGACGTTCCTGCTGCTGCTCGGGCTGACCGAGCTGACGACCGTCTCGCCGATCGTGCAGTTCCTGATCGCGCTGATCGGCCTCGGCGTCGCGATCGACTACTCGCTGATCGTCGTCTCGCGCTGGCGCGAGGAGCGCGCGCACGGGCGCTCGGGCGACGAGGCCGTGCAGCGCGCTATGGAAACCGCCGGACGCGCGGTGCTGTTCAGCGGCATCACGGTCGCGATCGGCCTGTTCGCGCTGATCGCGCTGCCGCTGCCGTTTCTGCGCTCGATGGGCTACGGCGGCATGTTGATCCCGCTCGTCTCGACGCTCGTCGCGCTGACGCTGCTGCCGGTCGTGCTGGCGAAGTTCGGGCAGCGGCTGGACTGGCCGCACCGCCGCACCGACGACAAGGCCAGCCGCGCCTGGACGCGCTGGGCCGAGGCCGTCTCGCGCCGCCGCTGGCTGGCGGCAGCCGCCGGCATGGCCGTGATCGTCGCGCTCGCGCTCGCCGCCCTCGACCTGCAGCTCGGCAGCTCCGACGCCGACACCGTCGCGAAGGGCGGCGATGCGAAGGCCGGGCTCGTCGCGCTCGAGGACGCCGGCATCGGCGAAGGCGCCCTGCTGCCGCACGAGGTCCTCGTGACCGGGGACAGCGATCCCCTCGCGGTCGCGGCCGCGCTGCGCGGCGTCGACGGGATCCACGGCGCCGTCGCGCCCGACAGCGCCGCCTGGCGCCGCGACGGCAGCGCGCTCGTCGAGGCGATCCCCGTCGCGGACAACGGCTCGGGTGCCGGCGAGACGACGCTCGCGAGCGTCCGCGAGACCGCGCACGCGGTCGGGCCCGACGTCCGCGTCGGCGGTCAGCCGGCGGCGAACGCCGACTTCATCGACGCCGTCTACGGCTCCTTCCCGCTGATGATCGCGCTGATCACGATCACGACGTTCATCCTGCTCGCGCGCGCGTTCCGTTCGCTGCTGCTGCCACTGAAGGCGATCGTGCTCAACGTGCTGAGCGTCGCGGCCGCCTGGGGCGTGCTCGTGCTCGTCTGGCAGCACGGCTACGGATCGGAGGCGATCTGGGGCATCGAGGCGACGGGCTCGATCCCGTCATGGATGCCGCTGATGATCTTCGCGTTCCTGTTCGGCCTGTCGATGGACTACGAGGTCTTCATCCTCAGCCGCATGCGGGAGGAGTACGACCGAACCGGCTCGACGGCGGCGGCCGTCGTCAACGGCATCGGCCGAACCGGCCGGCTCGTGACGAGCGCCGCGCTGATCCTGTTCCTCGCGTTCACCTCGATGGCGTCGAGCCCCGGCACCGACGTGAAGATGATGGCCACCGGCCTGGCGGCCGGCATCGTGATCGACGCGACGATCATCCGCGCGCTGATCGTCCCCGCGGTGATCTCGCTGATGGGTCGCTGGAACTGGTGGCTGCCGAGCTGGCCGGCGCGGCTGCTGCGCGTCGAGTCCTCGCCGCTGACCCCGGCGCCGGCGGGCGGGAGCGAGCGCGTGTGAATCAGCGGTTGGCGTCGCGCAGCGCGCGATCCATGTCGCGCTTCGTCTCGCGCTCCTTGATCGACTCGCGCTTGTCGAAGCGGTCCTTGCCCTTGGCGAGCGCGATCTCGACCTTCGCCCGCCCGCCGGAGAAGTAGATCCGCGTCGGCACGAGCGTCAGGCCCTTGAGCTTGATCTGTTCGGAGAGCTTGTCTATCTGGCGGCGGTGGGCGAGCAGGTGCCGGTCGCGCTCGGGCTCGTGATTGTCCTGCGCGGCCGGCGCGTACGGCGGGATGTGGACGTTGTGCAGGATCAGCTTGCCGTCGCGCACGAGCGCGTAGCCGTCCTTCAGCTGCGCGCCGCCCTCGCGCAGCGACTTCACCTCCGTGCCCTGCAGCGCGATCCCGCATTCGAGCCGCTCGAGCAGCTCGAAGCGATACGAGGCGTAGCGGTTGGAGGCGACGTCGCCGGGCGCAACCTTGCGCTTGGAGGCCTTGGCCATCGATCGAGGGTACGCGACCGCCGCTAGCATCCGCCCGATGCCGGCCGCCGGGACGAAAGACGATCCGTGGGTGCTGCGGACCCCGCCCGGGTCCTCGGAGTACACGATGTACCGCGACCCGCCCACGATCGTCTGCCAGGTCGGTAAGACGACACTGCTCTACGACGCGCGTGCGATCGACGACCTGCACGCGATGCTCACGGACCACGGCGACTGGATCGAGCTCGGCAGCGCCGACGAGGGCAAGCCGGCGAAGGAGGGAACCGTCGAGGCCTGGGGGCGCTCACCGTCGAATCCGGTCGGCGGCTTCTACGGGCTCAAGAAGGGCCTGCGCGGACGCTTCGGCATGTATATGCCACCGCTGATGGAGGAGCTCGGCCTGGCCGACCTCGAGCACAACGCGCGCAACAACCGCATGCGCGCGCCCAGCTAGCCGAGACGGTCGAGATGCCGCCCGACGCCGCATCGCATCCGGCTCGGCGGGCACCGGCGGCGCCCCCGCGCGCCAGGTGAGGCTGTGCCTCCCCCTCCTCATGGATGCCGATCGCCGCGCGGCTGCCGCATGCGCGCCCTTTAGCTGCGGCGCGGCCGGCGCGTCAGTAGCACTGCCGGATCACGTCGCCCTTGCGGCCGGCCACGCAGCGCTGCGTCTTCTTCGGCAGGCGGCGGCCGCTACGCGTGCGCAGGCTCTCGTACGTCCCGATCTGCCTGCGCCGCGTCACGATCACGGTGATCGTGACGCCTGCCGGCAGGAGCTTGTGCCCGTTGAAGAAGCGGGTCAGGCCGGTGATGCGCCGCTTCGTCGAGTGGACCACGCGCCGCTTGAAGCCACAGGCGCTGCGACGAGTGCAGCGCAGCTCGATGTTCGACCCGGTCGTCGTATCGACGGAGAGAAACACGAGCTGCGTGTACAACGCGTTCACCCGCCAGCGGCCACGCACGCTCGCATTGAGCTGAGAAGGACAGCCATTGGAGAGGTTGCCCGGCGCGTGCAGGCACTTGTCCTGCTGATCGGGGATGCCGTCGTGATCGAGATCGCTGGGACATCCGTTGGCAAGGGTGCCGGGCTTCGTCGGGCAGTCGTCGGGGCCGTCGAACACGCCGTCTCCGTCGCGGTCGAGCGGGCAGCCGTTGAGCAGCATCCCGGCGACCGTCGGACACTTGTCGGCGCTGTCGGCGATGCCGTCGCCGTCCTGATCGCCGGTTGTCGGCCGGAGCCCCGGCGCGACCACCGGCAGCGGCGCGACGCCGGCCGTGCCCGTGCCCTTGAGCGTGGTCTTGACGGTGCCACCGTTTGTCGAGATCGTCAGCGTGCCCGCATACGCCTGCGTGGCGGCGGGCTTGAACGCGACGCCGACCTTGCAGCTCGCGCCCGAGCCGAGCTGCGCCCCTGAGCAGCCACCGTCGATCGGGAAGACGCTGGCGCTGCTGACCTGCACCGACGAGATCTTGAGCACGCCGCTGCCGCCGTTCGACACCGTGACCGACTTGGCGGCGCTCGTCGTCCCGACCGCCGCCGTGAAGTCGAGCGTGCCGGGGCTGCCCTTGGCCTTCGGCCCTGTGGAAGGTGGTGGCGCCGGTGGCGGCGCGGGCGGCGGCGCCGGAGCGGGCGGTGGCGGCGGGGGCGGTGGAGGTGGTGGTGGTAATGGTGGTGGTGGTGGTGGCACAGGCGCGGGTGGTGGTGGTGGTGGTGGCACAGGCGCGGGTGGTGGTGGCGGCGGCGGTAGCACGGGCGGCGGCGGAGGTGGCGGCGGCGCGAGCGTCGGTGGCGAGGAAGAGGCTGCGGAGGAGGACGCCGCGATCATGCCGACGCACGCCAGCGTGCCGATCGCGAGCCCGACCCCAGCCCGGCGCAGCACATGAACGAACCGCCTATCGCGCATCGGGATCCTCGACGGGTACGAGATCGACGCGCCCGCGCGCCGTCTCGACGCGCTCGACCTTGACGCGGACGGGGTCGCCGAGGCGGATCGTGTCGCCGCTGCGCTCGCCGGTCAGGATCGTGCCCTCCTCGTTGAGCTCCCACCAGTCGCCGCCGAGGCGGCGAACCGGCAGCAGCCCCTCGTGGCCGCCGCCGAAGCGCACGAACGCACCGGCCCCGATCAGGCCGGTGACCTCGCCCTCGAACTGCTGATCCCAGCCGTTCTCGAACAGCTCGCGCTCGAGCAGGAACGCGCGTGCGATGCGATCGGCCATGCGCTCGATCGACATCGCGTCGCGCTCGCGGGCCGACGACCAGACGCCGGCCTCGTCGAGCGCCGACGCGCGCGGCGCGTCCTCCCCGCCACCGACCGCCGACAGCAGCGCGCGGTGCGCGACGAGGTCGGGGTAGCGCCGGATCGGGGACGTGAAGTGCGTGTAGTGCGTCAGGCCGAGCCCGGCGTGGCCGAGGTTCTTCGGGCCGTAGTACGCCTGCTTGAGCGCGCGCAGGACGAGGAACGTCAGCGCGTCACGCCCGTGGCCCGCGCGCGCGACGTGCTGCGTCACCGCGCGCGAGCACGCCGCGATCACCTCGGCGGCCTCCGACGGCGTCATGTGCTCGCGTACGGGGGGCGTCGCGACGCCGAGCGAGGCGAGCTGCTCGACGAGCCGCAGCGCGCTCTCGCCGTCCGGCTTCTCGTGGACGCGGTACAGCGATGGGACGCCGCGCTCGGCGAGCAGGCGGGCGACCTGCTCGTTGGCGGCGATCATGAGGTGCTCGATCAGCCGGTGGGACTCCGTCTGCGCGCTCGGCCGCGACTCGGCGACATGGCCGCCGCGATCGAAGCGAAACTCCGGCTCGCTCGTCTCGAGCTCGAGCGCGTCCTGGCGCAGGCGGCGCACGTGCAGCGCGGCCGCGACGGCGCGCGCCGCCGACAGCGCTTGCGCCCACGGCTCGAGCGCCGCGTCCTCGCCCGCGAAGATGCGGTCGACCTGCTCGTAGGTGAGCCGCGCATCGGAGCGGATCGTCGAGCGGTAGAAGCGCGCCCGCACGACCTCGGCACCCTCGAAGTCGAGCTCGACCGTCACCGCGGCGCGTTCCTGCGCCGGGACGAGCGAGCAGGCGTCGTTGGAGAGCGGCTCGGGCAGCATCGGCTCCACGCGGCCGGGGACATAGACGCTCGTTCCGCGCCGCGCCGCCTCGCGATCGACGAGCGAGCCGGGTCGGACGTAGGCGCTGACGTCGGCGATGTGCACCCAGATCCGCGTGCGCCCGTCGTCGAGCCGCTCGGCGGAGATCGCGTCGTCGAAGTCGCGTGCCGTTACGGGGTCGATCGTGAACGTCGCCAGCGCGGTGAGGTCGCGGCGCGTGACCTCCAGATCAGGACCCTCGTCGCGCGCCTTGCGGGCCGCACGCTCGACGGCCGGATCGAAGCGGCGCCGCAACCCGCGATCGAGCATGAACGCCTCGAGCACGTCGGCCGCGACGTCCGGCCGCCCGAGCCGCCGCACGACCTTCGCGTGCCCGCCCGCGCGCGTCGCCGATCGCACGAGCACGAGGTCGCCGACCTTCGCCTGCGGGTCGCGCTCGAGGATCATCCGGCCGCCGCGCTCGCCGGGTCCCGAGCGGGTGAAGAACGGCTCCGCGACGACGAACCGTCCGCGCTTCTCGACGGTCGCGACGACGCCCTCGGCGCTGCGTTGCGCACGCGCCGGGCGCGCTGTCGGATGGGCGGCCGGCGTGCGCGGCGGCCTGCGCTGCGGCGCGGCCTGGCGCCGGCTCACAGCTCGTCGGCGAGGAGGTCGAGTGCCCGATCGAGCGCCTCGTCGCGCTTCGTGTCGGGATCGTCCTTCGCCCGGACGTCGGGCTTGAGCCCCTGACCGGGCTTCGTGCCGGCGCCGCCCAGGTTGCGCCCGCTCGGCAGGAAGTACTGACCGACCGTGAGGTCCAGCGCCCCGCCGTTGTCGAGCGGCATGATCTCCTGGAATACCCCCTTGCCGTACGTGCGCACTCCGACGAGCTTGGCGCGCTTGGTGTCCTGCAGCGCGCCGGCGACGATCTCCGATGCTGACGCCGTGCCGGCGTCGACGAGCACGACCGTCGGGAGCTTGCCGGCGATCGGCTGCCCGGCCGCCTTCAGCGTCTGCGTCGGCACCGCGCGTCCGCGCGTCGTGACGATCGGCCCCTCGGCGATGAACATGCTCGCGATCAGCTGCGCCTCGCGTACGAGCCCGCCGCCGTTGCCGCGCAGGTCGAGCACGATCCCCTTCGCGCCGCGGCGCTTGGCGCGGCGGATCGCGTCGCCGACCTGCCCGTGCGCGGTCCGCGGGCCGAACGTCGACAGCGCGACGTACCCGACGCGGGTGCCGCCCGCGTTGGCGATCTTCGAGCGCACGACCGGGACGCTGATCCGCGCCCGCGTCACGCGGCGCTCGATCGTGCGCTTGCCGCGCGCCAGCGTCAGCCGGACGACGGTTCCCTCGGGGCCCTTGATCAGCGCCGTCGCGGCCTCCTCCGTGAGCCCCGCGAGCGTGCGGCCATTGGCCTTCGTGACGATGTCGCCGACGCGGATGTCCGCCTTCTCGGCGGGCGAGCCCGGATACACCGTCACGACGCGCAACCCGTTCTTGACGCCGCGCACGGCCGTCCCGACGCCGGAGAACTCGTTGTTGAGCGACAGCCGGAAATGTCCGTACTCCTTCGGCGGCAGATAGGCCGAGAAGCGGTCCTTCAGATCCTTCACGGCGCCTGCGACCGCGCTGTCGGCCAGCGTGCCCCGGTCGACCGGCCGGTAGTACTTGTCGTGGATCGTGTCGAGCGCCTCGAGCGTGATGCGCCGATCCTCCGAGCCGACGAGCGCATCGGCGACGGGCGCGGGCAGGAACTGCGGATGTCCGCCGAGCCAGATCCCGAGCGCGAGCATGCAGGGCAGGAACACGATCAGCACGACCTTCAGGCTGGGCAGACGGGAGGGCATGCTGGCCTACACGGTAGAGATGCCCCGCGCGAGCGGGGCCGCGGTGAAAGCGCTAGACCCGCAGGAAGCGCCGCAGCGACAGCCCGGAGCCGGCCGCGGAGACCGCGATGCTCGCGAACAGCAGCACGATCACGAGCAGCCCGAAGTTGATCGTGTCGGGCGCGGCGATCAGCGAGAAGTCGGCCTTCAGCGGATCGATGAAGGCGACCTTCGCCACGAGCAGCATGAGGATCGCCATCAGCCCGCCCATCGCCCCGACGAAGATGCCCTCGATCACGAACGGCCAGCGGATGAACCAGTCCGTCGCGCCGACGAGCTTCATCACCGCGACCTCGCGCCGGCGGGCCATCAGGGAGAGCCGGATCGTGTTCGAGATCAACAGGATCGAGGCGAGCACGAGCAGTGCGGCGAGCAGGCCGATGCTGAGCTTCACGACGCGCGTCGCCGAGAGGATCTTCGTCGTCTCGTCGCGGCGGTTCTTGACCTCGTCGATCGCCGGGTCGATGACGCTGCGCTCACCGCTCGGCGTCAACGGCGCGAGCGCGTCGCGCAGCTTGCCGACCTCGCCGGGCGTGCTCGGCGTGACGCGGAACGTGTCCGGCAGCGGGTTGGATCCGAGCAGCTCGTAGGCCTCGGGGTTCTGCTTCTTCTCCTTCGCGTACGCCTCCGCCTTGGAGACGAACACGACCTTGCCGACGTGCGGCGTCTCCTGCGTGAGCTGGCGGCGGATGCGCTCGGCGTCGGCGTCGGTCGCCGTCGTCTTGAGGAAAACGTCGACGAGCACCTTGCCGCGAACCTCGTTGGCGGCGCCGTTCGTCGCCTGCACGATCGGGATGAAGACGCCGAGCACGAGCATCGTCACGAGCACCGAGGCCATCGCGGCGAACGGCGGGCCGGCGTCGCGGCGCAGCGAGCGGCTCACCTCGCGCAGGAAGAACGGGAAGTTCATGAGTAGTTCGTGAAGCCGCCGCCGCCGACCGGCGGCGAGCCGGGCTGGCGGAAGTCGTCGGGCGGCTGGTCGCGACCGAGCTGGCCGTAGGCGCGATCGAGCATGTCGCTGAACTCGTCCGTCGTCTGATCGCCCTGCGCGTACATCCCGCTCGCCTCGTCGCGGATGATCTGGCCGCCGCGCAGCTCGATCACGCGCCGGCGCATGCGGTCGACCATGTGCGAGTCGTGCGTCGCGACGAGCACGGTCGTGCCGGCGCGATAGATCCGGTAGAGCAGCTGCATGATGCCCAGCGACGTGTTCGGGTCGAGGTTGCCGGTCGGCTCGTCGGCGAGCAGCAGCGGCGGGTGGTTGACGAACGCGCGCGCGACCGCGACGCGCTGCTGCTCGCCACCCGAAAGCTGGTCGGGGTAGTTATGCAGCTTCGTCGAGAGCCCCGTCAGGCGCAGCACGTCGGGCACCTTCGTGCGGATCTCCTTGCGCCGCGCGCCGGTCGCCGACAGCGCATAGGCGACGTTGTCGTAGACGGTGCGGTTGGGCAGCAGCTTGAAGTCCTGGAACACGACGCCGATGTTGCGGCGGTAGTAGGGCACCTTGCTGTGCTCCAGCGATCCGAGGTCGCGGCCGGCGACGCGGATCGAGCCCGACGTCGGCTCGCGCTCCTTGATCAGCAGGCGCATGATCGTCGACTTGCCCGAGCCGGTCGAGCCGACGATGAAGAGAAACTCCCCGCGGCGGACGTTGAACGACGCGCCGTCGAGGCCGATGTCGCCGGCCGGGTAGTGCATGCAGACGTTGCGAAACTCGATGACGTTGCGGGCGTCCGAAGGCAGCACGTCGGCCCGGGCTGGCGGGGCGTCCGGCTGCCCCTGTGCCCGGCGCCGCGCGGCCGGAAGGTGGCGCGCTCGGATGTGTCGTTCGGAGGCCGACATCTGCCAAGAACCTAGCGGTCCGTTCGCGCGGTCGCTGCGTGCGCACGCGCTCTTGCAAGCCGATGATCGCAGACCAATGCAGCGGTTTTATGGAGTGTCGCTGCAGTGCCGCTCGCGCGGCGCGGCCAGGGCGTCGGTGGTCGGACTCAGCGCTCGAGCCGGCGCCGCCGCTCGCGTAGGGCGTCGATGGAGGAGCGGTGAGCGAGCCCCGGCGGTCGGTCGTGGCGCTTTGGGTGCTCCATGCGCCCCTACCTCGACACGACGGCGGGGCTCGAGCGCGCCGCGCGGTTAAAGGCACACCCCGCTGACCCAGGCCAGGGCGCGCGCCCTACGGCAGCTCGAACATCCGCGTCAGCGCGCCGCCGACGCGCTCGCGGACGACGAGCGCGCTGCGCTGCACGTGCGCGCGCATGAAGGCGGCGGCCGCGTCGGCGTCGCGCGACAGGACGCAGCCGAGGATCTCGAGGTGCTCGGCGATCGTCGCGGCGATGCGGTCGTCGGTCGTGAAGTCGTGCATGCGCAGGATCCGGATCCGATCGTTGAGGCCGACGAGCATCAGCTCGGCGACGTCGTTGCCGCTCGCGGCCGCGAGCGCGCGGTGGAAGCTCTCGTCGGCGTGGACGAAGTCCGGGCCGCGCGGCACGACACGCGTGCCGTGCCAGGCGGCGTCGAGCGCGCGCCAGTCCTGCTCGATCGCCTCGAGCCGGCCGCGGTCGCCGGCCGTCGCCGCGCGGCGCGCGACGAGCTCCTCGATCGCGACGCGCACCTCGTAGAGCTCGCGCATCGACTTCACGCTCGGCGCGCTCGGCGACAGGCCGCCGCCCGGGTCGCGGACGATGTGGCCGTCGCCCTCGAGGCGCCGCAGCGCCTCGCGCACCGGCGTGCGGCTCGTCTGGAAGTCGGCGGCGAGCTGCTGCTCGACGAGCCGGCGCCCGACCGGCAGGTCGCCGCGCAGCAGACGCTCGCGCAGCCCGGCGTAGACGCGCTCGGCCTGTGACACCCCGCGTGCGCCGTTTGAGCGTCCCATCGCGCCCCCTAGTTTCGCCGAGTGGCGATTAACTGTGCCTGAGGACCAGTAGGTCGCCACTCGACCGCTGCGACGGCGCCGCGCCGCTCAGCCATCGAGCGCCGCGACGGCCGCGCTGAACGCCTCGAACGGCGGCAGCGTGACGCCGCCGCCGATCTGTCCGACCCCGGGCTCGCGGTGCGCGATGCCGGTGTGGATCGGCGGCACGATGCCGCTGCGCACGACCGCGCGGGCATCGACGCCGAGGATCGCCGGGCCGTCGGGCAGCGCGAGCGCCGGGTGCTCGGCCGCGGCGATCTGTCGGAAGGCGGCCATCCGGTCTGCGATCGAGGCCGGATCGAGCCCGACCGATGGCGCCGCCAGCGGCGCTGCTGAGATCGCCAGCGCGCCGAGCCCGTACACCTCGATGATCGCGGAGTCGCCGAGGTCGGCCTGCATCTCGTCGAGTGAGTGACCCGGATAGAGCGCGGCCGGGTGGGGCAGCGCGGCCGGGCCGGTGAACCAGCGCTCGCCGGTACCCGACAGCTTGACGCCGACCTCGACCCCGTTGCGCGCGACGACCGTCACGAGCGACGAGCCCTCGACGCCGTCGGCACATGTAAGCGCGAGCTTCGCGAAGACCATCGCGACGTTGAGGAAGAACTGGCCGTTGCCGCGAACGAAGGCGTCGACCTCGTCGTGCAGCGGCGCCAGCGCATCGGCGATCAGCGCGGTGCCGGCCTCCGTGCGGTGGTGCGCCTCGTCGCCGCACTCGAGCGAGCGCGCGTGCAGCTCGAGCAGCCCGAGCGGGCCATGGTCGCCGAGCGCGCGCGCGAGCTCGGGCGCCAGCACGTCGCGCATCCAGACGAGCCGGGCGACGACCTCGTCGTCGTCGGCGCCGTAGCGCAGGACCTTGCCCGAGCCCTCGTTGAGCGGGCACCAGGCGGTCAGGCCGGTCGCCTCGTCGCGCGCGACGAGCACCGGCATCGAGCCCGTCACGACGCCGGACATCGGCCCCACGCCGCCGCAGTCGTGGTTGGGCAGCAGCGCGACGCTGCCGTCGTCGGCGAGCGCGAGCGCCTCGGCCGGCGTGTCGGCGACGCCCTCGAGCGCGAGCGCGACGCCGAGCGCGGCGCGCATCGGCGCGCACATCGCCGCGCAGGCGATCGGGGCACCGGCGTGGCAGGCGCCGCCGGCCGCGAGGTGCGGGACGAGCTCCGCGGCAGGCACGACGCCGACGAGCATCGGGCGCGCGGCGGCGAGCGCCTCGACGGCGCTATCGATTGCATACAAGGGCGTACTCATCGGGTCACGCACGGTAATCCGGCCGCCACCGCAGGAGCATGGCCCGCGTGGCGAAATATCCCCGTCCCACATCGGCCAACTGGCCAATGTGGGCCCCGCGGGCGCCGCCGTAGGTTGCGGTGGCATCCAAGCGTTGTGGACCGCGTTGCATACACGGGGCCCAGAAAGGCACGATCCTGATGAGTCCCGAGCCCGCCGCCGTCGAGGCCGCGCCGTACCCGTTCGAGTTCGATCCCGCCGTGACCGCGCTCGTCATCATCGACATGCAGCGCGACTTCCTCTACCCGGGCGGCTTCGGCGAGTTGCTCGGCAACGACGTCGGGATGCTGCTGAAGGTCGTCGAGCCGCTGCAGGCGGTGCTCGTCGCCGCGCGGGCCGCGGGGATGGCCGTCATCCACACGCGCGAGGGGCACCGCACCGACCTCACGGACTGCCCGCCGAGCAAGCTCGCGCGCGGCAGGCTCGACACGCCGATCGGCGCCGACGGCCCGAACGGCCGCATCCTCGTCCGCGGCGAGCACGGGCACGGGATCATCGACGAGCTCGCGCCGATCGCGGGCGAGGTCGTGCTCGACAAGCCGGGCAAGGGCGCGTTCTTCGCCACGGATCTCGATCACATCCTGCGCAACGCCGGCATCACGCACCTCGTCGTGACCGGCGTCACGACCGAGGTCTGCGTGCACACGACCGTGCGCGAGGGCAACGACCGCGGCTTCGAGTGCCTCGTGCTGTCGGACTGCGTCGGCTCGTACTTCCCCGAGTTCCACGAGGTCGGCCTGCGGATGATCGCCGCCCAGGGCGGGATCTTCGGCTGGGTCTCGACCTCGGATGCCCTGCTCGCCCACCTGCCGACCGCCGACCTCGCGGTCGGCGCCCACGCCGTCGTCAACTGAGAGAGGACCTCCCGATGTCAGCCGCCGCACTACCCGCGCCGTCGATGCCTCCGCTGTGGACACGGGGCGACCTCAACGCGTTCTTCGGACTGGGCATCAACATGCTCGTCAACGTCCTCGTGCTCGCCGGTCTGTCGGCGGGCGTCGTGCAGATCCCCGCCGACGACGTCTTCCAGACGATCCTCCCGGCGCTCGGCATCGAGCTGCTCGTCGGCAACTGCTTCTACTTCTACCTCGCCAAGAAGCTCGCCGAGAAGGAGGGGCGAAGCGACGTCACGGCGATGCCCTACGGGCCGTCCGTGCCGCACATGTTCATCGTCACGTTCGTCGTCATGCTGCCGACGTTCATCGCGACGAAGGACCCGATCAAGGCCTGGGAGGCCGGCCTCGCGTGGGCCTTCATCATCGGCGTGATCATCCTGATCGGCGCCTTCGTCGGCCCGACGATCCGCAAGTTCACCCCGCGTGCGGCGCTGCTCGGCACGCTCGCCGGCATCTCGATCACGTTCATCTCGATGGGACCCGCGGCGCAGATGTGGGAGGCCGCCTGGATCGCGCTCCCGGTGCTGGCGCTGATCGTCATCGGCTTCGTCGCGAACGTGCGGCTGCCCGGCAACTTCCCCGTCGGCCTGGCGGCGCTGCTGCTCGGCAGTGCGATCGCCTGGGCCGGCGGCTTCATGGAGACCGCCAAGGTCGGCGACGCCGCCGAGGCGATCGCGGTCGGCATCCCGTCGCTGAACCTCGACCTGCTGTTCAACGGCCTGGAGGGGATCTCGCCGCTGCTCGCGACCGCGATCCCGCTTGGCATCTACAACTTCACCGAGGCGATGAGCAACGTCGAGTCGGCGGCCGCGGCCGGCGACTCGTACAGCCTGCGCAAGGTCCTGCTCGCCGACGGCAGCGGCGCGATCGTCGGCTCCTGCCTGGGCTGCCCGTTCCCGCCCGCGGTCTACGTCGGCCAGCCCGGTTGGAAGGCCGCCGGTGGACGGATCAGCTACTCGCTGGCGACCGGCGTGCTGATCTTCCTGCTCTGCGTCTTCGGGCTGTTCCCGCTGCTCGGCGCGCTGCTGCCGACGCCGGCGATCGTGCCGATCCTGCTGTACATCGGCCTGATCATCGGCGCACAGGCGTTCAAGTCCGTGCCCAAGGCGCACTACGCGGCGGTCGTGCTCGCGATCGTGCCGAATGCCGCGGCTTGGGCGAGCGGCCTGGTCGCCAACACGATCGCGACGGCGCAGGGCGCCTTCTCCGCCCTCGCGATCCCGGGCCAGGCGCTCGACGTGACGAACGACGCGCTCGCGGGCAACGGCGTCATGTACCTCGGGCTCACGAAGCTCGGCGAGGGGGCCGTGCTGGCCGGGCTGCTGCTCGGCGCGATCGCCGCCTTCATGATCGATCGGCGCTTCTACTGGGCGGCAGGCTACAGCGCGCTCGCGGGGATCCTGACGTCGGTCGGCCTGATCCACGGCGCGAAGGTGTCGCTCGACTTCGAGTCCGTCCAGATGAAGATCGCGCTCGGCTACTTCTTCGTGGCCGCGATCTGCGTCGCGTTCGCGTATATGAAGATCCCCGAACGCGACGTCGACACGAGCGACCCGGCGGACGTCGAGGAGGCGGCCGAGCGGCTCGCCGCGATGAGCGGCAAGCTCGCCGAGGTCCCGGAGAGGGAACCGGTTCCGGCGTGAGCATCGAAGGGCTGCTCGCGGGCTACCGCGAGGGCTCGCGAGATCCGGCGGAGGTCGTCGCGCGCGCCTACGAGCGCGCGCGATCGGCCACCGCGCCGGCCTGGATCTCGCTCGTCGCGTGGAGCAGGTGAAGGACTGGCTGGCACAGCTGCGGACGGCCTCGCCCGAGCTGCCGCTGTACGGCGTGCCGTTCGCGATCAAGGACAACATCGACCTCGCGGGGACGCCGACGACGGCCGCCTGCCCGGCCTACGCCTACACGCCGGCGCGCAGCGCGTTCGTCGTCGAGCGCCTGATCGCGGCCGGCGCGATCCCGATCGGCAAGACGAACATGGACCAGTTCGCGACCGGCCTGACGGGCACGCGGACGCCGCACGGCGCCTGCGCCAGCGTCGTCGATCCGCGCTACGTCGCGGGCGGCTCGAGCTCCGGCTCGGCGGTCGTCGTCGCCGACGGGACGGTCCCGTTCGCGCTCGGCACCGACACCGCCGGCTCGGGGCGGGTGCCGGCCGCCTTCAACGGCATCGTCGGCTTCAAGCCGACGCTGGGGCGGATCGGCACGCGCGGCCTGGTGCCCGCCTGCCGCAGCCTCGATTGCGTCTCGCTGCTGACGACCGACGTGCTCGGCGCCGAGCGGGTGCTGGCGGTCGCCGGCGGGCCCGATTTCGGCGATCCGTACTCGCGCGCCCCGCCCGCCGCGCCGAGCGAGGGCCCGCTGTGGGGCGCGGCCGGGGCGCGGATCGCCGTCCCGCGCCCCGACCAGCTGACGTTCTGCGGCGACGAGCAGGCCGCCGCCGCGTGGGAGCACGCCCTGCAGCGCGCGAGCGCGCTCGGCTGGGAGCTGCGCGAGATCGACTTCGGCCCGTTCGCCGAGGCAGCGTTGCTGCTCTACGAGGGGCCGTGGATCGCCGAGCGCTACGCCGCGATCGGCGCCTTCCTCGCGGCCAACCGGGGTGCGGTCAACCCGATCGTGCGCGCTGTGGTCCTCGAGGGCGCGACGTCAGCGCGGTCGAGGCCTTCGAGGCCGCGCACCGGCTGCGCGAGCTGCGCGCCCAGAGCGGGGCCGTCTGGCAGCAGGCCGACGCGCTGCTGCTTCCGACCGCCCCGACGATCTACACGGAGTCGGAGATCGCCGCCGAGCCGATCGTGCGCAACGCCGAGCTCGGGACGTACACGAACTTCGTCAACCTGCTCGACCTCAGCGCCGTCGCGGTGCCCGCCAGCCTGCGCGCCGACGGCCTGCCGTTCGGCGTCTCGCTGATCGCACCGGCCGGCGCCGACGCTGCCCTGCTGCGGCTCGCCGCGCACTGGCGCGAGGAGCACGGCGGCGCGGCGCCCGCTGACGAGCCGGCGGGCACGGTCGCGCTGGCGGTCGTCGGCGCCCACCTCTCCGGCGAGCCGCTCAACGGCCAGCTCGTCGCGCTCGGCGCGCGGCTGCTTCGAAACAGCGCGCACCGCGCCGACGTACCGGCTCTACGCGCTGCCGGGCACCGAGCCCGCCAAGCCCGGCCTCGTCGGCGGTGGCCCCGCCACCGGACGCGGGATCGAGGTCGAGATCTGGGAGCTCGCGACGGAGGCCTTCGGCCGGCTTGTCGCGGGCGTTTCGCCGCCGCTGACGATCGGCACGATCGAGCTCGACGACGGTCGCGCGGTGAAGGGCTTCCTGTGCGAGTCGAGCGCCGTCTCGGACGCGCCCGAGATCACGGCCCACGGCGGCTGGCGCGCGTACCGCGCAGCGCGCCGAAGCGAGAGGATTTCCTGAACGACCCGGGTCGCCACCTTATGATCGCGACGTGTCTCCGGCCGGGAACCGCCGCCGCGCGATCACGCTTCTCACAGGACTGTCGATCGCCGGGCTTGCTCACAACGCTCGACATCTCGATCGGCTCGTCGCTCGTCCTCGTCGGACTCGTCGTGTTCGCGCCGCTCGTCGTCGCGCTGTTCGGCGACCCGCGCGACGTCGCGCTCGTCGGGGCGGTCTCGATCGCCGCCGTCGCAGCCAGCGGCATCTGGAACGACAACTTCGGCGACGGGGCCTACGTCCAGCGGATCCTCGTCTGCATCGCGGTCACGGCGATCGCCATGCTCGCGGCCCGCAACCGCACCCGCACCGCGCGCGACCGCGGACGATTCGCCGTGCTCTCCGCGACCGCCGAGATCGCCGACGGCACGCGCAGCCTCGAGGACACGATCGCGGCGCTGCACGACCTGCTCGTGCCGGCGATCGCCGACGTCTGCATCGTCGACGCCGTCAGCGGCGGCGAGGTGCGGCGCCTGGCGGTGCGCGCCTCCGGGGCGATGCGCGAGCAGATCGCGGCGACGCTCGCGTCACGCCAGCCGATCGAGCCCGGCAACGTCCGCATCGCCCAGCAGCCGTTCCTCGCCGAGCGCGTCGGCGACGACCTGCTGCGCGCCCTGGCCGAGGACGACGCCGACCTCGAACGGCTGCGCACGCCTGCAGATCGGCTCGGCGATCGTCGTCCCGTTGCGCGCACGCGGGCGCCGGCTGGGAGCGCTG
Organism: uncultured Actinomycetes bacterium; assembly: GCA_963780585.1. Classification (GTDB taxonomy): domain Bacteria; phylum Actinomycetota; class Thermoleophilia; order Solirubrobacterales; family Solirubrobacteraceae; genus CADCVQ01. The sequence continues at coordinate 16,933 of CAWADD010000021.1, forward strand.
ACGCTGCTGATGACCGCCGGCTCGCGGCGCAACTACGACCCCGAGGACCTCGAGTTCGCCAAGGTGCTCGCCGGGCGTGCCGCGCTGGCGCTCGACAACGCCGGCCTGTTCTCGGAGCTCGAGACGATCGAAGCGCAGCTGACCGCCGTGCTGTCGACGCTCGCCGAGGCGGTGACGGTGCAGCGCACCGAGGGCGCCCTGATCTACGCCAACGAGGCCGCCGCGCGGATGCTCGGCTACGCATCGGCTCAGGAGCTGCTGCGCACCCCCGTCGATCAGATCGTCAGCGCCTTCGACTCGACGAACGAGGACGGCTCGCCGCTGCGGATCGAGGATCTGCCCGGACGCCAGCTGCTCGGCGGCAACCGCGATCCCAAGCCGCTCGTCGTACGCGCCGTCGACAAGCGCAGCGGTCGCGTCGACTGGCGTGTCACGAAGGCGTCCGGCGTCTTTGACTCGGCCGGCAACCTCACGCTCGTCGTCAACGTGATCGAGGACATCTCGGAGGTCAAGCGCGCGGAGATCGCGCAGCGCATGCTCGCGCGCGCCGGCGAGCTGCTGTCGTCGTCGCTGGACTACGAGCGCACGCTGCAGCAGGTGGCGGAGCTCACGGTGCCGGAGCTCGCGGACTGGTGCGCCGTCAGCCTGCCCGACGACCAGGGCTTCGTGCGCACGGTGGCGGTGGCCCACGTCGATCCCGAGCAAGGTCGCCTTCGCACGGCGCCTGGCGGAGCGCTACCCGACGCCCGCCGACGCGCCGAGCGGCACGCCGCAGATCCTCCGCGACGGACGGTCGCAACTGACGACCGATGTCAGCGAGGAGCTGCTCGCCGCGGTCGCCCAGGACGAGCAGCACCTCGAGCTGCTGCTCGAGGTCGGCATGCGCGCGGGGCTCTCGGTGCCGATGCCGGCCGCGGGCGAGATCGTCGGCGCGCTGACGCTCGTCAGCGCCGAGTCCGGCCGGCGCTTCAGCGAGGCGGACGTCGTGCTCGCCGAGGAGCTCGGGCGGCGCGCCGGGGCGGCCGTCGCGAACGCGCGCCTGTACGGCGAGCGCTCGCACATCGCGCGAACGCTCCAGACGAGCCTGCTTCCGCGCCGGCTGCCGCCGATGCCGGGCTGGTCGGCCGCGACGCTGTACCGGCCCGCGGGCGACGAGAACTGGGTCGGCGGGGACTTCTACGACGCCTTCGCGGTGCGCGGCGGCGGCTGGCTTGCGATCGTCGGCGACGTCGCCGGGCACGGTCCCTCGGCGGCCGCGATCACCGGCCTCGCGCGGCACACTCTGCGGACCGCGGCGGCCTTGCTCGACGATCCGTTGGGCGCGCTGCGCACGCTCAACGAGCAGCTGCTCGGAAGGCGACGAGATGGCGCTCTGCTCGGTCGCCGCGGTACTGCTGGACGAGGACGAAGCCGGCGTTGCGACGGCGCAGATCGTCAGCGCCGGCCATCCGCTGCCGCTGCTCGTGCGCGGCGGCACGGTGACCGCGGTCGGCGAGTTCGCCCCGATGCTCGGCGCGTACACGGTCGACGAGTGGTCGCGCACGTCCGTCGAGCTCGAGCCCGGCGACATGCTCGTGCTCGTCACCGACGGCGTCTTCGATGCGATCGGAGACGGCGAGCGCTTCGGCGAGGAACGCCTCGCGCGCACGATCGCCGCCGCGGCGGACGCGCAGGACGCGGTCGCGCGGATCGACGCCGCGCTGAGCGCGTTCGCCGTCGGCGCGCAGACCGACGACACCGCTGTCCTCGCCGTGCAGCGGACGGCGGTCGCCGCGATCGCGCCGCACCACTGAGCGCCGCTCGCTACCGTTCGTGCATGCCTACGATCGCGAGCTCCACGCTGGCCAACGGCCTGCCCCTGCACAGGATCGGCCTCGACGGAACCCGCGCCGTCACGATCCTCGTCGCCTTCGACGCCGGCGCCCGCACGGAGCGCCCGGAAGAGAACGGCATGGCCCACTTCCTCGAGCACCTCGTGTTCAAGGGCGGTGAGAAGTTCCCCCACTACCGCGACGTCAACGAGACCGCCGAGAAGCTTGGCGGCTCGCTCAACGCGTACACGTCGCACGACCTCGTCGCGTTCCACATCACGGTGCGCGCGGAGGCCGCCGCCGAGGCCGCCGACCTGCTGACGGACTTCGTCGGGCGCCCGCACCTCGACGCCGACGAGCTCGACAAGGAGCGCGGCGTCGTGATCCAGGAGATCCAGCGCTACAAGGACGAGCCGTCATCAGTCGCCGACGAGCTGATCGACCGCGCGGCGTTCGGCGACCATCCGCTCGGCCGCCCGGTGCTCGGGCCCGAGGAGCACCTGCGCACGTTCACGCGCGACGCGATCGTCGCCTTTCGCAACCGCCGCTGGGCGGGCGCCCGCGGTGGCGCGTTCGTCGTCGGAAACCTCGAGCACGTGCCCGCCGACGGCGCCTTCGACGAGCTCTTCGAGCGCTTCCCGACGCTGCACGATCCGGAGCCGTTCGAGCCCGCCCCGCCGTTCACCCCGCTCGTCCTCGTCGAGCCGCGCGAGACGAACCAGTCGCACCTGCGGATGTCCTACCGCCCCCGGGTCGACGTCTCCAATCCCGCCAAGCGCGCGGCGATGACGATCTACGCGACGTTGCTGGGCGGATCGATGAGCTCGCGGCTATTCGACGAGATCCGCGAGCAGCGCGGCCTGGCGTACTCGGTCTACGGCATCTCGCACGCGCACGCCGACGTGCCGCTGCTGCAGCTCGGTGCGGGCCTGGACTCGACGAAGTGCATCGAGGCCTACACGCGCATGCGCGAGATCGTCAACGAGCTGCGCGACGACGGGCCGACCGAGGCCGAGGTCTCGCGTGCCCGCGCGTACGCCGCCGGCCGCCGCGTGCTGGCGTTCGAGAACACGAACGCCGTCGCCCGCCACGCGGCCGCGCAGACGATCGTCTTCGGCGAGAAGATCGATCCCGACGGCGCGATCGCGGCGCTCGACGCGGTCACGCTCGACGAGGTCGTCGAGGTCGCGCGCGACGTCGCCGACACGCTCGCGCTGGCCTGCGTCGGACCGCACAGCGAGGCCGACTTCTCCTAGGAGCTCAGCTCGCGCTCGACGTCGTCGACGAAGTCGAGGTGCAGCTCGAGCAGCCGGCGCAGGTGGTTGGTGACGAGCAGCAGGTACTTGCTGCGGTGCGGGAGGTCCGCGGCGGCGGCCTCCGACTCCGCCAGCCGGAGCTCGAGGTCGGCGATGTCCTCGCGCAGCGTCGCGATGCTCGCGCGCGTGACGGGCTCGCCGACGAGGTCGGCGATCAGCATCCGCAGCAGCACATCGCTCTTCACCGGGGTGAAGCGGACGGGCGTGCGCGCGTACTCGCGAAGCGCCTCCATCCCCCGCTCGCTGATCGTGTAGACCGTGCGTGCGCGGGTCTTGCCGGGCTCCGTGCGCGCCTCGAGGTAGCCGAGCTTCGCCAGCCGCTTGGGCTCGACGTAGTACTGGCTCTCGCCAGCCCAGTCGAGGATGCGGCCGCGGCGGGCCATTCGCAGGAGGTCGTGCGCGCCCGCGCCATGCCGTCCGACGAGACCGAGGATCTCGTAGGAGAAGAGGCTAAGCTCATCCCTTGACATGACTATGTTCCATAGTGTTTGATAACTACGAAACGTAGTCTAACGATGAGGAGTCGACGATGTCCTCGACAGCGTCAATCACGGGCAGCGCGGAGCGCTGGGGCCCTCTCTGGGGTGCGCGAGCCGACGACTGGGCAGCAATCGAGGAACGGCAGCTTCCGACCTACGAGGAGGCGCTGCGGCACGTGGGACTCGAGCCCGGCCATCGCGTGCTCGACATCGGCTGCGGCTCGGGCGCGTTCCTGCGGCTCGCATCCGATCGCGGCGCGCGGGTCTTCGGCCTCGATGCGTCGGAGGCGCTGCTCGAGCTCGCTCGCCGGCGCCTGCCGCACGCCGATCTGCGCGCCGGCGAGATGGAGCGCCTCCCCTACGAGAGCGACAGCTTCGATCTCGTCACGGGCTTCAACGCGTTCTTCTTCGCAACTGACATCGTCGCCGCACTGCGCGAGGCCGGCCGCGTCGTGCGCGCTGGCTGCCCGATCGTGATCCAGGTCTTCGGTCGCGGGGAGCGCTGCGACCTCGAGGCGGTCAAGCGCGTCACACGCCCGTTCATGCCCGCGCCGCCTCCCGGCGCGCCGCCTGCGCCGCAACTGTGGAGGCCCGGCGCGCTGGAGGAGCTGGCCACCGCGGCCGGCCTCAGCCCGGTGACCGCCTTCGACTTCAGCGTATGCGATGGAGTACCCCGACGCGCCAGACGCTGGGGCGCCTGATGGTCGCTCCGGCAGGCATCGCCGCGCTCGTCGGCCCGGAGCGCGAGGCAGGCCGTGCGTGCACAGATCGTCGAGGCGCTCGCGGCGCAGCGCAGCGCGCGCGGCACGTACCGGCTACACAACGAGTTCCACTATCTCATCGCGACGCGCCCTTGAGTCAGGCCGAGCGGCGGACGCCGCACGTCAGTCGAGGTTGCCGCAGAAGTTCAGCCCGTAGTCGACCGCGAGCCGGTCGGAGTTCGCGCGCGCGGCGCGGAACGCGTCGAGCGCGCTGCGCAGGTTGTTGCCGGCGAGCGCCAGCGCCTGGGCGTCGTTTGACTTCGCCGCGTCGAGGAAGCCGGCGGACGTCGTGCGCAGCCTCGCGAGCAACGGGCGCGCGCCGGTCACCGACGCGACGTAGGCCTGCGCCTGCGTGCGCGGCGCGCCCGAGTCGGGCAGGCGCACGTCGCCGAGACCGTCGGCGAGCTGTCTCGTAGAGGTCCGCGAGAACGTTGTTGGCCTTCGCGATCTCGGGCGCCGTGCCCGGTTGCTGCGAGCCGGACTCGGCGAACTGTCCGGCGAGCTTCTCGCAGACGCTGTCGGCCTCGTTGATGAAGCCCTCCTTCGTCTGCGGCCCGCTGTCGCCGCCGCAGCCGGCGAGCAGCGCCAGCGCGAGCAGCGCGGCGGGCAGGAGTCGGCGGAGCACGGCGTCAGCGTAGATGGTCGATCGCGCGACGCCGCCGAGCCGTCAGGAGATCGCGATCATGCGCTCGATCGGCACGCGCGCCCGCGCGGCGATATCCGCCGGCACCTTGACCTCGTGGACGAGGTCGCGCAGCGCGTCGCGCAGCTTCGGCAGCGTGATCATCTTCATGTACGTGCACGCGGCGCGCTCGTTGGCGGCGATGAACTCCGTGTCCGGCGCGGCCTCGCGCAACGGGTGCAGCATGCCGATCTCCGTCGCGACGATCGCCGTCTGACCGGGGCGCGCGTCCTCGGCGTAGCGCAGCATGCCGCCGGTCGAGAGCATGTGGACGCCGTCGGGCTCGAGATCACCGGCGGCGACGTACTCCATGACGGAGGTCGAGCAGCCGCACTCGGGATGGATCAGGAAGTCGGCCCCGGGATGCTCGGCGCGGACCTGCTCGATGTCGCGCGGGCGGATTCCCGCGTGGACGTGGCACTCGCCGTCCCAGACATGGAGCGCACGCCCGATCCGGCGCTCGACATAGGCGCCGAGGAACATGTCCGGACCGAACAGGATCTCGGCCTCGGGACCGTTTTCGCGGAGGATGTGCTCGACGACGGAGACCGCGTTGGCCGACGTCACGCAGTAGTCGGTCAGGGCCTTGATCTCGGCCGTCGTGTTGACGTACATGACGGTGATCGCGCCCGGGTGCGCGGCCTGCCAGGCGCGCAGCTGATCGGGCGTGATCGCGTCGGCGAGCGAGCAGCCGGCGTCGACGTCGGGGATCAGCACGGTCTTGTCCGGCGACAGCACCGAGGCCGTCTCGGCCATGAAGTGCACGCCGCAGAACGCGATCACCGAGGCGTCCGACGCCGCCGCCTGACGCGACAGGCCGAGCGAGTCGCCGACGTAGTCGGCGACGTCCTGGATCTCGGGCAGCTGGTAGTTGTGGGCGAGGATGACGGCGTCGCGCTGCTCGGCAAGCGCGCGTACCTCGGCCTGCAATGTCGCGACGTCGTAGAGCTGTAGGAGCGTCATGGCAGCGCCTCCATGAGGAGCGACAGGTCCAGTGCGGGAGCGGAGTGCGTGAGCGCTCCGACCGAGATCCAGTCTACGCCGCTCTCCGCGTGGGCCCTGAGCGTCTCGAGGCTGATGCCGCCGCTGGCCTCGAGCCGGGCGCGACCGGCGACGTGTTCGACCGTTGCGCGCAGCTCGCCGGGGCCCATGTTGTCGAGCAGGATCCGCGTCGCGCCCGCCTCCAGCGCCTCGTCGACCTCGGCGCGCGTCGAGCACTCGACCTCGAGCGGCAGCTGCGGGAAGGCCGCCGCGGCGGCGCGCACCGCGGCGCCGACCCCGCCGGCGAGCGCGGCGTGGTTCTCCTTGATGAGCACCATGTCGTAGAGCCCGGCGCGGTGGTTGACGCCGCCGCCCGCGGCGACCGCCGCCTTCTCGAGCGCGCGCAGCCCCGGCGTCGTCTTGCGCGTGTCGAGGATCTGCGCGCCGGTTCCCTCGACGGCGCGCACGCAGCGCGCGGTCAGCGTCGCGACGCCCGACAGGCGCTGCAGGAAGTTCAGCGCGGTGCGCTCGGCCGCGAGCAGCGCGCGCGCGTCGCCGCTCGCGCGCAGCACCGCCGCCGGCGGCTCGCGCCAGACGCCCTCCGGGCCGAGCCGCTCGAGCTCGACGGCGGGATCGAGCGCGCGGAACGTCGCCGCGGCGGCGTCGAGGCCGAAGACGACGCCGGGCGCCTTCTGCGTGATCGTCGCGACGGCGCGCGCGTCGGGCGGGACCGTCGCCTCGCTCGTGACGTCGCCGTCGCCGACGTCCTCGGCGAGGGCGCGCCGCACGAGCTCGTCGAGCGACTGTGATCCGAAGCTCATGGGACGGCGCAGGATAGGGGCAGTATGAGCGCGATGATCGACCTCGACGCGTGGCTGCCCGAGCCGGAGATCGTGACGCGTCACCAGCGCGTGGCGGCGGTCGCCCCCGACGCGCTGTGGGCGGCGGCGCGCAGCGTGCGGCTGGACCAGACGCGCACGATCGGCCGGCTCGTGCGCTGGCGGATCCCCGGCGTCCCGCCCGACCAGTCGTTCATGGGCTTGCTGGCGTCCGATCCCTTCACCGTGCTCGACGAGGGCCCCGACTACTCGATCTCGGGCCTGTGCGGGCGGATCTGGACGTTCGCGCGCGACTACGCCGATCTCTCGGGGCCCGACGAGTTCCGCGCCTGGCGGGCGCCGCGCACCGTCCGCGTGCTGTTCGCGCATTGGGTGACGCGCGCGCCGGACGGGCGCAGCACGCTCGTCAGCGAGGCGCGGATCGAGCCGACCGACAAGCTCGCGACGATGCGCGTGCGGGCGCTGTGGATCGCGGTCGGGCCGTTCGAGCGCCTGATCGGCGCCGAGGCGCTGGCGCTGGCGGCGGCGCGCGCCGAATCCGCCGGGCGACCCTGACCGGCGCGCTCAGGCCGGCGGCTGCTTGAGCTGCTCGGTCTGCCGTCGCAGCTCGCCGATCAGCTTCGCGGCCGAGCCGAGCACCGGCTTCTCCTCGGCGAGGACCGCGTCGAATGCCTCCGCACACCACGTGCGGAAGTCGGGGTCCTGCTCGCCGAGCACGAGCCCGACGATCCGCTCGGCGGCGTCGAGACGGCCCCAGAGGTAGTCGTTCTCGCGGTAGCGGCGCTTGAAGAAGGCGGCGAAGTGGCCCGTCCCGATGCCCTTGAGCTTCGGTTTGGTGGCGTCCAGCGGCGTCAGCAGCCTCGAGTCGTGCGGGCTCATGCGGACGACCTCGACCGCGTCGCGCTCGCCGGCGTCGCTCGCCGATTGGACCGGATGGATCAGCACATCCCAGAGCGGGAAGCCGAGGTAGCGGACGAGCAGGTCGCGGCGGCGCAGCGGCTCCCACTCCGCCGTCGCGGCGTCGACGTCGCGATAGAGCGCGAGCGAGAAGCCGTCGAGCTCGGCCGTCAGAAACGCCTTCAGCGACGCCGAGACCTGCGTCAGCTCGTTGCGCTTGCGCTGCACGTAGCCCGCTCCGTCGAAGCCGTGGTCGCGGACGTAGCTCGAGACCTCGTCGGCCGGAAAGCAGGCGGCGACCTCAGCCGTCGAGCGAGTCCGGGAACTCGCGACCGGACTGGGCCGCGCGCAGCTCGTCGATCGCCCGCCACAGCCGGGCCTTCAGCGCGTCGAGCTGCTCGCGCGCGGGATAGCCGGGCTCGTCGACGCACGCGTACCACCAGTTGACCCCCGCGACGACGAACTGCAGGCGCCGGATCCCGTAGTCGAGGTCGAAATCGCGCAGGAACTCGATCTGCGCGGTCGTCGGGTCGGGGCTCTTGGCGAACAGCGACGACTGCTCCGCCCAGCAGCGCAGCGCCGCCCGCACGAGGAACGCGTGATTCGACGCCGCCGGGTAGTCGCAGCTGCGGCAGACGGTCGCCGCGAGCGCGTCGACGACGCCGCTGATCTTCGAGCGCAGGTACGTCGTGTACGTCGCGCCCGCGTCGCGCTGCGCCTCGGCGTTGAGCAGCCGCTGCCACTCCGGGAGCGTCGCCGGCACCGGCGTCTCGAACTCCGCCAGCGCGACGCCCGTGACGCCCTCGACGCGGTGGGCGATGTCGCTGAAGCGGGCGACGATGACGTCCTGCACGCGGCGCGCGCGCTCCGACAGCCGGTTGATCTCGAGCAGCTCGTCGAGGATCGGCTGGCGACGCGGGATGCCGGCGACGGCCGCGAGCACCGTCGCGATCGGCGCCGGCTGCGCCTCGCTCTTGGCCGCGGGCGTCGGCGGGTCGGGATCGGGCTCGATGTACAGCAACCGGCGATCGACCTCGACGGCCGCGTGCTTCGCGCGGATCGCGTCGACGACGCGCCCGAAGGGCCGGTTGTCGAGCACGCCGCCGTCGACGAAGTAGCGGCTGGCGAACGATGCGCCGGAGAGCTCGTAGATGCGAGAGAAGCGCTTCTGGACCTCGCCGGGAGCCTTCGGCAGGTAGGACTTCAGCAGCTCGGTGCTGATCGGCGGAAACGCGCCCGGGAAGCAGGAGGTCGCGCGCGCGGCGAACGTCAGCGCGAGGTTGTGCTCGCGCGTGAAGAGCTCGTCGCCGTCGCCGTGACGAAACTCGAACACGTGGCGGTGGCTGCGATCGGGCGCGACCTTCGGGTCGCTGAGGACGACGTGACGGTCGTAGCCGTGCAGGTCGGTCATCGTCACGAACAGCTGCAGCACGTGGCCGTCGGGCATCAGCGTCGGCACCGCCGCGGGCGCGCGGGCCGCTGTCGTCCATCGAGCGCAGCGCGTCGTACAGCCAGACGCTCATCTCCTTGCCGCGCAGCGGCGGCTTGCGCTTCAGCTGTGCGAGCAGGACCGGCGCGCGCACCGCGAGCGGAATCCAGGTCGGCAGGCGCGCGAGCTTTGAGATGTTGCCGCGATCGAGCCACAGATCCCTGAGCACGTCCTGCGGCAGGTTGTGCGCGAGCGCCTTCGCGAGGTAGATCCCGTTGATGCCGCCGGCCGACGTGCCCCCGACGACGTCGATGACGACCTCGTGCTCGACCCCGTCGCGCGCCGCCGCATGGGCGAGCACGCGCCGGTAGACGCTCTCGGTCGTCGCCCGCGGCGGGTCGTCGGCCAGCCGTGAGGCGCGCACGAGCCGATGCAGTTCCTTCGTGATGCCGTGCATGTAGATGCACAGCGAGACGCCTCCGTAGCAGACCACCGCGAGCCGCAGCTCCCGACGCCCATCGGCGCGTGGCTCGGGCACGAGCGCATTGTCACCGGGCGGCGTCGATCGCGCAAGGATCGCCGTCGCGGCAGATGCTAGCCGCGCGTCGCGCTCTTCAGCAGGTACGCCCGCACGAAGCCGTCGAGGTCGCCCTCGAGCACGCGGTTGGCGTCGCCCATCTCGTGATCGGTGCGGTGGTCCTTGACCATCGTGTACGGGTGCAGGACGTAGGAGCGGATCTGCGAGCCGAAGTTCACGTCCTGCGCCTCGCCGCGCTCGCGCGCGAGCTCCTCGAGGCGCTTGCGCTCCTCGAGCTCGACGAGCTTGGAGCGCAGCACCTGCATCGCCGTCTCGCGGTTCTGCGTCTGCGAGCGCTCGTTCTGGCACTGCACGACGATCGCCGCTCGGCCGGTGCGTGATGCGCACCGCCGAGTCGGTCTTGTTGACGTGCTGGCCGCCCGCGCCGGACGCGCGGTACGTGTCGACCTGCAGGTCGTCGGCGTCGATCTCGACCTCGCCGGCATCCTCGATCACCGGCGCGACCTCGACGCCCGCGAACGACGTCTGGCGGCGGTTGGCGGAGTCGAACGGCGACATGCGCACGAGCCGGTGGACGCCCTTCTCGGCTCCGTAGAGGCCGTAGGCGTTGTCGCCCTCGACGCGGAACGTGCCGACTTGATGCCGGCCTCCTCCCCGGGGCTGGCCTCGAGCAGCTCGACCTTGAAGCCGCGCCGCTCGGCCCACTTCATCTGCATGCGCAGGACCATCTCGGCCCAGTCCTGGGCGTCGGTCCCGCCGGCGCCGGCGTTCACCGTGACGAGCGCGTCACCGGCGTCGTAGCGGCCGGAGAACAGGCGCTGCTCCTCGAGCGCGGCGAGGCGCGCCTCGACGGGCGCGAGCTGGCCCTCGAGCTCGGCCTCGATCTCCGCGTCCTCGCGCGCCATCTCGGCGAGCGACTCGAGATCCTCGACGTCGGTCTCGAGCGTGCGGAACTCCTCCAGGCGGCGCGACATGCGCGCGTGCTCGGCGCTGACCTTCGCGGCCGTGTCCTGGTCGTCCCAGAACCCGCCGGCCGACATCTGCGCCTCGAGCCCGGCGACGCGCTCGCTCAGCGAAGCGGGGTCAAAGATAGTCCGCGAGCAGGGACATCTGCGCGCGGATCGCAGCGAGGCGCTGCGGGGTACCCTCGGGCGTCGGCGTGGCGGCCATCGCACCAGGATAGGCCGGCGTCGAAGCGCGCGGCCGCGAGCGTTGCCCGGCGCGCGCTCGAACCCGATCCGGGTTCAATATGCGGATGGATCCGTACGCCGTGCTCGGCCTCGCGCCGGGCGCCTCGCTCGACGACGCCGCGCGCGCCTACCGCCGGCTGGCGAAGGACTGGCATCCGGACCGCGTCGGCGACAGCGGCATGGCGCGGATGATCGAGCTCAACGTCGCCTACGAGCTGCTGCGCGCCGAGCAGCGCCCCGGCGCGCGGGTGATCGTGGCGCCCGCGCGGCGCGAGAGCGGCGCGCGCGGTCCCGGGCACTGGCTGCCCGAGGCGATGCGCCGCGCGCTCGGTCGCGAGCTGCTCGTCGCGCTCGAGCCCGACGAGCAGGTGGCGCTCGTCACGCCGGCGGCGACCTGGGCCAGCCCCAGCACGCTGCTCGCCGTCACCGACCGCCGCCTGCTGTGGCTGCTCGACGACGCGGTCGGCAACCGCGTGCGCTCGCTGCGCTTTCGCGACACCGATCACGCCGAGCAGGACCTCGTCTGGCCGCGCCGCACCCGTGCGCGGCTGCGCGTCGAGCCGCGCTTCGGCGGCAAGCGCTGGACGTTCTCGGACCTGCGGCCCGCGACGGCGGCCGCGATCGCCGGTCATGTGCGCGCGGGCTGCGGCAGCGGGCAGCGCTAGGTCCGCCCGGTGCGCTGGATCGTCGACGGCATGAACGTGATCGGCAGCCGTCCGGACGGCTGGTGGCGCGACCGCCACGGCGCGATGGTGCGCCTCGTCGACGCGCTCGAGCGCTGGGCCGCGGCCGACGGCGAGGACGTGATGGTCGTCTTCGAGCAGCCGCCGCGGCCGCCGATCAGCTCGAGCGTCGTGGAGATCGCCTACCCGAGCACGCCGCGGCCGAACTCGGCCGACGACGAGATCGTGCGCCGCCTGCGCGCCCTGCCCGACCCGAGCTCCGTGCGCGTCGTCACCTCCGATGCGGTGCTCGCGCGCCAGGTCGATGCGGCCGGCGCGAGCGTCTATCCGTCGGCGAGGTTCCGCGCGGAGATCGATCCGTAGCGGCCGGCGCGATCAGCCGAAGACGTCGATCCAGGTCAGCACGCGGCCGCCGGGGCCGAGCGCGACCGGCACCGCGCGCGTGCGCCGCCGCATGCTCGGGTGGCGGCTGAGCGCGTCGCGCACGACCTCCGAGATCTCCGCCAGCGCCGAGCCCGACGGGCGCTCGTCGACGCGCAGCACGATCCCCGTCGAGACGACGTGCACCGCGGTGTCGAACATCGACTCCGGCTCGGGCTCGCGCAGCTCGACCGCGTGACCGCGCGCCTGGAGGCCGGCCGTGACGTTCGATGCCAGCTCCGCGTCGCCTCCGCTGCTGTTGTCGACCACGAGCCGCATCACACCACAGTGATCGCCAGCCTGAGCGGATATGAAACCCCGTCGGCGATCGATCAGTGGATGATCGATTGCGCGGCGCTGCGCCAGCATCGCCACGTCTCCTCGGCCGCGGTCTCGACGCCGGCCAGGGACGCCCCGGTCGCGCGCAGCAGCGCGCCGAGGCCTTCGCAGCTCGATCGCCGGCGGTGATGGCACCGGCCGCATCCCCAAGAGGCAGATCGTGGCGACGACGCGATGCCCGGGCGCGTGCGCGACATACGCGTCGTCGTCGCCCGGGCTGACCCGCAGCCCGTCGTGCAGCAGCGCGCGCCCGTCGAGCGTCGCGCGCAGAACGCTGATCAGCGTGCCCGGCGATTCGCCGTCGCGACCGAGCACAACCGTCTCGCGCAACGCCACGATGGCGCCCTCCTCGAGCGTCAGCGAGCAGCGCCGCTCCACGTCCGCGCCCTGCGCCACGATCAACGGGGGCTCGTCGAGCACGAGCCGTCCGCCCGCCTCCACGACGACGTCGAGCGACAGCACGTCCGCGCGACGCCGGGCAGCGCGAGCGTCGCCGCGACCGGCTCGACGACGAGCGCAGCGCCGGCTCGCACGACGATCCACGCGCGGTCCGTGTCGCCGGCGAGCGGGCCGGCCTGCGTCGGGACGAACGCGGCGCGCACCGCGCCGGCCTCGCGGCCGAGGATCCGCGGCGCCAGGCGCGGTCCGCGCCGCAGCTCTACGACGGCGCCGCCCGCTGCAACCTCGAGCAGCGCGGTGTCAGTGCGTGTGGGCGTGACCGTCGTGATGATCTGACACCCCGCTGACCGTCGAGTGCAGGTGACCCCCGGCGGCGGCGAAGTCCTCGACCTGCGTTGAGATCCAGTCCGCGACCGCGCGCGCTTGCGGAGGAGTTTTGAGCGAGAGCGCGAGCCACCGGCAGCTCTCCGCGGCGCTCGCCCGCGTCGCTCAGCATCCGCTTGACATCCGAGCCGACGAACGGCGCCAGATCGGTCTTGTTGATCACGAGCAGGTCGGCGCGGGCGATCCCCGGGCCGCCCTTGCGCGGGATGTCGTCCCCGCCCGCGACGTCGATCACGAAGATCTGCACGTCGGCCAGCGCGGGCGAGAAGACGGCCGTGAGGTTGTCGCCGCCGCTCTCGACGAGCACGAGATCGAGCGGGCCCTCGTCGCGCTCGAGCTGCTCGACGGCCTCGAGGTTGGTCGTGATGTCGTCGCGGATCGCGGTGTGCGGGCAGCAGCCGGTCTGCACTGCGACGATCCGCTCGACGGGCAGCACGCCGGTCGCGCGCAGGAACTGCGCGTCCTCGGTCGTGTAGATGTCGTTCGTCACGACGCCGATTCGCATGTCGCCCGCGAGCTCGGCGCAGAGCGCCGCGATCAGGCTGCTCTTGCCCGAGCCGACCGGCCCGCCGACGCCGACTCGCACCGCTCGCCGCTCAGCTGACAAAGAAGCGCTCCGTTCGGATCGCATGGCGCGCGGCCGCGAGCTCGAGGCCGACCGCGGCCGGCGGCTCCTGCTCGCCGATCGGGCGGTCGTCCGCACAAACAGCCCACGCCGCGGCATCGATCTGCGCCGTCAGCTCGGCGACCCAGCGCGATGCCTCGGCGGGGTCGAGCCCGAGCAGCTTCAGGGCGGCACTTGCGACCGTCGCAGCGTCGTCGTAGAGCGCGATCGTCGCGACCTCGGTCTCGTCGAGCCCCGCGGCGGCGCCGACGACGCCGAGCGCGACCGGGCGCGGCGTGGTGGCGGAGGCCGCACGGTAGTCCGCGATCGTCGCTCCGGCCCACGTCGTCGCGGCGGAGCGCAGCAGCTGCGTCCCGAGTCGCCGCGCGATCTCGCGCAGCACGGGGCTCGGGCAGCGCGCCGCGTGCTCGTCGTCGAGCGACGCGAGCTGCTGCGCGTCGCTGCGCGCCGCGGCGCGCAGCGCGGCGACGCTCAACGCCGCGTCGGCGCGCGCGACGAGCCGCAGCCGAGCGTCGATGAACTGCGCGACGCCAGCCACGCCCAACCCGTCGCTGACCGCCTGCTCGAGCCCGAGCGAGTGGGCGTAGCCGCCCGCCGGGAAGCGCGAGTCGGCGAGCAGCATCGCGACGGCGCTCATTCAGAACAGCTCGTAGCGCTGCGCGAGCGGCAGCTCGTCGACCGGCCGGGGCTCGATCTCCTCGCCGTCGATCCAGACGCGGAAGGAGTCGGGCTCGACGCGGATCTGCGGGCAGGCGCTGTTCTGCGGCATGTCGGCCTTGCCGAGCGCGCGCGTGTCGCCGATCGCGACGATCTGCGACTCGAGGCCGAGCTGCGCGACGGCGCCGTGCTCGACGGCCAGCGGCGCGACGAACGTCATCGAGCTGCGCGCTGCCAACCGCCCGCTGCCGGCGAACATCGGCGCCCCGAGGACCGGCTGCGGGGTGGGGATCGATGCGTTCGGGTCGCCGATCGGCGCCCAGGCGATCGCGCCGCCCTTGATCACGAGTCGCGGGCGGATCGCGAAGAACGCCGGATCCCAGAGGACGAGGTCGGCGAGCTTGCCGACCTCGACGGACCCGACATGCGCGTCGAGGCCGTGGGCGATCGCCGGGCAGATCGTGTACTTCGCGACATAGCGCTTCAGGCGCGCGTTGTCGGCGCCGGCGCCGGGGCCCGCACCGCCGCCGCCCAGCCGCGCCTTCATCGCGTGCGCGGTCTGCCACGTGCGGATGATCGTCTCGCCGACGCGACCCATCGCCTGGGCGTCGGAGCCGATCATCGAGATCGCGCCGAGGTCGTGCAGGACGTCCTCGGCGGCGATCGTCGTCGCGCGGATCCGCGACTCGGCGAACGCGAGGTCCTCCGCGATGCGCGGGTTGAGGTGGTGGCAGACGATCAGCATGTCGAGGTGCTCGTCGATCGTGTTGACGGTGTGCGGGCGCGTCGGGTTCGTCGATGACGGCAGCACGTTCGGCTGCGAGGCGAGCTCGATGATGTCCGGCGCGTGCCCGCCGCCGGCGCCCTCGGTGTGGTAGGCGTGGATCGTCCGCCCGGCGATCGCGGCGACCGTCGACTGCAGGTAGCCGGCCTCGTTGAGCGTGTCGGTGTGGATCGCGACCTGGACGCCGGTCTGATCGGCGACCCGCAGGCAGGTGTCGATCGCGGCGGGCGTCGTGCCCCAGTCCTCGTGCAGCTTCATCCCGCCGGCGCCGGCGCGCAGCTGCTCGCGCAGCCCCTCCTCGGAGACCGTGTTGCCCTTGCCGAGCAGCAGCACGTTGACCGGCATCTCGTCGAGCGCGATCAGCATCTCGCCGAGCGCGCGCGGGCTCGGCGTGCATGTCGTCGCGCGCGTGCCCTCGCTCGGGCCGGTGCCGCCGCCGATCATCGTCGTGATCCCGGCCGCGACCGCCTGTTCGACGATCCCCGGGCAGATGAAGTGCACGTGCCCGTCGATCCCGCCCGCGGTGAGGATGCGTCCCTCGCCGGCGACGATGTCGGTCGTCGGCCCGATCTCGAGCGCCGGGTCGACGCCGTCGGCGATGTCCGGGTTGCCGGCCTTGCCGAGCGCGACGATGCGTCCGGCCGTGATGCCGACGTCGCAGCGCACGATGCCCCAGTGGTCGAGCACGACGACGTTCGTGATGACGAGGTCCGGCGCGCCCTGCGCCGAGGTCCTCGAGCCCTGCAGCATCGACTCGCGGATCGTCTTGCCGCCGCCGAACACGGCCTCGTCGCCGCCGACGCAGCGGTCCTCCTCGACCTCGAGCCAGAGGTCGGTGTCGGCGAGCCGCAGCTGGTCGCCGACGGTCGGCCCATAGATCGCGGCGTAGCGGTCGCGGCCGATGCTCGTCATGGCGTCTTGATCTGCAGGCCGGGGACGGCGCGGGCGCCGGCAAGCGCGACGAGCGTGACGCTACGGCTGGCGCCGGGCTCGAAGCGCAGCGACGTCCCGGCGGGGATGTCGAACCTGAACCCGGTCGCGGCCTCGCGGTCGAGCTGCAGGGACGTATTGACGTCGGCGACGTGGAAGTGCGAGCCGACCTGGATCGGGCGGTCGCCGGTGTTGAGGATCTCGAGCTCGATCCGCTCGCGGCCGACGTTGAGCTCGATCTCCCCGGCAGCCGGCGCGCAGCTCGCCGGGGATCATGCGATGGGCTCGTGCAGCGTGACGAGCTTGCGACCGTCGCGGAACGTCGCCTCGACCTGGACCTCGGCGACCATCTCGGGCACGCCCTCCATGCACTCGCCACGCGTGAGAACGCGGCGGCCGTCCTCCATCAGCTCGGCGACCGAGCGCCCGTCGCGCGCCCCCTCGATCACCCAGCACGACAGCAGCGCGACGGTCTCCGGGTGGTTGAGCTTCACCCCGCGCGCGCGCCGCTCGCGCGCGACCATGCCGGCCATCGCGAGCAGCAGCTTGTCCTTGTCGGCGGGCGAGAGGCGCATCGCTCCAACGCTAGTGGCGCGTGGGTGCGTCGACCTTGGGCCGGGTGGCGAAACCGAGCGGCCCGCGACCGGCCATGTGGCTAAGCGGCTGCATGGAATCGATCGCTCAGACGGACATGAGCTGCTGCATGCGGTCGCGATCGAACGTCTCGGTCGCGCCACTGGCGACGATCCGTCCGACGTCCATCACCGCGTACGTATCGGCGAGCCGCATCGCGAAGTCGACATATTGCTCGACGAGCAGGATCGACATCCCGCTGTTCTTCAGATCGGCGATCGCGTCCTCGATCTCGAGGATGATCGACGGCTGGATGCCCTCGGTCGGCTCGTCGAGCAGGAGCAGCCGGGGGCGCGTCACCAGCGCGCGCGCGATCGCGAGCTGCTGCGCCTCACCGCCGCTGAGGAAGCCGGCCGGACGGTCGAGGATCTTGCGCAGCCGGGGAAAGCGCTCGAGCGACTGCTCGATGACGTCGACGTCGGACTTCTCGGATGCCTCCGCGACGACACGTAGGTTCTCGAACACGGTGAGGTAGGGAAACGCCTCGCGTCCCTGCGGCACGTAGGCGATCCCGGCCCGCGTGCGGTTATACGGCGCGGTCTTCGTGATCTCCTTGTAGCCCAGCGTGATCGAGCCGCGCCGCGCCGGCTGCAGCCCGACGATCGTCTGCAGCAGCGTGCTCTTACCGACGCCGTTGCGCCCCATCAGGCAGCACAGCCCGCCCTCGGGCACCTCGAGCGAGACGCCGAAGATGACCTGCGTCGGACCGTAGGCGACCTCGAGATCCTTGACGCTGAGGATCGGCGGCGGGTCGACGTTCACTCCCGGCCGGCTCGGCCCCGGCTCGATGCTCATGCCAGCGCCTCGGCGGCGCCGCGCGCGTCGCGCGGACGTCCGAGGTAGACCTCGCGCACGGTCTCGTTGCGCTGCACCTCGGCGACCGTCCCCTCGGTCAGGATCTTGCCCTCGTGCATGACGGTCACCTTGTGCGCGAAGCGCCGCACGAAGTCCATGTCGTGCTCGATGACGAGCACGGTCGTGCCCTCCTCGGCGATCCGCGTGACGAGCTCGCCGGTGTGCAGGCGCTCCTTCTCGGTCATGCCGGCGACCGGCTCGTCGAGCAGCAGCAGGCGCGGCTTCTGGACGAGCACCATCGCGACCTCGAGCCACTGCTTCTGCCCGTGCGACAGCGAGCCGGCCTGGTCGTCCTGCTGCGCGCTGAGGTTGACCGCGTCGAGGATCTCGGCGACCTCGGGCGAGACGCCCTTGCGGCGCTTGAGCAGCGAGCGAAACGGCAGCCGGAACGAGGCCGCGAGGTCGACGTTCTCGAGCACGGTCAGCTCGTCGAAGACCGACGGCTTCTGGAACGTCCGGCCGATGCCGGAGCGGACGATCGCGTGCTCGGTGCGGCCGACGAGCTCCTCGCCGGCGAACCTGATCGAGCCGCTCGTCGGGCGCACGAGGTTCGTGATCGCGTCGATCAGCGTCGTCTTGCCGGCGCCGTTGGGCCCGATCACGAAGCGGACCTCGTGCTCGTGCAGGGTGAGGTCGAGCCCGTCGATCGCGTGGAAGGCGTCGAAGGCGACGACGAGGTCGCGGATCTGCAGCAGCTCGCTGCTCATGTCAGGCGATCTCCTTGGGCGGCGCCGCCGCTGCCGGCGCCGCCGCCGCGGCACCGCCGCCTTGGCAGCCCGCGCCGGGCCGCCAGCGCAGCGACAGGCGCCGCCCGGCGAGCCGGCGCAGATGCTCGACCGCGCCGCCGACGCCCTTCGGCAGGAAGAGGATCACGACGACGAACAACAGGCCCTGCAGGTACAGCCAGCCGGACGGGAACTGCTCGGAGATGCTCGTCTTCGCCCAGTTGACGATGACCGCACCGGCCGCCGCCCAGGCGAGCGCCGTGCGGCCGCCGAGCGCGACCCAGATGACCATCTCGATCGACGGCACGATGCCGAGCAGCGCGGGCGAGATGATCCCCACGACGGGCACGAACAGCGCGCCCGCCAGCCCCGCCATGCCGGCGGCGAGGACATAGGCGACGAGCTTGATGCGCGCCGGGTCGTAGCCGAGGAAGCGCACGCGATCCTCGTCGTCGCGCGAGGCGATCAGCAGGCGCCCGTAGCGCCCGAGCACGAGCTCGCGCGTCCCGAGGAAGACGAGCAGCAGGACGATCGCGACGATGAAGTAGAGGATCCGCTGGTCGCCTGCGTCGATCACCGACAGGCCGAAGAAGTGCTGGAAGTTCGTCAGCCCGTTCGTTCCGCCGGTCAGCGAGAGGTTGCCGACGATGACGATCACGAAGGCGGCCGCCAGCGCCTGGCTGAGGATCGCGAAGTACGCCCCGCGGATCCGCTGGCGGAAGACCGCGGCCCCGAGCAGCGCGGCGATCGCCATCGGCAGCAGGATCGCCATCGGGACGGCGAACCAGGCCGAGCTGAACGGCTTCCAGAGCGCCGGCAGCGAGTCGTACTGGCCGCTGTACGTGAGGATGTCGGGCAGGTTGCCGGGGCCGGCATCGACGATCTTCATGTGCATGCCCATGCAGTAGCCGCCGAGGCCGAAGAAGAGCCCCTGGCCGAGCACGAGCATGCCGCCCTGCCCCCAGGCGAGCCCGATGCCGATCGCGATGATCGCGAAGCAGAGGAACTTCGCCAGCAGCGAGAGGCGGAAGTCCGACAGGACGGCCGGCGCGATCAGCAGCAGCGTCACCGCCATCAGCGCGAAGCGCACGACGAACGCCGACGGCTTCGGCGCGCTCGAGGGCAGCAGCTTGGACAGCGTCGTCATCAGCGGCGCTCTAGGCCAGCCCGCGCCGCTGCTGGACCATCATGCCCTGCGGGCGCCACTGCAGGAAGAGCACGATCAGCAGGAACACGCCCGCCTTGGCGATGCTCGCCGACGTGTTGTACTCGATGAACGAGTTCGCCATCCCGAGCGCGAGCGCCGCGAGGATCGCCCCGCGCAGCTGGCCGAGGCCGCCGACGATGACGACGAGGAAGGCGTCGATGATGTAGCCGAGCCCGAGCGTCGGGCCGACCGGGCCCAGCAGCGTGATGCCGACTCCGGCGAGCCCCGCCAGGCCCGACCCGATGAAGAAGGTCGTGCGGTCGACGCGCGTCGTGCGCACGCCGCTGACCGAGGCCAGCGGGCGGTTCTGCATGACCGCGCGCATGCGCCGCCCGGCCGGCGTGCGCTGCATGTAGATCGCGATCGCGATCACCACGAGCACGACGACGGAGATGATGAACAGGCGCGGATACGACAGATCGGCGCCGGCGATCGTGATCCCCCCGTCGAGGAAGCCCGGGCCCGTCGACGTTGACGTTCTGCGCGCCGAACAGGTCACGCGCGAGCTGCTGGAGCATCAGGCCGACGCCCCAGGTGACGAGGAGCGTGTCGAGCGGTCTGCCGTACAACCGCCGGATCACGAGGAACTCGAGGATCAAGCCCATCGTCCCGGCGACGAGGAAGGCAGCCGGCAGCGCGAGACCGAAGGCGAGCGTGATCGCCCCGGTCCCGAGCGCCGTCTGCAACACGTAGGTCGTATAGGCGCCGGCCATGATGAACTCGCCGTGCGCCATGTTGATCACGTTCATCTGGCCGAACGTGAACGTCAGCCCGAGCGCCACGAGCAGCAGGATCGACGCGATGCTCAGCCCCACGAAGAGCTGGTTGAGAACAACGTCCATCGCGTCGTCCGCCGCTCGCCGCTCGGCTCCTAGAGGCCCTTGGCCCAGGTGTAGGACTTCAGGTACGGATCGGGCTTGATCGGCCCGTCGGACTCGAAGACCGTGTCGATCAGCCCGTCGGGCCTCAGCTGGCCGATCCGCGCGGTCTTGTAGATGTGCTGGTTCTCGCCGTCGACCGTGACCTTGCCCTCGGGCGCCTCGAAGACGAGGCCCTTGGACGCGGCCTTGACCTTCTCGACGTCGGTGCGTGCCGGCCTTCTCGGCCGCCATCGCCCACAGGTGCACGCCGACGTAGCCGGCCTCGATCGGGTCGTCTGTGACGCGGTCGGCGCCGTACGCCGCCTTGTACGCCTTGACGAACTTCTCGTTCGCCGCGCCAGGGGTCGTCTGGTAGTAGTTCCAGGCGACGTACTGGCCGACGATGTTCTTGATGCCCGACGCCGCGGACCTCGTCCTCGGCCGTCGAGACGGAGATCACCGGCAGCTTCTTGGCGTCCAGCCCGGAGTCCTTGAACTGCTTCCAGAAGGCGACGTTCGAGTCGCCGTTGATCGTCTGGAAGACGGCGTCGGGCTTGGCCTGCTTGATCTTGTTGATCGTCGTCGCGTACTCGGTGTTGCCGAGCGGCGCGTACTCCTCGCCGACGATCGTCATGCCGTTGGCCTTCGCCCAGGCCTTGATCTCCTTGTTGGCCGTGCGCGGGAAGACGTAGTCCGAGCCGACGAGGAAGAGCGTCTTGACCTTCAGCTTCTCCTGCAGGAACTCGAGGCCGGGGATGATCTGCTGGTTCGTCGTGGCGCCCGGTGTAGAAGATGTACGGCGACGCCTCGAGGCCCTCGTACTGGACGGGGTAGTAGAGCAGCGCCTTGTTGCGCTCGAAGACGGGCAGCATCGCCTTGCGGCTTGCCGACGTCCAGCCGCCGAACGTGGCCGCGACCTTGTCGGTGGAGATCAGCTTCTGCGCCTTCTCCGCGAAGGTCGGCCAGTCGGAGGCGCCGTCCTCGACGACGGGCTCGAGCTGCTTGCCGAGCACGCCGCCGGCCTTGTTGATCTCGTTGATCGCGAGCAGCTCGGCGTCCCGCACCGAGACCTCGCTGATCGCCATCGTCCCGCTGAGCGAATGCAGGATGCCGACGGGGATGGTGTCGCCAGAGGCGGTGCCACCGCCGGACGAGCTGGATGAGCTCGAGTCGTCGCTGCCACAGCCGACGGCGACTGCGGCGAGCGCGGCTGCCGCAACGGCGAGCGCACGCCGTCCAGCCCTGCGTTGCCCACGAATGGGACGGTACATGTGACCCCCTCAGGTCGAAGCGCCCCGCCCACGGTCGGGGCGAGTGATCGGATCCAACCTAGGGCTGCCCCAAGGGACCGAACATGGCCCACGTGGCGAAGATTGGGCGCGCCCGGTGGACGACCGGGCGCACCGGGCGCCGCTCAGCGCAGCGAGACCGCGACCTGCTCGAGCAGGTCCATCGCCTCCTGCATGCCGCCCTCCATCCCGGAGTTGATGTGCCCGTCGCGATGCTCCTTGCAGGAGTGCTGGACGAGCATCTCCATCGTCGTGCGCCCGTCGACCTCGGTGAACGTCAGCGTGTCGAGCGCTTCGCCCTCGGGCATGCCCTCGTAGACCTCGGTGCAGACGATCCGCTCGTTCTCGACGATCTCGCGGTACTCGCCGTGGAAGGCGACCTCGAAGCCGCCCTCGGCGATCATCACGTAGCGCCACATGCCACCGACCCGCAGGTCGATCTCGGCGCTCGTCACCGCGCCGCGGTGGCCGCTCCACCAGCGCTTGACCAGCTCGGGCGTCGTCCACGCCTTGTAGACCAGGTGCTTGGGTGCGTCGAACTCCCGCGTGATGAGGATCTGCTCATCGGTCGGCAGCGTCACCGTCGCTGTCCCACTACTCGTCATTGCCACCATTCCCTTCCTCCTTCTGCTTGAGATCTTCCAATACGGCATCGAGTCGCTCGAACCGCTCCGCCCAGGACTGCTCGTAGTTCTTGACCCAGTCGTGGATCGGCTTGAGCGCGTGGCCGTTGAGCCGGTACAGCCGCTGCCGTCCCTCGTCACGCACGTCGACCGCTCCCACCTCTCGGAGCACCCGCAGGTGCTTGGACACCTGCGGCTGAGCCAGCCCGAGCAGGGCCACGAGGTCGTTCACGGGGCGCTCGCCGCCGGCGAGGGCGTCAAGGATCTGCCGCCGCCGGGGCTCGGCCACCGCGTTGAACGCGTCTGCCGTGGTCGCTGCTCGTGCCATGCGGGCAATATATACCCATATCGGCATATGTCAAGCCGCGCGCACAACGACGAAGCGCAGGGGGATCCCCTGCGCTTCGTCCTACGTCAAGCCGTCGGCACCCGCGCGAGCGCGCCGCGGAGGTTCTGGCGCTCGCCTAGCGCGTGACGCTCACGAGCGCGTCCGCGACCTTCTGCAGGGCGCCGTTGATGCCGCGGATCTCGGTCTCGATCGGACGGACCTGGTCATCGATCGCGTGCACGCCGATCCGGATCAGGCCGACGGTCGATGCGATCTTGGTCAGGGTCCCGGTGATCGCCAGGAGATATCCGGCGAGCACGAGCACGAGCAGGGCCACTTCGGCCAGCGTTGCGACGATCAGGATGGTGTTCATTGGTCGCTCCTCTGGCTACCGGTGATTGCTGAGCTCGTCGACGAGTTCGCCGCCCGAGTCGCGCGTGTTCTTGAGCAGATACGTCATGGCGGTGTTCTTGACGACCGCCTTGCCGCTCAGCCACGTCTGCCAGATGTCGTCGTTGAGCTGCACCACCGTGCGGCGCAGCATCTCGAGCAGCGCGACCACGACGAGCAGGATGACGACCCCGGCCCCGAGCGTGATCGCCCAGGCGTTCTGATTGTCCGACAGCGCAGCGATGACCGTCGTTCCGGCGCTCATCGTCCGAACAGCTTCGTGTCGAATGGAGACGCCGCACCGGAGGACGCCGCCGGTGGAGCGGGCGCCGCAAACGGGCTCGAGAACGAACTCGAGTACGACGGCGACGCGACCGGCGCCGGTGGCCTGGGCACGAGCCCGAGCTTCTGCAGGTAGGCCCCAGCGAGCCCCGGCACGGGGTCGACGAGCCGACGGGTGGTCTCGATCAGCTCGGTTCCGGGAACACCACGCTCGAGCATCGGTGCGGTCAGCGCCGATTGCACGTCCTCGGAGATCTTCAGCAGCGGCTTCAGCGTCTCGTTGAGCAGATAGACCACGAGGCAGAAGATGACGAGGCCGAGGACGAGGCCGATGATCGCAAGCGTCGTCATGGCCGCCACCCCGGCGAGGTCGAATATCTGTCTTCAAGCGGCGTCCCGCCGCGCGCGAGGCGCAGGCATCGGGTGATCGTCCGCACCGCGATGTTCGTCGCGCCGACGTCCTGAAGCCCGCGCGTCTTCTGCGCGATCGAGCCTAGGTCGCTCACGAGGTCGTTGGCGACCCCGTCGACTTTCCGAGCAAGGGCGGTGATCGTGAGCAGCAGGACCGCGACGAGAAGAACCACGACGGCACCAACCACCCAACCGACCAACCACCACTGTGACAATGCGATGCTCACGCGTCTGCGCTCATCGCTTGGCGAGTGGAGATGGTTTCAGCTCCCCTGGGAGAGGCGTAGGTCCCCTCCCGCGGACGCGAGAGGCGGATCCTCCGCACTGCCGCGCAACCTAGTCCAAGGCGCGCCACGAGACCAAGCGGTACCACCTGCTGCGCAGGGGCCTTTCTGGGCTGGCGCGCGCCAACTATTGCGCGTACATCAGCGAGCCCGGGGTGGTGAGCGACTCGCCGGTTTCGAGCAGCGTCTTGAGGCCTGAGAGGATCTGTGGCCAGCCGCCGTAGATCTCGTTGTTGACGCCCTCGGGCAGCTCGTCGTGGGTGACGGTCAGCCGGCACGAGTCGGCGACGGGCTCGATATCCCAGGTGACCCGCGAGGTGCCGGCGCTCCTGACATCGTCGCTCCACAGCGCCGTGAAGCTCTGCACGAGCCGGCGCGGTGGATCGACCTCGAGGTTCTCGCCGGCGGCGATGTCGACGCCGCTGGAGTGGCTGGCCGCGTAGCTGGAGCCGGGCGTCCAGTCCGAGCTGACGCCGACGCCGAAGTTGTACCTGCGCCGCAGCTCGGCGTCGGTGATCGCCTCCCAGAGGCGCTCAGGGGTCGTCTTGATGTAGATCTCGAACACCTTTTCCATCATCGCCTCCTCGAGTGCACGCTTGAGCCCGCTGAGCCCCGCGGCCCAGGGCTCGGCGTATTTGCTCACCCAGCGGTCGTGGACGAGCCGGATCGGGACGGGGTTGAGGAAATGCAGCTTCTCGCGACCGCGCCGCTTCGTCGTCACGAGGCCGGCCTGCTCGAGCACCTTGAGGTGCTTCATGACGCCGAAGCGCGTCATCGGCAGCCGTTCCTCGAGCTCGGTCAGGGACTGCCCGTCGTGTTTGAACAACTCGTCGAGCAGGCTGCGCCGGGTGGGGTCTGCGAGGGCCCTGAACACCGCGTCCATGGTCGGGATAATACGTGACCATTTGGTCACCTGTCAAGTTGTTGGGTGCTCGGTGGTCTTGCTCCGTGGTGGGCGGGGGCTCGGCTCGCCTGCGTACGGCATCGATGAGGGCGCGGGGCGCGGGCGGTTGCGCGTGCGGGCGCGGCGGTAGCGCGGTCGCGCGGGTCGTGGCGCGTTAGGTGCGAATAGAGCACCCAAATCGCCAGACCGTGGGACACGTGAGATCGTGGCGCGCTAGGCGCCTATACCGCACCCAAGTCGCCACGATGGCGGACGCGCGGGGTTCGTGGCGCGTTAGGCGCCTATACCGCACCCAAGTCGCCGCGATGGCGGACGCGCGCGAGAACCGGTGACTGGTCGAGGTCGATCGGACGCGGGATCGTCGCTCCCTCACCGATGCGGTGTACGAGTGACGAGCGCGCTGCCCCCCGGCTCCATCCGTCACTCGCTCTCGGATCCCGCGCGGCGCTCCTCGCCACCGCGCGGGCCCGCCACAGACGTCCGCGCCCCACACCCTTCCTCATCGATGCCGTTCGCAGGCGAGCGCGCGCACGCGAGCCGCGACGGCAACGCCGGCGCCGGAACGCCGGAACGACGCGACGCCCAGCCCGACGCCTCAGCTCAGGCGCCGTGGCACTTCTTGAACTTCTTGCCCGAGCCGCACCAGCACGGGTCGTTGCGGCCGACCGTCTGCTCCTCGGACAGCACGCGCTGCTCGACGGGCGGCGGCAGCTCCTCCTCCTCCTCGAGGAGCTCCTCCTCGGCGATGCCGCCGCCGGCAGCCGCCATCGCCAGCGCGCTCGGCTGACCACCCGAGCCGCCCGAGTAGGAGACGCGCCCGGGGCGCGTCGACGTGCCGCTCGTCTCGTAGCGCTGCTCGGGCTCCTCGCCATCGGCCGCTTCGAACTCGAGGTTGAACACCATCCGGGTGAAGTCCGCCCAGATCGTGTTCATGAGATCGGCGAAGAGCGTGAACGCCTCGTTCTTGTAGGCGACGATCGGCTCGATCTGGGCGAAGCCGCGCAGGTGGATGCCCTCGCGCAGGTAGTCCATGTCGTACAGGTGCTCGCGCCAGCGCGTGTCGATGAACTGCAGCAGCAGGAAGCGCTCGACGGCGCGCATGATCTCGTCGCCGAGCTCCTCCTCGCGCGCGTCGTAGAGCGCGATCGCGCCGTCGGTGATCTTGGTGATGATCAGCTCGCGGTCGGCCTGACCGGGCGACAGGTCCTCGTCGGAGATCAGCTCGACCGGGAAGACGTCCTCGAGCGCCGTGAACAGCCCCTCGAGATCCCACTCCTCGATGAAGTCTCCGGGCGTGAACTCGCCGACGGTCCGCTCGACGACGTTGCCGATCTCCTCGCGGACCTGGGCGCTCATGTCCTTGCCCTCGAGGATCTCGTTGCGGAACTTGTAGACGATCCGCCGCTGCTCGTTCATGACGTCGTCGTACTCGAGCACGCGCTTGCGCTGCAGGAAGTTCTGCTCCTCGACCTTCTTCTGCGCCTTCTCGATCTGCTTGGAGAGCATGCCGGCCTCGATCGGCTCCTCGCGGCCCTCCTCGTCGACCGTGCCGAGCCGGTCCAGGATGCGGTAGATCCGGTCGCCGGCGAAGAGGCGCACGAGATCGTCCTCGGCGGACAAGAAGAAGCGCGACTCGCCGGGATCACCCTGACGCCCGGAGCGGCCGCGCAGCTGGTTGTCGATCCGGCGCGACTCGTGGCGCTCGGTGCCGACGATGTACAGCCCGCCGGCGTCGAGCACCTTCTGCCTGTCGGCCTCGACGCGCTGCTCGATCTTCGGCAGCACGTCGGCGAAGCGCTCCTGGTAGTCCGGATCGCCGGGCTTGAGGCCGAGCTTGACGAGCTCGAGCTGCGTCAGATGCTCGGCGTTGCCGCCGAGCTTGATGTCGACGCCGCGTCCGGCCATGTTCGTCGCGATCGTCACGGCGCCGGGCTGACCGGCTTCGGCGACGATCTGGCCCTCGCGCTCGGCGTACTCGGGCTTGGCGTTGAGCACGACGTGCTTGACGCCGGCCTCCGTGAGGATGCCCGACAGCAGCTCGGAGACCTCGACCGAGACCGTGCCGACGAGCACCGGCTGGCCCGTCGCGTGGCGCTCGATGATCTCGCGGCTGACGGCGTCCCACTTGCCGCCCTTCGTCTTGTAGACCTGATCGTTGAGGTCCTTGCGGATCATCGACTGGTTCGTCGGGATCTCGACGACGGGGAGCTTGTAGATCTTCATGAACTCGGTCGCCTCGGTGAGGGCGGTGCCGGTCATGCCGGCGAGCTTCTCGTAGAGGCGGAAGTAGTTCTGCAGCGTGATCGTCGCGAGCGTCTGGTTCTCCTCCTGGACGTGCACGCCCTCCTTGGCCTCGATCGCCTGGTGCAGCCCCTCCGACCAGCGCCGGCCCTCGAGGATGCGGCCCGTGAACTCGTCGATGATCATCACCTGGCCCTCGACGACGGCGTAGTCGACGTCGCGCTTGTAGAGCGACTCGGCCTTCAGCGCCTGCTGGAGGTGGTTGACGAGCGGGCCGTTCTCGGCGCGATAGAGATGCTCGATGCCGAGGAACTTCTCGGCCTTGGCGACGCCGCGCTCGGTCACCGAGACGGTCTTGTGCTTCTCCTCGAACTCGAAGTCGAAGTCGGCGACGAAGTCCTTCTTCAGCCGCGGGTCCATCCCCTCGGGCTTCTTGCCGGGGACCATCCGCGTCGCGAGCTTGGCGAACTTCGAGTACAGGTCGGCCGCCGCCTCGGGCTGGCCGGAGATGATCAGCGGCGTGCGCGCCTCGTCGATCAGGATGTTGTCGACCTCGTCGACGATCGCGAACGGATGGCCGCGCTGGACCTTCTCCTCGAGCGCGGAGGCCATGTTGTCGCGCAGGTAGTCGAAGCCGAACTCGGAGTTCGTCCCGTACGTGACGGCGGCGCCATAGGCGGCATGCTTGTGCTCGACGGGCTGCATGTTCTGCAGCACGCCGACGCGCAGTCCGAGCGCGTGGTAGATCGGGCTCATCCACTCGGCGTCGCGGCGGGCGAGGTAGTCGTTGACCGTCACGAGGTGCACGCCCTTGCCGGGCAGCGCGTTGAGCACGACGGCGAGCGTCGCCGTCAGCGTCTTGCCCTCGCCGGTCTTCATCTCGGCGATCGAGCCGTTGTGCAGCACCATCCCGCCGATCATCTGAACGTCGAAATGGCGCATGCCCATCTCGCGCTTGCCGATCTCGCGGACGAGCGCGAACGCCTCGGGCAGCAGGTCGTCGAGGTTCGCGCCGTTGCGGGCCTGCTCGGAGAGCGAGTCCATCCGCGCGCGCAGCTCCTCCATCGTCTCGAGTTCGAGCTCGGGCTCGAAATCGTTGATGCGAGCGACGCGCTTTTCGAACTGCTTGAACTGCTTGGCTTCGCCCAGACGAAGGGCACGATCGAGGAGCGCCATAGGACGTTGAGGATACCGACGCGGCGGCCTCGCCCGCCGCGCCGGATTGGTTGACTACATAGCGGCTTCGGCGCTCGCGGCGCGCGCCTCGCGGCGCCGGCGGCGCTTCTCGCGATGGCGTTTGACCTGCGGTGCGAGCTCGTCCGAGCAGAGGCGAATCGCGTGCGGCATCTCGCGCGCGGCACCCTCGGCGTGGAGCGTGATCCCCTTGAGGTAGAGCGTCACGGCCGCGACCTGCGACTCGGCGATGGCGGGGTTGCGCTCCTCGCGCAGCTCCATTTCCATGCGGGCGAGATCGGAAACCTGTGCGGCGACCTTGCGGAACTTGCGCTCCACCAGCTCGCGCAGCTCGTCGTTGACGGGGACGTTGCGGCCCTTGACCTCGATCTGCATCTCGAAGTCCTCTCTCTGTCGAACGGACGTGCGAGCAACCGATGGTACGCCTGCTGGAGGTCGGCTTCAACGGGTCCGTTCGTCCAGTGTGCGAGCCCACGTGACGGCCGCGATCTGCCGACTTCCGGCGCACCGCAGCGCGGTCGCGCAGGCGCGCAGCGTGGCGCCCGTCGTGTGGACGTCGTCGACGAGCACGACGCGTGCCGGCAGCGGGCGGCCGACCGCGCTGAACTCGAGCTTCGCCGGATCCAGACGCTGCGCGCGCGAGGCGCCGAGCTGGCGCGAGCCCGTGCCGGCACGGCGCAGCGGCCGAGCGAGCGGCAGGTCGGCGCGACGCGCGAGCGCGACCGCGATCAGCTCGGCCGGGTCGAAGCCGCGAGCGCGGCGGCGCCGCGGATGCGGCGGGACCGGGACGAGCGTGACGCCCGGCGCGAGCAGCGCCTCGGGCGCTGACGCCGCGATCTGGGCCGCCATGACGGCGGCCAGCGGCCGCGCGGCCGCGAACTTCAGCGCCCGCATCGCGTCGCGCGCCACGCCCTCGTAGGCGACGACTGCCCACGCGGCATCGAACGCTGCGTCGCGCGCCGGACAGCGGCCGCACGGCAGCGGCAGCGCGCAGCGCGCGCAGCACGGCCGCGCCAGCCACGGCAGCGCGCGCCGGCACGCCGCGCAGAGGACGTCCGTCGCGCGCCGGAGCGAGGCGCCGCAGGCGGCGCAGCGCGGTGGCGCGACGAGCGCGACGAGCTCCCAGAACATCCGTCGATCGTCGCGCGGAAGTGCTTCAAGCAGGCGCGTGGAATGCGACGATCCTGCGGACGACCGATGGCGCGCCGCAAACACGACAGCCAGCCGCCGCCGCGCCGGGTCGACGACCGCGCGTGGTCCACGCACACGAACCTGCACCCGCGCGATGCCGGCACCGACCTCGTGCGCTACACGCCGCTGCCCGCCGAGACCGGACCGACGTGGGCGCCCGATCAGCTCTCGATCTGGCCCGTCGAGGGCGGCCGCTATGGCGTGGACGCCCACTACCACGGGCCGACCGGCGTCCAGCGAGCCGAGCACCAGCTGCCCCGACTCGCCGCGGCCGGGCTCGTCGCCACGTTGCGCCCGGGGCCGGAGGCCGGCGCGACGCTGCGCCTCGGCCCGCTCGCGCACGAGGCCGCCTGGCTCGCGCTCGAGGCGTTCCTCGGGCGCCCGCTCGACGTCGCCCCGTGAGCGGGGGCGCGGTGCCACAATCGCGCCCATCCTCGCCGCTCCCCTAGCCGTCTCCCCCGACGCCGGATGGACGTTCGAGCCCGGCGCGCTGGTCCTCGTAGGGGCGCTGACGATGATCTACGTGCGTCGCTGGCGCGCGGTCGACGGATCGGCCGGCCGGCTCGTGAGCTTCCTCGGTGGCATGACGCTCGTGCTGATCGCGCTCTGCTCGCCGGTCGACCGCCTCGGCGAGCAGCTGTTCTTCATGCACATGGTCCAGCACCTGCTGCTGCTCGACCTCGCGCCGATCCTCGTCCTGCTCGGGTTGACGAAGGTCCTGCTGCGTCCGCTGACACGGCGGCTCGTGCGGATCGAGCGCGCGGCCGGCCCGCTCGCGCATCCCGTCTTCGCGATCGCGCTCTACGTCGTGACGATGGCGTTCTGGCACGTGCCGGCGATCTACGACGCGGCGCTCGAGCAGCCGGTCCTGCACGTCCTCGAGCACGTCTCGTTCGGGGTCGCGGGCGGCCTCTACTGGTGGCACCTGCTGTCGCCGATCCGCGCGCGCCAGCGGCTCGGCGGGATGGGGCCGGTGGTGTACATGCTCGCGACGAAGGTGCTCGTCGGGCTGCTCGGGATCATGCTCGCCTTCGCGCCTGACGCGATCTACGACTTCTATCAGCGCCAGCCGGGATACTGGGGTCTGTCGCCGGGCACCGACCAGGCGGTCGGCGGCCTGGTGATGGCGCTCGAGCAGTCGATCGTGATGGGCATCGCGCTCGTCTTCCTGTTCGTCCGCGCGCTTGGTGAGAGCGAGCGCGAGGAGCAGCGCGCAGAGCGCTACGAGTAGCCGCTGCTCAGCGACTTGCGTCGCGACCGATGAGTTCGCGCCGCCGCGACGGTCCTAAGACCAATTGCCGATGGCGAGCGGGACAAGGGCGGGTAGCCTCGATGCCCGGTGGCTGTCTCGATCGAAACCGCGAAAGGCTGAGAGGCGACCAATGACGCTCGACAACCGCACCCGCTGGCTCGCGCTGATCGTGCTCTGCATGGGCGATCTGATGATCGTCCTCGATACGACGATCGTGAACGTCGCGCTGCCATCGATCCGCGAGGATCTTGGGTTCAGCGAGACGTCGCTGGCGTGGGTCGTCAACGCCTATCTGCTGACGTTCGGCGGCTTCTTGCTGCTCGGCGGCCGGCTCGGCGACCTCTTCGGTCACCGCAAGCTGTTCTTGATCGGCATCACGCTCTTCACGGTCGCGTCGCTCGCCTGCGGGCTCGCCCAATCGCAGGAGTTCCTCATCGCCGCGCGCGCGCTGCAGGGTCTGGGCGGCGCCGTCGTCGCGGTCGTCGCGCTCTCGCTCGTCTTCACGATGTTCACCGAGCCGGCCGAGCTGGCCAAGGCGATGGGCGTGATCAGCTTCATCGCGGCCGGCGGCGGCAGCGTCGGCGTGCTGCTCGGCGGCGTCCTGACCGACCTCCTCGACTGGCACTGGATCTTCCTCGTCAACATCCCGATCGGCATCGCGGTCGTCGTGTTCTCGCTGCGGCTGCTGCCCGCCGGCGGCCCGCTGGCTACGAGCGAGCGCCGGCTCGACGTCGGCGGCGCGGTGACCGTGACGCTCGCGCTGATGATCGCCGTCTACGCGATCGTCAACGGCAACGACGAGGGCTGGACGTCGGGACAGACGCTCGCGATGCTCGCCGTCGCCGTCGTGCTGCTGGGCGTGTTCTTGACGATCGAGTCGCGCTCGCGCTCGCCGCTGATGCCGCTCGGGATGTTCCGCCTGCGCAACATCGCGACGGCGAACATCGTCGGCATCCTGTGGGCGGCGGGCCTCTTCGCCTGGTTCTTTTTGTCCGCGCTCTATCTGCAGCTCGTGCTCGGCTACAGCCCGCTGGAGGTCGGCCTCGCGTTCCTGCCGGCGAACCTCATCATGGCGGCGTTCTCGGTCGCCCTGTCGGCCAGGCTCGTGATGCGCTTCGGCATCAAGCCTCCGCTGTCGATCGGGCTCGGCGTGGCGGCGCTCGGCCTGCTGCTGTTCGCGCGCGCGCCCGTCGACGGCAACTACGTCACCGACGTCCTGCCGGCGATGATCCTGCTCGGCTGCGGCGCCGGCGTC
This sequence comes from uncultured Actinomycetes bacterium, assembly GCA_963780585.1. Lineage (GTDB taxonomy): Bacteria > Actinomycetota > Thermoleophilia > Solirubrobacterales > Solirubrobacteraceae > CADCVQ01. The sequence continues at coordinate 49,001 of CAWADD010000021.1, forward strand.
GCCTTCAACCCGCTGCTGCTGGCGGCGATGAGCGACGTCGAGCCGCAGGACGCCGGGTTGGCCTCGGGCCTCGTCAACACGGCTTTCATGATGGGCGGAGCGCTCGGCCTCGCCGTGCTCGCCAGCCTCGCCGCGTCGCGCAGCGAGAGCCTGACGGCGGACGGATCAGGCCCGTTCGAAGCCCTCACCGGCGGCTACCACATCGCCTTCGTCGTCGGCGCGGCGTTCGCTGCCGCCGCGGCGATCGTCTCGGCGATCCGCTTCCGCGCCGGCGCGGCCGCGCCGGCGCCCGGCGGCGCGGAGCAGGCGCATGGCGTGCCGGCGGCCGCCGACGCCGCGTCGTAGGGCGGGCGGTCCGGCTCAGATCCCGTAGAGGAAGTCGAGACCCACGCTGTCGAGCAGCTTCTGGGCCTCGATGTTCAGCTGCGTCAGCTCGCCGGTCCAGATCAGCACGCCCATCACGACGAGGATCGCGCCGCCGGTCGCGACGATCGCCGTGTAGTGGCGCTTGACGACCGCGAAGACCGTCGTCATGCGGTTGAAGGCGATCGCGGTCAGCAGGAACGGGATCGCGAGGCCGGCGGAGTACCACGCCAGCAGGTAGGCGCCGTGGGCGGAGGACTCCGACAGCGACGCGGCGGTCAGGATCGCGCCGAGCGTCGGCCCGACGCACGGCGTCCAGGCGATCGCGAACGCGGCGCCGGCGACAAGCGGCCCGCCGTGGCCGGCGCGCGCCATCAGCGCCTCGATCCGCCACTCGCGCCCGAGCCGCGCGATGAACGGCGTCGCGAGGAAGAACAGGCCGAGCACGATGATCACGATCGCCGAGACGCGCTCGAGCGTCTCGCGGTGGTCGTTCAGCGACGAGCCGAGCTTCGTCGCGCCGAGGCCGAGGACGATGAAGATCGCCGAGAAGCTCGCGACGAACAGCAGCGCGGGCACCAGCACGCGCCGCAGCGACGCGTTCTCGAGCTCGGACGGCTTGACGCCCGAGACCGCCGACAGGTAGCCGGGGACGAGCGGCAGCACGCATGGGCTGAGGAACGACACGACGCCCGCCGCGAGCGCGGCGAATACGCCGACGCCGGAAGCGGCGTCGACCATCAGCGCGCGTCCCCGAGCACCGTGCCGTCGGCGATCCGCCGCTGCCCGTCGCCATCGTGCTCGACCGTCGCCGCGCCGCGCACGACGACGCCCGCGCCGAAGGCGACGTCGCCGCGCACGGTGAGCCGCTCGGCCTGCACGAGCGACGGCGGGCCCTGCGCGAAGCGCGCGTCGAAGTCGCGCACGAGCTTGAAGTACTTCGGGTCGAGCTGCACGAGCGGGGCGCTGCTGCGGCCGTCGGCGAGCGCGATCGGTCCGCCGTCGTCGAGCTCGTAGGCGTCCGAGCGCAGCGCGAGCAGGTCGTCGGTCGTCTTGACGGGCGCGAAGCGCTCGCGCGGGACGCGCACGCCGCGGGCGCCCTCGAAGACGTCGATCGCGGCACCCATCGCGCTCTCGAGCTGGATCACGGGCGTCGAGCTCGGGTCGCCCGGATCGACGGTCTTGCGGTTGACGATCATCGGCAGTCCGAGCACGCCGCCGCGCTCGTCGAGCACGTCGGCGAGCGCGCGCAGGTCGATCCAGAGGGTGTTCGTGTTGAAGAAGCGGTGGCGCGCGGTGTCCTGGAAGGCATCGACGTCCTCGTCGGGCGTCTGCGCGATCTCGCGCAGGACGAGGCGCGATCCGCCCCCGCCCGCCCGCCGCGCGAGGTGCCCGCCCTTGCGGTCGGCCGCCGTGCGGTCGGCGACCTCCATCAGAAACGGCATCCGCTCGCGCTGAAACCAGGCCAGGATGCGGGGCTCCATGACCGCGCCGAGGTTGTCGACGTTGGCGACGAAGGCGTAGCGGTAGCCGGCGCCCAGCAGCGCGTCGAGCATCCCCGAGCTGACGAGCGAGGGATAGAGGTCGCCGTGGCCCGGCGGCGCCCACTCCATGCCCGGGTCCGCGGGCCAGCGCGCAGGCGTCAGATCGGCCGCGTCGAGCTTGGGCACCTTGCTCTGCACGAAGTCCGCCGGTACGCCCTCGACCGGGAGCTCCTCGTAGTGCTCGAGCGCGGCGAGCGACGCCTCGCGCGTCGCGAAGCTGTTCATCAGGACGAGCGGCAGGCGGGCGCCGGTGCGCGCGCGCAGGTCGAGGATCTGGCGCACGGTGATATCGAGGAACGTCAGCCCGTCCTTGACCGCGAGCAGCGACTTGGGCTCGGTCATCCCCATGCTCGTGCCGAGACCGCCGTTGAGCTTGATCACGACGGTCTTGCCGAGCGCCGCCTTCGCGCCCTCGTCGTCGACGGGCAGCGCGTCGGCGTCGGGCAGCTCGTCGACGGGCTCGATCTCCGACTCGCGCAGCACGCCCGCCTCGCCGGCGCTCAGCCGCTCGTAGTAGTGCGCGAACGTCTTCAGCGCAACGTCGGGGACGCCCTCGGCGCGCATCTTCTCGAGGCTGGCGTCGAGCGGATCCATCGGCGGGACGGTATCTGTCCGCGCGCTCAGGCCCCCCAGCTCGTCAGATACTCGCGCTGGCGCGCGGTCAGCTCGTCGATCCGCACGCCGAGCGAGGCGAGCTTGAGACGCGCGACCTCGCGATCGATCTCGTCCGGAACGGGCAGCACGTGCGCGCCGAGCGACGCGCCGTGGCGCGCGAGGTGCTCGACGCACAGCGCCTGGTTGGCGAACGACATGTCCATCACGGCGGCCGGATGACCCTCGGCGGCGGCGAGGTTGACGACGCGCCCCTGCGCGAGCAGGTTCAGCCGCCGCGCCCCGACCTCGAATTGCTCGACGAGCGCAAGCACCTGGCGCCGGCTGGACGCCAGCTCGGCGAGCTGGTCGACGGCGATCTCGACGTCGAAGTGCCCGGCGTTGGCGAGCATCGCGCCGTCCTTCATGCGCTCGAAATGCTCGCGCACGAGCACGTCACGACCGCCGGTGACCGTGATGAAGACGTCGCCGAGCGCGGCGGCCTCGTGCGCGGGCATGACCTCGCAGCCGTCCATCCGCGCTTCGAGCGCGCGCATCGGGTCGACCTCGCAGACGATCACCGACGCGCCGGCGCCCTTCGCCCGCAGCGCGACCCCCTTGCCGGTCCAGCCGTAGCCGAGCACGACGACGGTGCGGCCCGCGAGCAGCATGTTCGTCGCCCGCAGGATGCCGTCGAGCGTCGACTGCCCGGTGCCATAGCGGTCGTTGAACGTGCGCTCGACGAGCGACTCGTTAACGGCAAGCACGGGGCAGCGCAGCAGCCCGTCGTGCTCGAGCGCGCGCAGGCGCACGAGGCCGGTCGTCGTCTCCTCGGTGCCGCCGAGCAGCGACGCGCGCCAGCGCTCCTCGCCGGCGTGCAGGACCGTCAGCAGGTCGGCTCCGTCGTCGAGCGTGATGTGCGGCGCACGTGCCGCGAGCCCGACGACGTGCGCGGCGTAGGCGTCCGCCTCCTCGCCGCGTACGGCATATACGCCGACCTCGTGGCGCTCGACGAGCGCCGCCGCGACGTCGTCCTGCGTCGACAGCGGGTTGGACGCGCACAGCTGCGCCTGCGCGCCGCCGGCGATCAGCGTGCGCAGGAGGTTCGCGGTCTCCGAGGTGACGTGCAGGCAGGCCGCGACGCGCAGCCCGTCGAGCGGGCGCTCGCGGGCGAAGCGCTCGCGGATCGAGCGCAGGACGGGCATCTGCCCGTCCGCCCAAGCGATGCGGACCTGCCCGGCCTCGGCCAGCGACAGGTCCGCGACGACGTGGTCCACGAGTTGCGGCGTGCTCCTAGTAGCGATACTCGTTGCTTTTGTAGGGGCCGTCGACGGGCCGGCCGATGTAGTCGGCTTGGGTCGGTGTGAGGACGGTCAGCTTCGCACCGACGGCGGCGAGGTGCAGCCGCGCGACCTTCTCGTCAAGCTCCTTGGAGAGCACGTAGACCTGCTTGTCATAGGCGTCGCTGTTGGTGAACAACTCGATCTGGGCGAGCGTCTGGTTCGTAAACGAGTTGGACATCACGAACGACGGATGGCCCGTCGCGTTGCCGAGGTTCAACAGTCGGCCCTCGGACAGCAAGATGATCGCGTGACCCGACCGCTTCGCGGTGCCCGGGAAGACCCACTTGTCGACCTGCGGCTTGATGTTGACGCGCTCGATGCCGGCGACCCGCTCGAGCCCGGCGACGTCGATCTCGTTGTCGAAGTGACCGATGTTGCCGACGATCGCGTGGTGCTTCATCCGCGCCATGTGATCGGCCGTGATGATGTCGCGGTTGCCCGTCGTCGTGACGAACACGTCGGCGGTCTCGACGACATCCTCGAGCGTCTTGACGTCATAGCCCTCCATCGCCGCCTGCAACGCACAGATCGGGTCGATCTCCGTCACGACGACGCGGCAGCCCTGCGCGCGCAACGACGCCGACGAGCCCTTGCCGACGTCGCCGTAGCCACAGACGACGCCGACCTTGCCCGCGAGCATCACATCGGTCGCGCGGAAGATGCCGTCGACGAGCGAGTGCCGGCAGCCGTAGAGATTGTCGAACTTCGACTTCGTGACCGAGTCGTTGACGTTGATCGCCGAAAACAACAGCGAGCCCTGCTTGGCCATCTGGTACAGCCGCCCGACACCCGTCGTCGTCTCCTCCGAGACGCCGATGATCCCAGCGGCCATCCTCGTGAAGCGCTGGCCGTCGTCCTCGAGCGAACGGTTGAGCAGCTTCAGGAAGGAGACGAACTCGGCCGACTCGCCCGTCGAGGGATCCGGCGCCGCGCCGGCGGCCTCGTACTCGACGCCCTTGTGGACGAGCATCGTCGCGTCGCCGCCGTCATCGAGGATCAGGTTCGGCCCATTGAAATCGTCCCCACCCGGCCAGTCCAGCGCCCGCTCGGTGCACCACCAGTACTCGTCGAGCGTCTCGCCCTTCCAGGCGAAGATCGACACGCCCCGCGGATCGTCGACCGTCCCGTTCGGGCCGACGACGACCGCCGCGGCGGCGTGATCCTGCGTCGAGAAGATGTTGCAACTACACCAGCGCACCTCGGCGCCGAGCGCCGTCAGCGTCTCGATCAACACCGCCGTCTGGATCGTCATATGCAGCGAGCCGGTGATCCGCGCGCCCTTCAGCGGCTGCGCATCGGCGTACTCCGCGCGCGTCTGCATCAGCCCAGGCATCTCGTGCTCGGCGAGCACGATCTCCTTACGGCCGTAGTCGGCCAGCGCGAGGTCGGCGACCCTGAAGTCCTGCTTCGTGTCGACGGCTGCGGTCGGTGGGTTCATCTCGTCAGCTACTCCTCGGTCAGGCGTGGGTTGTCGCCGGTGTGGCGCTGGCGAGCGCCAGCAGCTTTGTGTGCTTGTCCTGCTCCCAGCGCAGCCACGCGGCCGGCGGGACGTCCTCCGGGCGGCGCGGCTCGGCCTCGAGCCACGCGTCCACGGCGCCCGCGAGCTCCTCGTCGCGGCGCAGCCGCATCGCGAAGCCGACGTCGCCGAGTCCGATGCCGAACTGCGTGACGAGCTCGCGCAGCGTCCGCAGGCGCTGCAGCTCTCCCGGGCCGTACAGGCGGTAGCCCCCATCGGAGCGCTGCGGCTCGATCAGGCCCGCGCGCTCGATGTAGCGCAGCATGCGCGGCGACCAGTCCGTGGTCTGCGCAGCCTCTTGGATCGTCAGGGCATCCATCCGCCGACAACCTTACCACGTGCGTGTCAATGTTTCGCCGGTGCCGGTGGGATCGGGCGCTACCCGCTGCCGGCCAGGCGCTGCTTGAGCGTCTCGATCAGCTCTACCGGCGTCGGATCGGTGCCGCGCAGGACGGCGACGTAGAGCGACACGAGATCGCCGAGCAGCACAAGCGAGAGGACGCGCTCGACCGCCGTGTGGCCGCGCGACTGGATCACGTGCGTGCCCGTCGCGTTGTCGCCGATCAGCTCCTGCGTCAGCGCGATGCGCTCCTTGACGCGCGGATGCGTGTCGCTGTCGTCGAGGAAGATCGCGGCGAACCGTCCCACCGACGTCGCGCCCTGCCAGCCGACGATTTCGTTGTGATCGAGCTCGGGCAGCTCGTGCGTGAAGGCGGGAATCTTCGCGTTCTCGTTGAACTGCGTCTTCCAGCGGTACGCGATCGGCGTCGTCAGGCCCGAGCCCGCGATCACCGGAACGCTGTCGCACAGCTGTCGCGCGAGCGCCTTGGCCTCCGAGTCCTCGGCGCCGTCGGCGCCCCATTCGACGACGAGCTGCTCGAGATGGTCGGCGGCGACGTCGATCTCGGCGCCCATCCGCGGTCCCGCGCCGCACAGCCACGCGACCTCGAGCGCCGCGACGGTCATGTAGGCGACGGCGGCGCGCGGCTGAAAGCCACCTGCGACCGGGATCACGGGGACGCCTTCGACGCGCGCGAGCTCGGCCAGCCTGCCGCCGCTCGTGACCGCGATCCGCTTGGCGCCGAGCGCCCCCGCGGCCTCGTAGCAGGCGAGCGTCTCCTCGGTATCGCCCGAGTAGGAGGCGCACAGGACCGTCGTGTCGGGTGTCGTCCACGCCGGCAGCCCGTAGGCGCGCGAGGCGAGCACCGGCCGCGAGGCATGATCTCCGAGCATCGAGCGCGCCAGCGCACCACCGACCGCCGAGCCGCCCATCCCGGCGACGACGAGCCCGCCGGGAGAGTCCCACGGCTGCAGGCTCGCCGACTCGACCTTCCAGAGCGCGTCGCGCAGGTGCTCGGGCAGGCCGACGACGTCGGCGAGCATGTCCGAGCGGTCGACCGCGGCGATCGTCTCGGAGTCCAATCGCATCTCGGTCAGTTCAGAAGGCGAGGCCGCCATCGGGTACCTCCATTCCGGGGAACAGGCGTGCGCCGTGGGCGACGACGTTGTCGGCGCCGATCATGACGCCCTCGCCGAGCATCGCGCCGCCGATGATCTGCGAGCGATCGCCGACGACGGCGCCCGGACCGACGATGCAGTCGCGCAGGACGCAGTCCTCGCCGATCCGCGCGCCGCGCAGGACGACGGCGCGTTCGACGACCGAGCCTGCGCCGACGGCGACGTCGTCGCCGACGACCGCCAGGCTGCCGACGTGCGCCCGCGCGGCGATCGTCGCGCCGGCGCCGACGACCGCCGGCGGCACCGCGCGCCCGTCGACCTGCGCCGACGGATCGATCGCGAGGCAGCCGTCGCCGAGCGTCGCCGTGACGCCCGAGCGCACGTTGCCCTCGAGGATGTCGAACGTCGCCTGCAGGTAGCGCTCGGGGGTGCCGATGTCGATCCAGTAGGCGTCGTCGTCGACGTAGCCGAAGAGCCCGTGATCGACGAGCCGCGGCCACACCTCGCGCTCGATCGAGACGTTGCGATCGGGCGGGATGAGCTCGAGCACCGAGCGCTCCAGGACGTAGGCGCCGGCCGAGATGAGGTTCGTCTCGAGCACCGCGTCGGCGGGCGGCTTCTCGAGGAACTCGTCGACGGCGCCGTCCTCGCGCAGCCGCACGAGCCCGTAGGCGGAGGGGTCGGGCACCGGGACGAGCGCGAGCGTGCCGGTCGCGCCGGTCGCCTCGTGCTGGGCGAGCTGCGCGGTCAGGTCGAGGTCGGTCAGGACGTCGCCGTTGAGCATCAAGAAGCGCGCGTCGAGGAACTCCTCGGCGAACTTCAGCGCGCCTGCGGTGCCGCGCGGATCGGGCTCCTCGACGAAGCGCAGCCGCAGGCCGTAGCGCGACCCGTCGCCGAGGACGTCGCGCACCTTCGTCGCCTTGAAGCCGCAGGACATGAGCACGTCATCGATGCCGTGGCCGTGCAGCCATTCGAGCATGTAGACCATCATCGGGCGGTCGACCAGCGCGACGACGGGCTTGGGGATGGTCGAGGTCAGAGGACGCAGTCGCGTTCCCTCCCCGCCCACGAGTATCACCGCCTGCACGAGATCGCATCCCGGTCACTGAGCACTAGTGAACCACTAACCGGGCGACGTCAACGTTCCGCGTCCGATGCCTTCGTAGGTCAGCCCAGCGGCCGCGATCGCCTCGCGATCGAGCGCGTTTCTTCCGTCCAGGACGAGCTGCCCGGCCATCAGCTCGGCGACCTGCTCCCAGTCCAGCGCGATGAACTCGTCCCACTCCGTCACGAGCACGACGGCGTCGGCGCCCTCGACCGCGTCGAGCGCGTCGGTCGCGAAGTACACGCCGCGGATCAGCGTGCGCGCCTCCTGCTCGGCGATCGGGTCGTAGACGCGCACCTTCGCGCCGTCGGCCTGCAGCCGCGCGCTGAGGACGAGCGACGAGGCCTCGCGCATGTCGTCGGTGTTCGGCTTGAAGGCGAGCCCGAGCAGCGTGATCGTGCGGCCGACGAGCGAGCCGAGGTGCTTCTGCAGCTTGGAGATGACGCGCCGCTTCTGCAGCTCGTTGACCTCGATGACGGCGTTCAGCAGCTGGAAGTGATAGCCCGAGTTGCCGGCCAGCTGCTTGAGCGCGTTGACGTCTTTGGGAAAGCAGTTATGCGAGGTCAGGCCCGCCGTCGTCACGAAGCTGTGCGTGACCGGTACCTCGGCTGAGTAGACGTGCCCGCGGAAGGGACGGCGGCCGGCCGAGACGACGCGTACCCACGCCGGCCCGTCGGCGTCCAGCCGGCGGTATCCGGTCGGAGCGATGACCTTGCGCTGGCGTCCGATCGACGCGGCGACGCCCGGCCGGTCACGCCGCGGGACGAGCGCGATCGCACGCTCGATCTGGGCAGCGCCGCTGATGCGCAGCCAGTGCGTGTCGGTCGTGGACTTCGCCGTCCTGCCGATGCGCTGGGACGCGACCACGCCGAGGTCGCCGAGCAGCCGCAGCATCCCGTCCGCCAGCTCGCCGCTGACGGTGCCGAACTCGAGGATCACGCTCGGTCCGCCGTTCACGAGCGACCACGATCCGTCGCCCTCCCAGAGCGCCGACAGCAGCGCCCATTTGTCCGCTGCCGGTCGATCCCAGATCAGGTCGGGAAGGCGCTGCTCGTAGCCGTTGCGACCGAGGCCGAGGGCGCTCGTCCACCACAGGCCAAGCAGCCGCGATTGCACGATGACGACGTGAGACGTAGCACGGCGATGCGTGCGGGCGGCGATGCCATGACGCATCCAGAACGCGACCACCTCGTCGACGAGATGCTGCTCGCGGTCGGGATGAAACGACCAGCTGATCCGCCATGCGTCGCGGTCGTCGCTCGTGCAGCAGCCCTCGGCGAGATACAGCCCCACGACGCGCCAGAATCCTTCGTCGAGAGTGATCGCTGAGGGGAGGAACGCTCCGTTTGACGCGGTTCCGAACCTCGCGCCGCGGACGTCGATCCCGGCCCGCCCCGCCTCGGCGAGCCTGACGGTACCCGTGCGCTTGACCTCGCCCGACCGCGCCGCGGTCTTGCCGGGGAACACAACGCGTCGTTCGGCCATCGGCAACGACGCAAGGGCTGCGGCGCGCTCGGCGCCGAGCCGCACGATGATCCTCGCCGGATCGAGCTGCGCGGCCTCACCGACGCCGATCAGTGCGGCAAGCGGCGCGCGGTCCGCACACGTGTGGGTGCCCTGCGCGAGCGGGAGCCAGTCGTTCTCTGCGAGCATCGCCGCCGGCAGGAGCTCCAGGTCGCCACCGCTGGTCCCGTCGCCCACGATCCACGGGTGATCCGGCGTGCAACGGATCCGCCGGCCCATCTTCGTGCGCAGCTCGACGATGTCTCCCTCGTACTGACGCCGCGTGAGGCACATGACCGGCATGAACCGCGGCTCCGCGCCGCCCGCGATCCACGACAGCACCTCGAGCCCGTCGGGCTCGAGTACGCCGTCGGAGGCAGACAGACCCTCGTCCTCGAGGCGGCGCCACAGGCGCTCGAAGCTCACCAACGTGGTTCGCCCCCGGTGCCGCACGAGCAGCGACTCCTCGCCGACGAAGCAACTTCCACCGAATCCGATCCCGGCCTGCAGGAACTTCTTGCCGATGCGGTCGTCGAGCCCCATCCCGCGGGCGACCTCGACGACGTCGGCGCGCGTCTCCTCGCAGACGTTCGCGATCTCGTTGATGAACGAGATCTTCGTGGCGAGAAACGCGTTCGAGGCGAGCTTGACCATCTCCGCCGAGGCGATGTCGGTCCGCACGAGCGGCGCGTCGAGCGGCGCGTAAAGCTCGACGACCGCGTCGCCGGCCCAGTCCGAGTCGTCGCCGATCACGACGCGGTCGGGGTTCAGGAAGTCCTTGACGGCGGAGCCCTCCTTGAGGAACTCCGGGCATGAGACGTACGCGAGGCCCTGTTTTCCCTGTTCGGCGAGGATCCGCTTGATCCCCGCACCTGTGCCCGCCGGCACCGTCGACTTCATGACGAGCGCGTGCCGGTCCGACGCGGGGATCGCGTCGACGACAGCGTGCACGGCCGTGAGGTCGGCGTCGCCGGAGTACGTCGGCGGCGTGCCGACGGCGATGAACAGCAGCCGCGCATGCTCGAGCGCGTCGACGATCTGCGTCGAGAAGTGCAGCCGCCCGCGACAGGCCTCGACCATCTCCGCAAGGCCCGGCTCATAGATCGGGATCTCCCCCGCCTGCAGCCGCGCGACCTTGTCGGCGTCGATGTCGATGCAGTAGACGTCGCTTCCGAGGTGGGCGAAGCCGGCGGCGGTGACGAGGCCGACGTAGCCGGTCCCGATGACGCCGATTGGCGGACGATCGTCGCTCATGAGGTCGGCACCCTACCGACCGGCCGGTCGCCCAGGGCTACTGACCGATCCGGCGCAGCGAGCGGGCGATGTCCATCATCTGCGGGTTCGTGAGCTTGTGCGACAGGGTGTTGGAGACCCAGTAGACCGCCCTCGGGGTCTCCCACGCGATCAGCCGGATCTTGCGGCCGTCGAAGTAGCGCTTGTACGTGCGCTTGCGCATGCGCACCTCGTCGGTCGGGTTGTCGAGGATCGGCGGCGCCTTCCAGGTCGTTCCCTGAACGCCGTAGTACTGGCCGTTGTCGCCCTGCGAGAGGACGATCCGGTAGGCGCGGTACTTGTTCTTGTTGCGGTCGTAGATGTCGTACATGCGCGGGCCGTCGCGGTCGGCGTAGCCGCCGCGGGCGACGATCGCCTCGGGGAAGTACACCGGCAGCGTTCGCTGCTTCGTGGTCAGCGTCAGGACCTCGTCCTCGCCCGCAGACCTGCGCGCGACGAGCCCCGGCGCGAGCCGCTTGCGCGCCTTGATGCGCTTGGGCTTCTTGCGCTTCTTCTGCTCGTCGGCGGCGGCCCGCGACGCCGAGCCGATGCCGACGTCGATGAACTCGTCGACCGTCGCCTGCAGGTTCTCGCGCGAGATCTCCACGTACTCGCCAGCGTTGCCGGCCCGGAAGTTCACGTCGTGGATCGGGTTGCGGGTCGACTCGTAGGCGAGCTTGATCAGCCGGAAGATCGCCGCGTCGTTGTCGCGCGCGATGTCCGTCTGGGTGTAGCGACCGAAGATCTTCAGCAGCTCGGTGCGATCGCCGAAGACCTTGCCGAGCCCGATCTGATCCTTGGCCTGGCGCAGGAAGTCCTGCTGGCGCGCCGCACGGACGAAGTCGCTGTCCGTGTGGCGATAGCGCACGTAGTCCAGCGACTTGCTGCCGCACAGCTTCTGGTAGCCGGGCTTGATGTCGATCGTCGCGTAGCCGTTCGGGCCACCGCGATCGTTGAAGTAGCGCCGGTCGATGTCGACGTAGACGCAGCCGAGACGGTTGACGGCGCGCTGGAAACCGTTGAAGTTCACGTTGACGACGTGGCTGATCGGCAGGCCGATCAGGTACTTGACGGTGCGCACCGAGAGCTTCGGCCCGCCGAGCGCGTAGGCGGAGTTGATCTTGCCGGTGCCGAAGCCCGGGATCTCGACCTTCAGGTCGCGCGGGATCGACATCACCGCCGTCGCCTCCTTGTCGGGATCCAGGCGCACGAGGATGATCGTGTCCGACAGCGCCTCGCGACCGTCGCCGAAGCGGCGGTCGGAGCCGAGCACGAGGATCGTCTGCGGGCCGCCCGGGTCGACGTCATCGAGCACGCTCTTGATGCCGGGGATCGGCGTCGACTCACGCTGGAAGACCGCGATCGTCTCGTGGACCTGCAACAGCACGCCACTGGCGACGGCGGTCGCCGACAGCAGCACGACGAGCAGGCTGCCGATCGCGAAGCGCTTCCACATCTCCCAGCCCAGGCGTGGCGGCTCGTCGGGGTAGGCGCTCATCGCGAGCTCCAGCGCACGGTCACGCCGACAGGCCTCCGTCGACGGCGCGCAGCGGTCCGCGACCCTCGTTGTCGCTGCGCGCGAGCCACTCGGGCAGGCCGAGCACGAAGTCGCTCAGCGCCCGGCGGTAGCGAGCGAGCGAGTCGATCGAGACCCACTCCTCGGGCCCGTGGTGGCCGCCGCCGACGGGGCCGAACTCGACCGCGGGCACGCCGGCCTCGAGGAACGAGATCGCATCCGAGGCGCCGTCGCGGCCGACCCACAGCGCCTCCTCGTCGAGCGAGTTGGACACCGCCTCGCGCAGCGCCCGCACGTACGGGTTGGCGCGCGACACGCGCGCCGGCGCGCGCTGGAAGGTCTTGACGATCCGCACATCGGCGAGCTCGCGGATGTCGGTCAGGATCTCGCTCGGATCTTGGTTGGGGAGGTAGCGGATGTCGACGTCCATCGTGCAGCTGTCCGGCACCTTGTTGAAGGCGTCGCCGCCGATGATGCGCGCGACGTTGATGGACGGGCGGTCGAAGAGATCCGAGGACTCCCGACTGAAGCGTAGGGTTTCGATACGTCGGAACACGTCGTAGGCCTTGAGGATCGCGTTGTCGCCCAGCCACGGCGTCGAGCCGTGGGCGGCGATCCCGGTGACTTCGACGCGCACCGCCAGAACCCCCTTCGCCTGAACCCCGATGTGCAGGTCCGTCGGCTCGCCGGTGATCGCGAAATCCGCCCGCAGGCCCTCCTCGACGAGCGCGTCCGTGCAGCGGCGCTCGACGTTCTCGGACTCCTCGTCGGGCACGCAGATGAAGCGCACGCGGACCTTGCCGTTGTCCATGATGTCGTGCAGCGAGCACATCATCGCGGCGAGCCCGCCCTTCATGTCGTAGGCGCCGCGCCCGAACAGCCGGTCGCCCTCGATGCGCGGCACGAACTGGTCGTCGTGGGCGGGCACGACATCGACGTGGCCGTGCAGGATCACGCAGGGCGCGCCCGCCGGACCGATGTCGGCGAGCAGCACCGGCAGGCCGCCGAGCTCGCGGCCGATGACCGGGACGTCACGGGCGTCGAGCCAGCCCTTGACGAAGCCGACCGCGGCACGCAGGCCGTCGCTCGTGGACGTGTCATAGGTGATGAGCCTCTCGGCCAGGACCCGCTCGTCCATTGCTGGACAGCAGGGTACCCGGCCGGCGCCGATCGGGCGGTTATGTAGCGTGCGGGCATGGCCGGGCGCATCGTCCTGTTCGGAGCGACGGGATACACGGGAGAGCTGGCCGCGCGCGCGCTCGTCGCGCGCGGGGCCGCGCCGCTGCTGGCGGGCCGCTCGCGGGCGCGCCTGCAGCGGCTGGCAGCCGAGCTCGGCGGGCTCGACGTCGCGGTCGCCGACGTCGCCGAGCCGGCGACGGTGCGCGCCCTCGTCGAGGCCGGCGACGTGCTCGTCTCGACCGTCGGCCCGTTCGTGCGCTGGGGCGAGCCGGCCGTGCGCGCGGCGATCGAGGCCGGCGCGCACTACATCGACTCGACCGGCGAGCCACCGTTCATCCGCGCCGTCTTCGAGCGCCATGGCGGCGCCGCCGAGGCGCAGGGCGTCGGCCTGCTGACGGCCTTCGGCTACGACTACGTGCCGGGCAACCTCGCCGGGGCGCTCGCGCTGCGCGAGGCGGGGGAGCGCGCGGTCAGCGTCGATATCGGCTACTTCGTCGGCGGCGCCGCGCAGCCCAGCGGCGGCACGCGCGCCTCGGCGATCGGGTTGCTCGCCGAGCCGGCGTACGCGTTTCGCAACGGGCGCGTCGTGAGCGAGCGCACGGCGCGCAGCGTGCATGCCTTCGACGGCCGGCCGGCGGTGTCGATCGGCGCGACGGAGCAGTTCGCGCTGCCACGGGCGCATCCCGGGCTGCGCGACGTGCGCGTCTGGCTGGGCTGGTTCGGACCCGCGTCGCGTCCGCTGCAGGCGATCTCGGCGGCGACCGCGATCGCGACGAAGCTGCCCGGCGTGCGTGAGCTGATCGGCGCGACCGCGGGCCGGCTCGTGAAGGGCTCGAGCGGCGGACCGGACGGCGCGACGCGCGCGCGGGCGCGGTCTCACGTCGTCGCGGTCGCCTCGGACGCCGGCGGTCGGCCGCTGGCGACCGTGCGCCTCGAGGGCGACAACCCGTACGACTTCACCGGCGCCGTGCTCGCCTGGGCCGCGGTCAGCGCAGCCGGCGGTGGGCTGCGCGGCAGCGGAGCGCTCGGGCCGGTCGACGGCTTCGGGCTCGACGAGCTCGAGGCGGGGGTCGCGGAGGCGGGGATCGCGCGCGCTTGACGCGTGAGTGAGTGATCACTTACGCTGTCGGCCGTGCTTTCCGCGATCGCCCGACTCGTCACCGCACAGCCGCGCCGCGTGCTCGCCGTGACGATCGCGCTGTTCGCGGTGGCGGTCGTGTTCGGTGCGCCGGTCACGTCCAAGCTCGCCGTCGAGGCCGACACGGACTTCATCAACCCGAGCGCGGAGAGCAACGCCACCGGCGACGAGCTGCGGCGCGCGATCGGCCGCAGCCTGACTCCTCCGGTCGTCGTCCTGGTGCGCTCCGGCGAGCCGGTTCGCAGCGCCGCGGGACGCGCCGCGCTGCGGCGCGTCGTCGCACGGATCGAGGCCGACCCGGCGGTCGCCGAGACGGGCTCGGCGCTGAGCGACGCGCGTCCGGCGAGCCCGTTCGTCTCGCGCGACGGCCGCTCGAGCTTCGTGGCCGTGCACATCGCCGTCGATCACGACAGCGAGGATGCCGCGACGCGAATCGAGGCCGCGCTCGAGCGCTACCCCGGGGTGACCGTGGGCGGCGCCGCGCTGGCGGGCCCCGCCATCGGCGACCAGGTCTCCGAGGACCTCGCGAACGCCGAGCTGCTCGCCTTCCCGCTGCTGTTCTTGCTCTCGCTGTTCGTCTTCCGCGGCGCGATCGCGGCACTGCTGCCGTTGTTCGTCGGCCTGCTGACGATCATGTCGACGTTCCTCGGGCTGCGGCTGTTCAACGAGGCCACGCCGCTGTCGATCTTCGCCTTGAACCTCGCGATCGGCCTCGGACTCGGCCTCGCGATCGACTACTCGCTGTTCGTCTTGTCGCGCTACCGCGAGGAGATGATGCGCGACGGGCCGGGCCGTGAGGCGCTGCGGCGCACGCTGCGGACCGCCGGGCGGACGGTTGTCTTCAGCTCGCTGACGGTCGCCGCGGCGATGCTGTCGCTGCTCGTCTTCCCGCAGCGCTTCTTGTACTCGATGGCGATCAGCGGCTCGATCACCGCGCTCAGCGCCGGGCTGATCGCGCTGACGGCGCTGCCCGCGCTGCTGATGGCGCTCGGCCCGCGCGTCGATGCGCTCGCCCCGCAGCGCTGGCGCCATCGCGAAGTCGACCCCGAGTCGGGCTTCTGGTATCGGCTCTCGCACCTCGTCATGCGCCGCCCGCTGCTCGTCGCGGTCACGACGGCAGCGGTGCTGATCGCGGCCGGGATCCCGTTCACGCGAATCGAGTTCACCGGCGTCGACGCGAGCGTGCTGCCCGACAGCGCCGCGTCGAAGCAGGTCGACTCGGCGCTGCGGACGGAGTTCCCGCCGGGACGCACCGCGCCGCTGCAGGTCGCCGTCAGCGCACCGCGCGGACGCGCGGCGTCGCTGCGGGCCTACGCCGGGCGGCTGGCCGAGCGCGACGACGTCGCTGCCGTCGACCGTCCGCGCTTCGTCGGCGACGGAACCTGGCACATCGAGGTCGTCCCGACCCGCCCGGCGCTCGACGGGCGCACGCTCGATCTCGTGCGAGCGGTGCGAGCAGGCCCGAGTGCGGGGGAGTCCATCCGCGTGGCCGGCGAGTCAGCGCGCTTCGTCGACCAGCGCGCGGGGCTGGCCGACCGCCTGCCGCTCGCGATCGCCGTGCTCGCGATCACGACGCTGCTGATCCTGTTCGCGATGACCGGCTCCGTCGTGCTGCCGCTGAAGGCGCTCGTGATGAACGCGCTCGGGCTCAGCGCCGCGTTCGGCCTGCTCGTGCTCGTCTTCCAGGACGGCCGCCTCGAGGGGCTCCTCGACTACACGAGCCAGGGCGCGCTGGAGATCACCCAGCCGCTCGTCCTGCTGGCGATCGCCTTCGGGCTGAGCACCGACTACGGCGTCTTCCTGCTCACCCGCATCAAGGAGGCGCGCGACGCCGGCGCCTCCAACGAGGAGGCCGTCGCGCTCGGCATCCAGCGCACGGGCCGCATCGTCACGGCGGCCGCGCTGCTGCTCGTCGTCGCGCTGGGCGCGTTCGCGACGTCGGAGATCGTCTTCGTCAAGCAGCTCGGCATCGGCACGGCCGCAGCGGTCGCGATCGACGCGACGATCGTCCGCGCGCTGCTCGTGCCAGCGCTCATGAAGCTGCTCGGCGAGCGCAACTGGTGGGCGCCGGCGCCGCTCGCGCGGCTGCACGCGCGCCTGCGGCTGGGCGAGTGAGCGCAGGTCGTCACGGGTACGCGCCGGAGTTGACACGAACGCGCGCTGTTCCGTAACGCGCCGCGCGCCACGATGGCGACATGGCGCAGGGCGTGTGGCGATCTACAACGGCTGAGGCCGAGCAACTCGCCACACGCCCCGATCTGCGCGTCGCGCGGCTGGCCGCGCGCCAGGACGCGGTCGTCTCGCGGCGGCCAGCTGGCAGCGTGCGGGATCTCGGACGATGCGATCACGGTTCGCACCCGGCGCGGTCATCTGCACCGCGTCTTTCGCGGTGTCTACTCGGTCGTCGCGCGGGAATGCCTGACGCCGGCCGGCCTGTCACCGCGGCGGTCCTCGCATGCGGGCCGCGGGCGGTGCTCAGCCACCACACCGCGGCCGCGTACTGGAGCATGCTGCCGTGGGACGAGGCGCGTCGCCCCGAGGTGACCGTGCCGGGCAGCGCGGGACGTGGCCTCTCCGCGATCCATGTCCACCGCACGCGCGGGCTCCACCCGCGCGACGTCTGGGAGCGCGGCGCGCTGCTCGTCACGTCTCCGGAGCGCACCGTGCTGGACCTCGCCGCGGTCCTCGACGCGCGCGCGCTGCGCAGCATGATCCGACAGGCCCAGGCTGAGCGGCGACTGCACGTCCAAGGGCTCGCGGGGGCCATCGAGCGCGCTCGGGGACACCACGGCATCCGGGGCCTGCGTGTCGTCGTCGCCGACGGACCGGCTCCGACGCGCAGCGAGCTCGAGGACGTCGCCGTCGACATGCTCGATCGCGCCGGCATCGAGCGACCGGACCTCAACCGCGCGCGCGTCATCCAGGGCGAGACGATCGTCCCCGACATGCGCTGGCCCGCGCTGCGCGTCGTCGTCGAGCTCGACGGCGCGGCCTGGCACGAGAACCGCCTCACGCGCGAGCACGACGCGCGCAAGCAGGCGCTGATGGAGGCCGACGGCGATCGGGTCCTGCGCGTCACATGGGGCCAGGCGGTGCGCGACCCGCGGCAGACGACGCGCGCATCCGCGGCGCGCTCGAGCAGGCCGCGCGCCTACACGCCGAGCAACAGCAGATAGACGCAGAGCCCGAACAGCGCCGCCGCGAGCAGCATGAACGCCTCGTTGCGCTCACCCTGGACGAAGCGCAGAACCGCCAGCACGACCCCCGCGAGCGGCAATGCCGCGGCGACGATGTAGGCGAACGCGCCGCGCAGGGTGTCGAGCATCGGCACAGGCTCGCATAAGAGCCGTCGGCGGGCGGTCCCACGGACTATGCTCGCCCGATGGGCGACCTTCGCGTCACACGCGATGGCGCGTTCTACGGCGTGACCATCCGCGGCGTCCTCGAATCAGGGGCGGGCCAACCGCTGTACGTATCCGTGCGCGCGAAGCACGTCGAGTGGTGCGACCCCAACGACCCCGACGCCGGCCCGCAGGGCTGGCTGCGGTCGGAGGCGCCGAAGGCGCTGCAGGCCGAGCTCGAGCTGCGCTTCACGCGTGAGAAGGTGCACGAGCGCGCGCTTGCGCAGCTCGAGGCGTGGCGCGCCGCTCCACCGCCGAACCTCGTCGGCGTCAGCTCCGTCAGCAAGCAGTACGTCGGCCTGATCGACCAGGACGAGGGCAACGGCGTCGGCATCCAGCACGGCGAGGAACGCCAGGACCGCTCCGCGGCGCGCGCCTACGCGACGTGGTCCAGCGGCAAGCTGCGAGCCGCCGCGGACTGACGTCGCCCGGCGGGCGCGTCGGGCGCCCGCGTCAGCTGCCCTCGGCGATGCGGATGAACGCCTCCCAGCGGCGCTTGTCGCGCGCCGCGCGGCGATGCTCCTCGGTGCCGGCCTCCGCCGCCGCGAGCGCCTTCTCCGAGCTGCCCAGCTTGTCGCGCAGGTCGGCGACATCGAGCTCGTCGGCGGTGTGCGCCTCCTCGACGAGCACGAGCACGCCGTCGGCCGACACCTGGACGTAGCCCTCGCCCTGCGCGTAGCGGACGATCTCCGACTCGCTGCGATACAGCCGCAGCTCGGTCGGCACGAGCATGCCGAGCAGCGGCTGGTGGCGCGCGAGGATGCCGATCGAGCCGACCTCCGTGCGCGTGGAGACCATCTCGACGTCCTCGTCGAAGACCGACCCCTCGGGCGTGAGAACCTCGACGCGGAACGGAGTGTGGGCCACTACTTGTCGTCCTCGTCGTCCTCGTCGCCGCCGGCCTCGTCGTCGTCGGCGGCGCTCGCTTCGCTCGTCTTCGCGTCGCCGTCGTCGTCCTTCTTGCCGCTGGCGGCCTTGACGACGTCGTCGATCGTGCCCTTGAGGAAGAACGCCGACTCCGGGACGTCGTCGTGCTGGCCCTCGATGATCTCCTTGAACCCGCGGATCGTCTCGGCGATCGGCACGTACGCGCCGGGCGTGCCGGTGAACTGCTCGGCGACGAAGAACGGCTGCGACAGGAAGCGCTCGACGCGGCGCGCCCGTCCGACGATCAGCTTGTCCTCGTCGGACAGCTCGTCGATGCCGAGGATCGCGATGATGTCCTGCAGCTCCTTGTAGCGCTGGAGGATCTCCTTGACGCGGTTGGCGACCGTGAAGTGCTCGACGCCGAGGATGTCCGGCTTGAGGATCGTCGAGGTCGAGTCGAGCGGGTCGACGGCCGGGTAGATGCCCTTCTCGGAGATCGCCCGCGAGAGCACCGTCGTCGCGTTGAGGTGGGCGAAGACCGACGCCGGCGCCGGGTCGGTGAGATCGTCGGCGGGGACGTAGATCGCCTGCACCGAGGTGACCGAGCCGTCGCGCGTCGACGTGATGCGCTCCTGCAGCTGGCCCATCTCCGTCTCCAGCGTGGGCTGGTAGCCGACCTGCGACGGCATCCGGCCGAGCAGCGCCGAGACCTCCGAGCCGGCCTGCACGAAGCGGAAGATGTTGTCGATGAACAGCAGCACGTCCTGGCCGCCCTGCTCGCGGAAGTACTCGGCCATCGTCAGGCCCGAAAGCGCGACGCGCATGCGCGCTCCGGGGGGCTCGTTCATCTGCCCGAAGACGAGGATCGTCTTGTCGATGACGCCGGACTCCTTCATCTCCAGCCAGAGGTCGTTGCCCTCGCGCGAGCGCTCGCCGACGCCGCAGAAGGCCGACAGGCCGCCGTGCTCCTGGGCGAGGTTGTTGATGAGCTCCTGGATCAGCACGGTCTTGCCCACGCCGGCGCCGCCGAACAGGCCGACCTTGCCGCCCTTCGCGTACGGCGCGAGCAGGTCGACGACCTTGATCCCGGTCTCGAACATCTCCGTCGTCGGCATCAGGTTCTCGACGTTCGGGGCGGGGCGGTGGATCGGCCAGCGCTCCTCGTACTCGACGTCGCCGACGTTGTCGATCGGCTCGCCGAGGACGTTGAGGATGCGACCCAGCACGCCCTTGCCGACGGGCACGGTGATCGGGCCGCCGGTGTCGGTGACCTCCTGGCCGCGCGACAGGCCGTCGGTCGAGTCCATCGCCACGCAGCGCACGCGGTCGTCGCCGAGGTGCTGCTGGACCTCGAGCGTCAGCAGGTCGTCGCCGCGCATGACGGTGATCGCGTTGTAGATCTCCGGGAGCTCGCCGTTGGGGAACGTCGCCTCGATCACGACGCCCTGGATCTCCTCGATCCGGCCCGTGGCGGTCGTGGTCTCGTTCATTTCAGTGGTGGCCATGGTTCTCCAGATTAAGAGGGTTTCGGCCGCCGGTCATCGCAAGCTCTGACCTTCGGACGACGTTACTCAGGTGAGCGACTCAGCGCCCGCGACGACTTCCATGATTTCCTGGGTGATCTCGGCCTGACGGGCCCGGTTCATCTCCAGCGTGAGGTCTTCGATCAGCTCGCCGGCGTTCTCGGAGGCGTTGCGCATCGCGGTCATGCGGGCGCCGTGCTCGGATGCCGTCGACTCGAGCAGCGCGCGGTAGACGGAGATCTCGACGTAGTCCGGCACGAGCCGGGCGAGGATGTCCTGCGGATCGGGCTCGTAGTCGACGAGCGCGCGGTGACCGCTCGCCTGCTCGGGCTCCTCGTCCTCGTCCTCGGTGCCCTCGAGGATCGTCGCCTGCTGCAGCGGCAGCAGCGTCTCGCGGCGAACCTCCTGCGTCAGCGGCGAGATGTAGCCGTTGTAGAAGATCTCGACGCGGTCGGCCTTGCCGTCGACGTAGGCGGCCATCAGCTCCTCGGCGATCGCGCGCGCATCGGCGTAGGCGGGACGGTCGGTGAAGCCGACGTAGCGCCCGACCGGATCCTTGCCGCGGAACGTCAGCGTCGAGACGCCGCGCCGTCCGACGGCGCTGTAGAGCACGCTGCGCCCGTCGCCCTCGTACTCGCGCCCCGCGCGCAGGCCGGCGCGAACGATCTGCGAGTTGAACGCGCCCGCAAGGCCGCGGTCACCGGTCACGAGCAGCAGCGCGATCGTGTTCTCGCTGTCGTGCTCCTTGAGGATCGGCAGGCGCGAGATCTCCGACTGTCCGGCGGCCTCGGCGGCCTGGCGCGTCATGCGCCGGATCGCGCCGGCGTACGGGCGCAGCGCGGCGATCCGCTGCTCGGCACGGCGCAGGCGCGCCGCCGCGACCATCTCCATGGCGCGGGTGATCTTCTGGATGTTCTTGACCGACCCGATGCGGGCCTTGACGTCGCGCTGGGTAGCGCTCACGCGGGTGCCGCCTCCTTCTCGGACTGATCGGCGGTCTCTTCGTCGCCGGCGTCGTCGTCGCTCGAGGATGCCGCGCGCTCGTCGGAGCCGGACTCGATCGCGACGCCGTCCTCGTCGATGTCCTCGCCGAAGTCCTTGGCGAACTCCTCGACGGCGTCGTGGACGCTCTCGACGATGTCGTCGTCCCACTTCCCGTCGCCGATCTTCTCCAGCGTGTCGGAGTACTCGGCGCGCATCCGCGCGACGAGCGCCTCGTGGAACTCGGGCACGCGGTCGACGGAGACGCGGTCGATGAAGCCGTTCGTCGCGGCGTAGATCACGACGACCTGCTCCTCGACGGCCATCGGCGAGCGCTCGTTCTGGTTGAGCGTCTTGACGAGCCGCTCACCGCGGGCGAGCGTCGCCTGCGTGTCGGCGTCGAGGTCCGAGCCGAACTGCGCGAACGCCTCGAGGTCGCGGTACTGCGACAGCTCGAGCTTGAGCCGCCCGGCGACCTTCTTCATCGGCTTGATCTGCGCGTTGCCGCCGACTCGCGAGACCGAGATGCCGACGTTGATCGCCGGCCGCACGCCCGAGAAGAAGAGCTTCGGCTCGAGGAAGATCTGGCCGTCGGTGATCGAGATGACGTTCGTCGGGATGTAGGCCGACACGTCGCCGGCCTGCGTCTCGATGATCGGCAGCGCCGTCATCGAGCCGCCGCCGAGCTCGTCGCTGAGCTTGACCGCGCGCTCGAGCAGGCGGCTGTGGAGGTAGAAGACGTCGCCCGGGTAGGCCTCGCGACCCGGCGGGCGGCGCAGCAGCAGCGACATCTGACGGTAGGCGAAGGCGTGCTTGGTGAGGTCGTCGTAGACGCACAGCGCGGCGCCGCCGTTGTAGAGGAAGTGCTCGGCCATCGCGGCGCCCGCGTACGGCGCGAGGAACTTCACCGGGGCGGCCTCGTCGGCGCTCGCCGCGACGATGATCGTGTTCTCCATCGCGCCGGCCTCGGTCAGCGTCTCGGCGAGCGCGACGACGGTCGCCATGCGCTGGCCGATCGCGACGTAGACGGAGATGACGCCGGTCTTGCGGTTGTTGATGATCGTGTCGACCGCGATCGTCGTCTTGCCCGTCTGGCGGTCGCCGATGATCAGCTCGCGCTGGCCGCGGCCGATCGGGATCATCGCGTCGATCGCCTTGATGCCGGTCTGCATCGGCTCGATCACCGGCTGGCGCTGGACGACGCCGGGGGCCTTGAACTCGGCCGGGCGCTTGGTCGACGTGTTGATGTCGCCCTTGCCGTCGAGCGGGTTGCCGAGCGGGTCGACGATGCGGCCGAGCAGCTCCTCGCCGACCGGGATCTCCAGCAGCGAGCCGGTGCGCTTGACCGTGTCGCCCTCGACGATCTTCTGCCAGTCGCCGAACAGCACGACGCCGACGTTGTCGGACTCGAGGTTCAGCGCGAGCCCCGTGACGCCGTGCGGCAGCTCGAGCATCTCGAACGACATCGCGTTCTCGAGGCCGTGGACGCGCGCGATGCCGTCGCCGACGGACAGGACGGTGCCGACCTCGGTCAGCTCGGCCGAGCCGGCGTCCAGCCCCTCGATGCGGCTCTTGAGGATGGAGGTGATCTCATCTGGCTTGATCTTCATGGAGGTCGTGTCAGCTCCTTGATGCTCGCGGTGGCGCTAGGCGCCGCGGGCGACGTGCTTTCTCAGGTTGTCGAGGCGGTTGCGAATCGAGGCGTCGAGGATCGAGTTGCCGACCCGCAGGACGATGCCGCCGAGGATGTCGGGGTCCACCTCCGCGGTCAGCTCGATCCGCTGGCCGGTGTCCTTCGAGATGCGGTCGCCGATCTGCTTGACGGTGGCGTCGTCGAGCGTCGTGGCGGTCGAGATCTGGACCGGCAGGACCTTGTTCTCCTGCTCCCACAGCCCGTCGTAGTAGCGCCGGATGCGGAACACCGCCGGCATGCGGTGCTTGTCGATCAGCAGCTCGAGGAAGTTGATCAGCGTCGGGTCGGCGCCCTCGACGGTCTTCTTGAGGCCGTCCTTCTTCTCGGGCGTCGAGAAGTAGGGCGAGAAGAAGAAGACCGCCAGGTCGCGGTTGTCCTGCAGCGCGTCGGCGAACTGCCCGAGCTGCTCGCGGATCTCGTCGAGCTTGTCGTGCTCCTGCGCGACCGCGAACAGCGACCGGCCGTAGACCTCGGCGATCTCCTCCATCAGTGGTCCGTCCCGTGGGTCCGTGTCCGTTTGGACGGTTGCCGGCGCCGACTGGCAAGGACGCAGCGAGGGAGTGGGCCGCTAGGCCCATGACCGAGCGAGGACGCCGCCAGACGGTGATCGGCGGCCGGCCCGAACGGGTGCGGATTCGCGGGACTGACCACGCGCCTAGCGTCCCCGCTCGCCCGCGAGCGCCGAGAAGTCCAGCTCGCTGAGCGCCTCTTCGACGAGGCGCTGCTGGTCGTCCTCGGTGAGCGTCTTGCGCGTGATCTTCTCCGTCGCGAGGATCGTCAGGTCGGCGACCTCGTTGCGGATGTCCTGGATCGCGCGGCGCGTCTCGGCCGCGATGTCGCGCTTGGTCTGCTCGAGCAGCTCCTCGCGCTTGGCCTTGGCGTCGGTGAGCGCCGCGGCCTCGGCGGCGTCGGCGGCCTTGCGCGCGCGGGAGATGATGATCTCGGCCTGTTCGCGCGCCTGTGCCAGGCGCTCGCGGTACTCGGCGAGCAGCTCGTCGGCCTCGACGCGCGTGCGGTCGGCGGCCTCGATCGACTCCTCGATCAAGCGCTGGCGCTTGTCGAGCGCTTCCTGGATGCGCGGGAACACGAGCTTGCTGAGGACGTAGAGCGAGATCGTGAAGACGATCAGCGTCCAGATCATCAGCCCGACGTTGGGCGAGACGAGGAACGACCCGCCCTCCTCCTCGGCGGCGGCGGCCCCCTCGGTGGCCGCGAGCGGCAGTGCGGCGATCAGGCTGGCGAGGTCCATCGGTGTCTACAGGAAGAAGGCGATGAGACCGCCGACGAGGCCGTAGAAGAAGCACGCCTCGGTGAGCGCGAAGCCGAGCCACTGGATCGAGGCGATCTCGTCCTTCATCTCCGGCTGGCGCGTCACCGACTCGATGACCTTGCCGAACAGCATGCCGATGCCTGCGCCGGCGCCGGCTGCGCCACCGCCCGCGCCCACGCCGAGGGCGATCGCGCGACCGGCCTTCTGGCCGATGACTTCATTCTGCGCCGCCGACTGTGCGATGACGTTGATCGTGTCCAGATCGAACATGGGGGTCGTTCAAGCTCCTTGTGCTAGTGGTGTTCGGCGACGGCGCTACCCAGGTAGATGCACGTCAGGATGGCGAAGATGAAGGCCTGCAACCCCGCGATCAGCGTCACCTCGAACAGGAAGATCGCGATCCCCGCGGGCAGCGTAAACCACGCCAGGACCTCGAGGCCGAGCAGGACGGAGAGACCGCCGGACATGAACTGGATCAGCATGTGGCCGGCGAGCAGGTTGGCGAACAGTCGGACGGTCAGCGAGATCAGGCGCAGGAAGTGCGACAGGACCTCGAGCGGGAAGATCATGATCAGGATCGGCCCGGTGACGCCCGGCGGGATCATGCTCTTCGTGTAGCCCCACAGCCCCTTCGCCCGCAGGCCCTCGATGTTGTAGGCGAAGAAGACGATCAGCGCGAGGACGAGCGGGATCGAGACGTTGGCGGTGGCCGCGTAGATCTGGAACGACGGGACCTCGGTGCCGAAGAGGTTGAACTTCTCGCCCGTGTTGACCGGCAGCGGCAGGTAGCCGATCAGGTTCGAGATCCAGATGAAGACGAACAGCGTGAAGACGAGCGGGAACCACTTGCGCGCCATCTCCTCGCTCATGTTGTCGCGCACGATCTTGTCGCGCAGGCCGGTGTAGGCCCACTCGACGGCGACCTGCACGCGGTTTGGCCGCCCCTGCATGCGCTTGGAGACCCAGGTCATCACGCCGATCGTCAGCGTCGTCGTGATGAGCAGGTACAGGACGCCCTTGTTGAGGTCCAGCGGACCGGGCAGGTCGAGCCAGGTCAGCAGCTTGAACTCGTCCTGCGGCTTGAAATGGGCGTTGTCCTGGCGCGTGGCGCCGAACAGGCCGACGATCACGATGAAGCCGAGCACGTAGACGGCGCCGATGCCGAGCCCCAGCTTGCGACGCATGCTCATGCGGTCGTCCCTCTGCTCTGCGTCATGTGCGCGATCGCCGAACGCGCGAAGTTCAGCGAGAAGGCGCCGAAGATCACGAGCGCCGCGGTGAGGCCGTCAGCCCGCGTGGCCGTGACGCCGACGATCATGATCGTCGCGGCAAGCACCCACACCCTGGCCATCGCCGAGGCCACGCCGAGCCCGAGCCGGCGCCGCATGTCGGGGACGACCGCGAGGCGGCGGTCGAGCTCGACCGAGGCGAGCCGCTGCACGATCCATGCTGCGGCGCCGACCGCGTATCCGAGCGTCGGAGCGCCGAGCGCAAGTGCGGGAACAGCCACGACCACGACCAGGACGATGTCGAGGTAGGTCAGGGCCACGGATCCGCGTTCAAGGGGCGCGGAAGCGCTTACCGACAAGGGCGATCCCAGAGGAATATCGGCCGCCGCCGCGCGCGACGCGGGACCGAACCGGAGGTCGGCTCGTCGGACGAGCGCGCGGTGTTCTCGAGAGAGGCCATGAGAGGGGTCGCACCCTACACGTGCGCGTCCGCGCGGGCGGCGCGGGCGGCGTACAGGTGACGGGCCAGCAGGATACCGATAATCTGGACTTTGTAACAACTTAGTGACAGGCGCTACGACCCTGCGTCGGAACCTCCGGCCCAAGCGCCGGCGCGGGCGCGCCGGTCGGGGCCTTTCAGCCGTCCGTCAACCGCTCTCCGAGCCCACGTCGACGTTGATGCGAATGCGGTGCGCGGCGGCTACCGTGGAGCCTGATGGCGGCGCATCACGACCACGGCCACGACGGGCACGATCACGGCCACGACGGCCACAATCACGGGGCCGGGCACTCCCATGTGGTCGCGGCCGACGCCGATCGCCGCTGGCTGACCGTCGCGCTCGTGCTGATCGCGGGCTTCATGGCGGTCGAGGTCGTCGCGGGCCTGCTCGCCGGCTCGCTCGCGCTGCTGTCGGACGCCGCGCACATGCTGACCGATGCAGGCTCGATCGGGCTCGCGCTCGTGGCCGCGCGACTCGCCGCCCGCCCGGCGACCGGCGCCTACACGTTCGGCTTCGGCCGCGCCGAGATCCTCTCGGCGCAGATCAACGGCGCGGCGCTGTTCGTGCTCGCCGGCGTGATCGCGGTCGAGGGCGTGCGCCGCCTCGGACCGCCGCCCGACGTCGACGGATCGGTCGTCGTCGTCGTCGGCGTCGTCGGCGCGCTCGTCAACGTCGCCGCCTTCTGGGCGCTGTCGCGCTCGCAGCGCCAGAGCCTGAACATCGCCGGCGCGCGCGCACACGTGCTCGCCGATCTCTACGGCTCGGTCGCGGCGATCACCGCCGGCGCGGTGATCGCGTTCGGCGGGCCGACCGGCGTCGACGCGCTCGCGGCGCTGACGGTCGCCGCGCTGATGCTGCGCTCGGGCTGGCTGCTGCTGCGCGCGTCGACGCGGGTGCTGCTCGAGGCCTCCCCGCGCGGCATCGACCCCGACGAGGTCGGCCGCACGCTCGCCGCGATGCCGGGGATCGTCGAGATCCACGACCTGCACGTCTGGGAGGTCACGTCGGGCTTCGTCGCCGTCGCGGCACACGTCGTCGTCGCGCCCGACGACGATTGCCACCTGCGCCGCCGCGAGCTGCAGTCCGTCCTGCACGAGCGGTTCGCGATCCGCCACACCACGCTCCAGGTCGACCACGAGTCCTGGCAACCACTCGTGCAGATCGAGCCTCACGTGGCTCGGTAGGTCGTGTTCGCCGCGCTTGTGGCGGGGTTCGGGCGGCTGGTGTCAGTGAACACGGCGAGCTCGGCACTGCCTCCGAGCAACCACCAGCTCCCACGGGAGGTCACACGAGGCCTCCCGGGACCGGAGCCGCGATCCCGGAACCCCCGGCCACAAACGCCAGACAACCACCCGTCAACCACCCACCAACCACGCCACAAAGCCGAAGCCCCGATCACCTCCTGCCACCAGGCCCGCTCAGCATCCGTCTTCGCCACCTTCAACCGCCGCCGCGCATGCCACTGCACCTGCTCGCGCGCGCCGACGAGGATGTGCGGCCCGGTGACCGCGTAGCGGCCGTCCTCGAGCACGACGAGCGCGCCGGGCACGTCCCAGCGCGTGTTCAGCCGCTCGACGACCGCCAGGCCGAGCACGCTCGTCGGCGCGTCGGGGTCGCCGTCGTCCTCGGTCCACGGCCGCGTCGTGAAGATCGGCGCGCCCGCGGACGGTAAGCGCTGCGGTCGCGGCGCGGGGCCGACGGGGCCGGTGCGCCAGCGCTGGCGCGCCTCCTCGATCGCGCCCATCGCGTTCTGGCGCGCGACGATGTGAAGGCGGTCGCCGGCCTCCAGCCGCGTCGAGCCGCGCGGTGGCAGCGCCTCCTCGCCGCGCACGAGCACGTTGACGAGCGCCTCGCGCGGGAGCCCGAGGTCGCGCACGCGGACGCCGATCGCCGCGTCGCCCTCGGCGATCTCGACCTCGACGACGTCGGCGCCGAGCTGGCGGATCGAGCCGACCTCGACGAGCGGGCGGGGCAGCGCCGGCTCCTCGGTCGTCGCCCCGAGCCACTTCGCCAGCGGCTCGAACGTCGAGCCCTGCACGAGCGTCGAGACGAGCACGGCGAAGAACGCGATGTTGAAGAACCGCTGGTCGGTGTCGATGCCCTCGATCACGGGGAACGTGGCGAGCACGACGGGGACGGCGCCGCGCAGCCCGGCCCAGCCCAGCACGAGCCGGTCGCCGACGCCGAGCGGCGCGAACGCGGTCGCGACCAGCACCGCCAGCGGACGGGCGATGAAGACGAGCACGAGCGCGATCAGCGTCCCCTGCCAGGCGATGTTGTCGAGCTCGTGCGGGAAGACGAGCAGGCCGAGCGCGAGGAACATCGCCAGCTGGGCGACCCACGCCAGGCCGTCGTGGAAGGCGTGCACGGTCTGGCGCGCGGGCAGCTGGGCCGAGCCCATCGCGAGGCCGGCGAGGTAGACGGCGAGGAAGCCCGAGCCATGCAGCACGTCGGCGGCGCCGAACGCGATCGCGACGACGGCGAGCGAGGCGACCGGGTAGAGCCCGCCGGTCGCGAGCTGCGCGCGGCGGAACGACTGCACGGCCAGCCATCCGACGCCGGGCCCGACGACGAGCCCGATCCCGAGCTGCTGGACGAAGAGCCCGGCCATGTCGAGCACCCCGTAGTCGGGGTGCTTGATCCACTCGATGAAGCCGAGCACGAGCAGCACGGCGACGGGGTCGTTCATGCCCGCCTCGCCCTCGAGCGTGCGCGCGAGGCGGCGCTTGAGCGTCGACCCGCGCAGCAGGGCGAAGATCGCCGCGCCGTCGGTCGCGGACACGATCGCGCCGACGAGCATGCCCTGCAGGAGCGTCAGGTCGAGCAACCAGTGCGCGACGATCCCCGTGACCATCGCGGTGATCAGCGTCCCAAGCGTCGCGAGGCTGACCGCCGAGCCGAGCACGGGCCGGATCTCCGAGAAGCCCGCCGCGAGGCCGCCCTCGAAGAGGATCAGCGCGAGCGCGATGACGCCGATCGTGCGGGCGAGCTCGTAGTCGGTGAACGAGATCAGGCCGAGGCCGTCGGAGCCGACGAGCATGCCGACGCCGAGGAACAGCACGAGCCCGGGGATCCGCAGCCGGCCGGCCAGCAGCGACGCCGCGAGGCCGAGCGCGAGCAGCAAACCCGCGATCAGGATCAGGCTTCCCTCGTGTCCCATCGCGGGATCTTGCTACAGCCAGCCGGCGCGGCGCAGAACGCGGTGCAGCACGAAGCCGATCGCGACCATCGCGAGGAGCGCCATCGGATACCCGAAGCGCCAGTGCAGCTCGGGCATGTGCTCGAAGTTCATCCCGTAGACGCTCGCGATCAGCGTCGGCACGGTGATGATCGCGGCCCAGCCGGAGATCTTCTTGACGACGTCGTTCTGCTGCACGGAGATCACGGCGAGGTTCGCCTGCAGGACGCTCGTCAGCAGCTCGCGCTGCGTCGTGATCGAATCCTCGATGCGCTTGACGTGATCGCTGACGTCGCGCAGGTGGTCGCGCAGCAGCATCGACGAATCGGGGTGCTCCTGCGAGACGAGCAGATCGAGCGGCTGCAGCAGCGGGTGCACCGCGCGGTAGAACTCGGCCAGCTCGCGGCGCAGGAAGTAGATCCGCTTCGTCTCGTCGCTGCGCTCGCCGAAGACGTCGACCTCGACCTCCTCGACGTCGTTCTCGAGGCCCGCCATGACCGGCTCGTAGTCGTCGACGATCTTGTCCGTGATCGCCCAGACGGCCGCGGCCGGCCCTTCGCGCAGCAGCTCGGGATGGGCTTCGAGGCGCTGGCGCGCCTCGTGCAGCTCGCTCGCCGCGCCGTGGCGGACGACGATCACGTAGCCGGCGCCCGTGAAGACGTGCACCTCGCCGAACTCGACCTCCTCGACGTCGTCGAGGTAGCGGGCGGTGTGCAGGACGAGGAAGTAGCCGTCGTCGTAGTCCTCGATCTTCGGGCGCTGATGGGCCTGCATCGCGTCCTCGACGGCGAGCGGTGGAAGGTCGAAGCGCTCGGCGACCTCGCGCAGCTCGTCGGGGTCGGGGTCGTGCATGCCGATCCAGACGAACCCGTCGCCGTCGTGGCAGCGCTTGGCGGCCTCGTCGAGCGGCAGCGGACCCTTGTGCTGGCGCGCACCCTCCTGGTAGTGGGCGCAGTCGACGATCACCGTGCGGGCAGCCTACCCGGGCAGATCGCCGGCTCGGCCTCGACCGTGCGACGAAACTCGGCCAGGATCGGCGCGGCGCTGACGATGAACTGGTCGGGCTGCGAGCCGGCGATCTCGCGGCCGGCGACGAACGCGAGGTACGGAGCGCCGCCGTACGCGCTGTCGTCGGGACAGCGGCGAAGCTCGGCTGCGGCGGCGGCGACCTCGTCGCTCGTCATCGCGCGCGCCGGCCCCGACGCGGCGAGCGGGCGCGTGAACAGGCTCGGGTTCGCGGGCGCGACGACGAGCGATGCGACCTGCACGACCGCCAGCGTGAGCGCCGCCGCGACGACGACCGTCCGCGCTCGTGAGCGCTCGCGCAGCGTCGCGGCGACAGCGCAGGCGGCGAGGCACAGCAGCGGCGGCTCGGCCACGACGACGACGGTGAGGTAGCTGCCGTGCTTGACGAGCGTCGCGAGCAGCAGCAGCGATCCGAGCGACTGCCGCGAGCAGGCTGCGCGCGAGGTCAGGATCGGCGCTCGCACTTCGACGCGACCACCCGAGGGCGGCGAGGACGACGAGCGGCAGCAGGTTCCATCCGGCCTGCGACCACAGGCCGGCGACGTGCTCGAACGACGCGCGGCCGGTCTGCGCCTGGGCGCGGACGACGTTCGTCCACAGCGGCTCGCCGAACAGCAGCCCGAAGACCACGACCAAGCCGAGGGCGGCGACGGCGAACCCCGCGCCGGCGCGGCGAACGTCCTTGGCGAGCAGCACGATCGCCAGCGCCGGGATGACGAACGCCAGCTTGAACGCCGCCGCGAGCGCTCCGAGCGCGCCCGCCAGGACGCTCGTGGCGCGACGACCGGCGGCGAGCGCCGCGGCCATGACGAGCGGAGCGGCAAGCGTCTCGGGCAGCAGCTGGGCGTGCTCGCGAAGCGCCCACGGCGTCACGAAGCAGACCGCGGCGGCGCACAGCGCGACCGCCGACGAGCGCGTCAGCCGCCGCACGGCGACGAGCACGAGCAGCGACACGACCGCCTCGCAGAGCGCCATCAGCACGCGGATCGACGCGGGCGAATCGCTGACGCTGAGCGCGGCGGCGGCGAGGTAGTAGAGCGGTGGCGGCTGCGCCGCCGCGAAATCGCCGTACAGCGCCTGGCCGTCGAGCAGCTGCCGGGCGCTCAGCGAGTAGACGCCGTCGGAGTACTCCCAGTAGGCCTGCCCCTGCCACCAGGCGAGCGCGAGCAGCGCAGCGGCAGCCAGCCCGAACCAGCACGCGAACAGGCGCGCGCCGCGCACCGCGCGTCAGCCGCCGGTCAGGATCGTGTCGTCGTTGCTGTAGGGCGGAGCGCAGCAGCACAGCAGCGTGAGCGGCTGATCGCCGGTGTTCGTGAGCTTGTGGATCGCGCCGGGCGGGATCACGACGCACTCGCCGGCGCGCACGTCGCGGTACTCGTCGCCGACGCGCAGGTGCCCGCTGCCGGCGGTGAAGTAGTACAGCTCCTCGCTGCGCACGTGGTAGTGCTCGGCGGTCGCGCCACCGACCGGGACGGTCGCCTCGGCGAGCGACTGATGCTCCGTCGGCAGCGAGACGGCGCCCGCGAGCTCGCGGATCGTCGAGCCGTCGAGCGTCACGAACGCGTCGGCGTCGTCGAGCTGGGAGACGTGCATCGCCGAAACGGTAACGCGCCCGCTGATCCCGAAGCGGCGGGAGGGCTAGGACTTCAGCCGCTCGAAGTCCTCGGTCTCGCGGCGCACGGCGTCGAACTCGCCGGTCTCGAGCCGCGTCTCGACGTCCTCGTCGATCTCCTCCTCGCTGGCCTCGGGCTTCGCGCGGCGCAGCCGGATCGCGTCGAGGCGCTTGAACTTCAGGATCTCGAGGACGTACACGAGATAGACCGAGGCGATCAGCTCGAGGATGCCGAGCGCGGCCATCACGAGCGCCCAGCCGACGTGGAGCGTGCCTCCGTTGTCGGAGTAGGGGACGACGCGCAACGCGATCGCGAGCAGCGCCAGCGAGAGCGTCCAGGCATAGAGGTACAGGACCGTGCGCCGCGTCGAGAAGCCGATCCGATCCATCCGGTGGTGGAAGTGCTCGCGGTCGGCGGCGTAGACGGGCCGGTGGTACTTCATCCGCTTCAGCACGACGAACGTCGTGTCGAGGAACGGGACCGCGAGCACGATCAGCGGGAAGATCAGCGCGAGCACGGCGTTCGTCTTCACCGAGCCGAGCACGGCGATGCAGCCGAGCAGCAGGCCGAGCAGGTTCGAGCCGCAGTCGCCCATGTAGACGGACGCCGGGTGGAAGTTGTGGATCAGGAAGCCGAGCGCCGCGCCCGCCGTCAGCGCGGCGAGCACGCCGGCCGTCGTGCTCTGCAGGTCGAAGGCGATCACCGCGAGCGCCGCTGCGCTCAGCGCGCAGACGCCGGCCGCGAGCCCGTCGATCCCGTCCGACAGGTTGACGACGTTCATCACCGCGACGAGCCCGACCATCGTCAGCGGCTCGCCGAGGCTGCCGAAGTCCAGCGCGCCGAGCAACGGGATCGTAACGTGATCGACGCTGACGCCGGCCTGCACCGCGATCCAGGCCGCGATCACCTGGCCGACGAGCTTCCAGCCCGCCGACAGCTCGAAGCGGTCGTCGATCGCGCCGACGACCGTGATCACCAGCGCCGCCAGCAGGATCCCGTGCAGGACCTCGCTGCCGGGCAGCAGCAGCGCGCCGGCGATCGCTCCGCCGCCGAAGATCGCGAGCCCGCCGAGCAGCGGGGTGCCGCCGGGGGCGAGCCCGCGGCCGCGCGCGCGGTCGACCGCTCCAATCCGCCGCGCGAAGCGCATCGTCACCGGGGTCAGCGCGGCGGTCGCCACGAGGGCGATCGCAAACGCCGCGAGTGCGTCGAGCTCGTCGAGCACGCCAGCGACTGTAGTGGTTGAGGTGGCCGGCACGACGCCGGCCCGGCGATCGGCGGGTGCCCGCGCTCAGCGCGCCGGGCGGGGCCGCGCGGTGCTCAGCTCTCTTCGATCAGCGCGACGCGGCGGGCGTGGCGTCCGCCCTCGAACTCGGCCTCGAGGAACGCGCGCACGATCTCGTCGGCCTGCTCGCCGTCGAGGCGCCGGCCCGAGAGCGTCACGACGTTCGCATCGTTATGCGCGCGCGACAGCTGCGCCTCCTCGGGATCGTGGGCGTTGACCGCGCGCACGCCCGGAACCTTGTTGGCGACGATCGCGACGCCGACGCCCGATCCGCAGACGAGCACACCGCGCTCGGCGTCGCCCTCGGCGACGAGCCGCGCGGCCGGGCGCGCGTAGCGCGGGTAGTCGGTCGACTCGTTGGAAACGGGGCCGACGTCGACGACGTCGTGTCCGTCGCTCTGCAGCTGCGCCTTGACGTGCTCCTTGAGCTCGAACCCT
This sequence comes from uncultured Actinomycetes bacterium, assembly GCA_963780585.1. Taxonomy (GTDB): domain Bacteria; phylum Actinomycetota; class Thermoleophilia; order Solirubrobacterales; family Solirubrobacteraceae; genus CADCVQ01. The sequence continues at coordinate 82,530 of CAWADD010000021.1, forward strand.
GCGTGGTCTGAAGCGATCGCGATTCGCATGGATTTCATGGTAATCGGAGGGCCGCGTCCAACGCCGTCGGCGGGACGGCGCCCTCGCGCAGCACCGACCACGTCGCGTCGCGCTCGTAGGCGCGCAGGTCGACGACGGTCGACGGCGTGCCGGGCAGCGCGCCGCCGTCGACGACGAGATCCGCGCCCTCGCGCAGCGCCGGGTCGACCTGCTCGAGCGTGCGCGGGTCGGCGCCGCCCGAGCGGTTCGCGCTCGACTGCAGCACCGCAACGGTGACGCCGGCGAGCGGGCCCGGCGCGGGCACGCGCAGGCCGAGCGTCCAGGGGTCCGGCCCGCAGGCGAGCGGGTAGCGCGCGAGCGGGTTGGGCAGCAGCAGCGTCACGGCGCCCGGTAGCAGCGCCTCGAGTGCGACGCGCAGCCGCGGCCCGAGCTCCGGCAGCGCGGCGAGCGCCTGCTCGAGACCGAAGAACATGACCGCCGCGGGCTTGTCGGCGGGACGTCCCTTCAGCGCGTAGAGGCGCCGCACGGCCGCCGCCGACGTCGGGTCGCAGGCGAGGCCGTAGACCGTGTCGGCCGGGAAGACCGCGACGCCGCCCGCGGCGATGCAGCGCTCGAAGTTGCTCACCGCGATCCGACCACGACGCGTTCGATGCCGGCGAGGTCGCGGCGTGCCACGACGTCGCGGAAGCCGGCCGCGCAGATCAGCTCCGCGACCGCCGCCGCCTGGCCCGCCCCGACCTCGATCGCCAGCAGCCCGGCGCCCGCCGCGGCGGCCGCCGGCACGAGCCGGCGGATCACGTCGAGCCCGTCGTCGCCGGCGAAGAGCGCGCCCGGCGGCTCGTGGCGCGTGATCTCCGGCGCGAGCAGGGCCCGCTCGCCGTCGGCGACGTACGGCGGATTGGACAGCACGGCGTCGACGGCCGTGGCCCCGGCCAGCAGGTCGCCCTCGCGAAACTCGATCTGGTCCAGGCCCAAGCGAACGGCGTTGGCGCGCGCGACGGCGAGCGCGTCGGCGCTGAGATCGGTCGCGACGAGCTCGAGGTCGGGGCGCTCCTGCGCGAGCGCCAGCGCGATCGCACCGCTGCCGGTGCCGACGTCCGCGACGCGGGCGCCGTCGGCGAGCAGCTCGACGCCGATCTCGACGAGCAGCTCGGTCTCCGGCCGCGGCACGAGCACGCGCGCGTCGACGGCGAGCACGAGGTGGCGAAAGCCGCGCCGGCCGGTGATGTAGGCGACCGGCTCGCGGCCCGCCGAGCGGCGCCGGACGGCGTCCTGAAATGCCCGCACCGCGGGTCCGGCGACCTCGCGGGCGGGGTCCGCGAAGAGCGCCGCGCGGTCGACCCCGAGCGCGTCGGCGAGCAGGATCTCGGCGTCCAGTCGCGGCGTGTCCGAGCCGCCGGCCGTGATCGCGATGACGGCCGAGTCGAGCGCCTCGCGGACCGATGCCCCGCCGAACGCGTTCATCGGCCGCCCCCTACGCCGTCGCCTGGAGCTCCAGGACGCGGCGCTTCTCGTCGGCCTGCAGCGCCGCCGTGAACTCGTCGAGCTCGCCTTCGAGGACCTCGTCGAGGTTGTGCACGAGCAGGTTGATGCGGTGGTCCTTGACGCGCCGCTCGCCGTAGTTGTACGTGCGGATCTTCTCGGCGCGCTCGCCCGTCCCGACCTGCGAGCGGCGGTCGGCGGCAAGCTCGGCCTGCTGCTCGGCGAGCGCCTGCTCGTAGAGCCGCGCGCGCAGCACGCGCATCGCGCGCTCGCGGTTCTGCAGCTGGGACTTCTCGTCCTGCATCGAGACGACGATCCCGCTCGGCTTGTGCGTGATCCGCACCGCCGAGTCGGTCGTGTTGACGGACTGGCCGCCGGGCCCGGACGAGCGGTAGACGTCGATCTGCAGGTCGTTGGGGTCGACGTCGACGTCGACGTCCTCGGCTTCGGGGAGCACCGCGACGGTCGCCGTCGAGGTGTGCACGCGTCCCTGCGACTCGGTCGCCGGCACGCGCTGGACGCGGTGCGTGCCGCCCTCGAACTTGAAGACCGAATAGGCGCTGTCGCCCTTGATCGCGAACGTGAACGCGCCCTCGGAGGACTCCAGCAGCTCGACCTGGAAGCCGCGGCGCTCGGCGTACTTCGTGAGCATCCGGAAGACGTCGCCCGCCCACAGGCTCGCCTCGTCGCCGCCGGCGCCACCGCGGATCTCGACGATCACGTTCTTGTCGTCGTTGGGGTCGCGCTCGACCATCGCGAGGCGGATCGCCTGCTCGACGCGTTCGATCTCGGCACGCGCGGCGACAAGCATCTCGCGGACCTCGGCGTCCTCGTGCTCGTCGAGCATCTCCCGCGCGCCGGCCTCGTCGTCGACGGCGCGGCGCCATTCCTCGGCGAGCTTCGCCGCTGGCTCGAGCTGGCGGAAGTTTCGTCCGGCCGCGGCCGCGCGGCGACGGTCCCCGAAGATCTCGGGGTCGGACATCTCTCGCTGCGCGTCCGCGAAGCGCGCCTCGATCTGCTCCACGAGTCGCTCGATCACGGCTTCGAGGGTAGTGCAGCGACCCGTCATGCAACCGCTCAGCGCGAGCGCGCGCAGTAGCTTCTGCCGATGCCCCTCGTCGCCGCCGTCGTCCTGCTGGCCTGCGTGCTGTTCGCCCTGCTGATCTGGTCGCGGCGCGAGCGCTGGGAGCGCCCGCCCGAGCTGGACGAGGCGATCGAGCGCATCCGCGAGCAGGTGCGCCGGCCGCCGGCGGTGATCGGCGGCGCCGTGCTCGTCGCGCTCGCGCTCGTCGCCGCGATGGTCCGCAACCCGAACCGCTGGGCGCTGCTGTTGCTCGCGCTCGCCGCGCTCGCGGTCGCCGTCACCGTCTACGTCGTGCGCGAGCGCCGGCGCTAGCGACCCGATTGCGCGGCGTTCGCCGTGGTCGTCGTGGTCGACCGCGTCGCCCAACGGCGTGTGATGGGGTGGCTGGTCGGTGGTCGGTCTCGGCGCTCGGGTGGGCGCCACCGCTCGTGCACGGCGGCGATCAAGGAGCGGTGAGCGAGCGGTCGTGGTCGGTCCTCAGCATTGGGGGGGATGCGTCCTGCCTTGTGCGTCTCATGCCCACACAAAGCAGGACACGACGCCCGACTCGACGCCACCCGCCCCGGGGTGTGACGGACACCCGCCCGGGTATGCGGACACGATCGCGAAGCCGTCGATGTCGCCTTCACCCGCATACAGCGGTCAAGGCGACACGCGCGCGCAACGCAGCGGCACAGCGCACATGCCACGCACGCCCACAGCATCCTCCCTGATCGATGCCGTTCCGCGAGCCGCCCGCCCACCCCGCCCACCCCGCCCACCCCGCGCGGCACGCCACCGCGCCTCGATAGCGCTCGTCGAACAGATCGCGGAATCAGCGATGTCGCCTTGACCCCGCATCGAGGGGTCAACGCGACATCCGCCGCTACGCGACGACCTCCATCCCGATCCGGTCCTCGTCGCTCGCCTCGCCCGGCCGCTCGACGGCGAGCACGGCGTCCAGCGCCGCGATCGCGACCGCCAGCTGGCCGAGGTCGGGCTCGCGCGTCGTCAGCAGCTGGAGCTTCATGCCCGGCAGCATCAGGGCGCGCGCCCAGCGCTTGGAGCGGTTGCGCCCGAACCACCTGATGACCTCGAACGCGAGCCCGGCGACGAGCGGGATGCCGATGATGCGGGAGGCGAACAGCCAGTACCAGGCGGGCGTTCCGAGCGGCGCGAAGACGACGACCGCAACGATCATCACGATCAACATGAAGCTCGTCCCGCAGCGCGGATGCAGGCGGCTGCAGCGCTGCGCGTGCTCCGGCGTCAGCGGGAGCCCGGCCTCGTAGCAGGAGATCGTCTTGTGCTCGGCGCCGTGGTACTGAAAGACGCGCTGCAGATGCGCGAGCCGAGAGATCGCCCACAGGTACGTCAGGAAGATCGCGATCCGGACGAGCTTCTCGACGACGACGAAGACGAGCGCGTTCGGCAGCGCGTCCTTGAAGATGCTCGTCAGGCCGACCGGCAGCACGAAGAACAGCCCGACCGCGAGGGCCAGCCCGAGGAAGACCGTGCCCGCCCACGTCGCGCGCGAGATCTCCTGCTCGCCGTCGGGCGCCTGCGCGTTGGCGGAGATGTTCAGCGCGGCGAAGCCGATCTTCAGCGACTCGCCGAGCGCGACGACGCCACGGATGACCGGCAGGCGCAGCCAGCGGTGGCGCTTGAGCGCCGAGACGAGCGGGAAGCTCTGCACGCGAATCTCACCGCGCGCGGCCTCGCCGGAGGCCATCCGCCGGCCGCCGGCGATCTGCTCGGCCGCCGGCACGCGGACCGCGACGGCCCACGTGCTGACGCCGCGCATCATCACGCCCTCGAGCACCGCCTGGCCTCCGAGCGGCGCATCCTGCGCCGCGACCAGCGGCTGCTCGGAGGCAACCGCCCGGAGTGCTCGCTCGGCGTCCGTGCCGGCGTTCATCGTGGTCGCCTCGCGGCGGGAGCGTTACCTGCGGTCGGCTGCGCGCTTGGCGGCGCGGCGCTTGAAGCGGTCGACCCGTCCACCGGTGTCGACGAGCTTCTGACGGCCCGTGTAGAACGGGTGGCAGTTGGAGCAGATCTCGACGTGGATCTCGGACTGCGTCGAGCGCGTCATGAACTCGTTGCCGCACGTGCAGCGAACGTGAGCGGCGACGTAGTCGGGATGGATTTCGGTCTTCATGGTCGGTCCAGTCTACCGAGCACCCGACCGTGCGCTGGACGCCCATCGGAGCGCCGCCGCGGCGCTCGGAACGTGCTCTACCGTCCCTGGCATGACCGATCTCAAGCTCACCCGCGTCCCGGGCGACCGGCGCTGCTACGCACTCGAGGGCGTCGGCACGCTGCGCCTGCGCGGCCTGACCGCGCGCTCGGCGACCGCCGAGGCCGGCGAGCGCAGCTGGGAGATCTCGCGCCACGGGATCGTTCGCTGCGTGATCGAAGCCACCGATGCCGCGGGCACGCTCGTCGGCGAGTTCGAGGGACGCACGCTGCGCCGTGGCGGCACGCTGCGCTGGTCCGACCGCGAGCTCGCGCTGCGCCCCGACAGCATCTGGCGCGAGCGCTATGCGCTCGCAGACGGCGAGCGCAGCCTCGTGACGATCGAGGGCAAGGGCTGGGGCAAGCGGCCGGTGGGGATCACCACCGAGGACCCGGCCGCGGTCGACGCGGGGCTGCTGCTGTTCGCGGCATTCGTCGTGCGCGCGCTCAGCGCGGACGCGCAGGCGTCGGCGGGCGGCGCGGGCGGAGCTGCCTCGTGACGGCGCCCGCGCTCCGACGGTGGCTCGGCGGTCAGCGCTCGACGATGATCGCGAAGTACTCGGCGTGCAACGTCACAGTCCCGTCGTCGGCCCGGTTGAAGGCTCCGACGAGATCGCCGAACGCGCCCAGGAACTCGTCCCAGCGACCTTGTGGCTCGAGCAGGCCGCGAGCGATCACGAACGGTCCGAAGTCCTCCGCGTAGTCGCGCACGACCCGCTCGACGGACGGCCAATGAAACTCGGCCGTCTCGATCGTCAGTGTCGGGCTCGCGCCCGCCGCGCCAAAGAGCTCGACGACGTGCTCCTCGACGCCCCATTGCGGCGGCGTCTGCGCGCCGGGCGGCGGGGGCGGCATGAACGAGCCCGCGAGCGTGAACATCTCGCCGACGAAGCCGTGGTTGAACCACGTCGTCATCCCGATCCGCCCGCCGGGCCGACAGACGCGCACGAGCTCGGCCGCCGCCGCCGCGTGATCGGGCGCGAACATCGCGCCGAACGTGGACGTCACCCGGTCGAAGCTCGCGTCCGCGAACGGCAGCTCCGCGGCGTCGCCCTCGATCCACTCGACCTCGACGCCCGCCTCCGCCGCGCGCCGGCGTGCGTGCTCGAACAGCTCGGGCGTCACGTCGAGACCCACCACGCTGGCCCCGCGCAGCGCCGCCGGGATCGCGACGGTGCCGCCGCTGCCGGTTCCGACGTCGAGCAGCTCGAGGCCCGGCTCGACGCCGACGCGGTCGAGGATCAGCTGGCCGACCGACGCGATCCGGTTCGAGAAGCTGTCCCAGTCGCCGGCCGCCCATGTCGCCCGCGCACGCTGTCGAGCTTCGTTCGGCGGCTCCGTCATGCCGTGCTCATGTGTTCTGGTACAGCGGGCCGTCGCCGCCCTCGGGCGTCGTCAGGCGTCCGCCCTTCGCCGTGATCGCGCCGCACTGCACGCAGTTCGTGTAGTTGACGATCACGTCGACGTCGCCGCTCGACGGCGCGTCGTCGGGAATCTCGTAGACCCCGGCCGGGCACATCCAGGCCCACGTCTCGGCGACCTCGCGCGGCACGCGCTTGCGCACGCGGATGTGGTTCGGCGCGTCGTCGCGGGTCGCGTTGCCGGTGATGTAGACCGACGACAGCTTGTCGAAGGTGTACTTGCCGTCGGGCTTGGGATAGCCGTCCTTCGTGTCGCCGATGAACATCGGCCGCTCGTCGTTGCGGTGCCACTTCCAGCGCCCGCCGGGGAAGCGGCCCTTGGACATGATCATGAGGTTGACGAGCGGACCGCCGCGCAAGAAGCCCTTCTGGAACGGCTGGCGCGTGTTTCGCACCTCGTAGAGCTCCTTGCCGATCAGCGACGCGTTGACCGCATCCTCGTAGCTGTCGAGCGCCCCGTCGCCGCGCTTGAGCGCCGCGAAGATCGCCTCGGCCGCGAGCTTGCCCGACAGCACCGAGTGGTGCACGCCCTTCAGCGAGACGGTGTCGACCATCCCGGCCGAGTCGCCGACGAGCAGCGCGCCGGGCATCGTGAGCTTCGGCATCGACCACCAGCCGCCGGCCGGCAGCGCCTTCGCTCCCCAGCTGATGCGCTCGCCGCCGTCGAGGATCTCGCGCACGAGCGGGTGCAGCTTGAACTGCTGCAGCAGGTCGTGGGCGGACGTCGTCGCGTCGGCGTACTCGAGGTCGACGACGAAGCCGATCGAGACGAGGTCGTCGCCGGTCTTCTCGTCCTTCATCGGGTACAGCCACGTCCCGCCGATCTGGCCGTACTTGCGCTTGAGCTTCAGCGGCCACGGGCCGATCGTGTGGATCAGTCGGTCGAGCGGCTTGGGGACCCTCCAGACCTCCTTGACGCCGAGCTCCCAGACCTGCGGCTCGCGGCCCGCGGCGAGATCGAACTCGCGGATCGCCGCACCGGTCAGATGTCCCCAGCAGCCCTCGGCGAGGACGGTGCACTTCGCCTTGACGTCGGTGCCGGGCTCGAAGTTGCGCAGCTCCTGGCCCTCCTTGCCGCGCCCCTTGTCGCCGGAGCGCACGCCGACGACCTGGCCGTCCTCGACGATCAGCTGTGTGGCAGCGGTCTCGGTGAGCACGTAGGCGCCGGCCTCCTCGGCGATGCGCTGCTGGTAGCGCGCGAGCGCGGCGACCGAGACGACCTCGTTGCCGTGGTTCCGAAACGGCGGCGGCGTGGGGATCTTCAGCGCCTTCTTCGCGCTCGGCATGAGGTAGACCGCCTCCTTGCCGACGGCGCCGAACGCGAAGCCCTCCTTGCGCCAGTCCTCGCGGCTGAGGTCGGGGAAGAGCTGCTCCAGCGGGCCCGGGCGCATGACCGCGCCGGACAGGTTGTGGCCACCGCAGGTCTTCGCCTTCTCGATCACCGCGACCGGCACCTCGCCGAGCGACTCGAGCAGCTCGGCGTCGTCCTCGAGCAGCGCCAGCAGGCGGTTGGCGCAGGCCAGGCCCGCGGTGCCGCCGCCGACGATCGCGACGCCGACCTCGATCAGCTCGTCCTCGGGATCGAGGCCGTGCTTGATGAACTCGCCCTGCGGATCGACCGGGGGCGGGAACTGCGCCGGCGCCGGGGCGCCTCCGTTGCCAGCGGACACTACGAGCCCTTTTTCGCCTTCACGGCCTCGGTCAGCTTGGGCAGGATCTTGTTGAGGTCGCCAACGATGCCGAGGTCGGAGTACTCGAAGATCGGGGCGTTGGAGTCCTTGTTGATCGCCACGATGTTCTCCGATGACTGGAAGCCGACCTTGTGCTGGATCGCGCCGGAGATGCCGGCCGCGAGATAGAGCTTCGGCGAGACCGTCTTGCCGGTCTGCCCGATCTGCGTCGAGTACGGATACCAGCCGGCGTCGACGACCGCGCGCGTCGCCGCGACGGCGCCGCCGAGCGCCTCGGCCAGCGCCTCGCACAGCTCGAAGCCCTCGGGCTTGCCGAGCCCGCGCCCGCCGGCGACGAGGATGTTCGCGCCTTCGATGTCGATGTCCTCGCCGCGGGCCTCGCCGCGCTGGAGCATCTTCGCCTTCGTCGAGAACTCCGACAGCTCGACGTCGACGTCCTCGACCTCGGCGGCAGCGTCGCTCGGCGCGGCCGTCTCGAACGCGTTCAGCCGGCCGATGATGATCCCGCGGTCCTTGTAGGAGGACGTCGAGATCGACGAGTCGCCGTGGATCGGGCGCTCGGCGGTGAGCTTGCCGTCGACGACGTCGACCTGCGTGACCTCCATCGTCACGCCCGCGTTCAGGCGCGCGGCAAGCCCGGCGCCGATCTCGAAGCCGAGCAGTCCGCCGCCGAACAGCGCGTAGTCGTGACCGTTGTCGTCCATCACCTGCGCCATCACGTCGACGACCGGCTGGGCGAGTCCCTCCGGCGCGTCCTTGGCGCGGAAGACCTTCGTCACGCCGTAGTTGCCGAGCGTCGCTGCGAGCTCGTCGGAGACGTCGCCGATGACGACGGCGTGCGCCTCGCAGCCGAGCTCGCCGGCGAGCTTGGCCGCCTCCGAGACGCCGCCCAGCGAGTTCTTGTTGAAGGCGCCCTCGTAGTGCAGCGCGTAGGCGAGGATGCCACTCATGACAACAGCTTCCTTTCGTCGAGCCAGGCGATGATCTTCTCGACCGTCTCGTTCGTGTCCTCGTCCTCGATGATCTCGCCGGCGGCCTTCTGCGGTGGGGCCTTGAAGTCGCCGCAGACGACCTTCGAGCCGGCCTCGCCGACGCGGTCGGCCTCGAGGCCGACGTCGTCGATGCCGACGGCGTCGAGCGGCTTCTTCTTCGCCCCCATGATCGCCTTCAGCGAGGGATAGCGGGGCTCGTTGATCGCGTCGCCGACGGAGATGACGGCGGGCAGCTCGATCTCGACCGTGTCGTAGCCGTACTCGGCTTGGCGCTCGCAGCGCAGCGTGCCGGTCGTGACGTCCATCTTGATGACCTGCGTCAGCGACGGCATCTTCAGGTAGTCGGCGACGACGGCGCCGATCGTGTAGCACTCGCCGTCATCGGACTGCTGGCCGAGCAGCACGAGGTCGGGGCTCTCGCGCTCGAGAACCTTCGCCAGCGCGTAGCCCGTGGCGACGACGTCGGAGCCGGCGAGCGCGTCGTCGGAGAGGTGAACCGAGCGGTCGGCGCCGAGCGAGACGGCCTTGTGCAACGCGCGCACGGCGGTGCTCGGACCCATCGTCACGGCGATGATCTCCTCGACCTCGACCTCACCGCCCTCGCGGACCTGCATCGCGGCCTCGATCGCGTGCGTGTCGTACGGGTTGAGGTTGCGCTCCCCGCCGCGGTCCATCCGCCCCGTCGACGGGTTGATTCGCTTCTCGACGGCGGCGTCGGGCACCTCCTTCACAAGGACGCAGATCTTCAACGGGAGCCTCCTTCGGGCAGACGTGGCATGGGCGTCAGGGTACCGATTGACTGACCAGTCAATCGTGACGCGGTACGGTCGGCTACGCCGCCGCCACCGCGCCGCGGATGAAGTCGATGATCGCCTCCGTGCTCGATCCTGGCGTGAAGACCTCCGCCACGCCCAATCGCTTGAGCTCGGGGATGTCGTCGCTGGGAATCGTCCCGCCGACCGTGACGACGACATCGTTGACGCCCTGCTCCTTGAGCAGCGTGACGATGCGCGGGACGAGCGTCATGTGGGCGCCCGAGAGGATCGACAGGCCAACCGCCTGCGCGTCCTCCTGGATCACCGTTTCGACGATCTGCTCCGGGGTCTGATGCAGCCCCGTGTAGATCACCTCCATGCCGGCGTCACGCAGCGCGCGGGCGATGATCTTCGCGCCGCGGTCGTGTCCGTCGAGGCCGGGCTTGGCGACGACGACACGGATCTTCTTGTTCGAAGCTGCAGGGTCGGTCATCGGGCGCGCGGATCATATTCGGCAGCGGCGGCGACGGCCTTGCCGGTCGGTGACAGGCACAGGCCGGCGCTGTTCTCGCCATGGGCGCAGAAGTGGCGGATGCGCTCGCAGCCGCGCAGCTTGAAGGCGCCGTTCGTGCGCACGCGGGCGGTATCGCTCCCGGGTCCGCAGTCGATCGTGCCCTTGCCGTAGTACGCCCAGACATAGTCGGTGCCCGGCCCGCCTCTGACGACCGAGCGCCCGTGGCTCGGGTAGAGCCAGTCGTTGCCGGGCCCGCCGCTGAGGATGTCGCGCTGGCGCGTGTTGTTGTTGAGCGGATCCCAATCGCCCCAGAGGATGTCGTGACCGCCGCTGCCGAGCAGGATGTCCGAGCCGTGGCGGCCGAGCAGCTCGTCGTTCAGCGGCCCGCCGAGCTTCGTGCGCTTGAACGTCGCGTCGCGACTCTCGTCCATCACCTGCCAGAGGATGCCGCTGACCTTCGGCCAGACGCGCGTCGCGCGCTGGCCCTTCTTCTTGTTCAGACCGTCGTCGTGCGGCACCTTGTCGCCGCCGCCCGCGACCTGGCGATCGTTGCCCGGGCCGCAGTTGATCAGGCCCGGCTCGGCGTCCGCGCAGAGCTCAGCGGCGGATTGCGCCTGAGCAGCGCTCGGCGTCGAGAGGCATATACCGGCCAGCACGCCGAGCGCGCTGAGGTGTCGGCGGTGGCGCATGACGCGAGAACCTACCCGTCGCGCCACGCGCCGGCATCTCGGCGACCGCGCGTCAGTGCGCGGTGATGTTGTGGCACTGGCGCGCCAGCGTGGCACCGCCGGCCCGCAGCACGGCACAGCTCTTGCCGGGCTGGGCGTTGCCGGTCCAGGTCACGCCGGGTGCGTTGACGTTCGTGTCGCAGTCGGAGATCAGGCCACTCGTCTGGCTGCGGTAGACGACGCCGTCGAGGTTCGAGTGCTCGTAGATCATCTCCCAGTTGCAGACCGGGGAGACCGAGGTTAACCCGGCGCTGTCGCTCTCGACGCGCAGGCCCTTGCCGGTCGTGCCGTGGTCGAGCTCGCCGCGCGGGACGTCGAAGCTGCCCCAGGGGGTGTCGACGGTGCCCTCGTTGAAGGGCTGGATCCCGACGGCGCTGGCACTCGCCGATGAGGCGAGTGGACCGGCCGCGAGTGCGGCGAGGCCGATCGCGAGGGGCGCTGCAAGGGTCAGCTTCCGCGTGCGTATGGACATGGGTCGTCCTCCTTCGTGGTCGCGATGTGCGTCCGCGCGGGGGGTAGTTCTTGGCTACCCGGTCGCCATCCGCCGAAGCGCCGCCGAGCGAGGCTTGACCAACCCTTCACGAGTGGACGCGCGCCCGCGGGTTACACCACAACGCGTGTACTTGCGCTCAGAAGACCGGCGTCTCCGTGTACGTCCCGAAGACGTCCTGCAGCGCGCGAACGATCTCGCCCTCCGAGGCGTGCGCACGCGCGCAGTCCAGCAGCGCCGGCATCAGGTTCGCGCGCGCGCTCGCCGCGCCCGCGCGCAGCGACGTCAGCGTGCGCGCCACCTCGGCGCCGTCGCGCCGCGCCCGCGCGGCTTGCAGGCGCCCGCGCTGTTTGCGCTCGAGCTCGGGGTCGATCCGCAGCGTCGGGATCTCCTCGTCGCCGGCGTCGACGTAGTCGTTGACCCCGACGAGGATCCGCTCGCGGCTGTCGTACTGCAGCTGGAGCGCGAACGCGGCGTCGGCGATCTCGCGCTGCGGGAAGCTCTGCTTGACGGCCTCGACCATGCCGCCGAGCTCGTCGATGCGGCTGAAGTAGTCGTACGCCTCGCGCTCGAGGCGGTCGGTCAGCGCCTCGACGAAGTACGAGCCGCCGAGCGGATCGATCGTGTTCGTCGCGCCGGTCTCGTGCGCGATGACCTGCTGCGTGCGCAGCGCGATCCGCGCCGCCGCCTCGGTCGGCAGGGCGAGCGCCTCGTCGTAGGAGTTCGTGTGCAGCGACTGCGTGCCGCCGAGCACCCCGGCGAGCGCCTCGATCGTCGTGCGCACGATGTTGTTCAACGGCTGCTGCGCGGTCAGGCTGACGCCCGCGGTCTGCGTGTGGAAGCGCATCCGCCACGAGCGCGGGTCGGTCGCGCCGAAGCGCTCGCGCAGCTCGCGCGCCCAGATCCGACGTGCGGCGCGGTACTTCGCGATCTCCTCGAAGAAGTCGATCTGGGCGTTGAAGAAGAAGCTCAGGCGGGGCGCGAAGTCGTCGACGTCGAGGCCGCGCTCGATCGCCTGCTCGACGTACGTCAGGCCGTCCTTGATCGTGAACGCGAGCTCCTGCGCGGCGGTCGAGCCGGCCTCGCGGATGTGGTAGCCGGAGACGCTGATCGGGTGCCAGCGGGGCATCGTCCGCGTGCACCACTCGATCATGTCGCCGCACAGGCGCATCGCGGGGTCGACCGGGAAGCACCACTCCTTCTGGGCGATGTACTCCTTGAGGATGTCGGCCTGGATCGTGCCGCGCAGGCGCTCGGCGGGGATCCCGCGCTCCTCGGCGGCGGCGACGTAGAACGCGAGCATGACCGCCGCGGGCGCGTTGATCGTCATCGAGACCGAGATCTCGCCGAGGTCGATCCCGTCGAACAGCGTCCGCATGTCGTCGAGCGTGTCGACGGCGACGCCCTCGCGGCCGACCTCGCCGAGGCTGACGGCATCGTCGGAGTCGTGGCCCATCAGGCTGGGCATGTCAAACGCGGTGCTGAGGCCGTCCTGCCCGTGCGCGAGCAGGTAGCGGAAGCGCTCGTTGGTCTCCTCGGCGGTGCCGAAGCCCGCGAACTGACGCATCGTCCAGAGGCGGCCGCGATACATCGACGGGTAGACGCCGCGGGTGTACGGGAAGACGCCCGGGTGACCGGGATCGCCGGGCGCGTCGTCGGCCGTGTAGAGCGCCTTGACCGGCGTCCCGCTCAGCGTCTCGAACGGCACGTCGCGCTCGGGCTGCAGCGCGTACGCGGCGCGCCACTCGTCGCTCGTCGTCGGGGGATGGTGCGTGGTCGCCATAGTGTAGGTAGGCCGATAGTCGGAAGTCCGCGCATCATAGCAGAGCGACGCGCAACCGCCGCGCCTCGGGCGGGCGCGTCAGCCGCGCGGGCGCTCAGCGGTAGGGATGCTTCGGCGCGCGATCGTCCGACAGCGACGCGCGCGAACGGGCGACGAGCGCCTCGATCGCGTCGGCGAGGTGCTCACGGTCGATGTTGTAGTCGTCGCGCTCGACGCGCAGGCGGTGCGCCTCCAGCAGCACGTCGGCGTGCGTGTGACCGGCCGGCGGCTCGAAGCGATATGACGCGAGCTCGATCAGCAGGCCGAGCGGATCCTGAAAGTAGATCGAGTCCATGAAGCCGCGGTCCTTGACGCCGCTGTGCGCGATCCCGCGCTCGTCGAGCCGCTCGACGGCCTGCGCGAACGTCGCCTGCGAGACCGCGAACGCGAGGTGGTGCACGCAGCCCGGATCCGTCGGCGTGCGGCCGGCAGCGCCCGCCCGGTCCTCGTCGGTGAAGATCGTGATCAGACGGCCGTCGCCGGGATCGAAGTAGAGGTGGCTCTCGGACGCGTTGTCGAGGTTGGGCTGCTCGAAGACGAACGGCATCCCGAGCACGCCCTCCCAGAAGTCGATCGAGGTCTGGCGGTCGGCGCCGACGATCGTGATGTGGTGAACGCCCTGGCTCTGGAGCTTGCGCATGTGCGCGTAGGGTGCCACGGCCGGCACACCGCACTCAAGCGCGTGTGGTCGACCACTACGGAAGGTCGACGTGCGCGATCTCGATCTGCGCCGGCCCGACGTCCTGGCCGAGCTCGATCTGCTGCGCCGTGACCTCGATCGCGCCGAACTCCAGCCCGCGCGTGAACGTCGCGCTGATCAGGTCGATGATGAACTGCACGTCGTCCTCGGTCTCGAGCGCGAGGCGATCGACGATCCGCTGCATGCGGTCGTCGGGAAACAGCCGCGCGAGCTCCTTCGTGATGTCGTCGCGGACGTCGCCGCGCTCGGGCTCCGGCCCGCGCTCGGGCTCCGGTGGGAGATCGTCTGGGCCGCTCACTGGCGTAGCATCCCACCCCGGCGAATGGGTGACCTAGGAAAGCCTGTCGGCGTGACCGAACGTCGCCATGCTGGATCCGAAGAGCTGGCGCCGGCGGACGTCAGCGGCGCGCCGCTCGAGCCCCCGCTCGTCGGCTTCCGTCGCTGGGGCGTGCGGCGCAGCGGGCTGTACTCGGGCATCTTCGTCGCCGGTCGCTTCGTGCCCACGCCGGCGCGCACGATGGTCGCGCCGCGCGTCACGCCGATGCCCTGGCCGCCCGGCGCGACGCACGTCGCCAAGTGCTGGGCGCTGCGCGGCCACGAAGCGCCGTTCGGCGCATGCAACTGTGGGCTGTCGGCGTACTACGAGCTGCCCGAGGACCCCGACCTGTCGGCGCCGGAGGCGGTCTGGGGAGCGGTCGTCGCGTGGGGTCGCGTCGTCGAGTGCGAAACGGGCTGGCGCGCGCAGTTCGCGCGCCCGGTCGGGCTGCTCGATGCGTACAACCCGCTGGACTTCGCACGACCGCTCAAGCGCGCCCGCGAGGCCGCCGCGGCGTACGACGTCCCGCTGCTGCCGCGCGACGAACTCGTCGCCTATGCCGGCTGGCACGGCGAGCTGCGGACGGCCACCTGACGGCGACCGCTACTCGAAGTCGCCGGCCTCCTGGCGCAACGTGCGCAGCAGCTCGGTGACGTGCTCCTGCTCGGCATCGGCGAGCGCGGCCAGACCGAAGCCGTCGGCGTTGAGCAGGTCGGTCGCGCGCAGCGCGACGTCGCGGCCGGTCTCGGTGATCTCGGCGAGCGTCGTGCGGCGGTCGGACTCGTGCGCGATGCGTTGCACGAGCCCGTCGGCCTCGAGCTTGTCGACGATGTTCGTGACGCTCGTTCGATGGACCTGCAGACGCTCGCCGATCTTGCCCAGCGGCAGCGTGCCCTCGCGGGTGAAGGACAGCAGCATCAGCGCCTCGTAGCGGGGGAACGTCAGCCCGAGCGGGCCGAGCAGCTCGTTGAGGCGGGCGAGCAGGATCTGCTGCGCGCGCATGATCGACGTGATCGCTGCCATCGGTCGCGCGGGCTCGCTGCCCCAGCGCTCGGTCCAGTGGCGGCGCGCCTCGGCGATCGGATCGATGTTCAGCGGCTTCGTGGTCACGTCACCACGCAGCCTAGTCTGCGTCGTCGACGACGCGACCGCTCAGCCGGAGCCCGGGGCGATCTCGCCGCAGGCGAGACGGACGCCGCTGTCGCCGGTGTCGAGCGTCGCCTGGTCGGGTCCGCTCGGCGCGTAGCGCGGCGGGATGTTCGCGAAGTTGTCGGCGCCGGCGTGCACGATGACGGCGCTGCCGTCGGCATCGCGCAGGTCGGCGAGCGTGAAGCGGTCGGTCGTCAAGCGCAGCGTCGCGGTGCCGTTGCGCTTGGCGAGCAGCGACGACATGTCGCCGACGTGGTCGCCGTGCGCCTGGCCGGTCGCCTTCATATGCCCGCTCGCTGACGCGAAGCCCGGTGCGACGCAGCTGCCGGCGGCGTGGATGTGAAAGCCGTGGAAGCCGGACCGCAGGCGGCGCACGCTGGCGCGCACGTCGACCGGACTCGTTGCCGAGGCCGCCGTGAGGCTGACCGTGCCGACGCTGGCGCCGTTGACGTTCTTCAGCGTCACGCGGATCGTCGACGGCTCGCCGCGCTGGGCGACGACGATCGTTGCCATCGCGGCGAGCGCGGCGGCGGCGCAGACGCTGGCGAGCAGGATTCGCAGACGCACGGGCGCGAGCCTACCGGCCCGCGTGCCCGGCCGGGCGCCACATCGCGCGGGCGGCCGCGAGCGCGCTCGCGGGACTACTCGCGGGCGGCCTCGCCGAGCAGCGCGCGGGCGATGACGAGCCGCTGGATCTCCGAGGTTCCCTCGTAGATCTCGGTGACCTTCGCGTCGCGATAGTAACGCTCGGCCGGCAGGTCGCGGGTGTATCCGTAGCCGCCCAGCACCTGGATCGCCTCGCCCGTCACACGGCGTGCGACGGCCGACGCGAAGAGCTTGGCCTGCGCGCCCTCGACGGTGTGCGGACGGTCGCCGTCCTTCAGCCGCGCGGCGCGCCACGTCAGCGCGCGTGCCGCCTCGATCTCGGTCTGCATGTCGGCGAGCTTCTGCTGGATCGCCTGATGGGCGCCGATCGGCTTGCCGAACGTGCGCCGCTCCTTGGCGTGCTTGACGGCGATGTCGAGCGCGGCCTGCGCGATCCCGGTCGCCTGGGCGGCGATGCCGATCCGCCCGCCGTCGAGCGTCGCGAGCGCGATCCGCAGACCGGCGCCGGGCAGGCCGAGGCGCTCGGCCGGCGTGTCCTGAAACTGAAGGTCGGCGGTGCTCGAGGAGTTCAGGCCGAGCTTGTCGGTCTCGCGCACGGGCTTGAAGCCATGTGCGCCGCGGCGCACGATGAACGCGCTCGGCCGATCGGGGTCCTTCGCGAAGACGATGAAGACGTGCGCCGCGGAGCCGTTCGTGACCCACTGCTTCATGCCGGTCAGGTTGCCGTTGTCCGAGGTCGTCGCAAGCGCGGCGGGATCGGAGCCGGCGTTGGACTCGGTCAGCGCGAACGCGGCGAGCTCGTGGCCCTGCGCGAGCGGCGGGACGAGGCGCTCGATCTGCTGGCGCGTGCCGCGGGCGATGATCGGCAGCGTGCCGGCGCCGGTGTGCACCGCGAGCGTCACGCCGAGGCCGGCGTCGCCGCGCGAGAGCTCCTCGATGACGAGCGCGTAGGTGAGGTAGTCGGCGCCGGCGCCGCCGAGGCTCTGCGGCACGCAGACGCCCATCAGGCCGAGCTCGCCGAGCTGCGCGACGACCTCCTTCGGGAAGCGATGCTCCTTGTCCCACTGCATCGCCTGCGGCGCGACGACCTCGTCGGCGAAGCGCGCGGCGAGCGCGCGGATGTCCTTCTGGTCGTCGGTCAGCCCGTAGGTGTTCATCGCGCGATCAACCTAGTGGTTCGCGCTGCGCGCCCCCGGTCGCGCGATCGCCCGGCGCGCGTGCGGGCGCCATCCGCGCGGCGCGGGGGCCGGAGACGCGCGGCGCACGACGACGTGGCCCGCGCCGCTGGCGGCGACCGCGGCGAGCGCCGCCGCTGCGATCTTCAGGCGGCGGTGCAGGCGGTCGAAGCTCAGCACCTCCCAGCCCTCCTCGCGGGCGATCCGCGACAGCGTGCTGTCGGGGTTGACGGCAACCGGATGGCCGACGGCGCGCAGCATCGGCAGGTCGGACTCGGAGTCCGAGTACGCGTAGCACTGGGCCAGATCGAAGCCCTTGCGCTCGGCGAGCTCGGCGATCGCCTGGGCCTTGCCCTCGCGATACGTGAAGAGGCCGCCCTCGCGGCCGGTGTAGACGCCGTCGAGCACCTCCGAGCGCGAGCCGATCCCGCCGTCGAAACTCAGCACGAGCGACAGCAGGCTCGCCATCTCATGCGAGGCTGCCGTGCAGATGTAGATCGGCCGTCCGGCGTCCTGATGGGCGTAGGCGACGTCGAGCATCTGGGGATACAGGCGAGGCAGCACGCCGGCCAGCACGCGCGGCGCCATCCGCCGCAGATCGCGCTGCCGGACGCCGCTGAGGTACGTGCCCATGCGCGCACGCACCTTCGCCGTGCCCGCGTCGGTCGAGCCCCAGAGACGGAACTTCAGCGCGTCGAGCATGTCGCCGGCGAGGCGCCGGCGGTCGATGATGCCGTGCTCGTAGGCGGCGCGGACGAAGTACCAGCCCGACGAGCCCGCCATCAGCGTGCGGTCGAGATCGAAGAAGGCCGCGCTGCGCGGACCGGCGCCGTCGCCGCCGGCCCGCACAATCGCCGCTTCGTCGTCTCCGCTGCTCAGCGCGATCAGACCTCGACCTTGAGGATGATCGCGTCGCCCTGCCCACCGCCGGAGCAGATCGCGGCGCAACCGAGGCCGCCGCCGCGCAGGCGCAGCTCGTGCACGAGCGTGCCGATGATGCGCGCGCCGGAGGCGCCGATCGGATGGCCGAGCGCGACCGCGCCGCCGTTGACGTTGACCTTCTCCTCGTCGATTCCGAGCATCCGCATCGAGTTCAGCGTGACCGACGCGAACGCCTCGTTGATCTCCCACAGATCGATGTCCTCGGCGCTCAGACCGGCCTTCGCCAGCGCGACCTTCGCGGCGTTGGCGGGCGTGCGCGCGAGGTACGCGAAGTCCTCGGCGGTCTGGGCCTGAGCGATGATCGTCGCGAGCACCTGCTTGCCGTTCGCGGCCGCCCACTCGTCGGAGGCGACGACGATCGCGCCGGCGCCGTCGTTGACGCCCGGCGAGTTGCCGGCCGTGTGCGAGCCCTCCGCGCTGACGAGCCCGCGCAGCTTGGCGAGCGACTCCAGCGTGCTGCCGCGGCGCGGCGCCTCGTCGACCTCGACGACGGTGTCGCCCTTGCGGCCCTTGACGGTGACCGCGACGATCTCGTCGGGCAGGCGACCGTTGTCGGTCGCCTCGATCGCGCGCTCGTGGCTGCGCAGCGCCCAGCGGTCGAGGTCCAGGCGGGTGATCTCGAGCTCGTCGCCGATCTCGGTCGCCTCGTCGAACATCTGGCGCCCGCTGAAGGGGTTCGTCAGCCCGTCGTGGACCATCGCGTCGAGCGCCTTCGCGTCGCCCATGCGGAAGCCGAAGCGGGCCTTGGGCAGCATGTAGGGCGCGCACGACATCGACTCCATGCCGCCGCCGACGCCGACCTCGACGTCGCCGGCGCGGATCTGTGCGTCGAGGATGCCGACCGCGCGCACGCTCGATGCGCAGACCTTGTTGATCGTCTCGGAGCTGACCTCCTTCGGGATCCCGCCCTTGATCTGCGCCTGGCGGGAGGGGATCTGGCCCTGGCCGGCCTGCAGTACCTGGCCCATGACCACGTGCCCGACCTCGTCGCCGTTGATGTTCGCGCGCTCGAGGGCGGCGCGGATCGCGATCCCACCGAGCTCGGTGGCGTCGAGCGTGGACAGGCCGCCGCCCATTTTCCCGATCGGGGTTCGCGCGGAGCCGAGGATGACGGTCTTGGGCATTGGCAGCTCTCTTCGTAGATCGCAGTAGCCCGGATCGAGGCTACGTTCAGGAGTTCGGGCCAGTCTAATCAGGGCCGGCGCGCGCCCGCGGGTAGGCTCCCCCGTCGTGCTCGTCGAGACCACCACCGCACTGCCGCAGGACGCCGAAGCCGACACCGTCGTGATCGGCGTGTTGAGCGGCGAGAAGGTCCATCACGATGTCGACGGCGTCCTGAACGGGCTCGTCGCAGCGGGCGAGGCAAAGGCCAAGCACCGCCATCTCGCCGTTGGCCACGCGGGCGGCAAGCGCTGGGTGCTCGTCGGCCTCGGCGCACGCGAGGAGCTCGACGCCGAGAGGGTCCGGGTCGCGTCCGCCGCGGCGTTCGGGCGCGCGCGGGAGCTCGGCGCCAAGCGCCTCTGCTGGGAGGTGCCGCACAAGGTCGGAGCGGAGATCGCGGCGGCGATCGTCGAGGGCACGCTGCTGACCGGCTACCGCTTCGATCGCTTCAAGAGCGCGGCCTCGGACGAGCCGAAGGGCCTCGAGGCGCTCGTCATCAGCGCGCACGATGATCTGACGACGGTCGTCGGCGAGGCGGAGATCGTCGCTCGCGCGGTCAACGCGGCTCGCGATCTGCAGAACACGCCCGCCAACGAGATGGCCCCGCGACACCTCGCCGACGCCGCCCGCGCGCTCGGCGAGCTGGACGGCGTGACGGTCGAGGTCGAGGGCCGCGACGGCCTACAGCGGCTGGGGATGGGCTCGTTCGCCTGCGTCGCGCAGGGCTCGCTCGAAGAGCCCGCGCTGATCACCGTGCGCTACGAGGGCCCCGACGCGAGCGGCCCCGTGCTGGGCCTCGTCGGCAAGGCGGTCACGTTCGACAGCGGCGGGATCTCGATCAAGCCCGCGAACAAGATGTTCGAGATGAAGTTCGACATGTCGGGGGGCGCGGCCGTGCTCGGCGCGATCGAGGCGATCGCCGAGCTGCGCCTGCCGGTCCGCGTGATCGCCGTCGTCGGCGCGACCGAGAACATGCCCTCGGACCGTGCGGTGAAGCCCGGCGACGTCGTGACCGCCGCCAACGGCACGACGATCGAGATCATCAACACCGACGCCGAGGGCCGGCTCGTGCTCGCCGACTGCCTGACGCATGCCGTCAAGCAGGGCGCCGAGCGGCTCGTCGACATCGCGACGCTGACGGGGGCGATCATCACGGCGCTCGGCAACACGCACGCTGGCCTGATGGCCTCCGACGACGACTGGGCGGCGCAGGTGAGCGCGGCCGCGACGACGACCGGCGAGATCGTCTGGCGGCTGCCGCTGCACGCGGACTACGCGAAGGCGCTCGACAGCGAGACCGCCGACCTCATGAACGTCAACGAGACGCGCAAGGCCGGATCGATTGTCGCCGCCGAGTTCCTGCAGCGCTTCACAGGCGACGTGCCGTGGGCGCACCTCGACATCGCCGGCACCGCCTGGGGCGCGGGCAAGCCGTACGCCTCCAAGGGCGGCTCGGGCTGGGGCGTGCGGCTCTTCGTCGAGCTCGCCCGCTCGCTGTCGCGCTGACCGCGTCGTCGCCGTCAGCGAACGCCTACGGCGCACGAGCCGCGATCATTGGGCTGTGCGTCGCGCTGTCGCGCTCTGGCTCGTCCTCTTCGCGGCCTACGCCGCCACGATCGGCCTGCACGCATTCGGCAGCTCGCAGTTCGGCGGTGACGAGCCGCACTACCTGCTGACCGCGGAGTCGATCGTCAGCGACGGCGACATCGACCTACGCGACGAGTACGCCACACGCGCCTACCGCGATTGGTATCCGTACCTCCTCGAACGCCACGGCCGCCTGACGAACGGCCAGGCCAACGAGCCGCACGGGGCCGGCTTCGCGCTCGTCATCGCGCCCGCCTATGCGCTCGGCGGAACGCTCGCCGTGCAGCTACTGCTGGCCGCGATCGCGGCGCTCGCGTTCGTGCTCGCGGCGGCGCTGTCGCGCCGCGTCGTGCCGGCGCAATGGGCCGATGGCGCCGCCCTCGCCGTTGGCCTGTCGCCGCCGGCGCTCGCCTACTCGACGACGGTGACGCCCGAGCTGACCGCGGGCGCGTTGCTCGTCGGGGCGGCGCTGATGGCGCTGACGGTGCGCGATCGACCACGGATCCGCTGGGTCGCCGCGGCGGCATTCGCGATCGGCATGCTGCCGTGGCTGGGGCTGCAGTTCGTCGCCGCGGGCCTCGTCGTCGCGTTCGCGCTGCTGCACTGGCTGCGGCGCCGCGCGCGCGGCTTCGCGCTGCTCGTCGAGATCGAGGTGCTGCTGTTCTCGGGCGTCATGTTCGTGACGATCAACGACCGCTTCTTCGGTGGCTTCACGCCCGCCGCCGCGGCGGCCCCGGGGCGCCAGTTCGGCTACCTCGAGGGGTCTGACTTCGTCGAGCGCGCGCCCCGCCTCGTGGGGCTCTGGCTGGACCGCAGCTACGGCGAGCTGCGCTGGGCTCCGCTGCTCGCACTCGCGTTCTACGGCGCCTGGCTGCTGTGGCGCTCGCGCCGCGATCACATCGCGCGCGTGCTGCGCGAGCGCCGCGACATCGAGATCGCCGCGACGCTCTGCGCGCTCGTGTTCGGCGCCCAGGTGCTCGTCGCGACGTTCGTCGCGCCGACGATGTTCGGCTTCTACTTCCCCGGGCGCTATCTCGTCGCGGCGCTGCCGATCGCCACGCCGCTGATCGCCTGGGGCCTGCGCGCCGCGCCGCGCAGCGGCGCGACGCTCGCGGGCCTGACGCTGCTGACGAGCATCTGGTGGTACGCCGAGCTGCGCGTCGGGGGCGGCGCGATCGTCGGACCGAGCTCGCGTGCTCCACTCGGGCCGCTCGACAACGCGCTGCCATTGTTCGGCAGCGACTCCGTCGGCGAGTCGATCGCGCTCGCCGTCGCCGGCGTGGCGCTGATCGCGCTCGTCTCACTCGAACGGCGGCGCGCGCAGGACCGGCTGCCCGACCTGCGCGTCTGAGCGCGGCTAGCGTGCCTGGACGGTCGCGACCTGGTCCTCGAGGCCGGCGATCGGCTCGACGGTCGTGCCGCTGCGCTCGCGCTCGCGGATCTCCAGGCGCCGCGACAGCCGCGAGAGCGCGAGGTTCGTGACGATGAACATGAGCCCGATCACCAGGAAGACCTGCAGCAGCGGCGCCTGCACGCCGCCGAAGAAGTTGAAGCCGGTGAGGATGCGGCCGCGGCGGGAGACCTCCTCGATCGCGATGATGTAGACGAGCGTCGTGTCCTTGTTGAGCGTGATCAGCTGCGAGACGGTCGCGGGCAGCATCCGGCGCAGCCCTTGCGGCAGGATCACGAGCCGCATCCGCTGCCAGTACGTCAGCCCCAGCGCGACGGCGGCCTCGTTCTGGCCGCGGTCGAGCGACTGGATGCCGGCGCGCATGATCTCCGCCAGCACGGCCGAGTTGTAGAGCACGAGCGCCGCCAGGGCGGCGAAGACGCGTCCGGTCTGCAGCACGTCGGGCAGGAACTCCGGCGCCGCGTCCTCGTACGCCTCGCGCCAGGACGTCGGCATCGCGAGGTAGACGTAGAGGATCACGAGCAGGACGGGCAGGTTGCGCCAGACGTCGACCCACAGCCCGACGAGGAAGGCCAGCGGCTTGTTGCGCGAGAGCCGCCCGAGCGCCAGCGCGAGCCCGAGGATCAGCGAGAAGACGAGCGCGATGAGCGCGATCTGGGCGTTGACGGCGAACCCTTCGAGCAGGAACTCGAAGTTGTTGGAGGTGACGAGCCACTCCCAGTTGTCGGGGTCGAAGAGGTAGCTCATGAACGTTCAGCGGCGGATCGCATAGCGTCGCTCGAGACGGCGCACGGCGACCGTCGCCGCCACCGTCAGCAGCAGGTATCCGAGCGCCGCCCAGAAGAAGGCGGCCTCGGTCTCGAACGTGCGTGAGGCGATGATCCGCGACTCCTTCAGCAGATCGTTGATCGCCACCGCGCCCCCGACGATCACGGAGTTCTTGATCATCGCGATCGTGATCGAGCCCAGCGGCGAGATGACTGTCCGGATCGCCTGCGGCAGCACGATCCGCCGCAGCGTCTCGCGCTCGTCGAAGCCGAGCGACAGCGCCGCCTCCTTCTGGCCCCGGCTGACGGCGAAGACGCCCGAGCGCAGCACCTCGGCGACGTACGCCGCCGTGTAGAGCCCGAGCGAGGCGATGCCCGCGGTCCAGGTCCCGACCGGCAGTCCCGCCCGCCGCAGACCGAAGTAGGCGATGAACAACAGGACGAGCAGCGGGATGTTGCGAAACGTCTCGACGTAGATGCCGCCGAGACGCTGCAGCCACTTCGACGGCGCGATCCGCAGCGCGGCGACGATCGTTCCAACGACCGCAGCCACGAGGAAGGATCCGACGACGAGCCGGCAAGTGACCCAGAAGCCACTTGCCAGCGCGTCGAAGTTCTCCGTCAGGAGATCGATCCAAGCGCTCACTTCGTGAGGTCGATCGCCTCCTTGAGCGTCATCGTCGGCGGCTTCTGTTCCTCGCCGGTGTAGCGGCCGATCCAGTTCTGGAAGGACTGCACCCAGCGACCGTCGTCCATGAACTTCTTGATCGAGTCGTTGACGAACGTCTGGAAGGCCGTATCGCCGTCCTTGATGCCGGCGCCGTAGGGCTCGGTCGTCAGCGGCTCGCCGACGAGCTTGAGCGTGTCGTCCTGAATGATGTGGCCGGTCAGGATCACGTCGTCGGTCGACTCCGCCTCGACGGCGCCGTTCTGAATCAGCTCCAGGCACTCCGAGTACGTGTCCACGAGTCGCCGCTTGGCCTGCGGGGCCTGCTTCTTCAGCGTGTCCTCGTACGTCGACCCGAGCACCGTGCAGACCTCCTTGCCGGCGAGATCCTTGACGCCCGTGATGTCCGTGTTGGACTTCTTGACGAGGATCCGGCCGCGGGCGACGAAGTACGGCTCCGAGAAGTCGATCTCCTCGTCACGCTCGGCGTTGATCGTCATCGTCGAGAGGATCACGTCCGCGGTGCCGTCCTTCAGGAACGGGATCCGGTTGTCGGAGATCGCCTCGATGAACTTCGGCGTCACGCCGAGGTCGGCGGCAATCGCCTTGCCGATATCGACGTCGAAGCCCTCGATCTCGTTGCTGCGCGGGTTCTTGAAGCCGAACGGCGGCACGTCGTACTTCACGCCGATCGTGATCTCGCCCGCCTCCTGCAGTTTCGCCATCGTCGTCCCGGCGTCGAACGTCTGCGCCGGGCTCGTCGTCGTCGCCGCGCCGCCGCCATCATCGTCGTCGTCGCCGCAGCCCGCTGCCACGAGCACCCCCAGCGTGAGCGCGAGGGTTGCGATCCAGCGCCATCTGATCCCCTGCATTGTCCTTCCTCTCCTCAGTGGTGGATGATCTTGTCCACGAATTCGCGGGCTCGCTGACTCTTCGCCGCGGCGAAGAACTCGGCCGGTGGAGCCTGCTCGACGATGCGGCCTTCGTCGATGAAGACGAGGCGGTCGCAGACCTCGCGCGCGAAGCCCATCTCGTGCGTGACGACGACCATCGTCATCCCGCCGCGCGCGAGATCGCGCATCACGTCGAGCACCTCGCGGATCATCTCCGGATCGAGGGCCGACGTCGGCTCGTCGAACAGCATGAGCTTGGGATCCATCGCCAGCGCACGCGCGATCGCGACGCGCTGCTGCTGGCCGCCGGACAGGTCCGCCGGGGAGGCCGCGGACTTCTCCGGGATGCCGACGGTCTCGAGCAGCTCTTGCGCGCGGGTACGCGCGGCGGCCGGCTCGACGCCCTTCACCTTGACCGGTGCGAGCGCGATGTTCTCGAGCACGGTCATGTGCGGAAAGAGGTTGAACTGCTGAAAGACCATGCCGATCTCCGCGCGCATCCGGGTGATCGTCTTCGAGCTCGGATCGACGCGCTGGCCCGCGAACAGGACCTCGCCCGAGTCGACCGCCTCGAGGCCGTTGATGCAGCGCAGCATCGTCGACTTGCCCGAGCCCGAGGGGCCCGCGATCACGACGGCCTCGCCGGGACTGATCGCCAGATCGATGTCGGCGAGCACGAGATGGCTGCCGAAGCTCTTGCGGACGTCGCGCAGCTCCACCAGAGGCTCCGACGCCGCGCTGTTCGCCATGGCGCCCACCCTACGGTCCCACGCGCGCCGCGCGCAACGCCAGCGCTGACCGGTCGCCTCGGCCGACGGCTAGATGGTCGGGCAATCAACCATCTAGATCGGCTCTTGATCGATGATCGCGGTCGCGGCGCTCGCCGGGTCGAGGCGGCGCGCGACGACTTCGTCGATCAACGCCTCGAAGCCCTCCTCGTCGGCGAGGCGCCGCTCGAGCTGACGCCGCAGGCGGGCGGTCGCGATCGCAAGCACCTCCTTGCGCAGGTTGTGGCGGCGGCGCTCGGACAGCGTGCCCTCCTGCTCGATGTGCGCGCGGTGCTCGAGCAGCTTCTCCATCAGCTCGTCGACGCCCTTGCCGACGACCGCCTCGGTCTGGAGGATCGGGACCTTCCACGGGCCCTGCGGCGCGAGCGACAGCACGCCGCGGATCTCGCGCACCATCGTCTGCGTCAGCGGATGGTCGGCCTTGTTGACGACGATGATGTCGGGGATCTCCATGATGCCAGCCTTCAGCGCCTGGACCGAGTCGCCGCCGCCGGGCATCAGGACGAGCAGGACCGTGTCGGCGTGATCGATGATGTCGACCTCGGCCTGGCCGACGCCGACGGTCTCGAGGAAGACGTCGTCGCGGCCGGCGGCGTCCATCAGCAACGCCGCCTGCAGCGAGGCCTCGCTGAGCCCGCCGAGCGCGCCGCGGTTGGCCATCGAGCGGATGAAGACGCCGGGATCGAGGAAGTGCTCGGTCAGGCGGATGCGATCGCCGAGCAGCGCGCCATGCGTGAACGGCGACGACGGATCGATCGACAGCACGGCAACGCTGCGCTCGACGGCGCGGCGGTTGGCGACGAGCGCGCCGATCAGCGTCGACTTGCCGGCCCCGGGCGCGCCGGTGACGCCGACGACCGCTGCCCTGCCGGTGTGCGGATAGACCTCGCGGACGAGCGCCCAGCCCGCGGGATCGTCGTTCTCGACGAGCGAGATCGCGCGTGCGAGCGCGCGGCGATCGCCGTCGAGCAGGCGCTGCGCGAGGTTGGTCTCGACCGCCACGGGCCGACGATCATGCCAGGGGTGCGCGGTGTCCGCCCTTGACGCGTAGCCTTATCGCGGTGTCCGTGAACGTGCCGTTGGACGAGCTGCCGCAGGCGATCGAGCGCTTCGGCCTGAACCCGTACATCGTCACCGTCGGCGCCGACGGCCGCCCGCGCGCGACCTCGGTGACCGTGAAATGGCATCGCGACCTGCTGATGGTGGGCGCCGGACGGCGGACGGCGGAGAACGTCGGCGGCAACGAGCAGGTCGCGCTGCTGTGGCCGGCCCCGGTGCCCGGCGAGCACGCCCTGATCGTCGACGGCTGGGGCGCCGTCCACGACAGCCCGGAGACGAACCTCGTCGTCTTCATCCAGCCCGGCAAGGCCGTCCTGCACGTCTCGAAAGGCCCGTGACCATGGCGCCGGACCGCTACCACGAGGGATCGCGCGAGCTGCAGGACCGCTTCGACACGCGCCGGCTGGCCGACCGGCTCGACGAGCGCACGGCCCGCGACCACATCCGCCCCGCGGACGCCGCGTTCATCGAGCGGATGGACATGTTCTTCCTCGCGACGGCCGATGCCGACGGCCGGCCGCAGTGCTCCTACAAGGGCGGCGAGCCGGGCTTCGTGCGCGTGCTCGACGCGCACACGCTTGCGTTCCCCAACTACGACGGCAACGGCATGTACCTGTCGTGGGGCAACGCACTCGTCAACCCGCAGGTCGGCCTGCTGTTCATCGACTTCGTCGCCGAGCGGCCGTCGCGGCTGCGCGTCGAGGGCATCGCCTCGGTCGCGCTCGACGACGAGCTGACCGCGAGCTGGCCCGAGGCGCAGTTCGTCGTCCGCGTGCGCGCGCAGCGCGTCTTCCCCAACTGCCCGCGCTACATCCACCGCATGGCGCTCGTCGAACGCTCGATCTACGTCCCGCGCGCGGGAACCACGACGCCGGTGCCCGACTGGAAGCTCGGTCCGCTGGCGGCGGGCGTGCTGCCGGCCGGCGACCCCGCCACGCCGCCGGCGGAGTCCTGAATGGCCGCGACGCAGCCGAGCCTGAAGATCGCCGAGCCGGCGCGCCTGCCGGCGCCGGTCGTGCGCGGCGAGCCGGCGCCGCTGCGGGGCGGACCGCCGGCGTTGTGGCGCTTCATGCGCTCGCACGGGATGCTCAACCGCAACTACGTGCGCCTGATCGCGCGCTGGCTGTGGCTGAAGCTGCGCTGGCGCGGTCGGCTGAAGACCGACGGCCTGTGCTTCGTCTGCCCGGGCGTGACGATCGAGATCGGCAAGGACGCGACGCTGCACCTTGGGCGCTGGGCGTGGATCGGGCACGGCTCGAAGATCCGCGTGCACGAGGGCGAGGCGCGGATCGGCGCGAAGACCGTGCTCGGCCAGGAGTGCACGATCTCCGCCTTCCAGCACGTCTCGATCGGCCGCGAGTGCATCGTCGCCGACCGCGTCATGCTGATCGACTTCGACCACGGCGTCGTCGAGGTCGACCGCCCGATCCGCGAGCAGGGCATCTACAAGCGCGACATCCGCGTCGGCCACAACGTCTGGATCGGCTACGGCGTGGCGATCCTGCGCGGCGCCACGGTCGGCGACAACTGCGTGCTCGGGACGTCGACGATCGTCACGAAGGACGTCCCCGACAACGCCGTCGCAGCGGGCGTTCCGGTGCGCGTGCTGCGGATGCGCAAGACGCCTCGAACGCTGCGCTGGGAGTAGTGCCGGTGCGCGCTGGACGATGGCTCTCGGAGCGACGCGGCCTGGCGCTGCTGGGGCTGCTCGCCGCGCTGGGAGCGTTCCTGATCACGCGCGGCACCGCGGTCGAGGCCCAGTCGGGCTCCGGCTCCGCCAACACCGACATCTTCTCGGCGTCCTGTGGCCCCTCGCACATCGCCGCGGACGACCCGATCGTCTTTCCGGGCCAGCCCGGCGCCTCGCATCTGCACGAGTTCAGCGGCGCCTGGTCGACGAACGCGTTCACGACCGCGCAGAGCCTGAGGGCATCGGGCACGACGTGCGATCCGGACGAGGACACGGCCGCGTACTGGATGCCCGTCCTGTACATGCGCGGAGCACGTGTGCCGCCGATCTCGACGACGGCCTACTTCGCGCCCGGACGCAAGGACAACGCGAGCATCGAGGCCTGGCCGCAGGGATTCCGGATGATCGCCGACCTGAAGAACGCGACCGAGCCGAAGACCGGATACCCGCACGCCGGCTGGCTGTGCGGCAGCGGGCTCGTGAACAACGGCTTCGCAGCGTCGCTGACCGACATCAAGTACCACTGCCCGAGCGGGCTGCAAGCGCGAGTGATCTTCCCCGACTGCTGGGACGGGGTGAACCTGGACACCGTCCAGCCCGACGGCACGCCGGCGATCAATCCCGTCACGGATCAGCCCTATCCGAACGACCACCGTTCGCACGTCGTGTACGCGCCGGCCTCCGGCAACTGCCCGAAGGACCATCCGGTCGCCACCCCGCGCGTGGACTTCAAGATCCTCTACAAGACGAAGGGCCTGATCGACAGCGCGGAGCACCGGCCGGCGCCGTCCAATCGCAAGTACGACCCGCCGTCGGCGCTGGAGGGCAACAGCTCGTCGGACTTCACGATCTCCGGCGGCGGCATGGATGGCACGGCGGTCGACACCACGCACCCGATCTGGACGTTCCACGCCGACTTCTACAACGGCTGGAAGCAGGACAAGCTCGAGTCGCTGATCGACCACTGCATCCGCAAGAAGCTCGCGATCTCCGACACCCGGCCGTGCCTGAACCCGAACAACGATGCCATCAGCGACGCGACGCCCAACCCGAATTTCCCCGACGCCACGCCGCCGGGCGCCAAGCCGCGGCACCGGCCTGCCGCTCCGCTGGTCCGCGTCAGCGCGCGCCGTGGGGAGCCGACCGGGCGGATCGTGATCAGCGCGCGGCTTCGCTCCAAGCCCTGCAGCGGAACGGTGACGTTCGAAATCCGCATCGGGCGCGGCACCGTGCGCCGCGCTGCCACCGCCAGCACGCGGACGTGCATGGCCCGCACGACCGTGGCGACGAAAGCCCGGCGCGGCACGCGCGTGCGCGTGACGGCGACGTTCGGCGGCAATGCCCAGCTCTTCCCGCGTCGCGCGGCCCCGGTCGTCACGTACGTGCGGCGCGCCAGGTAGGTCGCGCGCGGCAGGCGGCTGATGCCGCGCGGCCGCAGCCTCAGTCCGAGTCGGGCAAGCCTCCGAAGCCCAGCTCGTTGCCGTCAGGGTCCCGGTAGATCGCCTTGCGAACGCCGTTGGAGTACGCCTGGCGCTCGTCGGGGTCGAGGCCGCGGGCGGCGACCTCGGCGACCTCGGCGTCGAGGTCGTCGACCAGGATCGTGACCACGCACAGCCCGGCGCGGTCGGGCTCCTCCACGACGTAGATCGAACGGCCTTCGGCGAGCGTCCAGACGGCTTCCGTGGCATGCGCGAGGAACGTCGGCTCGCCGAGCAGGCGCTCGTACCACTCGCGGGCTTCCGCGAACTCCCGCACCCGCAGACCCGCGAAGAGCTCGAGCGACGTCAGCGTTCGCACACGTCGCCACGATAACGGGGCGGCGGCCGGCGCGGATCGGATCGGATAGCTTCCGGCGCCCAACAAGGAGCGACTACCGATGGCTTTTCTGCTGACGCACTTCTGGCCCGGCGCGACCGAGGAGCAATACCAAACGATGATCGCCGCGGTGCATCCCGCCGACGGGTTACCGGCTGGCCAGCTGCATCATGCCGCCGGCGAGACCGACGGCGGCTACCTGATCTCCGTCGTGTGGGACTCCAAGGAGAGCTCCGACGCGTTCGTCAGCGACGTGCTCCTGGCGAGCTTGCCCGTCGAAGGCGGCTTCGAGGGCCAGCCCGAGGAGCGCGGCGCCGAGATAGCCCACCTCGAAACCGCGTAGCACCGCAACGGCCGGGAGACGCTCTCGGCGCGACGGCGACCGTTCTCCGCATGTCCGTGTCCCTCGACGGCTTCATCGCTGGGCCCAGCGAGCGACCGGACAGCGGGCTCGGCGACGGGGCACCGCCGTGGCTTGACTCGGTTCCGTGCCGCCTGCGAGGGTCGTCGGGGCAACGACGAGCTAAGGAGTATCGGATGCCTGTGTTGATGGTGCATGACATCCCGGGCGGGACCAGGGAGCAGTACGACGCGATCGGTTCGCGCCTGACCGACGGCAAGGGGCTCGAGTCGCTCAGCGACTGGCCAGCCGAAGGGATCCTCTCGCACGCCGCCGGTCCGACCGAGGGCGGCTGGCGGGTGATCGACGTCTGGGAATCCGAGGAGGCCTTCCAGCGCTTCGGAGAGATCATCGGTCCGCTTCTACAAGAGGCGGGTATGCCGGGGCAGCCGCAGCTCTTCGAGCTCCACAACTTCGTGAACTAGCGCTCGCGGGCCGCGCGTCACCCCAGCGCGCGCAGCCCCGCCGTCACGACGACCGCGAGACCGACCGCCGGCAGGACCGAGCCGCCGCGCCAGACGACGACCCCGGCCGCGGCGACGCCCGCGGTGTCGGCGCCGACGTGCAGCCGTTCGCCGTCGGCGAGCGCCTGCGTGACGACGAGCGCCGCCAGCAACGCCGGCGCCATCAGCGCCACGACGTCGGCGAAGCGCGGCGTCAGCTCGCGGCCGCCGAGCGCGAGCGGCCCGGCGGCCTTGATCGCGAACGTGACGAGCGCGCAGCCGGCGATCAGCGCCCACAGCTCGGCGCTCATGTCGCCGTCGCCCGCGCGTGGGTTCGCTTGAGCCCGACGAGCGCCGCGACGCTCGCCGCGAGCACCGGCACGCCGGGCGGCGCGACCGGAACGAGCGCGAGCGCGATCAGCGCGCCCGCCAGCGCCACCGCGCGCGAGCGCGCGTCACGCAACTCGGGCAGCAGCAGCGCAAGGAAGAACGCCGGGAAGATCGCGTCGAGCCCGAGCTCGCGCGGGTCGCCGAGCGCGCTGCCGGCGAGCGCGCCGATCGCCGTTCCACCGAGCCAGGTCGCGTACTGGACCGCGCTCGCCCCGAACAGGAAGTAGCGATCGAAGCGCCCGCCGCCCTCGTTCGCCATAACCCAGGAGGCATCGACCACGGTCTGGCCCTGCGCGGCGCGCATCAGCGGGCCCCCGGGCAGCGAGGGCGCGAGCGCGACGCCCATCGGCAGGAAGCGGGAGTTCATCAAGGCTGCCGCGCCGATCGCCGCGCCGAGCCCACCGCCGCCGGCGATGATCGAGACCGCAGCGAACTGCGCCGAGCCGGCGAAGACGATCGCCGACATGACGATCGCGCCGATCGCCGAGAAGCCTGCCTCGCGGGCGAGCACGCCGAACGACAACGCGAGCACACCGCCCGCGACGGCGTAGGGGACGCCCGCGCGAAGACCCGCGCGGAAGGACTCGCGCGCGGACCGCGTCAGGGTTTGAGCCCCACCACCAGCAGGTACTCGGCGGGGATCCGGAGCTCGCCGTCGCCCGTGTCGGACGTCTCGATGAGCGCCCGCAGCTCACCGACGAGCGCACCGTAGCGCTCGGGCTCGAGCTCGCGCTTGGCGCGGACCAGCGGGCCGAACTGCTGCTCGTAGCCGGTCAGCATGGCGTCTGGCGACTCGAAGACGACGGCGGCCGTGCGGCGTTCCATCGCGAGCAGGACCTGGCCGCCGAGCAACGCGCGCAGGTAGGCCTCGTCGCCCCACAGCGCCGGCTGCGCCGACCCGCCCGACCGCGTCGGCGCGTGTCGCGCGACCAGCTCGAGGATGCGGCCGATGAAGCCGTCAGGCGTCCAGCTGGCGAGCACGATCATGCCGCCTGGGCGACATGCCCGTACGAGCTCGCCGGCCGCGACCTCGTGGCGCGGGGCGAACATGACGCCGAACGTCGACAGCACGCGGTCGCAGCTCGCGTCGTCGAACGGCAGCGCGTCGGCGGCCGCGAGCGCCCCGTCCGCGTTGCCGGTCACGACGTCGAGCACGACCATGCCCGGCGCGATCGCCGCCGCCTCGGCGACGACGTCGTCGACCTCCGCGAACAGCTCGGCGGACGCGTCGTCGGCGCCGCAGCGCCAG
Organism: uncultured Actinomycetes bacterium; assembly: GCA_963780585.1. GTDB lineage: Bacteria > Actinomycetota > Thermoleophilia > Solirubrobacterales > Solirubrobacteraceae > CADCVQ01. The sequence goes on from CAWADD010000021.1 coordinate 114,931, forward strand.
GTCGCTCGCTGGATCGTGGTCGTCGTAGCGAGTGCTTCGCTCATCGCGTGCTGACAGTACCGATCTCCCCTCGGCCGGCGAGATGCTGGGACGTTCGTCGGTGGTCGGGCTCGGCGCTCGTCTGGGCGCCACGGCTCGCGCACGGCAGCGATGAAGGAGCGGTGAGCCAGCGCTCGTGGTCGATTGTGAGCGTTGCCGTGCGGTGCTGTCCTGACTTGTACGGCTCATGCCCACACAAAGCAGGAGACGACCCCCCGACGCGACGGCGCCCACCCCGCCCGCAACCCGCACGGCAAGCCATTCCGCCCAGAGTTGCCGTTACACGTCAGACCGCGGCGGCTACGCGCAGTTCGGCCACGGGCTCGTGCCGAACCGCCTGAGCAGCTTCGCGGCGAGCCGGTCCTGGATCGACTCGGCCGCCTGCGCCGGATCGCCGACGCCGCCGATCATCCGCCAGGTCGCCCACGAGAACTGGTACTTGCCGCGATAGCGACCGTCGGCGGACACCGCGGTCGGGTCGTGACCGGACTCGCAAGCCGCGATCCGCTCGAGCACGCCGTCGCCGACCGACGCCGCGCGCAGCCGGACGCCGTCGCCGGCGCCTGTCTCGATGCCGAGCGCGGCGAGCGTCTGCGGGCCGATCACGCCGTCGACGATCAGCCCGTTGTTGCGCTGAGAGCGGCGCGCGGCGGCACGCGTGATCGGGCCGATGATGCCGTCGGCCTCGACGCCCAGCTCGCGCTGGACGTCAGCGATCGTGTCCCGGCTCAGCAGTCCCGACTGCGAGCCGCTCTGCTGGGCCGCGATCGCGCCGCCGCTCGCCAGCATCAGGGTGGCGCTCGCCACGAGCAGCGAGCCGCGGCCGCGCAGCACGCGGCGGCGGTGCACCGCAGCCGCGGCGCGGCGTCCGCGCGAAGCGCGCAGCGAGCGGCGGTAGGCGATCGTGCGGGCAGCGTCGCCGACGCCCTGCGCGATGTCAGGGGTCGCCGATACGTCGGCGCTGGGTCTCATCTTGGCGGTCCTCTCTCGTCGTCTCGGCGCCTACGGGGTTAGCTGTCGGGCTCGCGCTGTGACGTGCGCTACGCCGTGTGCACCGCGCGGGCGGTGGACGGCGATTCGCCCCAGGGCCGGAGCTAGCTCCGGCCCGATGGGTCCCCCGTTCCCGGCCGCGCTGGGCGCCCGGGACTCGGCTCGTTATGAAAAGCGGACGGAATCCTACGAGCTGATGCGACGAACCGCTTCGCCGTCGTTCGCACGGAGCGAGAAAAGCCGGCGCTCGGCCGGGCGCCGCTCAGGGCTCGCGCAGCGCAGCGGTCGTCGCCCAGGGCGCGAGGTTGCGCAGCGCGGGCTCGTGCTCGCCCGGCGCGGTGAGCGCGGCGTCGAGCGCCGCCCGATGCCGCGCGGCGCGTTCGTGCCCGTACGGCGCGGCGAGGTCGCGGCCGACGAGAAACGCCCAGTCGCTGGACTGCAGCGCGAGCAGCTCGCGGATCGCGCGCGCGTCGGCCCGACCGGCGCGCGCGGCGGCGACCGTGCGCAGCTCGGCGGCGCGTGCCTGCCACGCGAGGTCGGCGACCGGCGGCGCGCTCCAGGTCGTCAGGTCGCGCGGCGTGCCCCACGAGCTGAGCGGCAGATCGGCCGGCGCCGGCAGCGGCTCGTGCCGCGTCAGGGCGTCGTCGAGCCGCGCGATCGCGAGCCCCTGCTCGCTCGCCTGCTCGAGCACCGCCGCCAGCCAGCGCGGCCCCTCGTGCCACCAGTCGCCGAGCAGCTCGGTGTCGACCGCGAAGACGCACAGGCCGCCCCCGGCGACCCGCTCGCGCACGCGCGCAACGAAGTCCGCGGCGTGCTCGCGCGCGGCGGCCGCGCCGCGCGCCGGGTCGTAGGGCGTGCCGTCGTTGGCCCACGCGCGGTGGCGATGCCGCGTGAACGCGTGGTAGCTGCGATAGCGCGGATCGGCGGGATAGCCGCGCCGGCTCCAGACGAGCTCGATCGACGCGCGGTCGATCGGCACGAGCAGCGGTCCGGCCGGCGTGCGCAGCGGACGCAGCTGCTCGTCGGCTGCCAGCACGTCGCTGAGATCGACGCACGCGGCGCGCACGCCGGCGGCTTCGAGCGCGGCGTCGAGCCACGGCGCGTGGGCGCACTCAGGGAGCCACAAACCGCCGCCCCAGCGCTCGAAGCCGAAGCGCGCGCGATGGGCGTCGATGCCGGCCCGCAGCTGCAGCCGCAGACCGCCGTCAGTGGCCAGCAACGGAAGCACCGCGTGCGTCGCCGACGACGTCCAGCTGGCGTGGCGGCCGAGCGCGCCGAGCAGCCCGCCCGGCTCGCGCTCGAGCGCGGCGAGTCGCGTGCCGGCCCACGCGTAGCGGTCCGCGGAGTGCTCGAGCGCGGCCACGACGCCGCGCTCGCCGGCGGCACTCGCGATGTCGCGCCGATGGGACTCGACGCGGATCCCCGCCAGGAACGCCGCGCAGCGCTCGAGCGCGCCCGGCGCCTCGAGCTGGTCGCAGAGGACCGGCGTCAGCGACAGCGTGATCGGCGTGCCGCAAGCGAGGACGTCGAGCAGCGGCAGGTAGGAGGTCGCGATCGACTCCCACAGCCACTCCTCGCCGAACGGCCACGTGCCGAAGCCCTCGACGTACGGCATGTGCGTGTGCAGGACGATCGCGAGCTCGCCCTCGCCACCGCCGCGGCTCATGCGCGCAGGACCGCGACGAGGTCGAGCGCGCCGCGCAGCTCACGCGCGCTGCCGGCGCGCAGCGCAAAGTCGCGCGTGTCGATCGCCGGCACGAACCAGTCGTAGAAGCGCTTCGTCGCGCCGACGCGCGCGTGCACGGCATCCCAGCCGAGCGTCAGCGCGCCCGCGTGCAGGGCGAGCTTGCGGGCGTGGAACAGGCCGTAGATCTGGACCGCGCCGAAGTGCGCGCCGCAGAGCGCCGCGAACTCCTCCGGCCGGTACTCGAAGACGTGCCACGGATTCCCCGAGCGCTGCGCGCCCGGCGGCGCGAGCGTCAGCACGTTCGGCGTCGAGACGAAGACGGTCCCGTCGCGCCCGACGAGCTCGCGGAAGCGGGCGAGCACCGTGCCCGGGTCCTGGACGTGCTCGATCGTCTGCAGGAAGACGATCGCGTCGCATGGCTCGTCGTAGGTCTCGACCATCGTGCGCACGAAGCGCAGGTTGTCGCGCTCGTAGCGCAGCCGCGCGTGCTCGAAGGCCTCGGGGTTGGCGTCGACGCCGACGACCTCGGCGGCGCCGGCGCGCGCCAGCACGTCCGAGCCGTAGCCCTCGCCGCACGCCATGTCGACGACGCGCAGGCCGCCGACGCGGGCGGCGATCCAGTCGTAGACGACGAGGTGACGCTGGTACCAGTAGTTCTCCTCGGGAACGTCGGGCAGCGTGCGCTCGCCGGTCAGCGCCAGCGGCGGGACGCCGGGCCGCTGATCGCGCTGCAGGTAGAGCGTCGGCTCGTCGTCGGACACGGCGCGGGAGCCTACGAGGCCGTCGCCGCCGCCCGCGCATCGAGGTAGCCCGCGCGGTCGCGGAACGTCTCGTGCAGCGAGGTCTGCAGCTCCTCGAGGAACTCCTCACGGTAGGCGGCGTCGCTCAGCACCGCGATCGCGTAGTACAGGCCGCTGAACGCCGCCAGCGCGCTGGAGACCTTCACCAGCTCGACGCTGAGCCACGCATGGCCGGCGATCGCGTGTGGCCGCTCGCCGATCCAGCTCTCGACGACGTGCGGCGTGATCGCGAGCGCCCCGAAGGCGACGAAGAAGGCGCCGACGAGGACCGCCACGACGAGCACCTGCAGACCTTGGCTGACGAACATCACGAGGCCGACGTTGAAGCGCTGGCGCGTCGCGAGCGGCGGGTCGGCGCCGACGTCGTGCTCGAACTCACGCACCTCGCGCGGCAGCCGCGCGCCGACGAACGCCGAGCCGACGACGACGAACAGCACGACGACGCCGACGAGCGCCGGGTCCGAGACGTCGGAGAAGACCTGCCACATCTCCGTGTTGACGAACAGGACGATCATGAAGATCAGCAGCACCGGCACGGCCCGCGTCAGGAGCTTCAGCGACGCAGCGAGCTGCCCGAGCAGCCGGCCGCCGGCCCAGCGCAGGATCGACAGCAGCCCGACGCCGACGACGAGGTAGATGAGCGCCAGCAACAGCAGGTTGCCGGCCGCCGTCACGAGCGCGCTCGTCACCTGGCCACCGAAGACGAACGGCAGCAGCGCCGGCACGAGCACGAACGCCGCGAGCTCGATCGGGCCGACGCGATCGGGGACCGACAGCAGCGGACGGCCGCGCCGCTGGTTGACCATCGCCACGCCGCCGACGACGATCGCCAGCGCCCCGAGCAGCGCCAGCGCGTTGGCCCACAGCGGCCAGTCGCGGTCGACGGCACCGAGCAATTGGCCGGTCACGACGAGCGAGAGCAGCGGCACGGCACGGGTGAAGATGTCCTCGTAGGCCGAGTAGTCCTCGATCAGCAGCGGCAGACCCGCGCGGCGTAGGCGCCGCTCGTAGGCCGCGAGCTCGTCCATCGCCGAAGGATATGGTCGCGACCATGACCATCACCCGGAGGCTCCTCACATTCGCCGCGGCGCTCGCCCTGCTCGCGATCGCGCCGAGCGCCGCCGCGCAGGCGGCCACGCGCCCGCCGATCAAGGACTGCGGCGACGTCGCGACGCTCGACAAGGACAACTTCTTCATCGGCGCGATCACGGCCCAGGGCGGCGCCTGCACGAACGCGCGCGCGGTCGCCAGCCGGACCGCGAAGTCCGCGAGCTGCAAGCGCAAGCGGTCCTGCCGCGTGCGCAGCTACACGTGCCTGCTCGCGAAGGCCGGCAAGTCGCTGACGCTCGTGCACTGCGAGAACTCGCGCCAGACGGCGTTCATCCGCTTCGAGTTCGGCTCGTAGCGGGCCGCCGCCCGCGGCGCTCAGCCGGCCTTGCCGGCGGCGAGATACGCGACGGCCGAGCGCCGCAGTGGCTCGCCGTGCTCGACCTCGTGCGCGAGGTGCGCGACGAAGCGCTCGCGCTCCGCGGGCGTCAGCGCAGCGGCGATGCTCTCGCCCGTGGTCGGCGCATGCGGGTTGGGCGCCATCTCGAGCAGGACGTCGAGGCTCGTCGCGCGCATCAGCGTGCTCGGCTCGACGTCGATGTGGCACTCCATGTGGATGCGAGCGAAGCCGGCGGCCTCGGCGAGGCGAACGAGGTCGCGGTCGTCGAAGTCCATCATCGTGGCGCTGGCCGGGTCTTCGAGCTGGCGATAGCTCGCCTTCACCTTGTCGGCGAGCTCGGCGACCGCCTCGACGTCGTAGCCCCAATAGCGCTCGCGCAGCTCCGGCGACATCAGCCGGTTGATCGGCTCGAACAGCGAGATCCGCCCGCCCGGTCGCAGCACGCGGTGCATCGCCTGCAACGCGGCCTGCTTGTCGGCGACGTAGATCAGGACCGAGCGCGTCGTGACGACGTCGACCGAGCCGCACGGGATCCCCGCAAGGTCGTCGGCGCCCGCCTGCACGAAGCGAGCCCGGTCGATCAGACCACGTGCCTGCACCTCGCGCGACGTGCGCTCGAGCAGCGCCTCGGAGATGTCCGAGAAGATCACCATGCCGCTCGGGCCGACGCGCTCGAGCGCCTCGAGGCCGATCAGCCCGTCGCCGCTGCCGACGTCGAGCAGCGTCGCCCCGGCGAGCGGCTCGGCCTGGGCGAGGACACGGTCGCGGACGGGAGCGAGATGGCCGAGGATCGCGGCGCGCTGGCGCTCGTCGTCACCGTCGCGCCGTGCGCCGAGCCAGCGCGACCAGCGGTCGTCCTGCGTCGCCATATCAGCCCACCGCCCGGTAGCGCTCGATCGCCCGGCGGCGCTCCTCGGCGTGGTCGACGATCGGCGCCGGGTAGTCGCGACCGATGACACAGCCGCGCTCGCGCTGCTGCGCCGCGCTCATCCGCCACGGCTCGGCGAGCTGAGCGTCGGGCACGTCGCGCAGCTCCGGCACCCAGCGGCGCACGTAAGCGCCGTCGGGATCGAACTTCTGCTGTTGGCGAACTGGGTTGAACAGCCGCCGGAAGTACGGCGCCGGGTCGACCCCGACCGACGTCACCCACTGCCAGTTTCCGTTGTTCTGGGCAGGTTCCCCGTCGAGCAGCAGGGCCTCGAAATGGCGTTCGCCGAGGCGCCAGTCGAGGTGCAGGTCCTTCGTCAGGAACGAGCCCACGACGAGCCGCGCGCGGTTATGCATCCAGCCCGTGCGCGCGAGCTGGCGCATGCCGGCGTCGACGAGCGGATAGCCGGTGGCGCCTGCGCGCCAGGCGTCGAAGGCGTCGCCGTCGTCCTCCCACTCGAGGTCGCGGTAGCGCGCCTGATGCTCGCGGCGCGCGTTGTCGGGATTGGTCAGCAGGACATGAGCGTAGAAGTCGCGCCAGCAGAGCTGGCGGATCCACGCCTGCGCGCCGGCGCCGCCGCGCCGCAGCGCGCGCGCCTCGCACTCCGCCGGCGACAGGCAGCCCCAGCGCAGGTACGGCGACAGCCCGCTCGTGCCGCGTTCTCCGAGCGCGTCGTGAGCCTCGGCGTAGCCGTCGACCGGGCCGGCGAGCCAGGCCGCGAGCGCGGCGCGCGCCGCCGCCTCGCCGGGCTCGCAGTGCGGCTCGTCGAGCTGGCCGCCGGCCGGCGCCGCGGGCAGCCGGCCCTTGCGCAACGCCTGCGGCAACGGCGCGAGCGCGGACGGCGCGCGATGCACGCGGCGCCGCTCGCCCGCCAGCCACTGCCTGTAGAACGGCGTAAAGACGCTGAACGGCGAGCCGCTCTGCGTGCGCGGCCTCGCGACGTCGCGGACGTAGCTGCCGCCCTGCGCCAGCGGCTCGACGCCGGCATCTCGCAGCGCCCGCGTGACGCGCGCATCACGCGCCCGGGCGTACGGCCCGACATCGCTCGTCCACAGCACGGCGCCGGCGCCGACCGCGCGCGCGAGCTCGACGAGCTCGTGCTCCGGGCGCCCCGCGCGGATCACGAGGCCGCTGCCGCGCTCGCGCAGATCGGCATCGAGCGCGCGCAGGCAGCCGAGCATGAACGCCTCCCGCGGAGCGGACGAGAAGCGCCCCGAGCGCAGCGCGTCGTCGAGCACGAAGACGCAGACGACGCGGTCGAACCGGCGCGTCGCGAGCGTCAGCGCGGGGTGATCGGTGAGACGCAGGTCGCGCCGGAACCAGAGCAGTGCCGTGGTCATCGTGGTGAGATACGACGCAGATGGTCGATCGGACGGTGCGTGATTTCCCGTTGTTCCCGCTGGCACTCGTCGCGCTTCCCCATGAGCTCGTGCCGCTGCACGTCTTCGAGGAGCGCTACCGGATCATGTTCGCCGAGCTGCTCGAGCACGAGGGCGAGTTCGGCATCGTCTGGGCGGGCGACGGCGGCACGAAGTCGGTCGGATGCGCGTGCGAGATCGCGCAGGTGCTGGAGCGCATGGAGGACGGCCGCCTGAACGTGCTGACGCGCGGCACGCGCCCGTTTCGGATCGTCGAGCGCCAGGACGACATGCCCTATCCGGCGGCGACCGTCGAGTTCCTCGCCGACAAGGACGAGCTGCCCGACGACGGCGCGGCCGGGATCGCGCGGGCGGCCTACGCGGACCTCGTCCTGCAGGCAACCGACAGCGCGCCGGACGCCGGCGAGCTTGCGACGAAGAGCGCCTACGAGATGGCGGCGACCGTCGACTTCGGCCTCGACGCCAAGCAGGGCCTGCTCGACCTGCGCTCGGAGAACGCGCGCTTGCGCCTCGTCACCCGCCTCTTCAAGGCGGCGGTCAAGCGGCTGGAGTTCGTCGAGCGCGCGCGGGCGCGAGCGCGCTCGAACGGCAAGGTCCGCTTCGGATAGGTCCGCGGCAGCGGCGTTCACGGCATCGCCCGCGCCTGGCCCGGCAGTCGTCCCTCGGCGGCGAAGAACGAGCCCGCGAGGATCAGCACGAGGCCGAGGACCGCGCCCGCCGTAAGCGGCTCGCTCAGCAACCAGACGCCGTACAGGAGGGCGAAACCGGGCGCGAGGTACGTGACGAGCGCGGCGCGCGCGGGACCGACCTCGGCGATCAGCGTGTAGAAGATCAGGAACGCCAGGCCGGTGCCGCCGGCGCCGAGCGCCACGATCGCGGCGACGGTCTCCGGCTGCGGCCACTCCGATGGCAGCGAGAACGGCACGAACGGCGCCACGAGCAGCGTGCCCACGATCATCGTCGACGCCGCGACACCGACCGGCTGCACGCCGCGCAATCGCAGCTTCACGTACAGCAGGCCGACGGAGTAGCCGAGCGACGCGAGCAGCACCATCAGGCCGCCGGCGATCGCCTCCGCGTCGCCGCCGAGATCGATGCCGAACAGCAGGATCACGCCGGCGATCCCGAGCACGACGCCCGCCATCGCGATCCCGCGCGGGCGCTCGTCGTCGTCGAAGCGCGCGGCGATCAGCGCGGTTAGCACCGGCACCGAGGACACGAGGATCCCGGCCAGCGACGAGGCGATGTGACGCTCGCCGTAGGCGATCAGCAGAAACGGCACGACGAGCTGGACGATCGCCAAGAACACGATCGGACCGGCACGCCCGCGGATCCCGATAATCGCGCCGGCACGAAGCGCGATCGGCACGAGCACGAGCGCGCCGAGCGCGATCCGGGCGAAGACGATGAAGACCGGCGTCAGGCCGTCGTCAAGGCCGACCTTGATGAACAGATAGGACGCGCCCCAGAGCGCGGCGAGAAGCGACATGAGCAGCCATGAGCGCCGATTCACAGGACGCTTGAGGCTAGTCGTCGAGTCTGGCCAGCCCCGACTCAAGCGTTCGCAGGGCCTTGCCGAAGGCGTCTGCATCTGGATCGACCGGCGCGCGACAGCCAGCCGGTGCCGGTCGACCAGCTTGATTGCCTCCCAACCTCGGAGCCCCCCACATGAGCCGCCACGAACGAGGGCCGAACGCCACCGTCGCCAGGAGCGCGCGCAGCGCACTCGCCATCACCGCCGGCCTGGCATCGCTCGCGCTCGTCCCCTCGAGCGCGCTCGCACAGTCCTCGCTCGCGCCACTCCGCGGAGCCGGCCAGCCCGGCGCGATCGCCGGCAAGTACATCGTCGTCATGAAGAACGGCAAGGGCGCCGTCGCCGCCGATCGCGTCGAGCGCCGCGCCCGCGGGCGCGGCGGTCGCGTCGCGCGCCAGTACCGGCGCGTTCTCACGGGCTTCACGGCAACGCTCTCCGACGCCGCCCTGACGGAGGTTCGCAATGACCCCGACGTCGCCTATGTCGAGCGCGACACGATCGTGTCGCTCGACGCGACGCAGAGCAACGCGACCTGGGGCCTTGACCGCATCGACCAGACGAGCCTGCCGCTCAACGGCACGTACACGTACACGCCGACCGGCGCCGGCGTCACGGCGTACATCATCGACACCGGGATTCGCACGAGCCACCAGCAGTTCGGCGGCCGCGCCAGCTCGGGCTTCGATGCGATCGACGGCGGCAGCGCCGATGACTGCAACGGCCACGGCACGCACGTCGCGGGCACCGTCGGCGGTTCGACGTACGGCGTCGCCAAGGGCGTCTCGCTCAAGGCCGTCCGCGTGCTCGACTGCAACGGCAGCGGCGCGACCTCCGGCGTGATCGCCGGAATCGACTGGGTCACCGGCAACCACGCTGCCGGAGCGCCGGCGGTCGCGAACATGAGCCTCGGCGGCGGCGCGTCGTCGGCGATGGATCAGGCGGTCAACAACTCGATCGCCGACGGCGTCACGTACGCCGTCGCGGCCGGCAACTCGAACACGAACGCCTGCAACTCGTCCCCAGCCCGCGCGGCCGCCGCGCTGACCGTCGCATCGACGACGAGCAGCGACGCGCGCTCCTCGTTCTCGAACTACGGCAGCTGCGTCGATCTGTTCGCGCCGGGCTCGAGCATCACCTCGTCGTGGAGCAGCTCCGACAGCGCCACGAACACGATCAGCGGCACCTCGATGGCAACGCCGCACGTCGCCGGCACCGCGGCGCTGCACCTGCAGGGCGCGACGTCGGCGTCGCCCGCCAGCGTCTCCTCGGCGATCCTCAGCGCGACGACCCCCGGCAAGGTCGCCGAGCGCCAGGAGCGGGACGCCGAACAAGCTCCTGTACACGCTCTTTGGCGCGGCCCCGCCACCACCACCACCGCCGCCGCCGCCGCCACCACCGCCGCCGCCACCACCGCCGCCGCCACCGCCACCCCCGTCGGGATGCAGCCTGGCCGAGTCGTACAGCCGCAGCCTCGGGTTCAAGGGCGACTACGACTACCAGCCCAACGGCAGCAGCTACACGTCCGCGAAGAGCGGCATCCACCGCGGCTGCCTGCGCGGACCCTCGAACGCCGACTTCGATCTCGCCCTCTACAAGCGCAACAGCAGCGGCAGCTGGGTGCGGGTCGCGATCTCGGAGTCCCCGACGTCGACGGAGGACATCGCCTACAGCGGGACCTCCGGCACGTATCGCTGGAAGCTGTACTCCTTCAGCGGCAGCGGGACGTACGTCTTCGGCATGACCCGCGTGTAAGCGCACGCGTGCACGACAGCGTCATCAGCGTCATCGGCACCACCGGCCCGGCCGCGCGGTGCCGGTGGTGTTTCAGCGCGGCAGGCCGCAGGTGTCGATCGCCACGCGCCGCACGAAGCGCGACAGCCGCGGCAGGATGTCCGGGCGCTGCTGCGTGTCGGGGTAGCGCAGCGTCCCCTGCTCGGTCTGCACCGCGAAGCTGAAGATCTGCGCGGGCGCGGCCGCCGGGATCGGCTCGTCGTCCGCCTGCACGAGCAGCAGCTCGCGCGCGATGTCGCGCGCCTCGAGGATCTGCTCGCTCGTCAGGTCCTTCGCCGGCCCGTCGTTGCAGCGCGCGGTCTGGTCGGAGACGAGCAGCTGCAGCTTCGCGCCGGGAACCGATCCGTCGCGCTTGACGACGAAGAGGTCGGGCGACGGCGTCCCGCAGGCGGCGACGGCGATGCCCGCGGCCAGCAGCGTCACGCAGCCGAGCGCGCGCCGTGGCGGGCGGCTCACGCCGCCACCGCCACGCCGCCGCGGCGCGGATCGCCGGCGCCGCTGAGCTCGCCGGTGCCGGCGTCGCGCGTGACGGCCTGGACGCCGCCGAAGAACATGCTCTTGGCGCGGAATGCCCGGACCTCGTGCGGATCGTCGCCGAGCTCGTCGAGCGGAATGCCGGGCTCGGCGTAGATCAGGCCGTCCTCGTAGTGCACGCGCGGCTCGGCCAGCGCCGCCGCCGCGGGCAGCCCGTGGTCGACGACCGCGACGATCGTCTGCAACAGCGCGGAGCGGATCCGGTTGGAGCCCGACGAGCCGAGCGCGATCTGCACGTCGCCGCCCGCCATCACGACGGTCGGCGACATCATCGACGGCATCCGGCGGCCCGCCGGCGCGTGATGGAAGCCGAGCGGGCTGAGGTCCTCCTCGCCCATGATGTTGTTGACGTGGATGCCGGTGCCGGGCACGACGATCCCCGAGCCCTCGCCGTTCGTGCACGTCACCGCGCAGGCGCGGCCGGCTCCGTCGATCGCCGAGATGTGCGTCGTCGATCCGAGCCGCGATCCGAGCGAGCCGAGGAAGAGCTCGGCGAAGCCGTTCTCGGCGAGGCCGTCGAGGAACTCCGGCGTGCGCTCGTCCTGCGCCTCCTGCATCGCCGCCACGATCGCCGCCAGCGACGGCGGCCCGGCCGTGCGGTTCAGGCGCCCGAGCGCGAGCGCGAGCAGGATGCCGCCGGCCGACGGCGGCGGGTTCGTGAAGACGTCGCGACCGCGGTAGCGAACGCTGAGCGGCGCGCGCTCGATCGCGTCGTAGCGGCGCAGGTCGTCGGCCGACAGGATGCCGTCGTGCTGGGCGATCCAGGCGACCGCGGCGTGCGCGATGTCCCCGCGGTAGAAGGGCTCGGCTCCCTCGCCGCCGAGGCGTTCGATCGTGTCGCCAAGCGACGGATCGCGCCACAGGTCGCCCTCGCACAGCAGCGGTCCGTCCGGCGCGTAGATCGCCTCACATTCGGGCGTCGTGCGAAGGATCGCGTCGAGCAGCTGGATGACCTCGGCCTGCTGGGCGTTGACGACGACCCCGTCGCGCGCGAGCGCGGCGGCCGGCGCCGCGAGGTCGGCGAGCGCCACCGATCCCCAGCGGCGCATCGCGGTGTCGATCCCGGCCGGGTTGCCGTACGTCCCGCAGGACGCGGCGCCGACGTGGAAGATCTGGCGCGCGTCGCCGGCGAAGTCGACCTCGACGGGAACGAGCGGCGCGCGCTGCTCGGGGTCGCGCCCGTAGCCCGGCGCCGCGACGAAGAAGTCGAGCAGGACGGGCTCCTCGCCGGGCGCCGCGACGAGCATGTAGCCGCCCGCGCCGGGGCCGCTCAGCAGCGGCTCGGCGACCCACGACGTCAGCATCGCCGCGACCGCGGCGTCGACGGCGTTGCCGCCGTCCCGCAGGACGTCGGCGCCAGCCTGGGCGGTCAGCGGATGGCCGGCCGCGACCATGCCTGATCGGGCTTCGCTCACGGCACGAGGCTAGTCGAGCCCTCGCCGAAGGCGTCAGCGCAGCCGCGTCAGAAGCGGCGCGGCATGAACTCGGGCACGTCGAGCTCCGTGACGCCGAGTCCACCGCGGCGCGGTGCCGGGGCGGGCGCCGGCGGGGGCGGCTGGCGGTAGTCGTCGCGCTGCTGCTCGCGCGGCATGCGGTCGCGGTACTCCTCGCGCGCATAGGCGGGCTGCGGCGGCCCCAGCGATCGCGTCGCGCGTGACACGCGCGGCTCGCCGGTCGGCTCCTGCAAGCGCTGTGGCGGCGCCTGGCCGCCGTAGCGCGTCGCGACGACCGTGACCCAGACCTGGTCCTCGAGCGCCTCGTCCACCATCGCGCCGAAGATGATGTTCGCCTCCGGGTGGGCGGCCTCGGAGACGGCCTTGGCGGCCTCGTTGATCTCCCACAGCGAGAGGTCGCGGCCACCGGTGATCGACAGCAGGATCGAATGCGCGCCCTCCATGCTCGTCTCCAGCAGCGGCGACGAGACGGCCGTCTGGGCGGCTTCGACAGCGCGGTTCTCACCGCTGCCCATGCCGATCCCGAGCAGCGCGTTGCCGGCGTCGGCCATGATCGTGCGCACGTCGGCGAAGTCGAGGTTGATGACGCCGGGCAGCGTCACGAGGTCCGAGATGCCCTGCACGCCCTGGCGCAGCACGTCGTCGGCGACGCGGAAGGCCTCGACCATCGAGGTGTTCTTGTCGAGCACAGACAGCAGGCGGTTGTTCGGCACGACGATCAGCGTGTCGACCTCGTCCTTCAGCGCCTGGATGCCGATCTCGGCCTGGTCGCGCCGGCGCGAGCCCTCGAAGCCGAATGGCTTCGTGACGATGCCGACGGTCAGCGCGCCGAGCTCGACGGCGATCCGCGCGACGACGGGCGCCGCGCCGGTGCCGGTGCCGCCGCCCGCGCCGGCGGCGACGAAGATCATGTCCGAGCCCTTCAGCAGCGCCTTGATGCGGTCGTAGTCCTCCATCGCCGCGGCGCGCCCGAGCTCCGGGTTCGAGCCGGAGCCGAGACCGCGGGTGAGGTTCGCCCCGATGTGCAGCGTGATGTCGGCGGCGGACTCCTGCAGCGACTGAAGATCGGTGTTGATCGCGAGGAACTCGACCCCGGCGACCTGCGCCTCCACCATCCGGTTGATCGCGTTCGAGCCGCCGCCACCGACGCCGACGACGCGGATCACCGGCTGCCCGGCCGGCTTCGCGTGGCCGAAGGGATGCTCGCGCTCGCCGACGTCGGCGCGTGCGAAGACGTCGCCGAACTCGCGGTCGGCCATGACGTGACGGATCCGCTCGCGTCCGCCGGCGGGCGTGACGGGCTCGAGCAGGTTGTCGGGCAGCTCGGAGGAGAACGCCGAGCGCAGCCGGTCCTGCGGCGTCGGGATGTGCGGATCGACGTCCTCGATCGGCGCCGACGGGTGCGCCAGCGACGGGTGCGGAGCGTCGCGCGGCGGGATCTCGTCGATCGGCGTCGGGGCCGGCGGCTGCGGCGTGCCCGCCGCGCCGGCCTCGGCGTCGGCGCCGTCGGCCCGCTTGGCATCCTCCTCGGTCTTGCGGAAGAGCGCCGCCAGCGGCCCTTCCCTCATGCTCGCGCGCTTACCGGATGCCATGAGAGAGAACCTCCTTCGCGAGGTCGCGGTAGGACTGGGCGGCCGTGCCGTCCGGCTCGTACTTCAGAACCGACATGCCCTGCACGGGCGCCTCCGCGAAGCGCACGGTCTTACGGATCCGCGACGCGAAGACCCGGTCGCCGAAGTTCTCCTCGAGGATCTCGATCGCCTCCTTGGCGTGAATCGTCCGTGTGTCCATGAGCGTCGGGAGAATGCCCTCGATCTCGACGTTCGGGTTGAGGTTCTCACGGATCATCTGAAGCGTGTTCTGCAGCTGGGCCAGGCCGCGCATCGATAGATACTCGCACTGCACGGGGACGATTACCTTGTCAGCGGCCGTCAGCGCGTTGATCGTCAGCAGGCCGAGCGACGGCGGCGTGTCGATGCAGATGAAGTCGTAGTCGTCCTTGACGGCGCACAGCGCCTTGTCGAGCGAGCGTTCGCGACCGATCTGGGTCGACATCGCGATCTCCGCGCCGGCGAGGTCGATCGAGGCACAGGCGACGTCGATCTCGCGCCTGCGGACGACCTGCTTGATCGGGATGTGGTGCACGAGGACGTCGTACATCGACAGCTCGAGCGTGTCCGGGTCGATGCCCTGCGACATCGTGAGGTTGCCCTGCGGATCCATGTCGACGCACATCACGCGGTGACCGAACTCGGCCAGCGCGGCGGCGAGGTTGAGCGTCGTCGTGGTCTTCGCGACGCCGCCCTTCTGGTTGGCGAAGGCGATGACCCGCGCCTGCTTGTGCTCGACGGAGCTATGGAAACCGGACACGGGGCCTTATTCGCACGCGCGAGGGCTATTCCTTCACGGCCCACCAATAGCATCCGGCCCGGATGATCAGGCCGCCCTCGCAGTCGTGAGCATGCTGCTCGACCGGCGCCTGCTCGTCGTCACCGGCAAGGGCGGCGTCGGCAAGACGACGGTCGCCGCGGCGCTCGGCCTCGTCGCCGCGCGGACCGGCAAGCGGACGATCGTCGCCGAGGTCGCGCAGCGCGGCGACGTCGCGAGCGCGTTCGATCGCGAGGGCGCCAAGCCGTTCGAGGAGGTCGAGCTGGCGCCCGGCCTGTTTCACATCTCGATCGACCCACAGGACGCGCTCGAGGAGTACCTGCGCGACCAGCTGCCGTCGGGCGCCGTCGCCGAGCTGCTGATCCGCAGCAAGGTCTTCGCGATGGTCGCGGCGGCGACGCCCGGCATGCGCGAGCTGCTGACGGTCGGCAAGCTGTGGGAGCTCGCGCAGCTCGACCGCCGCACGCCGGGCGCCGGCGCCTACGACCTCGTCGTCGTCGACGCCCCGGCGACGGGCCACGGCGTCGCGGTGCTGAGCGCGCCGCGGACGTTCGCCGCCGCCGCCGGCAGCGGGCCGGTCGCGCGCCAGGGCACGATCATCGACGCGATGCTCTCGGACCCGCAGCAGGTCGCGGTGATCGCGGTCGCCAAGGCCGAGGAGCTCGCCGTCACGGAGACGGGCGCGCTGCGCACCGCGCTGCGAGAGCGCATGGGCCTGCCGCTCGAGCGCGTCGTCGCGAACATGCTCGACGCGGACCGCTTCAGCCCGCGCGAGGCGACGCTGCTCGCGCCGCACGCCGACCATCCCGCGGTCGCGCGCGCGTTGCGCGCCCACCGCCGTGCGCTGCGCCAGCGCGCGCAGCTGGCGCGGCTGCGCAAGCTCACGGGCCAGGTGCCGGCGCGGCTCGAGCTGCAGCCCGGCGGCGCCGACCTCGAGCTGCTCGCCGACGCGCTCGAGACGCAGCTGTGAGCGGGATCGCCGGCCGCCTCGAGGGCAAGCGGATCTTCATCGTCGCGGGCTCCGGCGGGGTCGGCAAGACGACCGCGTCGGCGGCGCTCGCGCTCGGCCTCGCCGCGTCCGGCAAGCGCGTCGCGGTCGTGACGATCGATCCCGCCCGGCGGCTCGCCGATTCGCTCGGCCTCGAGCAGCTCGGCAACGAGCCGCGGCTCGTCGACCAGGCGCTGCTGGAGGGTCACGGGATCGAGATGAAGGGCGAGCTGTGGGCGATGATGCTCGACCCGAAGGCGACGTTCGACGGGCTGATCGCCAAGCTCGCGCCGGACGCGCGCACCCGCGACGACGTGCTCGGCAACCGCATCTACGCGCAGCTGTCGAGCGCGATCGCCGGCTCGCAGGAGTTCAGCGCCGTCGCCAAGCTCTACGAGCTCGACCGCGAGGGCGACTACGACACGATCGTGCTCGACACGCCGCCGTCGCGCAACGCGCTGGACTTCCTCGACGCGCCCGACCGCCTGACGGAGTTCTTCGAGGGCCGCGCGCTGAAGCTGTTCCTCGTCCCGAGCGGGATCGCCGGGCGGCTGCTTGGCGCCGGCTCGGCCGTCGTCTTCGGGATCCTCAAGAAGCTCACCGGCGTGAACCTGCTCGACGACGTCTCCGTCCTGTTTCGCTCGATGGGCACGCTGATCGACGGATTTCGCGAGCGGTCGGCGGCCGTCAAGGCGCTGCTCAGCGATCCCACGACGACGTTCCTGATCGTCGCCTCGCCCGAGCGCGAGCCCGTCGCCGAGGCGATCTTCTTTCGCCGCAAGCTGCGCGAGGCGGGGCTGCCGTTCGGCGGGCTGATCGTCAACCGCGCCGCCGTGCTCGGCGACGACGACCGCGCCGACCCGGTCGCCGTGCGCGCGCAGCTGCGCGACGCGCTCGGCGACGCGCTGGCCGCCAAGGTCGCCGCCTGCGCGAGCGATCTGCAGCAGCTCGCGGCCCGCAACGCGGAGGCGATCGAGCGCCTGACGGCGGCGCTCGACGAGGCCGATCCGGTCGTCGTGCCGCGGCTCGACGGCGAGGTGCAGGACATCGACGGGCTGCTGCTGCTGTATCGCCACCTGAACGTCGACGACCCCGGCGCGGACGCCGGGGTCGTCGTCTGACAAAGATGCTGTCAGGTGCTACGAGTTCGGACGCTCCTCGCTCGGGGCGGGGTGGACGGGCGTGCCGCCCGACTTCGGGTCGTGCCCCTCCTCGAGGTCCGTGCGAACGCCCTGCCGGGCCGAAGCGCCGGTCGACTGCTCGCCGTGGTACGGCGTGTCGCCGTCCATCCGCTTGATGTCGTCGTCGCTCGCCTGCGGCGTGGCGTTGTCCCTGTGCAGATCCTTGGTCTGGCCGGACATAGATACCTCCCGGTTGCTCTAGGGGGTTCTCTATTGCGCTACCCGCTCTGCGGAACGATGAACGTTCGTGCCAAAGCGCTCAAACGCCGTTTTCGTCAGCGCGATTTGACGCCGTTGAGGAGCTGGTCGATCGCATCGTCGATGACCTCCGTGACAGGCGCCGTTGCGATCATTCCGCCGTTTGCCATCGCCGCCAGACCCTGCAGCGTCGCGAGCGCGACGGTCGCGATCCGCTCCTGATCGCCGGGCGGCAGCTCGCCCGTGGCCTGTGCCTCGGCGATGATCTCCAAGGGGATCGCGAACGCCCGCTCGGCCGTCTCGCGCACGTCGTCGGCGCCCTCGCGCTGCTTGCCGGCGAACATCAGCTCGACGAGCGCGGCGTGGCGCGTGGCGAACGCGATGTAGGCCTGCGCCAGCGCGTGCAGACGAGCGTCGAACGACGTCCCGGCGCCCTCGAGCGCGTCGCGCATCGTGCCCCCCAAGCGCTCGAATCCGTCGATCGCAAGCGCGTCGAGCAGCGCTTGGCGATCCGGGAAGTGTCGGCGTGGCGCGGCGTGGCTGACGCCGACCGCGCGCGCGAGCTCGCGCAGCGAGAGCGCCCGCACGCCGCGCTCGCCGAGGGTCCGCTCGGCCTCCGTGAGCAGCGCCGCGCGCAGGTTTCCGTGGTGATAGCGACGCTCGCTCACGCCCACCACCGTATCCGAATGTAGACGTTGACATCATTGTTGTCATCGCCTACATTTGTCGGCATGACCTCCTCCAAGTGGACCGCGGCCGATCTCCCCTCGCTCGCCGGCCGCAGCGCCGTCGTGACAGGAGCCAACAGCGGCCTGGGCCTGATCACCGCCCGCGAGCTCGCCCGGGCCGGCGCGCGCGTCGTGCTCGCTGTGCGCGACACGGCACGCGGCGAGCAGGCCGCCGGGACGATTCCCGGCGAGACCGAGGTGCGCGCGCTGGATCTCGCCGATCTCGCGTCGGTTCGCGCGTTCGCCGACGCGTGGGACGGCCCGCTCGACATCCTCGTCAACAACGCCGGCGTCATGGCGGTCCCGGAGCGGCGCACGAAGGACGGCTTCGAGCTGCAGATCGGCACGAATCACCTCGGGCACTTCGCGCTCACGAACCTGCTGTTGAGCCGGATCACCGACCGCGTCGTGACGGTCTCCTCGTTCGCCCACCGGACCGGCAGGATCCGGCTCGACGACCTCAATTGGGAGCGCGGCGGATACGGGCGCTGGACGGCCTACTGTCAGTCCAAGCTCGCCAACCTCCTGTTCACGCTCGAGCTGCAGCGGCGGCTCGACGAGGTCGGCTCGGCGGTCCGTGCACAGGCCGCGCATCCCGGCTACGCGAGGACGAACCTCCAGGGCCACACGGGCAACGGCCTGCAGCACGCGATCATGGCCGTTACAAACCGCCTGATCGCGCAGAGCGACGCGATGGGCGCGCTGCCGACGCTCTACGCGGCGACGCAGGACATGCCCGGCGCGAGCTACGTCGGCCCGCGCGGATTTCACGGGCAGCGGGGCTATCCCGCGCTGGCGTCGCGCAGCGCCGCCGCGCAGGACGGCGCCACCGCACGGCGGCTGTGGGAGCTCTCCGAGGAGCTGACGGGCGTCACGTTCCCGCTCACGCCGGTGCGCGCCTGATCCTGAGCTGACGCGTCGTCAGGCGGTCGCGCTGGACTGCGCCAGCAGCTCGTCGGCGACGGAGCGCAGGTCCGAGTCCAGGTGGCCGCAGAGGACGTCGCGCAGCAGCGCGCGGAGGTGTCCGGTGACCTCGGCCAGCAGCTTCTCGACGCCGCCGTCGACCGGCGCCAGGCCGGCGACGAAGGCGCGCTCGAGCGAGGCCGCGTGCGCGATCCGCTCGGTCACCTGCTGGCGCTGCTCGGGCGTCGCGCAGAGCGCGGCGACGCGGCCCGCGAGGCGTCCGCTCTGCGGGCCCTCGGGCTCGAGCAGCGCGCGCAAGGCGAGCAGATGGTCGGTCAGCGCGTCGAACGCGCTCGCTCGCTCACAGCCGAGCTCGAAGCGCCGCAGCGCCCAGGCGATCTCGCCCGCGCGCGGCGTGCGACGCGCGGTCAGGCTGCAGAACGCGCGCAGCTCGTCCTCGGCCGGCTCGTCGATCTCGAGCACGCCGTTCGGTCGCCCGCTCGTGCCCAGGCCGCCGATCGACCACGGGCCGGCGCCGGTGCGCTCCCAGGCGACCGGGCCGAGCGCGACGCGCACCGGGTCGTAGAGCCGCAGCGCCGTCAGCAGGCGCCGGAAGCGGACGCTCGCCTCGCTCATCGGCGCGGGGGCGCCGGGATCGTTCGTCAGCGTCAGGCAGGCGAGCACGGACGGCTCGTCGGCGTTGCTCGGCCAGACCGCTTCGGCCGGCGCATCGGGCAGCTCCTCGCCGCGGATCAGCGACAGTCCCTGGCCCAGCGGGACCTCCGCCGAGACGAGCCGCAGGCCGAGCAGCGGCGCCACGACGACGGCCTCGGCACGGCCCTCGAGCAGCGCGTCCTCGAGTTCGCTGTAGGCGCGATCGAAGCGGTCGGGCGTCAGGATGAACTCCGTCGCCTCGCTGAAGACGCGGCTGACGAAGACGCGCAACGCGGCGTCCGCGCGCTCGCGCGGCTCGACCGGCACACGCGGCTCGGACTGCTCGCGCAGGTAGTCGCCGACGCCGTCGAGCGCCGCCAGCGCGCGCGCCGCGGCGGGGTACGACGGCAGCAGCTCGAGCACGCCGACGCGATCGCGGATGAACGTCTCGGTCAGCGGGCGGTAGCAGTACAGCGGCGTGTCGCGCCGCGCCCCGCGCGATTCGATGATCTCGAACGGCACCTCGGCACCGTCGGCGGTCGCGTCGGCCAGCTGACACGCAGCCTCGTCGGCGAAGGCGCTGAGCGCGGCGTGCAGCGGGCGGTGACGCATGGTGAGGGGCGTTCGTGTTGCGCCGGGGCTGTCCTGCTTGGTGCAAGATCGCTGGCAGGGTGACCGGCGTGGGCGGTAGCCCCGTGTGGCGCCCAGCGCGAGCGTCGTGATGGGCCCGGCCTCGGCTGAACGGCATCACCGAGGAAGTGATGCGGAGCGCCGGCGGTTGCCGCGAAGGGTGGAGGAGCGGCCAGCGCGACGGCGGTGAAGGTGCCGACGCCATGCCGCGCACATGGAGAACTGACAGGTCGAGGATCGCGGCCGCGACCGGTGTCAATCCTCCATGCCATGGGCGGAGCAGTGACGGACCGAGCGGGCAGGTAGCTCGATCCGTCACTTCTCCATCACCTGCATGAAGCAGCGACGGCTCGCCCCCGACGCCCAGCGAGCGGGACGGGGTGTGACGTCCTACACGCGGGATAGCCGACCAGGACGTCTCACCCCCACGAACGCACACAACAACGCGACCGCCCAGGCCCACACCGTTGCTCACCGATGTCGTTCGACCAACGCCGGCATCACCGCCCACGCCCCGCACGGAGCGCCAGCGCGCAGCGCACAGCGCCAGCGCCCAGCGCCAGCGCCAGACGAGCCCTAGTCCGACTCCGGCGGCTCGTCGATCAGGCGTCCGCGCAGGATCACGTCGTGGCTCGTGACGACGAGCCCGAGCCGCTGGCCGATGCCGGCGATCGCGCGCTCGAGTTCGGCGTCGTCGAACGGCACGACGTCGCCGGTCTCGTCGAGCACGATGTGGTGGTGGTGATCGCCGGACGGGTCGATCGGCTCGTAGCGCGCGACGCCGTCGGAGTCGAAGCGGCGCACGAGCCCGAGCTCCTGCAGCGTCTCGAGCACCCGGTAGACGGTCGCGGTCGAGCCGGCGCTGCCCTCGTCGCGCAGCTGGTCGGCGATCTCCTGGGCGGTCAGAAGGCAGCTCTGGCGGCCGAGCAGCGCGACGACCGCGCTGCGGCCCGCGCTCGTGCGCAGGCCGGCGCGGCGCAGCACCTCGTTGGAATGCTTGACCCAGCGAGCATGGGCAGCCTGGCTCATCCCGGCATCCTGCCATGCACGGTGATCGGGCGGCGCGCTGGGTAGCATCGACGCGACATGCATGCGCCCGACGTCTCGACGACGGCGGACGCCTCGCACACGAACCCTGACCGGCGTATGGCATCGCTGGACGGCCTGCGCGGCCTCGCCGCGCTGTCGATCTTCGTCTTCCACGGCTGGCTGTACACGATGCCCGCGCCCGACGCGACGGACCGCTCGTCGGCCGGCGACTACGTCGTCCACGAGCTGCGACTCGCGGTTGTCTTGTTCTTCGTGCTGTCGGGGTTCCTGCTCTCCCGCCCGTGGTTCGCGGCCGCGCTCGACCAGCGCGAGCCGCCCCGGCTGGGCCGTTACGTGCGCGCCCGCGCTGCGCGCATCCTGCCCGCCTACCACGTCGTGCTCGTTGTCTCGATCGTGCTGTTGTGGGGCCTGCAGGGAACGCCGGGCCTGCGCCTGCCGCCGGTCGGCGAGCTGCCGTTGTTCGTCGTCTTCGGCCAGAACTTCTCGCCCGGCAGCGTCATGAAGCTCAACCCTCCGACCTGGTCGCTGGCGACCGAGGTGAGCTTCTACGCCCTGCTGCCGGTGGTCGGCTGGCTCGCGCTGCGCGTCGCGCCGCGGCGGCGCTCGCTGGCCCTGATCCCGCTCTCGCTGCTCGCGATCGGGACGGCGTACAACTGGTCGATCGCCGGTCAGGGCCTGAGCATGACGTTCTCGAAGACGCTCGCGGCGATGCTGCCGTACTTCGCGCTCGGGATGCTCGCCGCGCTCTTTGCGCACCGCCGGACGATCGACATGCGCATGAAGCGCAAGCTTGTCGCGATCGGCGTCGTGCTCGTGGCGCTCGACGCTTTCGCGAAGGCCGCCGCGCCCGCGTCGGGGCTCGAGACGACGATGCTGTTCTCGACGATCCGTGACCTGCCGTCAGCGATCGGCTTCGCGCTGATCGTCTCCGCCTTCGCGCTCGCGCCGCGCAGCGCCGTCATCGGCGGGCGGCTGCTGGCGGCGCTCGGCACGATCTCCTACGGCTTCTACCTGTGGCACGTCCCGGTGCTGATCGTCCTGCGCGGTCACGGCTGGCTGCCGCTGGACCCGGTGCTCGGTACGGCCGTCGCGTTCCTGCCCGCGCTCGCGCTCTCGATGCTGAGCTGGTTCGCGCTCGAGCGCCCCGCGCTGCGCTGGACGGCGCGGCGAGACCGCCGCGCGGCCGCCCGCGAAGCTCGTCTACGCCGCCGCGACGTCGACCGCGGCGCCGGCGGGCGCGAGGTCGGCGGGCGCGAGATCGGCGGAACCGAGGTCGGCACAGTGCGCGCCTAGCCATTGCGCGCCGTACGTGCGCATGCCGTCGATGATCGGCAGCAGCGCGCGGCCCTTCTCGGTGAGCTGGTACTCGACCCGCGGCGGGACCTCGGGGTACGTGTCGCGTTCGACGATCCCCTCCTCCTCGAGCGCGCGCAGGCGCAGCGAGAGCGTTCGCGGGCTGATGCCCTGCAATGAGCGCTCCAGCTCGCAGAAGCGCGAGCGTCCCTCGGAGAGGTCGCGGATCAGCAGCAGCGTCCACTTTCCGCAGACGATTTCGGCCGTCTTGCAGACCGGACAGGTGTCGTCCATGGCCAACACTTTACAGACTGAAGCGAGCCGCCTGGACGGACGCCCGCCGGGCGCGGCTGAACGCTACGCGGCCCGCTGCGCCTCGGCCTGCGCGACGTCTTCCATCGTCGTGCCGCGGCGACCGTCGGCCGCGAGCAGGAGCTTGAAGTCGTGCGGGCTCGTGGCGGCGAGCAGCGCCTGCTCGACGTCGACGCGGCCGGCCTTGACGTGGTCGAAGAGCGCCTGATCGAACGTCTGCATCCCATAGAACGCGCCCTCGCGGATGACCTCCGTCAGGCGGCCGGTCTGCGCGGGGTCCATGATCATGTCGCGCACGCGACCGGTCATCCGCAGGATCTCGCAGGTCGCCACACGGCCACCGTCGGTCGAGCGCACGAGGCGCTGCGAGACGACGCCCTTCAAGGTGCCGGCGAGCATCGCGCGCACCTGGCCCTCCATGTGCGGCGGGAAGAAGTCGATGATCCGGTTGACGGTCTCGCCGGCGTCGACCGTGTGGACGGTCGACAGCACGAGGTGCCCGGTCTCCGCCGCGCTGAGCGCGGTGTGGACGGTCTCCTCGTCGCGCATCTCGCCGATCAGGATGACGTCCGGGTCCTGGCGCAGGACGCGGCGCAGCGCGCGCTTGAAGGAGAGCGTGTCCTGCCCCACCTCGCGCTGGTTGATGACCGACTTGCGGTCGACGTGGAGGAACTCGATCGGGTCCTCGATCGTGACGATGTGCTTCGCGACGCGCGCGTTGATGTGGTCGATGATCGCGGCGAGCGTCGTCGACTTGCCCGAGCCGGTCGTGCCGGTCAGCAGGATGATCCCGCGCTCCTCCTCGGCGAGCTCGCCGATCACGGGCGGCAGGGCTAGGTCGGAGATCGTGCGGATCGAATGGGGGATCGCGCGGCAGACGAGGCTCAGCGAGCCGCGCTGGCGGAAGGCGTTGACGCGGAAGCGGGCGATGCCCGTGATCGAGTACGAGAAGTCGACCTCGTGCTCGCGGGCGAGCTCGTCGAGCTTGACCGGGTCGTGCAGCATCATGTGCACGGCGGCCTCGGTGTCTTCGGGAGTCAGCGGCGCCTCCCCCTCGATCGGCCGCAGCTCACCGTCGACGCGAGTCAACGGCGGGGCCTGAATCTTCAGATGGAGGTCGGAGCCTCCGAGCTGCACCAGGGTGCAGAGAGCATTGTCGACGTCGAACACGCCCCCCGCATCGGCCGTGACGGTCACGGACGTGAGCGCGCCAGCCAGCGATCCGACATCCGGCTAGCGTGCTCCACGGACCGCTCGCTGAACAGCATCGCCGAAGCCGCAGGAGGAGCGTGCGACCCTTTCCAGCCTCAGTCCCAGTCGGGCGCCCACGACGGATCGGACGTGCGCTGCCCGCGCTCGAGCCCGGCGATGCGCCCGCGTTGCTCGTCGCTGAGCTCGAAGTCGTAGACGTCGAGGTTCTCGGCGCGGCGCTCGTGCGACGACGCCTTCGGGACGGCGGCGACCTGCGGCTGGTCGAGCAGCCAGCGCAGCACGACCTGCGACGGCGTCTTGCCGTGCGCCTCGGCGATCGCGGCGATCACGGGATCGCGCAGCGCGGCGCCGCGCGCGAGCGGCGAGTACGCGGTGATCATGAGGTCGCGCTCGCGCGCCAGGGCGAGCAGTTGCGGCTGACCGAGGAATGGGTGGTACTCGACCTGGTCGCAGACCAGCGGCGCGCAGTCGAGCGCGTCGCGCAGCAGCGCGCTGGGGAAGTTCGATACGCCGAGCGCGCGCACGCGCCCGGCGTCGCGCGCGGCGAGCATCGCGTCGAGCGTCTCGGCCAGCGGGACAGACGGGTTGGGCCAGTGCACGAGCAGCAGGTCGACGTACTCCGTTCGCAGGTCGCGCAGCGCGTGCTCGATCTGGTCGTGCACGCCGACCGCGCTGAGCTCGGTGTGCCAGAGCTTGGTCGTGATGAAGATCTCGTCGCGGTTGCGGCCCGAGTCGTGCAGGCCCTGGCCGACCTGCGCCTCGTTGCCGTAGGCGCGCGCGGTGTCGAGGTGGCGGTAGCCGAGCTCGATCGCGTCGCGCACGCCCTCGACGCAGGCGTCACCCTCGAGCTGCCACGTGCCGAAGCCGAGCTTCGGGATCTCGATCCCTCCGATCGTGAGCGTCGTCTCGGCGGTCATCTCGCGCGGCATCGAGGCATGCGGTTCCCGGTCGGCTGCCCGGCGAAACGCCGACGGGGCCACATGTGGCCCCGTCGCAGCGTGCTCGGGCGCGGTCGCGACTGGTTACGCGACGTCGCGGAGCTTCTGGGCCTCCGCGAGGGACTGCAGCTTCTTCAGCGACTGGTTCTCGATCTGGCGGATGCGCTCGCGCGTGACGTTGAACGTGCGGCCGACCTCGTCGAGCGTGCGCGGGTGCTCGCCGCCGAGCCCATAGCGCAGCTCGAGCACGCGGCGCTCGCGGTAGGAGAGGTTCTCGAGCGCCTCGCGCAGCGCCTCCTTCGTGAGGATCTCGGCGGCGCGCTCGTACGGCGACTCGGCGCGCTCGTCGGCGATGAACTGGCCGAACTCGGACTCCTCCTCGTCACCGACCGGCTTCTCGAGCGAGACCGGCGCCTGTGCGGAGCGCTTGATCGAGTCGACCTCTTCGGGATCGATGCCCGTGACCTCCGCGATCTCCTCCGGCGTCGGCTCGCGGCCGAGCTCGGTGACGAGCTTGCGCTCGGCGCGGCCGATCTTGTTGAGCTTCTCGACGACGTGCACGGGGATGCGGATCGTGCGCGCCTTGTCGGCGAGCGCGCGGGCGATCGCCTGGCGGATCCACCACGTCGCATAGGTCGAGAACTTGAAGCCCTTGCGGTAGTCGAACTTCTCCGCGGCGCGCACGAGCCCGAGCGTTCCCTCCTGGATCAGGTCGAGGAAGGGCAGCCCCTGGTTGCGGTAGTTCTTGGCGATCGAGACGACGAGGCGAAGGTTCGACTCGACCATCTTCTGCTTGGCGTCGAGGTCGCCGCGCTCGATTCGCTTGGCGAGGTCGACCTCCTCCTGCGCGGTCAGCAGCCGGACCTTGCCGATGTCCTTGAGGAACAGCTGCAGGGAGTCGGTCGTCATGTCCGGCTTGAGGTCGATCGCGGCCTTCTTGCGCGCGCGTCGCTTGTCCGGTGCCCGCTCGACTGCGTTGGCGGCCTGGACGGCGGGATCGATCTCCTCGACGAGCTCGATCTCCGACTTCTCCAGGTACCCGTGCAGCTCCTCGATGTCTGCCTCGTCGAGATCGATCTCGGCGACCGCGCCAGCGATCTCGGCGTACGTCAGTACGCCAGTCAGCTGGCCCTTCGCCAAGAGACCCTTGATCTCTTCGAGTTCCTGCAGTTCGACTACGGACATTGGTTCGCTTTCGCCTCGTGCACGGACGCGTGTTCAGCCCGCGCCCCGTTCTCTTGACGGAGGGCCGGCGAGGTCTCCCTGGAGCACTACCTCGCCCAACCTAGAGCGCGGATTCTAGCGTGCCGCTTCGGGAGCTACTACGACCGACCGTGCCCTTTTGTTTCACCGTTTGACGGTGGATGGACGCAAAGCGCGTGCCATCATGCGCGTATGGCCGAACGACGTGACTCCGATCGCGAAGTGCTGACGAGCCTGCCGCGCTCGCGACCGGTGCGGCGCAGCGCGAAACGTGCCGATCGGCCGCCCGCGACGAAGGCCGCGCAAGCGCAGGCCAAGGCCGCGCCGAAGCCCGCCGCCAAGGCCGCGGCGAAGCGCCCGCGGCAGCCCGCGGCGCCGCGCCCCGCGGCGGCGAAGCCGCCCCCCGAGACGGCGCCCCGGCGCAAGGTCCCGGCCGCCGGCTACGCGGCGCCGCAGGCGCACGCCGACAGCGCCACGGCGTCGGCCGGTGCGGAGCTCATCAGCACGACGATCCAGGCCGCCGGCGAGCTCGCACAGATCGGACTGACGGTCGGACGCCAGACGCTGAGGTCGATGCTCGAGCGGCTTCCCAAGCCATAGATTTCGCGTCGCGAAACCCGTACGTCACGACGGGGATAAACGCGGTAACCTGCACCGCACTGCCGAATCTCTAGGGCGTCCGCGTCCTGGGAGCGGGGGAACCACTGCGGACCGGATGGACACCGACCCGCCGGGGCGAATCGATCTTGTGTAGGTCGTAGCGCTTGGAAAGCGCGAGCCCGTCAGCTCACCCCGTAGGCCGCCAATCGAGATGCCTGGGTTACGACGCGATCGCGCAGTCTTCGTCGCCGTGCTGTGCACGGCGTTCACGACGTGCGCCCCGAGCCTTGCGAACGCCGCTGCGGGAACGGGCGGCGCGACGTTCCCCGAGATCCTGCCGGCGGCCACGGGCGGCGTGAGCTACGGCGACCCCGGCACGCAGTCGCTCGTCGTACGTCCGATCGCCGTCCTCGGCAGGCGCATCGTGGCTCGCGGCACGATGCCCGGCGGCGCGCACCGCCGCGTGGTCCTCCAGCGTCTGGATCCGCGCCGTGGCTGGCAGAACGTCGCGCGCGCACGCGTCCACTCGACCGAGCGCTTCAAGGTCCGCTGGCGCGCCGACCGCACGGGCCGCATCAGCCTGCGCGCGATCGTCGCAGGGCGCCGCCATGCGACGGCCTCCGCTGCCGCGCCGATCGCCAAGGTCACGGTCTACCGGCCGGCGATGGCGACGTACTACGGGCCCGGCTTCTTCGGCCAGCAGACCGCCTGCGGCCAGACGCTGACGCCCGACATGCACGGTGTGGCGCACCAGCGCCTGCCCTGCGGGACGCTCGTGGCGGTCACCTACGCGGGTCGCGAGATCGTCGTCCCGGTCATCGACCGCGGCCCGTTCCACGTCGGCTTCTCGTGGGATCTGACGCAGGCCACAGCCGACGCGCTCGGCTTCACGGGTGCCGGGGAGATCGGCTACACCCGCGTCGATCCCGCCACCGCCGCCGCGTAGCGCGCGGATCGCTGGGCGCTCAGCCCTCGACCTGGAACGTCGTCCTGATCGCCGCGCGCGCGAGCGTGTGGAAGGTCAGGTTGAACCCCACATAGGCGGGCGATGCCTGCGGCGTGATGTCGAGCTCGTCGACGTCGACGGCGAACACCGTGTAGACGTAGCGGTGGGGAATGTCGCCGCTGGGCGGTGCGGCGCCGCCGTAGCCCGACTCGCCGTAGTCGTTGCGCACTTCGACCGCGCTCGCCGGCAGGTTGTCAGGGCTCGCGCCGGTCTGCAGCTCGGTGGTGTCGGCCGGCAGGTTGAAGACGCTCCAGTGCCAGAAGCCGCTGCCGGTCGGCGCATCGGGGTCGTAGCAGGTCACCGCGAAGCTCTTCGTGTCTTCGGGAAACCCAGACCAGCGCAGGTGCGGCGAGCTGTTGTCGCCGCCGGCGCTCGGGTGCGCGTGAGCCGGCGCTTGCGGCTGGCCGTCCTGGAGGTCGTCGCTCTCGACGGAGAACGACGGTGCCGCCGGCAGCAGGTCGTGCGGATCGGGTGCGGTTGCTCGTTGCAATGACATGGGCGCGACGATAACCGACGCGCTGCGCCGTCGCGCGGAGCGCCGGGTACCGTGTGGCGAGATGGTGTACGTCGCCGCTGTGATCGCCGCCGTCGCCGCATCAGCGCTCGTCTGGTTCGGCGCATTCCGGCGGCTTGCTGAACTGGCCGCGGCGGATCGCGCGGGCGGTGCTCGTCAGCCCCGAGGACCACACGACGATGGACGCGCGCGGCGCCGTGCGCTCCGTTCAGGCGGCCGACCTGACGCTGCCGGCGGCGGCGCTGCAGGAGATCTGGTCGCCGATGTACCTCGAGCGTCTCGCGCGCACGTACTGGCGCTTTCTGTCGCGCTGCACGCTCGGCCTGATCCGCGTCCGCTACGACGAGGACGAGCGCGCCGTCGTCTTCCTGACGCGCCCGTTCGTGCTGCTGCGCTTCCGCGCTCCCGAGTACGCGATGGACGCCACGCGCGGGGTCGTGCGCTGGCGGATCGGCAGCGGCGTGCTCGTCTCGCAAGCCGGACGCGACGGCGACGGCTACCTGCAGATCGAGATCGAGCGCTGCGCCCCGATCGACAGCCAGACGGCGCGTGCCCACGTCGAGGTCGAGGTGGCGAACTTCTATCCCGCGCTCGCGAGCTCCGTCGCGCGCTGGTTCTACTCGGCGACGCAGTCGCGCATCCACGTGATCGTGACGCACGGCTTCCTGCGCTCGCTGGCGAAGCTCGACCTCGCCGAATCGGTCGTCGGCCGCTACGCCGTGCCGGACGATGCCGACGCCGTGCCCGACCCGCCGGCGCGGACGCCGCGCGAGCCGAGCACCGCGAACTGACGGTTGCCTACGCGCCTCGTGGGTGCGTAGGACGTCCGGTGAGACGCATGCCCTCGAGCAGCCGCGGCACGAACATGAGCGCCGCGAAGCCAACCAGGACGTACATCACATCGGCCGCTGTGCCGGTACCGAAGACCTCGGCCACGACATTCGTGTCGAACAGCGCGAGGATGGCCCAGTTCAGGCCACCGATGATGAGCAGGGCGATCCAGATCGGATCGAACCGCTTGAGGATTTCCATCACGCCTCCTTTGTGACGCGACAGTTTGTATGGAACTGCACGAAGTACCCCGCGCCGCGCGCTTGGTTTCTCGCCTCGGCGCGTCGCCGCCAGTCAGCCGACCGAGTCGGCGAGCGCGACGAGCGCGGACCGCTCCCAGGGGCCCTGGCCGGTGAGCCGCAGGTGCAGGCCGTCGTGCTCCCAGGCGAGCTCCTGGACGGGGCGCAGCTCGGCCTCGGCCTCGGGCAGCGGCGCGCTGCGATACGCGTAGCGCGCGACCGCCGTGGGCGCCGGCAGGCCGCGCTCGGGCGGCGGCTCGTGGCCGGCGTAGAGCGTCAGGCGTCCGGGCGCTCCGGGCCGCGTCGCGTCGAGGTTCCATTCGATCTGCACGGCGCCCGGCCCGTCCGTCACGACCTCGACCCAGCGCGCGAGGGGCAGCGGCACCGTGGGCAGCGGCACCGCGCGCCCGAGATGCTGATCGGCCGCGGCGATGCCCTCGAGGGACTCGCGGTCCATGCGGCGATCGTACGCCGCCACGGTCTGCTCGATCGGCAGATTCTCGCGCCGCTGGCGATCGTCGCGTTCTATCGCTCGCCAACCGCGTAGCGCGCGAAGAGCTCGCCGTCGTGCTCGAGCAGCCATCGCAGCGACAGCGCGACGGGCGCCTCGAGCGGCGCGCCGTCGACGATCGACAGCTCGCCGGCGGCGCCCGCGAGCGCCGGGACGCTCGTCAGGAACAGCTCGTCGACGAGCCCTGCGGCGAAGAGCGAGGCGTTCAGGTGCGGGCCGCCCTCGCAGAGGATCGCCCGCACGCCGTGGGTCGCGCGCAGCCGCGCGAGACCGGCCACCAGGTCGACCGGCGCCAGGCGCAGGTATTCGACGGCCGCGCGCACGCCCTCGAGCGAGCGCTCGGACGCGGTGATGATCAGCACGCGCGAGTCGGGATCCTGCAGCAGCGGCAGATCGGCCGGCAGCTCCAGCGATCCGCTGACGACGATCGCGAGCGGATCGGGCTCGAGGCCGGCGAGGCGCCGCTGCTCGCGGCGCGCGCCATCGCGCACGAGGCGTCCGTAGCGCTCGATGCGGAGCGTGCCCGCCCCGACCATCACCGCATCGACGCGCGTGCGCAGCGCGTGGAAGAGCTGGCGGTCGGCCACGCTGGAGATCGGCGCGGTGCGGCCCAGCACGGCGGCGCGGCCATCGGTCGTGTGGACCATGTTCAGCGCGACGAACGGTCGCTGCGGGCGCGCGTGCTCCCACGGCGCAAGCTCGCCGACGAGCTCGTCGGCGGTCAGCTCGCCGGGCTCGGGCAGGAGCCGGCGCAGCGTGACGAGCGGCTCGTTGCGCGCCGCCGTCACGCTGGGTGGCCGGGCTCGATGACGTCCTTGACGGCCTGGAACGTGAGCAGCTCGTCACCGGACTCGACGCGCGCGTCGAACGGATCGAGCACGAAGCCGACGTGGTCGCCGAGGTCGTGACGGGCGCGGATGTCGCCCGCGAACCAGCTCGGGCAGCCGTTCAGGATCGGCAGCCCGCGCGGCCCGGGGTGCCATTCGCAGAGCGCGAACTTGTCGATCTCGTCGCCCGTCTCGCCGCCGAACAGCCTCGCGAGCGCGACCTGCGAGCGCGGCACGAGATGCACGGCGAGCGCGTCGACGTCGCACGCGACGTCATACGTCCGGTTCGCGCGCGAGAGGCACGCCATGAAGCGCTGCGGACGGATGCTGCACTGCGTCGCGAAGCCGATCACACAACCTTCACGCCGCTCGACGT
The DNA here is from genome assembly GCA_963780585.1 of uncultured Actinomycetes bacterium. Lineage (GTDB taxonomy): Bacteria > Actinomycetota > Thermoleophilia > Solirubrobacterales > Solirubrobacteraceae > CADCVQ01. The sequence continues at coordinate 146,096 of CAWADD010000021.1, forward strand.
CGGAGGTGGTGACGATGAACAGTGGGTAATCAAGTGTTCCCGCGAGCATTGCGAACCTGGCGCCGGCGTCCGTCACGGATCGCACGCTACCCGCTGCGGCTCGCCTCAAGACAGTGAGTAGCGTTGAGTGTTCTCGTGACTGATCGACTCATCGGCGTTGACGTTGGCGGCACGAAGATCGCCGTCGCGGTGCTCGACGGCACGACGGCTGCGTGAGCCCGTGCTCGAGCCGACCGACACGGGCAGCGCCGAAGCGCTGATCGCCCAGCTCGTCGACGCCGTCGCGGCGGCCGGCGATGCCGCGGCCGTCGGCATCGCGGTTCCGTCCGTCGTCGACTGGGAGACCGGCCGGATCCGTTCGTCGGTGAACATCCCGCTGCACGACGTGTCGCTGCGCGCGGTGCTGCGCGAACGTCTGGGCGTCCCAGTGTTCGTCGACAACGACGCGACCTGCGCAGCGCTCGCCGAGGCCTATGACGAGGACGGGATGCTCGTCGCCCGCCACCTCGTGATGTTCACGATCGGTACCGGGGTCGGCGGCGGGATCGTCATCGGCGGGCGTGTCTACCGCGGCGCGACGGGCGCGGCCGCCGAGATCGGACACACGATCGTGGGCGCCGACCTGCGCCGCGCGCCGTTTGCCCACGTCGACGACTTCCCGCAGCCCGGATCGCTCGAATCGCTCGCGTCGGGCAGCGCGCTGAACGAGATCGCCAAGCAGCACGGCGTCGAGCCCGGCCGCGTGATCGACTGTGCACGCGCGGGCGACCCCGGCGCCTGCGCGGCGATCGAGCTGCTCGGCCGCCGCCTCGGCGTCGGCATCGCCAACGCGATCAACACGTTCGATCCCGACCTCGTCGTCGTCGGCGGCGGCGTGTCCGCCGCGGGCGAGATGCTGCTCGCGCCCGCGCGAGAGGAAGCCGACCGCTTCCGGCTGACCGGCGTCGGCACGCGTACGGAGATCCGCCGCGCGCGCTACGGGCCGCTCGCCGGCGTGCGCGGCGCGGCACTGCTAGCCGGGCACGAGCTCGAGACCGAGCGCGCGCTGCAAGCACGCGCGGCAGCGGCGGCCCAGCCATGAAGGTCGCCGTCGGCATCGACCACGCCGGCGTGTCGCTGCGCGAGACGGTGTTCGCGGCCGTCGTCGGCGCCGGCCACGAGCTCGTGGACCTCGGCCAGCACGACGACTATCCGGACAGCGCGCTCGATGCGGGGCGCGCGCTCGCCGACGGCGCCGTCGAGCGCGCGATCCTCGTCTGCGGCTCGGGCGCGGGCGTCGCCGTCGCGGCGAACAAGCTTCCCGGCGTCCGCGCGAGCGTGTGCCACGATCATTACACCGCGGCGCAGTGCGTGGCCCACGATGACTGCAACGTGCTGTGCCTGGGCGCGCGCGTCATCGGCCCGGCGATCGCCGCGGAGCTGACCGTCGCGTTCTGCGCAGCGCAATTCAGCGGCGAGGAGCGCCATGTCCGGCGCATCGGAAAGGTCTTGCAGATGGAACGGGACGGAATGGAGGCACGCTGGTGAGCCAAGCGCTGAACGTCAACGAACGCCTGGCCGCGCTGACCGCGGCTGGCACGAGCCCATGGCTGGATCAGATCCGCCGGTCGCTCACGCAGGGCGGCGAGCTGCGCCGGATGATCGAGCAGGACTGCCTGCGCGGCGAGACCTCGAACCCGGCGATCTTCGAGAAGGCGATCCTCGGCTCGCCCGACTACGACGAGCAGATCGAGGAGCTCGCCCGCGACGGCGCGCTGGCGCGCGCGATCTACCAGGAGATCGCGATCCAGGACGTCCAGGAGGCCGCCGACGTCCTGCGGTCCGTCTTCGACAACCTCGACGGCGACGACGGCTACGTCTCGCTCGAGGTCGATCCCGACCTCGCCTTCGACACCGACCGCACGATGGCCCAGGCGCGCGAGTACTGGGATCGCATCGGGCGCCCCAACGCGATGATCAAGATCCCCGGCACGCGCGAGGGCCTGCCCGCGATCGAGCAGGCGATCTACGAGGGCATCAACGTCAACGTCACGCTGCTGTTCTCGGTCGAGGCCTACACGACGGTCGCCGAGGCGTACATCGAGGGGCTCGAGCGCCGGCGCGCGGAGGGCAAGGACCTCGACGTGCGCTCGGTCGCGTCGTTCTTCGTCTCGCGCGTGGACTCGGAGGTCGACAAGCGCCTCGAGGCGATCGACCGCTGCGACCTGCAGGGACAGGCCGCCGTCGCCAACGCGCGCGCCGCCTACCGCCGCTTCGAGGAGATCTTCCATGGCGATCGCTTCGCGGAGCTGCGCGCCGCCGGCGCGCACGTCCAGCGCCCGCTGTGGGCCTCGACCGGCGTGAAGAACCCGAGCTACAACGAGACGAAGTACGTCGAGGAGCTCGTCGGCCCGGACACCGTCAACACGATGCCGATGCAGACGCTGCTGGCCTGTGCAGAGCGCCTCGAGGTGACCGGCGAGACCGTACGCGAGGATCCGGCGCCGGTGCTGGAGGCGCTCGCCGCCGCCGGCATCGATCTCGACGACGTCACCGACAAGCTCCTGCGCGAGGGCATCGATGCGTTCGTCACGCCGATGCAGAAGCTGCTGGCGGGGATCGAGGCCAAGCGCGAGGCGATCTTCACCGGCCGCCCCGAGACGATCGACTCCTCCCTGCCCGACGAGCTCGAGCCGCTCGTCCACGAGCTCGTCAGGCGCGCCGAGGAGGAGCGCGTCGCGCGACGGATCTGGTCCAAGGACGACACGCTGTGGGGACCGCCGGGCCAGCTCGAGGTCGCCGACCGGCTCGGCTGGCTGACGGCGCCGGCCACGTACGGCGACCAGATCGACGAGCTCGAGGCGTTCGCGCGCGATGCCGCCGAGGCGGGCTTCACGGACACCGTCCTGCTCGGCATGGGCGGCTCGAGCCTCGCGCCCGAGGTCTTGCGGCGCTCGTTCGGCGATGCGCGGCACGGCCGGCTGCGCCTGCACGTGCTGGACTCGACCGATGCGGGCGCGGTGCTTGCCCTCGAGCGCGCGGTCGACCTGACGAAGACGCTCTTCCTCGTCTCGACGAAGTCCGGCGGCACGATCGAGACGATCTCGCTGTTCGAGCACTTCTGGAGCAAGCGCCCGCACGGCGAGCAGTACGTCGCGATCACCGACCCCGGCTCGTCGCTCGAGGCGCTCGCCGCCGAGCGCGGCTTCCGGCGCACGTTCCTCAACGACCCCGACGTCGGCGGGCGCTACAGCGCGCTGACGTACTTCGGTCTCGTCCCGGCGGCGCTGATGGGCGTCGACCTCGAGACGCTGCTCGAAGGCGCGGGCGTGGCCGCCGAGGCGTGCTCGGTCGGCTCGACCGTCGACGGCAACAGCGGCCTCTGGCTCGGCGCCGCGCTCGCCGCGCTCGCGACCCATCCCACGCGCCCGCGCGACAAGCTGACGTTCGTCGTCGACGCGAAGATCGAGTCCTTCGGCCTGTGGGTCGAGCAGCTCGTCGCCGAGTCGCTCGGCAAGCACGGCAAGGGGATCGTGCCGGTCACCGACGAGCCGCTCGGCGAGCCTGGCGTCTACGGCGACGATCGCGTCTTCTGCTACCTGCGCGACAACGACGACCCGAGCGACGAGCTCGACGCGCGGGTCAGGGCGCTCGCCGCCGCCGGTCAGCCGACCGTCACCTTGTCGGCCGGCGGGCCCGAGGACCTCGGCCGGATCTTCTTCTTCGCCGAGTTCGCGACCGCGGTCGCCGGCTGGGCGATGCAGATCAACCCCTTCGATCAACCCGACGTGCAGGTCGCGAAGGACACGACCGGCAAGCTGCTGGCGCAACTGCAGGCGGGCGGCGAGCTGCCCGAGCCCGACGACGCCGACGACGCCGCCCTGCGTGCGCTGCTCGGCGAGGCGAGCGCGGGCGACTACGTCGCGATCCTTGGCTTCATGGCGCCGAGCGACGAGGTCGACGCCGCAATCGCGGAGCTGCGCGCCACGATCCGCGGCGCGACGAAGGCCGCGACGACCTTCGGTTACGGCCCGCGCTACCTGCACTCGACCGGCCAGCTGCACAAGGGCGGGGTCGGCGGGGACGGATCTCCGCGCTTCCTCGTGCTCGTGCACGACGACCCCGAGGACGTCGAGATCCCCGGCAAGCCGTTCACGTTCCGGGCGCTGAAGAACGCGCAGGCGTTCGGCGATCTGGAGACCCTGCGAACTCGCGGTCGAGCGGCGGAGAAGCTACGGTTGCGTGAGGAGGATCTTGCGAGCGCGGTGCGGGAGCTCACCGCGAGACTGAAGGAGATCCTCTCTTGACCCAGATCGGATTCGTCGGCCTCGGCCGCATGGGCGGCAACATGGTGGCGCGCATCAGGCGCGACTCCGATCACGAGGTCGTCGCGTACGACCGCGACGACGCGACCGTCGAGCACGTCGCCGAGACGACCCGGGCGCGCCCGGCGAACTCGCTCGCCGAGCTCGTCGAGCAACTCGACGCGCCGCGGATGGTGTGGATCATGGTGCCCGCCGGCGGGCCGACGCAGGGCACGGTCGACGAGCTCGCGTCGCTGCTGCAGCGCGGCGACATGATCATCGACGGCGGCAACTCGAAGTGGACCGACGACCGCGCGCGCGCCGCGACGTTGAGCGCGCTCGGGATCGACTACGTCGACGTCGGCACGAGCGGCGGCGTCTGGGGCCTCGAGGTCGGCTACTGCATGATGGTCGGCGGACCCGACGCGGCCGTCGAGCGACTCGCCCCGATCCTCGACGTGCTCGCGCCCGAGACGAGCGAGGCCAGCCGCCACATCCTCGGCGACCGCGGCTGGGGGCATTTCGGTCCCAGCGGCGCCGGGCACTACGTGAAGATGGTCCACAACGGCATCGAGTACGGCCTCATGCAGGCCTACGCCGAGGGCTTCGACCTCTTCGACAAGTCGGAGTTCGAGCTCGACAACGCGAAGATCGCGCACCTCTGGAACCAGGGCTCCGTCGTGCGCTCGTGGCTGTGCGAGCTCGCCGCGCGCGCGTTCGAGCAGGAGGGCAACGACCTGCGCGCGATCAGCGGCTACACCGGGGACTCCGGCGAGGGGCGCTGGACGATCGAGGAAGCGCTCGACAAGGACGTCCCGACGCCGGTCATCATCGCGTCGCTCTACGCGCGCTTCTACTCGCGCGGCAACGGCGACTTCACGCACCGCATGCTCGCCGCCCTGCGCGCCCAGTTCGGTGGGCACGCGGTGAAGAAGAGCGCCGACGGGTGAGGGGCCGTGGTTGCTGCTGCGGCTGTCGCAGGAGCCGCGAGCGTGTGAGAACGGCATCGCTGAGGAAGGCGGGATCGAGCGTGCGCGGCCAGCCGCGCTCGCATGGAGAACTGACAGTTCGCCGCGCCGCGGTGCGACCGGTGTCACTTCTCCATGACATGCGTGGTCTAGTGACGTCCGTCGAGCGACGCGAGCTCGATCCGTCACTTCTCCATCACCCTCGCACCGACCGCGGGCGCCCCGAGCTCCCCTCCTCATCGATGCCGTTCACGCGCGCCAGCGCCGCCACGACCACGAAGCGACGCCGATGACCACCACCACCACAGAGCCCGAGCACAACCCGCTCGTCGAAGGTCTCGAGCGCCTGCCGGTCCACCCCACCGCGCTCGTGATCTTCGGCGCGACCGGCGATCTCGCGCGGCGCAAGCTGCTGCCGGCGCTCTACAACCTCGCCCACGAGGGCGCGCTGCCCGAGCGCTTCGGGCTCGTCGGCAACGCCCGCTCGCAGATGTCCGACGAGGAGTTCCGCCAGCAGGCGATCGCAGCCGTGCGCGAGTTCTCGCGCCGCCCGCCCGACGAGAAGGTGCTCGCCAAGCTGTTCGCGGACGTGCGCTACGTCGTCGGGTCGTTCGACGACGAGGACGTCTTCGAGGGCCTGAAGACGGCGCTCGACGGGCTCGACCAGAGCGCCGGCACCGCGTTGAACCGCTGCTTCTACCTGTCGACCGCGCCGACGTTCTTCCCGATCATCGTCGACGCGCTCGGCCGCCACGAGCTCGCTCGGCGGGAGGGCACCGAGGTGCGCGTGATCATCGAGAAGCCGTTCGGGCGCTCGCTCGAGGAGGCGCGCGAGCTCAACGCGCGCGTGCTGTCGGTCTTCGACGAGGAGCAGGTCTTCCGGATCGACCACTACCTCGGCAAGGAGACCGTCCAGAACGTCCTCGCGCTGCGCTTCGCGAACACGCTCTTCGAGCCGCTGTGGAACCGCAACTTCATCGACAACGTCCAGATCACGGCATCCGAGGACATCGGGATCGGCACGCGCGCGGGCTACTACGACAGCGCCGGCGCGCTGCGCGACCTCGTCCAGAACCACATGCTCCAACTGCTCTCGCTGCTGTGCATGGAGCCGCCGGTCGCCTTCGAGGCCGACCCGGTCCGCGACGAGAAGGTCAAGGTGCTGCGCGCGATCCGCGCGGCGCGCCCCGAGGACGTCCCGCAGATGGCGGTCCGCGCCCAGTACGCGCCCGGGATCGTCGCCGGCGAGGAGGTGCCCGGCTACCTCGACGAGGCCGGCGTGGCGCCGGACTCGACGACCGAGACGTACGCCGCGCTGCGCCTGGAGGTCCACAACTGGCGCTGGGCCGGCGTGCCGATGTACCTGCGCACCGGCAAGCGGCTGGCGCGCAAGGTGACGGAGATCGCGGTCACGCTGAAGCCCGTCCCGCACGTCGCCTTCCAGTCGCCGGAGATGTCGACCGGCGTGCGGCCCAACGTGCTCGTGCTCACCGTCCAGCCCAACGAGGGCGTGTCGCTGTCGATCGGCGCGAAGATCCCCGGCTCGCGGATGGCGATCCGCACCGTGAACATGGAGTTCCTCTACGGCACGGCGTTCCTCTCGCAGTCACCGGAGGCCTACGAGCGGCTGATCATCGACGCGATGCGCGGCGACGCGACGCTGTTCACCCGCAACGACGAGGTCGAGGCGCAGTGGCGCATCTGCGACCCGATCGTCAAGGCATGGGCGGCGACGCCCGGGCCGCTGCCGCAGTATCCGGCCGGATCGCAGGGGCCGCCGCAGGCCGCGGAGCTGCTGATCGGCGACGCACACTGGCGGATGATCTAACGCCATGACCACGACGGACGCCCTCTGGAGCGAGCAGGACACGACGCCGAGCGTGATCGAGGAGGCGCTCCGCCGACTCGTCTCCAAGTGCCACGCGACGATGGAGCAGTGCGTCCCCGCGCGGACGCTGAACCTCGTCTGCGTCGTCGACCGGGAGTGGAGCGGCGAGATCGCCAACCGGCTGCGCAACGTCGGTCGCTACCACGCCTCGCGCACCGTCGTCTGCGCGGTCCAGCCGCGCCGCACGACGATCGACGCGCAGGCGACCGTCAGCTTCCAGAGCGACGCGCGCGGCGGCGAGTTCTCGGCGATGCGCGAGCTCGTCATCGTGCACGTCGGCGAGCGTCACCTGCGCGACCTCGACACGATCGTCGACCCGCTCGTCGTCACGGATCTGCGCACGGCCGTCTGGTCGCCGCACGGACATCCCGAGGCCGTCGACGCGCTCACGACGGGCCGCGCCGGCGGCGACCCGATCGCCCAGGTCGTCCTGCTCGACGCCGTCGACGAGCCGGAGGCCGAGGCAGCGCTGGCGCGCGGGTGCGAGCTCGCGGAACGCGCGGAGGTCGTCGACCTCGCGTGGCTGCGCTGCACCCCGTGGCGCGAGCGTCTCGCCGCCGCCTACGATCCGCCGGCGCGCCGCCCGGAGCTGCACACGCTCTCGAAGGTCTCGGTCCGCTACGGACACGACTCGCTCGTCTCCGGTCTGCTGCTCGTCGGCTGGCTGTGCTCGCGGCTGGGCTGGCGGCCGGAGGCGCTGACGCGTCACGGCCCCCTGCTGCGCGGTCGTGCGCGCGCCCGCCGCGGCGAGGTCGAGCTGCGCCTGGAGCCGGTCGACGGCATGCTGCTGCCCGGTCTCGTCGGCGTCGAGACGCGCTCGGACCTCGGCACGCTGTGCGCGCTCGAGCGCGGCGAGGGCGGGCTGACCGCGCGCCGCCGTGAGGCGCCGAGCCGGCGCGGCGGCGAGCCGATCGAGCACGTCTGGACGGTCCTCGGCGCCTCGCGGGGAGAGCCGGGAATCCTCGGCGAAGGAATCCGCCACGCGCTCATGCGCGACCCGACGTTCAAGCCCGCGCTCGGCGCAGCGCGCCGGCTACTGGGGTAGCCAGCGTGACCCGGGCTCCTCGGGTAGTCGTCCTGCCCGATGCCGAGGCCGTCGCGCGGCACGCCGCCGATGCGATCGCCGGCCGGATCGACGACGCTCGCCGCGACGGGCGCGAGCTGCACCTGGCGCTCGCCGGCGGCACGACGCCGCGGCGCGCGTACGAGCTGCTGGCCGCGGTCGAGGGCTCGTGGACGCACGTCCACCTGTGGGTCGGCGACGAGCGCTGCGTGCCCGAGGACGACCCCGAGTCCAACGCGCGCCTGGTGCGCGAGTCGCTGTTCGCCAGCGAGCGCAGCGAGCCGCCCACGCTGCACGCGGTGCCGAGCCCCGAGGTCCCCGAGGACGCGGCCTGGCGCTACGGCCTCGAGATCCAGGCGCGCGTGCCGGAGCTGATCTTCGACGTCGTCCTGCTCGGCATGGGCCCGGACGGCCACACGTGTTCGCTGTTTCCCGGTCATCCCGTGCTCGACGTGCGTGAGGCGCCGGTCGCCCCCGTCCGCGGCGCGCCGAAGCCGCCGCCCGAGCGCGTCACGCTGACGCTGCCGATCCTGCGCCGAGCGCGCTTCACGCTGCTGCTGGCGACCGGTGCCGAGAAGCACGACGCGCTCGCGCGGGCGCTCGCCGGTGACGCGTCGATCCCGCTGGCGCTGCTCGGCGGCGGGCTCGACGAGGTCGCCTGCGACCGCGCGGCCGCCCCGCCCGGCCCGTGACGCGACGCGGGACTGCGACGATGCAGCCGTGCTGACGATCGCCGAGGCCCGCGCGCAGTGGGCGCCCGCCGGGGTCTACCTCAACACGGCGAGCTACGGGCTGCCTCCGCGCGACGGCTTCGACGCGCTGCAGACCGCGCTCGCCGACTGGCGCGGCGGGCGCACGAGCTGGGAGCACTGGGGCGAAAGCACCGACGGGGCGCGCGCTGCCTGGGCGCAGATGGTCGGCGTCGCGCCCTCGACGGTGGCGGTCGGGGCGACGGTGTCTGGCTTCACCGGCCTGATCGCCGCTTCGATGCCCGACGGCGCGCGCGTGCTCGTGCCCGAGATCGAGTTCACCTCGACGCTGTTCCCCTTCCTCGTCGAGCAGGAGCGGCGCGGCGTCGACGTCACGACCGTCGCCGCCGACCGGCTCGCCGAGACGATCGACGCGCGGACCGACGTCGTCGCCCTCAGCGCCGTGCAGATGAGCACCGGCGAGGTCGCCGACCTCGACGCGATCGTCGCCTCGGCGCGCCACCACGGCGCGCGGATCCTGCTCGACGCGACGCAGGCCTGCGGCTGGCTGCCGCTCGACGCGAGCCGCTTCGACGCGGTCGTCTGCGCCGCCTACAAGTGGCTGACGGCGCCGCGCGGAACGGCATTCATGACGATCGCCGACACGTGGCGCGACGAGATCGCGCCCAACGCCGCCGGCTGGTACGCCGGCGCCGAGGTCCACTCCAGCTACTTCGGCCCGCCGCTGCGCCTGGCGTCCAGCGCGCGCCGCTTCGACACCTCGCCGGCATGGTTCTCGTGGGTCGGCGCCAAGCCGTCGCTCGAGCTGCTCAACCGAATCGGCGTCGACGCCGTATACGCACACGATGTCGCCCTCGCGAACCGCTTCCGGGCCGGGCTCGGCATGGAGCCCGGCAACAGCGCGATCGTCTCGGTCGCGCGCGACGACGCGGCCGCCCGGCTCGAGCGCGCGGGCATCGTCGCGGCGCTGCGCGGCGGCAGGCTGCGCGCCTCGTGGCACCTCTACAACACCGTCGCCGACGTCGACGCGGCGCTCGAGGCACTCGCCGGCTAGCGGGCAGCGCCACCGTAACGCGGGCCATGCGCGCGAAGACGCCAACGCATGATTGGCCGTCGCAGCGCCGGGTACCCTCAGCACCCGATGGCGATCGCCGCCGATCACGCTCTCAGCGACGCCCTCGCCCACGCTCGTTGCCGTACGCAGGCGCTCGTCGCGCCGTTCTCGCACGAGCAGCTCGAGCGCGTCCAGCACCCGCTGATGAGCCCGCTGGCCTGGGACCTCGGCCACATCGCCGCCTACGAGGATCTCTGGATCGTCCATCGCCATGGCGGCGGCGAGCTGCTGCGCGGCGACCTGGCCGACCTCTACGACGCGTTCGAGACGCCGCGCGCGGTGCGCGGCGAGATCGCGTTCCTGCGCGGCGCCGAGGTCTTCGACTACATCGCGGCGGTGCGCGAGCGCGCGCTCGAGGTGCTCGAGAGCGCCGGCCCCGGCGACGGCACGCTGTTCGAGATGGTCATCCGCCACGAGGCCCAGCACAACGAGACGATGCGCCAGACGCTCTTCCTCGCCGGCCTGCCCGGCGGCCGGCCGACCGGCGTACCGCGCGATGCGCACGTCGCCGAGGGCTGGATCGCCGTCCCGGCGGGTCCGGTCGCACTAGGCGCGCGCGCCGACGGCTTCGCGTTCGACAACGAGCGCCCGCGCCACGTCATCGAGCTGGCGGCGTTCCGGATCGCGCGGCGGCCGGTGACGAACGCCTCCTGGGCGCACTTCTGCGAGGGCGGCGGCTACGAGCGGCGCGAGTGGTGGTCCGACGAGGGCTGGGCGTGGAAGGAGGAGTACGACATCACGCACCCCGAGGGCTGGACGGCGGACGGGCCGACTGACGATGACGACCGGCCCGTCCTTCACGTCTCCTGGTTCGAGGCCGACGCCTTCGCCCGAGCGCACGGCGCGCGCCTCCCCACCGAAGCGGAGTGGGAGAAGGCGTCGACCTGGACCCAGGAGCCGATCGCACAGATCGGCGAGGCGTGGGAGTGGACCTCCAGCTGCTTCGCCGGCTACCCCGGCTTCGTCGCCCATCCCTACCGCGAGTACTCCGAGGTGTTCTTCGGTGACCGCTATCGCGTCCTGCGCGGCGCCTCGTGGGCGACGGAGGAGCGCGTTCGCTCGACGACGTTCCGCAACTGGGATCTCCCCCAACGCCGACAGATCTTCGCCGGCGTTCGACTGGCAAAGGACGTGACCTGATGGAGCCGATCCTCGGGGGCACCGTCGAGGTGCGATCCCACCTGGGCCCGAACGACGAGCGCACGCTCGCCGACGACGTCCTCGACGGGCTGACCCGGCCGCTCAAGGAGCTGCCGCCGAAGCACTTCTACGACGCGCGAGGCTCGGAGCTGTTCGACGCCATCTGCGAGCTGCCCGAGTACTACCAGACGCGCACCGAGCGGCTGATCCTCGAGACGCACGCCGACGACATCGTCGAGCGCACCGGCGCCGTCGAGCTCGTCGAGCTCGGCTCCGGCTCGGCGACGAAGACGCGCGTGCTGCTCGACGCGATGGCGGCGGCCGGGACGCTGCGCCGCTACGTGCCCGTCGACGTCAGCGCGACGACCGTGCACAGCGTCGCCGAGCTGTTCTGCGACGAGTACGCGGGGCTCTCGGTGTACGGGCTCGTCGCCGACTTCGAGCGTCACCTCGGGCACCTCCCGCCGCCGACGGGTCCGCGACTCGTGCCGTTCCTCGGCGGGACGATCGGCAACTTCCCGCCCGGCAGCCGGCGCCGCTTCCTGCGCTCGCTGGCCAAGGTGCTCGGACGCGACGGCCATCTCCTGCTCGGGACCGACCTCGTCAAGGACCCGCGCGTCATCGAGGCCGCCTACGACGACAGCGCCGGCATCACCGCCGAGTTCAACCTCAACGTCCTGCGCGTCGTCAACCGCGAGCTGGGAGCGGACTTCGACATCGACGCGTTCGAGCACGTCGCGTTCTTCGACCGCGAGCGCGAGTGGATCGAGATGCGCCTGCGCGCGATCGAGCCGCAGCACGTGCGCGTCGAGGCGCTCGACCTCGACGTCGACTTCGCCGCGCGCGAGGAGCTGCGCACGGAGATCAGCGCGAAGTTCACGCCCGACCGGGTGCGCGCCGACCTCGCCGCCGCGGGCCTCGAGCTCGTCGAGATGTTCGTCGATCCCGACGAACTGTTCGCCGTCTCGCTTGTGCGCGTAGCCTAGTTGCGGTCATGAGAATCGAGCATGCAGGCGCGCTCGTGATCGGTGGCGCCTCGGGGCTCGGCGCGGCCGCCGCGCGAGCGCTGCACGAGCGCGGCGCGTTCGTCGTCATCGCCGACGTCGACGCCGCGCGCGGCGAGGCACTCGTCGCCGAGCTCGGCGACCGCGCGAGCTTCGTCGCCGCCGACGTCACCCAGCCCGACGAGCTCGAGCAGGCCGTCGCGCAGGCCGCGGGCGCCGCGGGCGGCCTGCGGATCTCCGTCACGTGCGCGGGGATCGCCCACGGCGAACGCGTCGCGCGCGCCCGCGGACCGCACCGCGCCGAGACGTTCGAGCGCGTCGTCGCGATCAACCTGATCGGGACCTTTCACGCGCTGCGCCTGGCGAGCGCCGCGATGCTGGCCAACGAGCCGGGTCCCGCCGGCGAGCGCGGCGTGATCGTCAACACCGCTTCGATCGCCGCCTACGACGGGCAGATCGGCCAGGTCGCCTACGCCGCCTCGAAGGGCGGCGTCGTCGCGATGACGCTGCCCGCGGCGCGCGACCTCGCCGCCTCGGGGATCCGCGTCTGCGCGATCGCGCCGGGCCTGTTCGATACGCCGCTGCTCGCGGCCCTGCCGCCCGCGGCCCGCGCACAGCTCGCGGCCTCGATCCCGTTTCCGCCGCGCCTCGGCCAGCCGGCCGAGTTCGGCCGGCTCGTCTGCCACGTCGTCGACAACGACATGCTCAACGGCGAGGTGATCCGGCTCGACGGCGCGCTGCGGATGGCGCCGGGCTGACATGAGCGCGGGCGCCGCCCGTAGCGCGCGGATCGCGGTCGTCGCGATCTCGATCGCGCTTGCCTGCGCCTGCGCCGCGCCGGCGAGCGCCGCGGACCGCGCGCGCGACCGGCCGGTCCCGATCCTCATGTACCACGCGATCGAGCCGGCCCCGGCCGATGCGCGGGTGCCGGCGCTGTGGGTCACGCCGGCCGCCTTCCGCTCGCAGCTGCGGGCGCTGCAGCGCGCGGGCTACCGCGGCGTCACGCTGCGCCGGGTCTGGAACGCATGGCACCACGGCGGCAGCCTTCCGCGCCGGCCGGTCGTGCTGTCGTTCGACGACGGCTACGCGAGCCAGGTCCGCGACGCGCTGCCCGCGCTGCAGCGCGCCGGCTGGCCCGCCGTCCTGAACCTCACGCTCGACAACCTGCCGCAGCTCGGCGGCACGCGCGCCGTGCGCCGCATGGTCCGCGCGGGCTGGGCGATCGACTCGCACACGCTGACGCACCCCGACCTGACGACGCTGGCGGACGCCGCCCTGCGTCGCGAGCTGCGCGACTCGCGCGCGCGCATCAGGCGCCTCTTCGGCGAGCCGACGAGCTTCTTCTGCTATCCGTCCGGGCGCTACGACGCGCGCGTCGTCCGAGCGGCCCGCGCCGCCGGCTACCTCGCCGCGACGACCGTCAGGTCAGGCTTCGCGACGCCCACCGCCGACCCCTACGCGCTCCCGCGCATCCTGGTCAGCGGCGGCACCGGCGCGACGGCGCTGCTGCGCCGCCTGCGCGACCTGTCTTCCTAGTAGCGCACAGCGGTCTGCCTAACCGCGAGCTGGTGCTAGCGGGGAGCTAGCTGAGCACCAGCTAGGAGGCTTCAGCACAAAGGCAGACGGCGATCCCGATGCTTCGAGAACATCGCGCACTCCGGTCGCAGCACCGGCGTCCGGACCCGCATTCCTCAGTGATGCCGTTCGTAAACCGACGGCGTCACGCCGCGATTCGCTCGACGAGCATCGCCTGGCCCATCCCGCCGGCGACGCACATCGACTCGATCCCGTAGCGACCGTCGACGGCGTCGAGCCCGTTCAGCAGCGTCGTCATGATCCGCGCGCCGGTCATCCCGAACGGGTGTCCCAGCGCGATCGCTCCGCCGAACGGGTTGAGCTTGTCGGCGGGGATCGCGAGCTCGTCGCGGCAGGGGACGATCTGCGCGGCGAAGGCCTCGTTGATCTCGACGATGTCGACGTCCTCGATCGACAGCCCGGTCTGCTCGAGCAGCGCCCGGATCGCCGGGATCGGCCCCAGCCCCATCTCCTCCGGGCGGATCGCGGCGACCGTCGAGGCGACGATCCGCGCGCGCGGCGTGAGGCCGAGCGACGCGGCCTTGTCGTCGGACATCACGAGCACCGCCGCCGCGCCGTCGTTGAGCGGGCAGGCGTTGCCGGCGGTGACGGTCCCGTTCTCAGGATCGAAGACGGGGTTGAGCGCGGCGAGCTTCTCGATCGTCGTGCTCGGCCGCGGGCCGTCGTCCTTCGTCAGCTCGCCGCCGTCGGGCAGCGCGACCGGCACGATCTCGCGGTCGAAGTGCCCGGACTGCTGGGCGGCGACGGCGCGCATCTGCGACGTCAGCGCCCACTCGTCCTGCGCCTCGCGCGTGACGTCGCAGCGGGCGGCGACGCGCTCGGCGGTCAGGCCCATCGGGATGTAGACGTCGAACAGCGAGCCCTCCGAGCCGTCGAGCTGCGGGTGCTTGGCCTCGTCGGGGATCCCCGCGCCGAGCCCCGCGCGTGAGACGGCCTCGACGCCGGCGGCGATGTACTGGTCGCCCTCGCCGGCCTTGATCGCGTGGAACGCCATCCGCAGCGTCTGCAACGACGACGCGCAGAAGCGATTCACCGTGCAGGCCGGCACGCGGTAGTCGATGCCGGCCACGAGCGAGGCGTTGCGGCCGATGTTGTAGGCCTGCTCGCCGATCGCCGAGGCGGCGCCCATCATGACGTCGTTGGTCTGCGCGAAGTCGACGCCGGGGTTGCGCTCGATCAACGCACGCAACGGGGTGGCTGCAAGCTCATCGGCGCGGACGCCGACGAGCGAACCCTTGAACGCGCGGCCGATCGGGGTGCGGACGGCGTCCACGATCACTGCTTCAGGCATTCCCGTCTCCTTTGATGGTCGGTTGTGCCCCCGGCGGTCGCACTCCACGGGGACGTCTTTCACACCGGCGTCGCACACGCCGGAGCCTTCCGTTCCATCATTGTGTCAGATGAACGCCTGCGGACGGTCGAGCCAGGCGAATCGACGAGCGACGGGAAAGCAACTCCCGGCGCTCGTCCTCCGCCTCCTACGTCAGTGCGCGATGTTCGAGTAGTGGCCTGTCTCCGGCAGGACCACCATCAGTCCGATCACGACGAGCATTGCGATGAACGCGAGGACCGCGAACAGGAAATTGATAGGGGTCACCATGAGTGCTTGTTCCTCCTCCTCCGATTGAGAACCAGAGCGGCCCGAAAGCCCGCTCAGCGGCCGGAAATCTACAGCGCGAACGCGCCGACCACCAGCCAGCCCGATCCCGGCTTCACAAGCCCAGGTCGCGGACGCCGAGCTCGTCGGCGCCGAGGTGGTGCGCGAGCTCGTGGCGAACCGTCCGCGTGACCTGATCGCGCAGCACGTCGGGGTCGTAGCCGAAGTCGCGGCGCAGCGTGTCGCGGTAGATGACGATCCGGTCGGGCACGTCGTCGCGCGCGACGCCATCGCCGTGGTAGAGACCGTAGGCGCCGGCCTTGCGGCCGCCATCGGAGATGACGACGGCGACGTTGTGCTCGAGCGCCTTCTGGAGGATGTCGGGCAGCTCGTCCATCGCCTCGCGCACGAGCTCGGCGAAGTCCTCGTCGTCGTAGGGATCGAGGTCGAGGAACTCGAGCTCGTCGGGCTCCGGTGAGAGGCCGTCGCGCGCGAGGCGCTCGCTCTCCTGCACGATGCGCTCGAACTCGGCCTCCGACTCGGGCTCGCTCCAGCCCGCCAGCCGCAGCCCGAGCGTCATCATCAGCGCGCCGATCACGAGGATCGCGAGCACGACGAGGACGCCGCCCTGCATCAGCCGGACCGGCGTCGAGACGCTGAAGCCGCCGAGCAGGCCGACGGCGCCCAGCCCGAGCGCGAGCGCGACGAGCGCGGCAAGCAGGACGCGTCGCGGGGTGGGCTCGCGCATGGCTAGCCGCTACCGCATCGAGCGGGCGATGACGACCCGCTGGATCTCGTTCGTGCCCTCGTAGATCTGGGTGATCTTCGCGTCGCGCAGCATGCGCTCGACGGGGTACTCGTTGACGTATCCGTACCCGCCAAGCACCTGGATCGCCTCGACGGTCACGGCCATCGCCGTGTCGGAGGCGAACAGCTTGGCCATCGACGAGTACTTCGCGAGATCGGGCTCGTTGCGATCGGCCTTCGCGCAGGCCTTGTAGAGCAGCTCGCGCGCCGCGGCTGTGCGCGTCTCCATGTCGGCGAGCTTGAACTGGATCGCCTGCATCGCGTTGATCGGCTTGCCGAAGGCGATCCGCTCGCGCGCATAGGCGGCCGCGTAGTCCGTCGCGCCCTGCGAGATCCCGACGGCCTGCGCGGCGGCGCCGAGGCGCGTGCGCTCGAGCGTGGCGAGCGCGACCGATAGACCCTTGCCCTCGGCCCCGATCATGTTCTCCTGCGGCACCCGGACGTCGGTGAACGACGGCGAGCCGGTCGGCGAGCCCTTGATGCCGAGCTTGTGCTCGAGCTTGCCGGGCTCGAAGCCCTCGCGGTCGGCCTCGACGACGAACGCCGAGCTGCGATTGCGCTCGCGGTCGGTCTTCGCGAAGACGATGTAGAAGTCCGCGATGCCGGCGTTCGTGATCCAGTTCTTCTGCCCGTTGATGACCCACTCGTCGCCGGCTTCGCTGCGCACGGCGCTCGTGCGCAGCGCCGCGGGATCCGAGCCGGCCTCGGGCTCGGACAGCGCGAACGCGGGCGACCACTCGCCGCTCGCGCAGCGGGGCAGGAAGCGCTCCTTCTGCTCGTCGGTGCCGAAGAGCTGGATCGGCAGCGTGCCGAGCTCCTGCACCATGAGGATCAGCGCGGACGAGGCGCAGGCCTGGGCGATCTGCTCGACCGCCATCTGGAGCATCAGCGTTCCCGTCCCGGTGCCGCCGTGCTGCTCCTCGAACGGGAGCCCGAGCACGTCGTGCTCGGCGAGCAGCTGGCGGATGTCGTGCGGGTACGTCGCGGTGCGATCGATCTCGGCCGCCCGCGGCGCGATCTTCTCCTGCGCGAGCTGGCGGATCATGGCGCGCAGATCGGCGAGCTCCTGGGGGATCGAGTATGCGTCCGTCGTCGCCGTCGTCACCACCGTTGATGGTACAAGCGTCCAGCGGGGGAATGCCGCGCCTTCGCCGCGGGAATACAGCCCTGCATGGGCATTGGCACTTCGATATTCCTCATCGCCGTCGGCGCGATCCTGAAGTACGCCGTCACAGACACGTTCTCGGGCATCGAGCTCGCGACGGTAGGGGTGATCCTGATGGTCGTCGGGATCATCGGGCTGGTCGTCTCGCTGCTGTTCCTGGCGCGAGCCGATCGCGGGGCGCTCGTCACGCGCGACCGCGTGGTCGAGCGCGAGCCGTACGTCTAGTCGCAAGCCGGCCGCTCAGATGACCGGCGCGTTGCTCTCCTGAGGCGCCGCGGGCGCCTGCGGGGCGGGCGCGTCGGGATCGTCGGTACCACTCGGCGATCTTGCCGCCGCGCACGAGGATCGCCGCACGGGCGTCGGTGCCGGTGCCGGAGCCGCAGCTGGCGCCGGGCCTGCGCGTCAGCTTGAAGACGGCGATCGTGAAGCCGCGCGCGGCCCCGCGCGCCGAGACGAGCCGCGAGCCGCACGGCAGCGAGCCGTTGAAGCTGCGCACGTCGGCGGCGGTCGCGAGCGTCAGCACCGGGGTGCCGTTCTGCACCTTGGACGGCAGCGCCCAGAAGCTCGACGCGCGCGCGACCTCGCTGCGCCGTAGCGCATCGGACCACAGCCGGATGACCTTGATCGCCGCCGGATCGCCGGCACGCGTGGCGCGCAGCGGCACGTCGGGCGGGATCGCGCCGGGTTGCTGCGCCTGCGGCGCCGGCGCGTCGGCGGGCGGCGGCGTCGCGGCAGGTTGCTGATCGGCCCCGTCCCCGCAGGCACCGACAGCAGGACGCAGAGCGCCGCGATCGGCGCCGTCTTGAGCCCGCCTCCCCACACCCCGGTCAGGATCGCACGTCCCCCCGGCGATTCGGTCGCACGTTTGGAGAAGCCGCATGCGGGCAGGCCTACGAGGACCACCTCGAGGGGAAGGACCTGCATGACCACGCTTGAAACGCCGCGATTCGAGGTGCATCTGCCGCCGCGACCCTCATGCGGCGGGCTGGACCAGGACGAAGAGTGGTGCGAAATCGAGCTCGACCGCGGTCGGCAGCGCATCCGGCTGCACGACTACGCGGCGATCTACGACGTTCCCGGCCTCTACGAGCGGCTCTTCGCGGAGCTGCTGGAGTGCAACTCGCCGGCGGTCGTCTGCGACCTGCTCGGCACGGAGCTCGCCGACGCCGGCGTCGATCCCGCGACGTTGACGACGCTCGACTTCGGGGCCGGCAACGGCATGGTCGGCGAGCTGCTCAACGGGCTCGGCATCGAGTCGCTCGTCGGGCTCGACCTGCTGCCGGAGGCGCGTGAAGCCGCCCTGCGCGATCGCCCGGGGCTCTACGACGACTATCTCGCGCTCGACATCAGCGAGCTCGACACAAGCGATCGAGCCGACCTCGACGACCACGACTTCAACGCGATGGTCTGCGTCGCGGCGCTCGGATTCGGCGACATCCCGCCGGCCGCCTTCGCGGAGGCGTTCAACTTCGTCAGCTCACCGGGCTGGATCGCGATGAACCTGCGCGAGCGCTTCATCGAGGACGGCGACCCGGCCGGCTTCGGGTCGTTCATCGGGCGGATGCTCGACGAGGGCGTGCTCGAGGAGCACGCGCGCGCGACGTACACGCACCGCGTATCGGTCTCGGGCGAGCCCCTGCAGTACGTCGCGCTCGTCGCCTCCAAGCGCGACGACGTTCCGCTCGACTGGGTGCGGACCCCGTAGCGCTCAGTCCGCAGCGCCGGCGGCCAGTGCGCCGCCGGCTCCCGACGCGATCATCGCGCCGGCGAACGTGCCCAGCAGCATCCCGTGCAGCTGCTCGCGCGTCAGGTCGCCGTGCTCGATCCAGTCGAGGATCGCCGCGTCGAGGAACGACAGCCAGCCGAACACCGCCGCGCGCGTCGCCGGCCGCGCCCCGTCGTCGCCGAGCCCGGCGAGGATCCGCGCCGCGGTCTCGGCGCGAACCTGCGTGATCGTCTCCCGCACCTCGCGCGCGCCGGCGCTCTCGAGCATCTTCGCGTAGGCCCGCGGACGTTCCTCGACCCACGCGAGGAAGGCGTCGAGCGTCGCCGCGAGCTGCTCGGCCGGCGCGCGCGCCGGGTCGGGCTCCGTGCGGTCGCGCAGCTCCGCCGCGCCCGCCGCCAGCGCCGCCTCGAAGATGCTGCGCTTGCTCGGGAAGTAGTGGTACAGCAGCGCCTTGGAGATCCGCGCCTCGCGTGCGATCTGCGCCATCGAGAGCGCGTCGTAGCCGTGCTCGCCGAACAGCCGCGTCGCGTGCTCGACGAGCAGCGCGCGGCGCTCGTCGCTGCGCATGCGGCGGTATGCGGGCTCGGCCGCCATCGTCCGGCCGAGTGTAGGCGGCGTCAGCGCAGGTGATTGCCGAACCAGGTCCGCACCTGGTGCCACGCCTCCTCGGCAGCGGGCGCGTTGAAGCGCATCCCGGTGTCGTTGAAGAACGCGTGGTCGGCCTGCGTCAGCGTCAGGATGCGGTGGGTGACGGGGGCGGCCTTCAACGCCGCGCGCGCCGCGTCGCGCGACGCGTTGACGCGCGTGTCAAGACCCGCGTACACGCCGAGCACCGCGGTCTTGGACTTCGGCACCTTGCCGCCCTCGGGGAACGGGCCGTAGAACGGCGCCGCGGCGTCGAGGCGCCGCTCGCCGGCGACGAGCAGCCGCCAGATCATGCCGCCGCCGAAGCAGAACCCGGTCGCTGCGATCCCCTTGCGGGGCACGCGCCGGCGCAGCTCGCCGACGGCCGCCTTCATGTCGGCGTCGAAGCGCTCCGGTGGCGCCGCCGACAGCGCCGCCCCGACCTCGGCCTCGCCGGGGAAGGATGCGGTGCCACCCTCCTCGGAGAGCAGGTCGAGCGCGAGCGCGGAGTATCCGCTGGCGGCATAGCGCCCCGCGACGTTGCGGATGTGATCGGTCAGGCCGCGGTTCTCGTGGATCACGAGGACCGCGCCCTTCGCCCGGCCCGCGGCCGGCGCCCAGGCCGCCATCAGCGTCCCGCGCGGCCCCGCGAACGTGATCGGTGTGCTCGCGACCGGCCCCCAGTCGCGTGCGCTGCCGGTCGTCGCGGGGGCCTTGCGGGCCTTCGGTTTCGGCTTCGTCGCGGCGTCGCTGACGGCGGCGCCGATCAGCGCGACGGCGGCCGTGCCGCTGACGCCAAGCAATCCGAGGCGCCGTACCGCTTCGCGCCGCGTGATGATCCCGTCCGCATGATCCTCGGCGACTTCCTCAGCCAGGTATCGCTGCAGCTCGGTCATGTCGCTCCTCCTCTAATCGACCCCTCGAACAATGCGCAACCCTCTACCCTCGCGGGGATGCCATCGATCTTCGACTCCGACCGTCTTGAGGTTACGCCCGAGCAGACGCAGGACGCACTCGCCGACGACAGCGCGCAGCTGATCGACGTGCGCGAGGCCTACGAATGGGAGGCCGGCCGCATCGAGGGCGCGCTCCACATCGAGCTCCAGCAGCTCGGGGCCAACGCGGCCAGGGTCGACACCGATCGCCCCGTCATCTTCCAATGCGCCGTGGGAGCGCGCTCGGCGATGGCCGCGCAGGCGTTCCGCGGGATCGGCATCGACGCCTACTCGATGGCCGGCGGGCTCGTGCGCTGGCACGCAGAAGGCCGCCCGCTGACGCCGGAGGGCGGCGGCGTCGCCCAGCACTGACATGCGAAAGGCCCGCGGCGACGCGGGCCTTTCTCGGTGAAGCGGCGTTCGTTGTTCAGAGCTTGACGACGTTGACCGCTTTCGGTCCCTTGTCGCCCTGCTCCTCCTCGTACTCCACGCGCGTGCCTTCGCTGAGCGAGCGGAATCCGTCGGCAACGATCCCCGTGTGATGGACGAAAAGGTCGCGGTTGCCCTCGTCGGGCGTGATGAACCCGAAGCCCTTGTCGTCGCTGAACCACTTCACGGTCCCGGTGGCCATCTGAGGCGTCCTCCGAATATCTTCGTGCTGCGTAGCGGAGGAGAGCCGAGGCCCAATCTGCGACGCCCGCACTGCTTCGCCGGGTAACACCCGGCCTGTTCCG
Source organism: uncultured Actinomycetes bacterium (assembly GCA_963780585.1). GTDB lineage: Bacteria > Actinomycetota > Thermoleophilia > Solirubrobacterales > Solirubrobacteraceae > CADCVQ01. The sequence goes on from CAWADD010000021.1 coordinate 167,450, forward strand.
GCGGGCACCGTACCACGCGCAAACACCCTGCTGACAGGGCAACTCTCCTACGATCCGCGCAGCACCCCGCGAGCGAGAGGAGAGCGCGATGGCCGAGGACGAAGCACATGAGGTGGTGACCGGAGAGGGCTATGCGGTGGGCAACATCGACGCGCTCGGTCACGGCGGTGGTTTCCGCAAGATCCGCCGGGCGCTCGACGTCAAGGCGCTCGGCATCAACGCGATCGTCATGCCCGCCGAATTCGCCGGTCGCCGGCACTACCACTACGAGCAGGAGGAGACGTACTTCATCCACCAGGGACGGGCCGAGCTCGAGCTCGGCGACGGCTCCGTGCACCGGCTCGGGCCGGGCGGCATCGCGCGCATCGACCCGGCCACCGTGCGCCGGATCCGCAACGTCGGCGACGGCGACCTGATCTACGTCGCGGTCGGCGCGAAGGATGGATACGTCGACAGCGACGGCCACCTGCTGCCCTCCGAGGAGACCGGCTGACGTGCGCCACGCGGCCGTCGCCGCGCTCACGCTCGCGCTCGTCGCGGCGCTGGGAGCCTGCGGTGACGGCGACGACCCCCAGGGCCGGCAGCCGACCGTGACGACCCCCGGAGGTGCGATCGAGCTGACGATCGTCTATGACGACGGCGCCGGCACGAAGACGACGGGCGCGCTGACCTGCCGCGACGGCGACCAGCGCGCCGAGGGGGCGCTCAAGGGCCGCGCCTCGGCCGCCGAGCTGTGCTCGCAGGCGCGCGGGCTCGCCGAGCTGCTGACGTCGCAGCCGGAGCAGGGCCGCGCCTGCACGCAGATCTACGGCGGCCCGGAGACCGCGCACGTCACGGGCACGATCGACGGCCGCAAGGTCGACCGCCGCTTCGCGCGCACGAACGGCTGCGAGATCGCCGACTTCACGCGCGCCGGCGGGCTGCTGCGACCGTAGCCGGCGACGGCAGCGCGCAGGCGAGCGGGCGCTCAGCGCCGCGCCGCAGCGACCTCGACCTGGACGAGCGCCGCCAGCCGCTCGGGCTCGACGTCGTGACGCGCGAGCACGCGCGCGAGCGTCGGGCCGGGCGGACGCAGCGCGCCGAGCAGCAGGTGCTCGGCGCCGATCTTGCGGTCGCGGCGGCGAACGGCTTCGCGCAGCGCCTGCTCGAGCGCCTGCTTGGATTGCAGGCTGAAGCCCGGCAGGTCGGCGCGCGGCAGCGCGGGCGTCGAGCTGACGACCGACGGCGGGACGCCGACGAGCTCGAGCATCGCGACGAGGTCGGCCTCGATCGTGTCGGCGATCGCCTCCGCCGTCAGCCCGACCTCGGCGATCGCCCGTGCAGCCGGCGTGCAGCCGCTTGCGAGCCCGAGCAGCAGGTGCTCCGGCTCGACCCGCTCGGCGCCCATCCGCTGCGCGGCCTCCTGCGAGCACACGACCGCGCGGCGCGCCTCGCGCGTGAAGCGCTCAAACACGGCCGCGCCGCGACCGGACGCCAAGCGCGCGCAGGCGCTTGGCGTGCTTCTTGTGCACGGCCTGGCGGCTGACGCCGAGCGCCGTCGCGATCTCCGACCACGACCAGCCCTCGGCGACGGCGCGCTCGACCTGCCCGGCTTCGAGCCGATCAGCGAGCTTGCGCAGCGCGAGCACCGCGGCCAAGCCCTCCGCCGGGTCGCGCGGGACCGCCTCCTCCTCGGTTGGGACGAACGCCATCTGTCAACGGTAGTTGACAGCCATGGGATTGTCAACCCAGGTTGCGCAGCCGTCGCGAAAGATTCACCCACCTCGAGCGTTGCCGTTATACGCTGCCACGAAGCCATGCGGCGATCGCTCCTCATCGCGATGCTCCTGCTCTGCTGGCTCTTGCCGGCGTCGAGCGCATCGGCGAAGGACAACGATCACATCGTCATCGTCGGATCGGTGCTCGTCGATCGCGACGAGACGGCCGGCGACATCGTCGTGATCGACGGCGACGTGACGGTCCGCGGCACCGTGACCGGTGACGTGGTCGTCGTCGACGGCGCTGTGACGATCCGCGGAACGGTGGCGGGGGACGTCGTCGCGGTCTCCGGCCAGGCGACGCTCGGCCGCCGCGGCCGCATCGCCGGCGACCTGATCTACGGCGACGAGAAGCCGATCCAGGCCGCGGGCTCGCAGGTCTCCGGGGACGTCGAGAAGGTTGACGTCGGCAACGCGAGCATCGTCGGCGCGATCGGGATCTGGATCGCGCTCGTCGCGTCGATGTTCCTGCTCGGCCTGCTGCTGCTGCTGCTGGCACCGAGGGCGGCCGAGGCGGTCGCGCGGACGGCCAGCCGACGAGCGCTCATGTGCGCGGGCGTCGGCCTGCTGGCCTTCTTCCTGCTGCCGGTGATCGCGATCGCGGCGTGCTTCACGGTCGTCGGCATCCCGCTGGGGATCGTCCTGCTGCTGCTGGTGCTGCCGCTGTACGCGATCGCCTACGTCACGACGGCGCTCGTGCTGGGCAGGCTGATCCTCAAGAAGTCGCGCATCCTCGCCTTCCTCGTCGGCCTCGTGATCCTTGGGCTGCTGACGCTGATCCCGATCGCCGGCGGACTGATCGGATTTCTCGCGATCGTCTTCGGGCTCGGCGCGCTGCTCGTGTCGCTGTTCGCCGCGCGCAGCTAAACGGCTGCAACATCGCTTGCAGCGTGAAGGACTCTCGCGCCTCGCGTCGAGCCGTTGCTAGCGTCGCGGGCCGCCGCGCATGTCCCTCCGCCGCCTAGCTCTGATCTCTGCCCTCGCCGCCTGCGCCGCGGTCGCTGCGATCGTTCTCGGCAGCGCGGGACCGGCGGGCGCCGACCTCGCGAGCCGGATCGACGCCAAGGCCAACCGCGCCGAGGCGCTGCGTTCCTCGGTCGCCGCCGAGTCGGCGCGGATCCGTGCGTCGTCGGCCGGGCTCGCGCGCGCGCAGCGGCGGCTGGCTGCCCTGAAGGCCGACGCCAACGCGCAGCGCGCCGAGCTGAAGGCGGTCCACGACGAGTTCGTGCGCGCCCGCGACCGGCTGACGCGGCTCGTGAACCTGCAGCGGCGGGCGACCGACGCGCTGCGCGCGAACCTCCAGTCGGCGTACCGCAACGGCGCGCCCGACATCGTCTCGGTCGTCATCAGCGCGCGCGGCTTCACCGACCTGCTCGAGAAGGCCGAGTTCCTCAAGCGGATCGCGCGCCGCAACGCGCAGATCCTGGACATCGCGCGCACCTCGCGCGTCGCGGTGACGAAGCAGACCGAGCGCCTGGCGAGCATGCAGCACCGCGAGCTGGCGATCGCGCGCCGGCTCGAGGCCAAGCTCGACGCCGCCCAGGCGGTCGAGACGGCGCTGCTGCGCGAGCGCGAGCGGCGCCTCGCGCGGTCGAACTTCCGCCGCGCCGAGCTGCGCGAGGTCCAGGGCCAGCTCGCCGCGCTGCGCGAGCGCCTCGCGCGGACCGCGCGCGCGGGGATCGCGACGAACGCCGGCGGGTTCGCCCAGCCGCCGACCGGCGCGCCGCCCGCGGTCGGGCTCGTGATGGCAGCCGGCAACGCGATCGCAGGCCTGCCGTACGTGTACGGCGGCGGCCACGGGAGCTTCAAGGCCAGCGCCTATGACTGCTCCGGATCGGTCAGCTACGCGCTCGCCGCGGCGGGGCTCGTCACGTCGCCGATGGCGTCGGGCCCGTTCATGAGCTGGGGCGATCCCGGGCCGGGCCAGTGGATCACCGTCTACGCCAACCCGGGCCACGCGTTCATGGTCGTCGCCGGCTGGCGCTTCGACACGTCGAACCTCGGCAGCGGGACGCGCTGGACGCAGAGCGCGCGTGGCACGGCGGGCTTCGTCGCCCGCCACCCACCCGGCCTGTAGCGCGTTCGAACCCCGCGCCTACGACGGCGGCGAGATCTCGCGCTTGAGGATCTTCCCGGTCGGTCCCTTCGGCAGCTCGTCGAGGAACCAGATCGTGCGCGGATACTTGTAGGCCGCGACCTGCTCCTTGACGAACGCCTGCAGCTCACCGGCGTCGGCCTGCGAGCCGTCCTTCAGGACGACGGCCGCGCCGATCTCCTCGCCGAGCTCGTCGTGCGGGATGCCGACGACGGCCGCCTCGCGCACGGCCGGATGCTCGTAGAAGACCTCCTCGATCTCGCGCGGATAGACGTTGTAGCCGCCGCGGATGATGAGCTCCTTCTTGCGATCGACGATGAAGTAGTAGCCGTCCTCGTCGACCTTGGCCATGTCGCCGCTGGCAAACCAGCCGTCCTTGATCGCCTCAGCCGTGGCCTCGGGCTGGTTCAGGTAGCCCTTCATGACGTTCGTGCCCTTGATCAGGATCTCGCCGATCTCGCCGGTCGCGACCTCGTTGCCGTCGTCGTCGACGAGCTTCATCTCGCAGCCCTCGATCGGCGTCCCGATCGAGCCCGGCTTGCGCTCGCGGTCGGGGTGGTTGAACGATGCGATCGGCGACGTCTCGCTGAGGCCGTAGCCCTCCAGCACCTTGCAGCCGAAGGTCTCCTCGAAACCGCGCAGGATCTCGACCGGCAGCGACGCTCCGCCCGACGCGCAGACGCGCAGGCACGAAACGTCGACCTGCTGACGGTCCGGGTGGTGCAGGAGCGCGCCGTACATCGTCGGCACGCCCTCGAACACGCTGCAGCCGTCGCGCTCGATGATCTCCAGCGCCTTGCCGGGGTCGAAGCGCGGCAGCAGCGTGACCGCCGCCCCGCAGGCGATCGCCGCGTTCATCGTGCAGGTCTGGCCGAACGAGTGAAACAGCGGCAGGCCGCCGAAGATGACGTCGCCGACGCCGAGGTCGAACAGCTTGACCGCGACCGCGACGTTGCTGCGCAGGTTGTCGTGCGTCAGCTCGGCGCCCTTCGGCCTGCCCGTCGTCCCTGACGTGTAGAGGATCACCGCCGTGTCGTCGCCGGCCCGTTCGGCGACCTCCTCGTCGGGCTCGTGGGCGAAGATCTCAGCCTCGATCTCGCCCGGCTTGACGGGCACGATCTCGACGCCGCCGGCCTCCTTCGCGCCGGCCTCGGCCGCCTCGATGAAGCCGTGCCACGCGAACAGCACCTTGACCTGCGGGTCGGAAAGGTAGAAGCCGACCTCGCGCCCCTTGAGCAGCACGTTCATCGGCACGACGACGGCGCCCGCCCGCAGCACGCCGTAGTAGACGGCCGGGAAGTACGGAACGTTGGGCAGCATGATCCCGACGCGGTCGCCGGGTTCGACGCCCTTGCTCTTGAGCATCGCCGAGACGCGCTGGCTGGCGTTGTCGAGCAGGCCGTAGTTGAAGGCGGCGTCGTCGAGCTTGACGGCGATCTCGTCAGGATGCTCGGCGGCCGAGCGCGTGAGGTTGAGGGCAAGGTTGGCGGACATGGACCCGACTCTAGACAGGTTGGGCCCGGGAATCCGCCATCGTGTAGGACAGTGCCCGAACTGCTGTGGATCAATCACGATGTCCAGATTCCGCTCGCCGAGGTCGTCGTTCGCGCGAGCCGCTCCTCCGGTCCCGGCGGTCAGCACGCGAACGTGACCGCCTCGCGGATCGAGGCGAGCTTCGACGTGGCGGCGTCGACCGCGCTCGACGAGCGCCAGAAGGCGCGGATCACCGCCCGCTGCGGGCCGGTCGTGCGGGCGATCGCGCAGGACGCCCGCAGCCAGACGCGCAACCGCGCGCTCGCGCTCGAGCGCCTCGCCGCGCGGATCGCGCGGGCGCTCGAGGTTCAGCGGGCGCGGCAACCGACGAAGCCGACGCGCGCCTCACGCGCGCGGCGGCTCGACGCCAAGCGGCGCGCGTCGGAGCGCAAGAGCGCGCGCAGGCGCCCCGCCGGCGAGGACTGAGCCAGGCCTGAGAGGCTGGATGGTTGATCGCGCGGCGCTCGCCTCGGGTGGCGGTCGCGGTCGCTCCTGACGCGGTGCGGTGCGGACCTGTCCTGCCTTGTGCGTCTCATGCCCGCACAATGCAGGACACGACGTACCGAAAGGCACCCCCGCCCCCGGGGTGCCGAACACCCGACGAACACCCGCGCACGATGCGCCAAGCGTCCGATGTCGCCTTGACCCCGCATACCGGGGTCAAGGCGATACGCTCGCGCAACCCAGCGGCAGACGGCGCGCCGCCCACGCCCACAGCACCCCTCCCTCACCGATGCCGTTCCCGCGCAGCGCCGGCGCACCTCGCCCGCCACGCGCGGCACGCCACCCCGCCTACAACCGCTAGCCCGACGCGCCGTAGGCGCCGGCGTTGAGGTCCTCCGCGAACGTCCGGTAGTCGTAGATCGGCACCGCCTCGGTCTTCATGCCCGGGCCCAGCTCGCGGATGATCGGCAGCGAGCCGAGCGCACGGTCGAGGTCCTCGGCGGTCGGCAGGTCGACGACGGCGAGCACGACACGCTGGCCGGCGACCTTCCACAGGTGCGTCACGACCGCTGCATCCATCGCGCCGATCGCCGCCTCGGCCTCGCGGATCCACGTCGCAACCAGATCGGCGTTGCTCACGTTCGCCGGCTGGGTCACGTCAAAGCGCACGAAGAACAGCATCTGGTCTCCTCCTTCGTCAGTGGTCGGGATCCTGCGGCGTCGCGAACGGACCGTCGATCAGCTCGATGCGATAGCCGTCGGGGTCCTGCACGAAGCAGATCCGGAACTCCTCGCGCCCGCCCGGCGCGTAGGGCGGCTTCTCGGGCGCGATCCCCTGCTCGGCGAGGCGCGCCAGCAGCACGTCGAGATCCTCGACGCTGAGCGCCAGGTGCCCGTAGCCGGTGCCGAGGTGGTACGGCTCCGCGCGGCCCTCGTTGACCGTCAGCTCGAGCGTGTCGCCGTCACCCGGCAGCCCGAGATAGACGTTGCACGCGCCTTCGAACTGCAGCCTCCCACGGCGCTCGAAGCCAAGCGCCGAGTAGAAGCGAAGCGACGCATCGATGTCCCGCACCCGCACGTTGACGTGCACGAACTTCATGACCCGAACCTTCTACCCCAACGCCCCTCGAGCGAGCGCCGCGGAGTTAGAACCCGACTGGGTGAACTGCCGTGTACCCCTTGCCGGAGCGCATGTCGGCTTGCCAGCGCGTGCCGGCGCTCGAGCGGCCGCTCGTGTCGAAGCGCAACCCCGCGACGACCATGTAGACGTGGCCCGGGTTGCCGTAGACCGTGATCCACGTTCCGGGGCCCGGCAGGAATCCGTCGGCGCCGGCGTAATCGCCGGACACGAGGACGTTCTCCTGCAGCCCACCGGCGTGCAGCGCGTAGGAGACCGAGCCCGAGCAGTCATAGCCCGCGTCCTCCCACTTGCCGTGACCACCGCCGTAGATGTAGGGCAGCTTCGCGATCCGATTGCCCGCATCGATCACCGCGAGTACCTCGGGTGGCGCCAGTTCGGGCGCGACCGCGAGGCCGTCGGGCTCGACCGTGGCGGCGAAGCCCGGCCCGAGCTGGAGCGGTGCCGGCGGCTCCGGTGCCGGCAGCACGAGCTTCTGGTTGCGCGGAATCGCACCGCCCGTCGCGGCGGCCGACGCAACCGCGCCGCCGTTGACCGCGACGTCCTTGAGCACCATCGCGTCGCTGCGCGTGACCGTGCCGTCGACGGCCCGGCGCTGCGCGACTTCGAACATCCGCACGGCCTTGCCGGTGCCCCTGCCGAAGACCCCGTCGACGCCCGTGTCGATGCCGACGCGGTTGAGGAAGTTCTGCAGGACCTTGACGTCGTGGCCCTTGTGGCCGAGCTTGAGCGTGCGGTCACCGAGATGCCAATTCTTCTTTTTCGCCGATGCCTGAACGGGTACGAGCAGGATCACGGCCAGTAGGCACATGGTGAGGCGATACAGCGGCTTCACGCGGGCAAGACCCCTTCTCCTCCGGGTGCCTACGGGGTTAGCTGACGGGCTCGCGCAGAAAGAGCTAGCGCTATGCCGTTATGAAACGGCGATTCGCCCCCGGAGCGCAGACTCCTGCGCCCCAATGGTTCCCCCGCTCCCCGCCCAAGGATCGGCGCGGATTCGGCTGATCACTGACCGGCGGAACCCTAGCGCACGTTTAGGACGAATGCACGCCGAGTGTTCATAATTCCCGCACGCTTCCCGGACGCTGCGGTCAATCGCCGAGCACGGTGTCGACGATCGCCAGCGCGACCTCGGCGCGCGTCCGTAGCGAGGCTTCGATGATGTACTCGGACGGCGTGTGGGCGCGCCCTCCGAGCGGCCCGAGGCCGTCGATCGTGATCGCGACCCCGGGCGCCATGTAGCTCGCGTCGCTCGCCCCACCACGCGCCGCGCCGACGATCGGTCGCCCGAGGCGCGCGCCCGCCGCCGCCAGCAGCGGCGCCGTCCGCGCGGTTGCGTCCATGCCTGGCCAGCGGCGCATGAGCTCGCCTTCGAGGCGCACGCCGTCGACGGCCGGCGGCAGCCCCGCGAGCACCGCGTCGAACGTCTCGAGCTCGTCGGCGCGCAGGTCGCAGAGCAGCTCGCCCGCGGCCGGCACGACGTTGAAGGCCTCGCCACAGCGCACGACCGTCGGGACGGCCGTCAGGTGGCCCGGGCCGAGCGGGTCGTGGCAGGCGCCGATTACCTGCGCGGCATCGGCGAGCGCGAGCAGCGCGTTGGCGCCGCTGTCGGGCGCCGAGCCGGAATGCGCGGAGCGGCCATGGGCGCGCACGCGCAGCGTGCCCGCCGCCTTGCGCCGCACGACGACGGCCTCCTCGCCGTCCGCGCTCAGCTCGCCGCCCTCGAAGCACAGGCATGCGTCCCAGCCGGCGAAGCGATCGCTGTGCACGAAGTCGCCGACGCGCCACTCCTCGTCGCAGACGAGGAGCAGCGCGACCTGCTCGAAGCGCTCAGTGCGCCGGGCCAGCGCGCGCAGGACCCCGAGCGCGAGCACGTCGCCGCCCTTCATGTCGACCGAGCCGGACCCGACGAGCTGCTCGCCATCGCGCTCGAGCGGGCGGTGAACCTCGTGTGCGTGGACCGTGTCGACGTGGCCGAGCAGCACGATGCGTCCGCTGCCGCTGCCGGCGAGCGTCGCGATCAGGTCGTCGGCATGGCCGGCCGACGAGCACGCCGGGCGTTCGACGCGGACGCCCGGCGGCACGAGCTCCAGCGCCAGCGCGAGCGCCGCCTCGGCGCCGGCGACATCCCCCGACGGCGAGGAGACGGCGACGAAGCGCGCGAGCTCGTCGGCCGCACGCTCCGCGATCTGGTCGGCCGCTGCCGCGATCCAGGGCTCCATGCCGGTGGTTGTAACCGGATGGCGCCCGAGCTATCCGAGGACGGCTTCGAGCCGGCGCTCGAGCGCGCCAGCGACCGCCTCGCGGACGAAGCCGGGCTGGAAGCGCTCGACGGTCGCCTCGAGGAAGCCCTCGATGACGAGTCGCTTGGCGCGATCCAGCGTCAGCCCGCGCGAGCACAGGTAGAACAGCTGCTCGGGATCGATCTGGGCGATCGCCGCGGCGTGCGTGCAGCGCACGTCGTTGGCGAGGATCTCCAGCCCCGGGATCGAGTCGGCGTGCGCCGTCTTCGTCAGCAGCAGGTTGCGCGACTCCTGGAAGGCGTCGATCTGCTGGGCGCCCGGGTCGACCTTGATCATCCCCGACCAGACGGTGTTCGAACGCCCGTCGAGGATCCCGCGGAAGGCGAGATCGGAGGTCGTGTTCGGCGCCGCGTGCTCCTGCGTCGTGGCGTAGTCGAGATGCTGGCGACCGCGCGTCGCGTACGCGCCCGTGACCTTGGCGTCGGCCCCGCTGCCGGCGAGCTGCGTGTCCATCGCGACACGGCCGTTGCCGGCGCCGAAGCCGAGCGCGATCCAGTCCAGCGCGCCGTCGCGCTCGACCACCGCTCGCTGCGCGCCGAAGATCCACGACTTCTCGCTCAGGCCCTGCGCGCAGACGTAGCGCAGGTTCGCGTTCGGCCCGATCGAGAGCTCGCTGACGGTGCTGAACAGCGCGCCGTCGGCGCATGAATCCGTCGAGACGTACTGCTCCCAGACCTCGGCCTGCGCGCCCTCCTCGAGCACGACGAGCGTGCGCCAGTGCAGCGCCGTCTGGGCCTGCGACTGCACGACGGTGACGACGATCGGCGTCGGCACGGTCACGCCGCGCGGGACGTAGACGAAGGCGCCTCCCTGCCAGCCGGCCTCGTTGCGGGCGACGAACGGGTCGTCGGCGCCGACGATCGAGCCGAAGTGCTGCTCGACGAGGTCGGGGTGCGATTGGACGGCCGCGCTGAGCGACATGACGAGGACGCCGTCGGGCGCCGGCTCCAGCGGATCGGCGAAGACGTGGTCGACCTGCTCGAGCAGCGTCGCGCCGGGCGGCGCGTCGATGATGCCCAGGCCGCCGGCGTCGACGTCGAGCGTCGCGGGCTCAGCGAAGGCGTCGAGGTCGAGGCTCTTCAGCGAGGTGAACTCCCAACCGGGATTGCCACGAAAGCTCGGCAGCGGCAGGGCGGATCGGAAGGCGACGGCGCGCTCACGGCGCGCCGTCAGCCAAGCGGGCTCGATCACCGTTGACGAACTAACCAATGGAGCCTTCCATCTGCAGCTCGATCAGCCGGTTCATCTCGACCGCGTACTCCATCGGCAGCTCCTTGACGATCGGCTCGATGAAGCCGTTGACGATGAGCTTGGACGCCTCTTCCTCGTTGAGCCCGTGGCTGCAGAGGTAGAAGAGCTGCTCCTCGCCGACCTTCGAGACGGTCGCCTCGTGGCCGACGTTGACGTCGTTCTCGCCGATCCGGATCGTCGGATACGTGTCCGAGCGCGACTTGTCGTCGAGCAGCAGCGCGTCGCAGACGACCTTGGACTTCGAGCCGTGGGCGCCCTTGGCGACCTCCAGCAGGCCGCGGTAGGAGCCGCGCCCGCCGTCCTTGGAGATCGACTTGGCGAAGATGTTCGAGGTCGTGTTCGGCGCCGCATGGACGATCTTGCCGCCCGCGTCCTGGTGCTGGCCGGCGCCCGCGAAGGCGATCGAGAGGATCTCGCCATGCGCACGCTCGCCGGTCAGGTAGACCGACGGGTACTTCATCGTCAGCTTCGAGCCGAGGTTGCAGTCGACCCACTCGACGGTCGCATCGCGCTCGGCGATCGCGCGCTTGGTGACGAGGTTGAAGACGTTCGTCGACCAGTTCTGGACGGTCGTGTAGCGGATCCGCGCGCCCGGCTTGGCGATCAGCTCGACGACCGCCGAGTGCAGCGAGTCCGACGAGTACGTCGGCGCCGTGCAGCCCTCGACGTAGTGCACGTAGGAGCCCTCGTCGGCGATGATCAGCGTGCGCTCGAACTGGCCCATGTTCTCCGTGTTGATGCGGAAGTAGGCCTGCAGCGGCATCTCGATGTGCACGCCCGGCGGGACGTAGACGAACGAGCCGCCCGACCACACGGCGCTGTTCAGCGCGGCGAGCTTGTTGTCGTTCGCCGGGATGATCGTCGCGAAGTACTCCTTGACGAGCTCCTCGTGCTCGCGCAGGCCGGAGTCCATGTCCATGAAGATGACGCCCTGCGCCTCGAGCTTCTCGTTGATCTGGTGGTAGACGACCTCGGACTCGTACTGCGCGCCGACGCCGGACAGGAACTTGCGCTCGGCCTCGGGGATGCCGAGCCGGTCGAAGGTCTTCTTGACGTCGTCGGGGACGTCGTCCCATGAGCGCTCGGCGCGCTCGGAGGCGCGCACGAAGTAGTGGATGTTGTCGAAGTCGACCTCGGCGAGGTGCGGCGAGCCCCAGGTCGGCATCGGGCGGGCGAGGAAGTACTCGAGCGCCTTGAGGCGGAAGTCGCGCATCCACTGCGGCTCGTCCTTGAACTCGGAGATCTTCTCGACGAGCTCCTTCGTCAGGCCCTTGGGCGCCTTGTAGAGGTAGTTCTCCGCGTCGTGGAAGCCGTACTTCTCCGTGTAGTCGGAGTTGATGCCTTGCAGGCCTTCCTGCTCGGCGATGGTCTCGGGAGTTGCCATATCGGTTACTCAACCTCCAGCTTGATCATGTCGTCCTCGACGCGGACTGGGAACGTCTCAATTGGAACGTACGCCGGCAGCGTGATCGGCTTGCCGGAATGCAGATCGAACAGGGACCCATGGCGCGGGCACTCGACCGTGCACAGCTGCGGGTCGAACTCGCCGTCGGCGAGGTTTCCGTCGTCGTGCGAGCAGCGGTCCTCGATCGCCAGCAGCTCGCCGTTGCAGTTGAAGATCCCGATCTCGAGGTCCTCCCACTCGACCACGCGGGCGCTGCCGGGCGGCAGCTCGGAGAGCGGGCAGATGTCGAGGAGTTCGGTCATCGGAGAAAGCAAGGCGTCAATCCCGTCTTCGGCGCTCGGATTTGCCTTAGCTCGCAGTGTAGCCAGCTTTGCGACCTTGTGTTAGAACGGATTTCGTGCCGCGGACCGGCGCGCAGCGGCGCGATCAGAGCTGATCGGCGCCCGTCGGATGGCGCTCGAGGCCGCCCTCGGCCTCGCTCGGCGGCGTCTCGGGCTCCCAGTCGACGGCACCGCCGAGCGCGGCGCCCTTGAGCACCTTCAGCGTCAGCAGCGCACATTTCATGCGCGTCGCGGAGATCTGGATCCCGAGCAGGTCCAGGACGTACTGGCGATCGAGCCTGAGCAGCTCGTCGATCGTCATGCCCTTGATCTCGTCGGACGTCATCGAGGCCGACGCCTGGCTGATCGCGCAGCCGTGGCCCGAGAAGCGCAGGTCCTCGATCTTGCCGTTGCCGTCGGTCCGGATCTCGACCGTCAGCTCGTCGCCGCAGAGTGGGTTTGAGTCCTTGAACGTGAGGTCGTGAGGATCGAGATGGCCCCAGTTGTGGGGCCGCTTGTAGTGCTCGAGGATCTCCTCGCGGTAGATCGAGTCCATGCTCATTCGAAGATTCTCCTGACGTCGTGGAGGGCGTCCATCAGCGCGTCGACGTCGGCGCGGGTGTTGTGCACGCCGAACGACGCGCGCGTCGTCGCCGCGACGCCGAAGCGCTGCATCAGCGGCTGAGCGCAATGGTGTCCGGCGCGGACGCAGACGCCGTTTGAGCCGAGGATCTCGGCGATGTCGTGCGGATGGGCGATATCGAGCGTGAACGCGACGAGCGCGCCGCGCCGGTCGGCGTCGAGCGGACCCATGACCGTGACGTCGGCGAGCTCGCCGAGCCGGTCGAGCGCGTAGGCGCAGAGGTCGCGCTCGTGCGCGCGGATCGCGTCCATGCCGATCGCGGAGACGAAGTCGACGGCGGCGCCGAGCCCGATCGCCTCGGCGATGTTCGACGTGCCGGCCTCGAACTTCGCCGGCAGCTGGCCCCAGCGGATCTCCTCGATCGAAACCGAGGCGATCATGTGGCCGCCGCTGATGAACGGCGGCATCGCGTCGAGCAGCGCCTTGCGCCCGTGCAGGACGCCGATCCCCGTCGGGCCGTAGAGCTTGTGGCCCGTCCAGGCGTAGAAGTCGGCATCGAGCTCGCGCAGGTCGAGCGCCAGCTGCGGAACGGCCTGCGAGCCGTCGACGACGACGATCGCGCCGGCGGCGTGGGCGCGCTCGATGATCTCGGCGACCGGGTTGATCGTTCCGGCGGCGTTGGAGACGTGGCCGACGGAGACGAGCTTGACGGTGCCCGTCGCGAGCAGCTCGTCGAGCTGCTCGAGCTTGAGCACGCACTCGTCGTCGACCTCGACCATCTCGAACTGCGCGCCGATCTCGCGGCACAGCACGTGCCAGGGCACGAAGTTCGAGTGATGCTCGAGCTGGGTCGTGACGACGCGGTCGCCGGGCCCGAGGTTCGCGCGCCCCCACGAGTACGCGACGAGGTTGAGCGCCTCGGTTGCGTTCTTCGTGAAGATCGTGCAGTCGGCGGGCCAGTTGACGAACGCGGCGATGCGGTCGCGCGCGCCCTCGAACAGCTCCGTCGCCTCGGCGGCGAGGGCGTACACGCTGCGGTGCACGGTGCCGCGATGGCGCTCGTAGTAGTCCGCCATCGCATCGATGACGGCCTGCGGCGTCTGCGACGTCGCGGCCGAGTCCATGTAGACGACGCCCTCACGCTGCAGCGATGGGAAGTCCGTCGCCAGCGGCGTGTCGGCCAGCGTGCTCACTTCGCGGCGCTGACCTCTTCGCGGATCTGCGCGTAGCCCTCGGCCTCGAGGCGGTCGACGAGCTCGGGCCCGCCCTGCGTGGCGATCCGCCCGTCGAACATGATCGAGACGCGCGTCGGCGTGACCATGTGCAGGATGCGCTGGTAGTGGGTGATGATCAGTACGCCCATGTCGTTCCCGGTGGCGACGGTGTTGACGCCGTGCGCGACGACGTTGAGCGCGTCGATGTCGAGACCCGAGTCGGTCTCGTCGAGGACGGCGAGCTTCGGCTTCTGGAGCGCGAGCTGGAGGATCTCCAGGCGCTTCTTCTCGCCGCCGGAGAAGCCCTCGTTGAGGTAGCGCGAGCTGAACTCGCGCGGAATGTTGACGAGCTCCATCGCCGACTCGACGGTCTTGCGGAACTCCTTCAGCGAGACGTCTTCCTCGCCGCGCGCCTCGCGGTGGGCGTTCATCACCATCCGCAGGTACTTCGTGATCGTCACGCCGGGGATCGCGACGGGGTACTGGAACGCCATGAAGAGCCCCATCCGGGCGCGCTCGTCGGTGTCGGCCTCGGTGATGTCCTCGCCGCCGAAGAGGATCTGGCCCTCGGTGACCTCGAGGCTGGGGTGACCCATGATCGCGTTCGCGAGGGTCGACTTGCCGGAGCCGTTGGGACCCATCAGCGCATGGATCTCGCCCGGCGTGACGGTCAGGTTGACGCCCTTGAGGATCTGCTTGTCCTCGGCCTGGACGTGGAGGTTGCGAATCTCAAGTTCGGGCATGGTGTCCTTGCGTTCTCCTTCGTACCGGATGGCCTGACGGATCAGGCCGGAGCTGGGGTTCTGGCATGCTGCGCCGCCCGCTGGCCGACGGGCGGCAGCTGACGGGTCTGAAAATCGATCAGCTCGGCGAGCGTCGTCTGCGCGAGCGTCTTGATGAGGCCGGCGTGCACGCGCGTCCACAAGAGCTTCGTGGCACAGCCGCGGCCCGAGTCGTCGTGATGCGAGCACAGCACGCGGCCTTCGTCGTCGCTGCGATCGTCGACGAAGCACTCCATCGGCGCGAGCGAGCCCTCGAGGGCCAGCACGACCTCGTCCATCTTGATGTCCTCGGGCTTGCGCGCGAGCTCGTAGCCGCCGTGCGCGCCCCGCGTGCTCTCGACGAGTCCGGCGCGCTTGAGCAGCGCGACGATCCGCTCCAGGTAGGCGAGCGGCAGGTTCTCGGCATCGGCGATCGCCTTCAGGGAGACGGGCTGGTCCCGGCCTTGGCGTCCGACCTCGATCAGGAGGCGCACGCCGTACTCCGCTTTCGTGGTGAAGAACACGGCTGGTAATCCTACCAGCGGGGTCGGGATAGCGGCGGTCGCGGCGGAAGGTGGGAACCGAAACCGCTAGAAGTGGTGGCCACATGCGTCAGTTCGCACCAGGTGACGTCTTCGTCGACTACCGCATCGAGGGCCTCGCCGGGCATGGCGGCATGGGCGTCGTGTACCGCGCGACGCAGCTGGGGCTCGAGCGCACCGTCGCGTTGAAGGTCATCACGCCGGCGCTCGCGGACGACGAGGACTTCCGCCGCCGCTTCGTCGCCGAGTCCAAGGCCGCCGCGGCGGTCGAGCACCCCAACGTCATCCCCGTCTACTACGCGGGCGAGGTCGAGGGCGTGCTGTTCATCGTCATGCGCTACGTCGACGGTCCCGACCTGCGCGCGCTCGTGCGCGCCGAGGACTCGCTGGATCCCGAGCGCGCCGCGCACATCGTCGCCCAGCTCGGCGGCGCGCTCGACGCCGCGCACCGCCACGGCCTCGTGCACCGCGACGTCAAGCCGGCCAACGTCCTGCTCGGCGACGACGATCACGCGTACCTGACGGACTTCGGTCTGACGAAGGCCGCCACGACGACCGACCACGGCGGGCTGAGCCGTGCCGGCGGCTGGGTCGGCACGCTCGGCTACGTCGCCCCCGAGCAGATCCGCGGCGAGCGGATCGACGCGCGCACCGACGTCTACGCGCTCGGCTGCGTGCTCGTCTACGCGCTGACCGGCACGGCGCCGTATTCGGGCGACAGCGACGAGGCGACGCTGTGGGCGCACCTCAACGCGCCGCCGCCGAGCGAGAGCGTGCCGCCGGAGTTCGAGGGAGTCGTCGCGCGCGCGCTCGCGAAGGACCCCTCGGACCGCTACCCGTCGACGGGCGACCTCGGCCGCGCGGCGCTGCGGGCGGCCGGCCGCAGCGCGGCGGCCGTGCCGGAGCGCAACGTCGGGCGCGGGCTCGCCGCGCCGACCGACGGCAGCCAGACCGCGGCGACCGCGCTGCCGGGCGCGG
Organism: uncultured Actinomycetes bacterium; assembly: GCA_963780585.1. GTDB lineage: Bacteria > Actinomycetota > Thermoleophilia > Solirubrobacterales > Solirubrobacteraceae > CADCVQ01. The sequence continues at coordinate 183,774 of CAWADD010000021.1, forward strand.
CTCCGCTGCAGCCCGACGCCGAGACGCGGCTGTCGCCGTCATCCGGCCAGACCACCCCCCAAGCGCCGATGCCGCCGAAGCCGGCGGCGGCGGCGCCGGCGCCGGCGCCGTGGCGGCGCTGGCTGCCGGCGCTCGATCACCGCGGCGCGACGCTCGCGGCCGGCGCCGCCGCGCTCGTCGTCATCGCGGCCGTGCTGGCGATCGTCAGCGGCGGCGACGACAAGCCGGACGCGGCCGGCAGCGGCGACATGCCGCGCGCGCTGAAACCGTCGACCGTCGACGCGCCGCAGTCCGGCATCCTGACGCGCCCCAACTCGCTGACGATCGCGGACGGCAAGGTCTGGGCGATGAGCTTCAGCGACGGCGCGATCGCGCTCGTCGACGCGAACACCGGGGTCAACGCCGGGCGCCTGAAGGTCGGCCACGGCGGCAGCTCGCTGGCGGCCGGCTTCACCTCGGTCTGGGTGACGAAGGAGTCCACGCCGACGGTGCGGCGGATCAACGCCAAGACGCTGCGCACGGTCCCCGGCGGGACCGTCGAGATCGCGCAACCGGGGCGCAACGTCGCGGTCGCCACGGGGGCCGGCGCCGTCTGGGTCGCGGTGCGCAACCCGACCGACGACGACCGCAGCCCGGAGTCGATCGTGCGGATCGATCCCAGCGCCCGCACGCAGCAGCGCATCGCGGTCGAAGGCGGCGTGCAGGATCTTGCGGTCGGCGCCGGCGCCGTCTGGGTGACGAACCGCTTCAGCGCGACCGTGACGCGGATCCGCGTCAGCGACGGCCACCAGCGCCGCATTGCGGTCGGGCGCGGGCCGAAGGGGATCGCCGTCGGCGAGGGCGCGGTCTGGGTCGCCTCCTCGATCGACGACGAGATCACGCGCATCAACCCGCGCAGCCTGCAGACGAGGCACATCCCGATCGAGGCGATACCCGAGCGGATCACGGTCGGGGGCGGCTCCGTCTGGGCGACGGCGAAGGAGGCCGGGCGCCTGATCCGGATCGACGCGACGACGCGCAAGGTGCTCGAGCGGATCGACACCGGCCCGCGACCCTTCGCGCTCGACGTCACGCGCGGCCGCGCCGTCTGGCTGACGCTGCTCGACAGCAACGGCGTGCAGCGGGTGCGGTTCTTCAGGTAGCTCGGGTTCCTCCGGTGGCTCGGGTGGTGGCGGTCGTGCGGCCGCCTGCCAACGGCATCACTGAGGGAACCGGTGGATCGGGGCCCGGTGGCGCACGTTACTCCCGGATATGGGGGATAACGTGCGGCACCCCCCGGCGCGCAACCGGTTCCGCCGCGGTCGTGTCGAGTTAGGCGCGTATGCCAGCGCCGAGGCCGGGCGCCGACGCCCGCGCGCGCCGCTACAGATCCCGGCGTGAGACGACGCCGTCCTGCAGCGCGCGCATCGCCAGGTACGAGCGCTTCTGGTTCTGCGGCAGGTGCTGGACGCCGAAGTAGCCGAACAGCGTGCGCAGGTGCGCCTTGACGGCATCGACCGAGAGAAACAGCTCGTCGGCGATCTGCTGGTTCGTCGCCGGCGTCGCCAGCTCGGTGTCCTTGTAGGGGCGGCACAGCGCGGCGAGCACGGCGCGCTGCGTCGGGCTCAGCTCCGGCAGCACCGGCCGGCTGCCGGCGGCCACGGTCGGGCTCGACTCCGCCGATTCGGGCACGCGGTAGGCGATCTGCGTGCGCCCGACGCGCAGGACGTCGCCGTCGCGCAGGCGCTGGCGACCGGACATCCGCTGCCCGTTGAGGAACGATCCGTTGCGCGACAGGCCGTCGTCGGCGACCGTCCACTCGTCGCCCAGGCACTCCAGCTCCGCGTGCACGCGCGAGACCTCCGTGTCCCATCCGAGTGCGACGTCGTTGCCCGCGCTGCGCCCGATCGTGACGCGGGCGCTGCCGGGCTCGAGCACGAACAGCCGCTGGTCGCCGCCGCCGTCGCGCAGGACGAGGAACGGCGAGCCCGCGCGCTCGGCCTCGATGCGCTCGCGCAGCTCCGCGGGCGTCGCCGCATGCGCCGCGAGGGGGGACTGATCGGCTCGCGTCATCGACGCTCAGCTTAACCCTGGGTGGGGGAAGCTCACACCTGAGGGGGGCGAGGTGTGACCCCGGGGGACTCCGCTGGCCGCCGGCGCCGGGCGATGGTTCTCATACCCCCGGCAAGGAGCCACCCGATGATCGCCCTCCCCCTCACCAGCCTCTCCGACGACGAGCTCGTCGCGCGCTTTCGCAGCGGTGACGAAGCGCCCTTCGACGAGATCCACCGCCGCTACCGCAGCGCCCTGCACGTCTTCGCGCGCCGCATGCTGAAGGGCAGCGGTCACGACGCCGACGACGTCGTGCAGGACGCGTTCATCCGCGCGTACCGCGGGCTACGTGTGACGAATCGCCCGATGGCGCTGCGCCCGTGGCTGTACATGATCGTCCGTAACCGCGCGCTCGACGAGCTGCGCGGTCCCCAGCGCGCCGCCTATGACGACGAGTTCGCGCTCAACGCCGTGCCGACGACCGACGCCGCGCAGCACGCCGAGGATCGCGACGAGATGCGCCAGATCGTCGCCGAGATCGCGCGCCTGCCCGAGCGCCAGCGGATGGCGCTCGTCCTGCGCGAGTTCGACGGCTGCTCACATGTCGAGACCGCGCGCAGGCTGCAGACGACGGTGCCGGCGACGAAGTCGCTGATCATCCGCGCGCGCTCGAACCTGCACGCCGCCGTGCACGCGGCCTAGCTGGGGCCCGACACGAGCGGGTACGCTCGCGAAACGATGGACGTCACGCAGATCGAGGACGCGCTGACACGACTCGAGGACAGCCTCTCCGAGGCCCGCATGGCGACCGAGCTGATGCGCGACGGAGACGTCACCGCGATCAGCGAGCTGGACGGCGTGATCGACGCGATGGCGCGCGAGATCGCCGAGCTGAAGTCGCGAACCAGCGGCGGTATCGCCTAACCGGCGCGAGCGAGTACCGTTGCCCTATCGGGCAAGGCGGAGGGCCCACGGGACCGGCAGTCCGCCGTACACGAAAGGACGACGATGGAGACTGCCGTAAGCGCGCAGGACATCGAGCCATGCGCGAACGAAAGGGCCGACCGCATCGTCACGGGCGTCGTGACCGTCCTGCCGTTTCTGTTGCTCGGCGTCGTCGTCTGGCAGGCCTGGCAGAGCCTCCTGCACTGGCACGACTTCGTCGTCTTCGGCGTCATCTACGTGCTGACCGGGCTCGGCATCACGGTCGGCTTCCACCGCCATTTCACGCACCGCGCGTTCACGACGAGCAGGCCGATGCGGGCGCTGCTGGCGATCCTCGGGACCGCGGCGATCGAGGGCCCGATCACGGCCTGGGTCGCCGACCACCGCAAGCACCACGCCTTCTCGGACCAGCACGGCGATCCGCACAGCCCGCACGTCGACCACGGCAAGGGCGTGCGCGGCGCGCTGCGCGGCCTCTTCCACGCGCACGTCGGATGGCTCTTCCTGCACACCCAGCGCGGCAACAAGCAGCGCTACGCGCCCGACCTCGTCGCCGATCCGCTGATCCGCTTCATCGACCGCACGACGCTGCTGTGGATCGCGCTCGGCCTGGCGGCTCCGTTCGGGCTCGGCTACCTGCTGGGCGGCACGCTGACGGCCGCGCTGACCGGCCTGCTGTGGGGCGGGGCGGTGCGGATCCTGCTGCTGCACCACGTCACGTACTCGATCAACTCGCTGTGCCACTTCTTCGGCCGCAAGCGCTTCGAGAGCGGCGACGAGTCGCGCAACCTCGCCTGGCTGGCGCCGCTGACGTTCGGCGAGGCCTGGCACAACAACCACCATGCGTTCCCGACGTCGGCGGCGCACGGGCTGCGCTGGTATGAGCGCATGCTCGACCCGAGCGCGATCGTGATCGGCGTGCTCGAGCGGCTCGGGCTCGTGCGCGACGTCGTGAAGATCAGCAAGGAGCGCCAGGCGGCGAAGCTTGTCCCCGGGTAGCGCCCGCTGATCCGGATCGGGCGCAACGCCGCAATACCAAGTGGCGAGCCCGCTCCCCCGAGCACGCGTCGTCCTGGCTCACTCGATCACGCGCACCGTCGGTGCGTGTGGCAAAGACGCCCGAAGGCACCGCCCGGCATGACCGGGATGGCGTCGTTCCGGCGCACCCCGAAACCCGCCGAACGGAACCCCTGATGCAGACGTTTCTCACCGACCGCCGTGTCCTGCTGCCAGTCGTGCTCACCGCGATCGTGATCGCGATCGGCTCGGTGCTCATCGTCGTCCTGAGCGGCAACGCCTCCGGCGCCGGCTCGCCGGCGGCGGCAGCGCCCGCCGCGGCCGGCACGGTGACGGTGGAGATCGCCGACTTCAAGTTTGCGCCGGAGGCACTGACGGTCGAGCTGGGCACGAAGGTGACCTGGCTCAACAAGGACGATGCTCCCCATACCGCCACGGCCAAGGACGGTTTCGACACCGGCACGCTGAAGAAGGGCGAGAGCACGACGCTGGCGCTCGAGACCGCCGGCAGCCTCGCCTACGTCTGCACCATTCACCCCTTCATGACCGCGACCGTGATCGTCAAATGACGAGCCGAACGGGTTGGACCGGCACCGACGCCCTGCGGCTGCTCGCGGTCGCGCTGCTGCTCGTCGAAGGGGGCATCCACCTGCAGCAGTACGAGGGACCGCTGAACGCAGTGCCGACGATCAGCACGCTGTTCGTGCTCAACGCCGCCGGCGCCGGCGCCATCGCGCTCGCGCTCGCCGGCTCGCGCGGCCTCGTCGCGATCCTCGCGTCGCTGGCCGGCCTCGGCCTCACCCTGGGAGCACTCGTCTCGCTGGCGATCAGCCGTTCGGGGACGCTGTTCGACTACTCCGAGCCCACGCTGCGCGCGGCCGTGGTCTCCTCGGCCGCCGTCGAGCTCGCCGTCGTGCTCGTCCTGGCGGCCTTCCTGCTCGCCGGCGGGCGGCGGGGCGCCGCTCCGCGCGTCGATTGGACACAGACCGCCTGAGCGGGATGCTCACGGGCGGGGCACCGGCGGAAGGGACCGTCCGAGCGCGACGCTGATGCGCCATGCCGGGATACCCATGTGCGCGGCCCGGCGGACGATCGCCGCGAACTCCCCCTCCGGCATCGTCGAGCCGGGCGACGCTTCGAGTGACCCGCCGGCGAGCGACCACGCGGGCCGGCCGGAGGCGCCGGCGCCGTCCTCAGCAGGTCTCATGGGAGATCTCGCCGCGCAGCCAGACGATCGCCAGCCGGATGCGGCCCTTGACGGTCCCGAGCGGCAGGCTCAGCCGTGACGCGATCTCCTTATGGGTCAGCTGGTCGTAGTACGCGAGCCTGATGACCTCGCGCTGCTCGCGCGGCAACTGAGCCAGCATCTTCGCGAGACGCTGCGCCTGGTCGCGGGCGATGACCTCGTCGCACACGTTCTCGGGCGCGATCGCCGAAATGAGCCACTCGGTCCCGGCTCGATGCGCCGCGTGCGGCCGGTTTCGCCGCCCGTTGTCGATCGCGCGATTGCGCACGACCGTCAGAAGCCACGACTCGACGCCATAGCGGAGCTGGTAGCTGCTCCGAGTCGTCCAGATCGACAGGAACGCCTCTTGGACGGCCTCCTGCGCGCGACCGTCGTCATGGCATACGTTGCGCGCGATCCGGAAGGCGCGAGCGCGGTAGCGATCGTGCAGGACGTCGAAGGCGACCGTGGAGCCTGCCTGCACGCGGGCCATGACGTGCTCGTCGCTGCCCCGCGGATCGAGGTCCAAGGCGTTCACCGTATCACTGCACATGGCCCACGTCATGCCGAGTATCTGCAGCAAAATGCATATCCCGCCCTTTCGGTATCTCCCACGGCCGGTCCGACCGCCGGAGCCTCCTTATATCGGACCACTGTCCGCTGATTTCGTGCAAACGTCAAGCACAACGCGCCAACTGCACACATGAACGTTCCCAAACCCGCGCGATGGCAACCACGCGTGAATCTCCGGCACCGGGAGCGTGCGGATCGGGCAGTTCACCGTCGATCCGGCGACGGGGGCGCGACGGCGTAGAGCCCGGCCGTGTTCGGCTGGCACGGACCCGCCCGGCGGTCCGACGATCAGCGCCGGTCGGATGGCGATCGTCCCGCGGGCAGCCACCTGTACCTCGCTACCGACACAGCCGGAGCCGGGATCGGGCGCTGGGCGACGATCGATCCGGGCACCCGCGCGCTGACCGCCGGCGCGGTCGACGCACCGGCGGCGACGGCTATTCCGAGGCGGCCGTCGCGCTGTCGACGAGCGGCAACATGCTGTGGGCGCCGAGCGGCAGCAGTGCGGCCGCGCCCGAGCGGATCCGCCAACTCGGCGTCGGCGGCGGCGGCGTGTTGGCGCCGCTTGCGCCGCCGGCGGTCAACTTCGCCGGCGCCGGCCCGGCCCGCGACCCGTGGCCAGCCCCGACGGCCAGTCGCTGTACCGCGGCCAGGCGGGCACCGCAGGCGAACGGTCCGTGGCGGCGGACGGCACGCCAACGTACCGCGCGCACTCGCCCGCCGGCCCGCTCGGCGGGTTCGTCAACGCGGCGATCACGCTGCAGCCGTCGCAGGCGCCGGTCGCCTCGTTCGTCTTCGCAAGCGGCTTCCCGGGCTCGGCGACAACCTTCGACGCGGGGGCGTCCTCCGATCCCATGGTACCGTCGCGCGCTACGACTGGGACTTCGGCGACGGCATGAGCGCGGCCAACGCCGGGCCCACGCCGAGCCACGTCTATACCAGCGCGGGCGCCCGGACCGTGACACTGACCGTCACCGACGCCGACGGCACCTTGACCGCCGATCTTGGACCGACACGCGCATGCTGCGACATGGCGATTCATCGGCGCGACGTCGCGTGTCGTCGGCGTCCCGTCCACCGGCATCGCTCCACCTCCTCCCGGGGTCCGTCCGCAGCCCCACAAGGGCCGCTCGGTGACCGTCTCCGCTGAGCGCGGCACGATTCTCGTGCGCGTACCCGGAAGCCGTCGCGACGTCCCGATCTCCAGCCTCACGGAGATCCCGCTGGCTCGATCATCGACGTCTCTCGAGCGGGCTGCGCGCGCAGAGCGCGGCGTCCAAGAAGCGCAGCAAGCGCAAGATCCGCCAGCCACGGCAACGGCAACTTCGCACCGGCGCCAAGCGCTCGGCGGCGACCGTGCGCGGCACGTGGTGGCTCGTCACCGATCGCTGCGACGGGACGCTCACGCGCGTGAAGGTCGGTCGCGTCGACGTTCGGGACCTCCGACTGAAGAAGACCATCCAGCTGCGGGTGGGCAGGCGCTCGATCTACCTGGCCAACGCCCCCTGATCGAAGCCCCGCGGCGGGCGGCCGGGCTTCGATCCACGGCAAAGAAAGGGCGGCCGCTTGCGCGACCGCCCCGGTGGCTCAGAAATCTGTCCTAGATCGGCTGGACGTTGACCGCCTTCGGACCCTTGTCGCCAGCCTCGGCGTCGTAGCTCACCTTCGAGCCCTCGGCGAGCGAGCGGTACCCCTCGCCGACGATGCCGGTGTGATGAACGAACAGGTCCTTCTGGCCGTCGTCGGGGCTGATGAAGCCAAAGCCCTTGTCGTCGCTGAACCACTTCACGGTGCCGGTTGGCATGCCGGTTTCTCCTCGGATGTTGTGCTGCATACCCCGAGGATGCTGTTCAAGGCAACGACACCGGGCGCTGGCACTGCTTCGCCGGATCCGACTGGTTCCGGCCGTTCAAATCGGAACCGTAGCGGGTCACTACCCTCATGCGCCATGCCCGTTCTCAGAAAAGACCTCCGCAACGTCGCAATCGTCGCCCATGTCGACCACGGCAAGACGACGCTCGTCGACGCGATGCTCTGGCAATCGGGGGCGTTCCGGGTCGGTCAGGAGGTCAACGAGCGCGTCATGGACTCGATGGATCTCGAGCGCGAGAAGGGCATCACGATCCTCGCGAAGAACACGTCCGTGCGGCACCTGCCGACCGGCGCCGCGAGCGACGTCAAGCTCAACATCGTCGACACGCCCGGCCACGCGGACTTCGGCGGCGAGGTCGAGCGCGGGCTGTTCATGGTCGACGGGATCCTGCTGCTCGTCGACGCCAGCGAAGGCCCGCTGCCGCAGACGCGCTTCGTCCTGCGCAAGGCGCTCGAGGCGCACCTTCCGGTGATCCTCGTCGTCAACAAGGTCGACCGCCCGGACGCGCGCATCAGCGAGGTCGTCGACGAGGTCTACGAGCTGTTCCTCGACCTCGACGCCGACGAGGAGCAGATCGAGTTCCCGATCGTCTACTGCAACGCGAAGGCCGGCCACGCCTCGCTCGAGGATCCCGACGATCTCTCCGACAGCCTGCGCCCGCTGATGGACCTGCTCGTCGAGCGGATTCCGGCGCCCGCCTACGAGCCCGGCCATCCGCTGCAGGCGCAGGTCACGAACCTCGACGCCTCGCCGTACGTCGGGCGCCTCGCGCTGTGCCGTGTGCGCCAGGGCACGATCAAACGCGGCCAGACGGTCGCGTGGTGCCGCGCGAACGGCACGATCGAGTCGGCAAAGATCTCCGAGCTCTACGTCACCGACAACCTCGACCGCGTCGAGACCGACGAGGCCGGGCCGGGCGAGATCATCGCGATCGCCGGCATCCCGGAGATCACGATCGGCGAGACGCTCGCCGACCCCGACGATCCGCGGCCGCTGCCGGTGATCTGCGTCGACGAGCCGTCGCTCTCGGTCACGATCGGCATCAACACCTCCCCGCTCTCGGGCCAGGATGGCTCGAAGGTCACCGCGCGCCAGCTCAAGAGCCGGCTCGACGCCGAGTTGATCGGCAACGTCTCCCTGCGCGTGCTCGAGACGGAGCGCCCGGACACGTGGGAGGTCCAGGGCCGCGGCGAGCTGCAGCTCGCGGTGCTCGTCGAGATCATGCGCCGCGAGGGCTACGAGCTGACGGTCGGCAAGCCGCAGGTGCTCACGCAGGAGATCGCCGGCAGGCTCCACGAGCCGGTCGAGCGCGTCGCGATCGATGTGCCCGAGGAGTACGTCGGCGTCGTGACACAGCTGCTGGCGCTGCGCAAGGGCCGCATGGAATCGCTCGTCAACCACGGCACCGGCTGGGTGCGCATGGAGCAGATCGTGCCGGCGCGCGGGCTGATCGGCTTTCGCACGGAGTTCCTGACCGAGACCCGCGGGACCGGCCTGCTGCACCACGTCTTCGAGGGCTGGGAGCCGTGGTTCGGCGAGCTGCGCACCCGCCCGACCGGCGCGCTGGTGGCCGACCGCCGCGGCAAGGTGGCGTCGTTCGCGCTGTTCAACCTGCAGGAGCGCGGGACGATGTTCGTCGCGCCTGGCGAAGAGGTCTACGAGGGCATGATCGTCGGCGAGAACGCCCGCGCCGACGACCTCGACGTCAACGCCGTCAAGGAGAAGCACCTCACCAACCACCGCTCGTCGACCGCCGACGAGCTCGTGCGGCTCGTCCCGCCGCGCAAGCTGTCGCTCGACCAGGCGCTCGAGTTCCTGCGCGAGGACGAGTGCATCGAGGTCACGCCGAACGTCGTGCGGCTGCGCAAGGTCGCGCTCGACCAGACGAGCCGCGTCAAGGCCTCGCGGGCGGCCAAGCGCGAGGCCGTGACTGCACCGCGCGGCTAGCTATCCGTCCTCGCGCAGCTCGTGCCGCGTGCGCTGGCGCGCCTCGCCGTAGCGGCGCGTCTCGATCGCGATCAGCAGCACAAGCGCGGCGGCGAGGACACCGATCGTCACGAGCGCGGGGATCTCGACCGCCACTGGGATGAACGCGATCAGCGCCACCGCAAGCGCGAGGCGGCGCGTGTTCACCCCACGCCGATGGCGAAAGCGGAATGCGACGTGGGAGAGCAGGTACATCGCAGCGCCGCCGAGCAGCGCCGTCGCCGGGACGAGCTTCAGCGGCTCCTCGACGTCGCCGAGCGTCTTCTTCATGCCGAGTGCGACGAGCACGATGCCGGCGACCATCGGGAGGTGCAGGATCGAGTACGAGTCGCGCGCCATCTCGTTCTGCTCGCGCCCGACCTCGGCACGGGAGAGCCGCTGCGCCGCGACGAGCGCGACGACGTCGAAATACAGCCACCACAGCGCCGCGGCGACGGCCATTCCGATGATCGCCGCGGCGGCGACGCCGCCGTCGACGCCGTGCTCGGCCCCCACGCCGACGGCCACGATCGACTCTCCCAGCGCGATGATGACGATCAGGCCGTGGCGCTCGGCGAAGTGGTGCGGCTTGAGCTGCCAGCCCTCGGCGCCGAAGAAGTACGGCCCGGCGATGTCGAGCGCGAGCGCGAGCGCCCACAGCGCGCCCTGCAGCGTGCCGTCGGCGAACGACGCCGCCACGAGCAGCCCGCTCGCGATCGCCGTCGAGATCCCGAGGCCGATCACCGACTGACGCAGGTTCGGCTCGTCGCGGCTGGCGAGCATGAAGAGCCCGATGTGGGCGATCCGCACGACGGCGTAGGCGAGCGCGAAGATCAGCGCCGCGTCACCGAACGCCTGCGGCACACAGAGCCCGGCGACGAGCAGGGCCGCCATCGACGCGAAGATCGTCAGCCGGACGGCGTCCTCCTCGGGGTCGATGACGCTCGTCAGCCAGGCGTAGCCAACCCACGACCACCACAGCACGCCGAGCACGAGCAGTCCCTTCGCCAGCCCCGACCAGGTCGGCTCGCCGGCCATCAGCGCCGTGCACTGCGTGAACGCGAGCACGAACACGAGGTCGAAGAAGAGCTCCAGCGGCGTCACCGTCTCGGCCTCGCGCATGACCGGGGTCAGCCGGCGTCCGCGAGCGGAGGTGGCCTCGGTGCTCATCGGGCGGATCGTCGCACGTGACTCGCTCGGCTTCAGCCAGTGTCGCGCGTCGAGCGGGGCAGCGCGACGAGCCGGTGATCGGCTGTGAACAGGCGCCGCACGGCGCCGAGCGCGGTGATGGCAGTCGTCGTCGCGACGCCGCCGAGGATGAGGTACATGAGCGCGAGCTGGACGAGGACGGCGTCGAGCGGGTCGACGCCGGCGAGGATCAGTCCGGTCATCGCGCCCGGCAGGAAGACGATGCCGAGCGCCTTCGTGTTCTCGATCTGCGGCGACAGCGCCGTCCGCAGGACGCCGCGGAGGATCGGCCGCGAGGCGGCCGTCCAGGGCTGGCCGAGGGCGAGCCGCGCCTCGACCTCGGCCCGCTGCTCGGAGAGCGCCTCGACGAGCCGCTCGGCGACGACGATCCCGGACTTCATCGCGTTGCCGACGAGCATCCCTGCGACCGGCACGAGCGTCGTCCCCGTGACCGGGAAGATGCCGAGCCCGAAGGCGACGGCGAAGCCGACGATCGCGCTGACGCCGTTGGCGACGAGCGCGATCCAGAACAGGCCCGGAACGGCCGGCGCACGGCGCTTGACCGTCGCCGCCGCGAAGACGACGATCGCGACGACCCACAGCCACGACCACACGAGCGGCGTGTCGGGGTCGATGACGAGCGCGAGCGCCGCGCCGACGATGAGCAGCTGCACGAGCCCGCGCACGACCGACACGACGAGCTCGCGCTCGAGGCGCAGGCGCAGGCGCAGGCTGATCGCAAGCGCGACGGCGACGAGCACGAGCGACGCGGCGAGGCCGACGATGCCGATGTCACTGCTTTCGATCGCCGAGCACCTCCCCCGCGGCGCCACTGCGATCGGAATGGCCGTCGGCGAGCAGCAGCACGAAGTCCGCAAGCCGGCGCATCTGCTCCTGATCGTGCGTCACCCACACGACCGGGGTGCCGTCGTCGACGAGCCCCCGGGCGAGCCGCTCGAGGACGGCGCTCGCCTTGGCGTCGAGCGCCGACGTCGGCTCGTCCATCAGCATCACCCGCGGGTCCGTCGCCAGCGCCCGCGCGAGGCAGGCGCGCTGCGCCTCGCCGCCCGACAGCTCGCCGGCGTCGCGGCCCAGGAACGACGCGGCGAGACCGACGCGCTCGAGCAGCGCGACGCCGCGCGCCTCGTCGCAGCCCGGGTCGGCCTCGCGCAGGTTGTCGTGCACGCTGCCGGCGAACGCGACCGGGCGCTGGAAGACCATCGCGACCTCGCGCCGCAGCGTCAGCGGATCGCGATCGGCGACGTCGTCGCCGCGGTGGCGCACGATCCCGGCGGACGGTACCTCGAGGCGGTTGCAGAGCCGCAGCAGCGTCGACTTGCCCGAGCCCGACGGACCGGCGACGACGGTCAGGCCGCCGTCCGGCAGGCGCGCATCGAGGCCCTCGAGGCGGCGCGCGTCGGATCGACCGACGCTGACCGACTCGAACGCGAAGAGCGCGGGCTCGGACACGGCGGCAGTATTGCCCAGCCGGTTGTAGTTGCATGCGCAACGATCTAGACTCCGAGTACAGATGAGCCCGCAGACACGCCGCATCGCCGCCCTCTTCCGCCCATACCGGGCGCGGCTGACGGCGGTGCTGGGGCTGATCGCGATCAGCGCCGGCCTCGGGATGGTGACGCCGTTTCTGCTGCGCGACGTCCTCGACCACGCGATCCCCGAGGGCGACACGACGCTGCTGAGCTGGCTCGTCGGCGGCATGGTCTTCATCGCGATCGCCACCGGCGTGATCGGCGTCGGCCAGACGTGGCTGTCGAACCTCGTCGGCCAGCGCGTCATGCACGACCTGCGCGCCGCGGTCTACCGCCACCTGCAGCGCCTCTCGCTCGCCTTCTTCACGCGCACCCGCACCGGAGAGGTGCAGTCGCGGATCGCCAACGACATCGGCGGCGTGCAGAACGTCGTCACGTCGACGGCGACCTCGATCGTCTCCAACGCGACGACGGTGCTGGCGACCGTCGTCGCGATGCTCCTGCTCGACTGGCGCCTGGCCGTCTTCAGCCTCGCGCTGCTGCCGTTCTTCGTCTGGCTGACGCGCCGCGTCGGCAACGAGCGCAAGCGGATCACCTCCAAGAAGCAGGGCCGCCTCGCCGACATGAGCGCGCTCGTCTCCGAATCGCTGTCGGTCTCGGGCATCCTGCTCGGTAAGACGATGGGCCGCTCCGACGAGCTCGCCGCGCGCTTCAGCGCCGAGTCCGCCCACCTCGCCGAGCTCGAGGTCCAGTCGCGCATGGCCGGCCGCTGGCGCATGTCGACCGTGCAGATGAGCTTCTCGATCATGCCCGCGCTCGTCTACCTGTTCGCCGGCATCAGCATCGCCAACGGCTCGTCGGCGATTACGCTCGGCACGGTCGTCGCGTTCACGACGCTGCAGACGCGGCTGCTGTTTCCGATCAGCTCGCTGCTGAACGTCGGGATCGACATCCAGACCTCGCGCGCGCTGTTCGACCGCATCTTCGAGTACCTCGACCTGCCCGTCGAGATCACCGAGCGGGACGCGCCCGTCGAGCTCGGCGCGACGGGGCGGCCAGTGCGCGGCGAGATCCGCTTCGAGGACGTCAGCTTCCGCTACGAGGAAGGCGGGGCGCAGACGCTCGCCGGCGTCGACCTCGTCGTCGCAGCCGGCACGACGACCGCGATCGTCGGCGAGACGGGCTCCGGCAAGACGACGCTCGGCTACCTCGTCGCGCGGCTCTACGACGTCACCGGCGGACGCGTCACGATCGACGGCGTCGACGTCCGCGACCTCTCGTTCCAGTCGCTCGCCGCGACCGTCGGCATCGTTTCGCAGGAGACGTACCTCTTCCACGCGACGATCGCCGAGAACCTGCGCTTCGCGCGCCCCGACGCGAGCGACGACGAGCTCGTCGCGGCCGCCCGCGCCGCCCAGATCCACGACCTGATCGCGTCGCTGCCGGAGGGCTACGACACCGTCGTCGGCGAGCGCGGCTACCGCTTCTCGGGCGGCGAGAAGCAGCGCATCGCGATCGCCCGCACGATCCTGCGCAACCCGCCCGTGCTCGTGCTCGACGAGGCCACGAGCGCGCTCGACTCCGAGACCGAGCGCGCCGTCCAGGAGGCGCTCGACCGGCTCGCCGAGGGTCGCACGACGATCGCGATCGCCCACCGCCTGTCGACGATCCGCGACGCCGACGAGATCGTCGTGCTCGAGCAGGGTGCAATCGCCGAGCGCGGGACGCACATCGACCTGATGGCGGAGGGCGGGCGCTACGCGCAGCTCGTGGCGGGCGGGACAACGCCGGCCGAGCAGCTCGCCGCGACGTCTGGCTAAACTTGATCGGCAATCGTAGGTTTTGAACAGGGGACGGTCATGCTCCACGCTCAACTTCCGTTTTGGATCGGCGGTCCCGCGCTCGGCCTCTGCGTCGTCGCGATGCGCTGGCTGATGAACGAGCGCCTCGGCGTGATGGGCGCCTGGTCGGACGTCGTCAACACGGTCGCCGCGCGGCGCCTGTCGTTCGGGCCGTTCGGCTGGATGCTGTTCGGCCTGATCGCCGGCGCCGCGGGCTTCGCGCTGATCGCGGGCGGTCCGGACTTCCACGGCTACGGCTGGCTGACCGACACGTTCACGGGCACGAGCGGCACGCTGCTGATCGTCGCGATCCTGTTCGGCTGCGGCCTGCTGATCGGGCTCGGCACGAAGATCGCGGGCGGCTGCACGTCCGGCAACGGGCTGAGCGGCAACGCGATGCTGTCGCCGGCGAGCTTCGTCGCGACGATGACGTTCTTCGCGACGGGCATCGTCGTCACGCTGATCACCGAGGCGCTGATCTCATGAGCACGCGCGTCGCCGGGGCGATCATCGGGATCGTCTTCGGCGTCGTCCTGTCCTGGTCGGGCATGACGAGCCCCGAGATCATCCGCGAGGGCCTGCTGTTCCAGAGCGCCTATTTGTTCCTGTTCTTCGCCGCCGCGATGTTCACCGCCGTCGCCGGGCTGGCGATCTTGCGCCGGCGGGCGCCGAAGGCGCTGCTGACCGGCGAGCGCGTGCAGTGGGAGACGATCAAGCCGGAGCGCCGACACGTCGCCGGCAGCGCTGTGTTCGGCGTCGGCTGGGGCATCTCCGGCGCCTGCCCGGGACCGATCGCGACGCAGCTCGGGCAGGGCATCGCCTGGGGGGTCCCCACGACGATCGGCCTGATCGGCGGGATCCTGCTGTTCAACCGGTTGCAGGAGCGTGCCCGCAGCGAACCGGGCAGCGCCCCCGTGGCGACCGTGATCCCGTCGCCCGTCGCGGCCGACGCCAGCGCCTAGCCGTCGACCGTCACGACGACGCCATGGACGGCGTTGTTGGCGTAGCCGCCGGGGTTCCAGCGCACGACCTCGGGCTGGCGGTTGTTCGCCGCGTCGGTCGCGCGCACCTCGATCTGGTGGCGACCGGGCGTCGCGATCCACGGCGCCGACCAGAAGCGCCGCGCGTACGTCCCGCGCGAGGGGGCGAGCTCGGCGGCGCGCCAGGGCCCGCCGTCGATCCGCACGTCGACGCGATCGATCCCGCCCTCGCCGCCCCACGCGACGCCGCGGACGGTCGCCGACCCCGGCCGCGGCGCGTCGAGCGTGCGCGGCTCGGCGATCAGCGCATGGACCGGGAGCGCCGTCATCCGCCGGCCCGAGCCGGTCTCGCCCGGATCGCGGTAGCGGTAGTCGTCGAGCTCCCACGGTCCCGTGAACGGCGTCTCGAGGACCGTCACCCTGGTCAGCCACTTGACGGAGTCGGTCGCATACCAGCCCGGCACGATCGCCCGCACGGGGCCACCCCGGCGCAGCGGGATCGGCTCGTCGTTGGCCTCCCATGTGAGCGCCGTCTCGGGCGCCAGCGCCTTCGCCAGCGGTAGCTCGCGGGCGAACGAGTGCTCGCCCTCGCGACCCTCGAACGGTCCGCGGTCGGCGCCCTCGAGCACGACCGAGCGCGCGCTCGCGAGCACGCCCGCGCGCTCCAGGACGGCCGCCAGCTGGGCGCCCTTCCAGCGCGCCTCGCCGACCGCGCCCTCCGCCCACGCGAGCCCCGGCACGCCGGGGCTGTACTCCGTGCGCCGGTGCCCGGCGCACTCGAGCACGACGCGCTCGCTGCGCTCGCCGAGCGCGCGCAGCGCGGCGACGTCGAGCGTCAGCGGTCGCCGCACGGCGCCCGTCACCTCGAGCGCCCACTCCGCGGGCCGCAGCGCGGGCGCGGGGAAGTGATCGCGCCGGAAGTGCGCGTCGAGCGGCATCTCGTCGAGCAGGAGGGCGTTCAGCGGCGTCGCGTCGGCGACGTCCGCGAGCGGGATCGCCTGATCGAACTCCGCCGCGGCATGCGTCGTGAGCGGGCGGGCGCGCATCAGGCCGCCAGCTCCAGCTCGCCGCCGCCGATCAGGTCCGGGATGCCGCCGCCGGCGACGCGCACGACGTTGCGATGGCCGGCCCGCCGCAGCAGGCTCGCGGCGAGCGCCGCGCGCGGACCCGTGCCACACGCGACCGCGATCCGGCCGGCCAGCGGCGGCAGGCTGCGACGGCCGTCGGCCAGGACATCGAGCGGCAGGCTCAGCGACCCCGGCACGTGGCCGGCCTCGTGCTCGTCGCGCTCGCGCACGTCGACGAGCGTCACCGAGTGCTCGCGCAGCGCCCGCGCCAGCTCGTCGACGGACCACGCCGGCGCGGCCGCGACCGCGCATCCCGCGGCGCGCCACGCCGCCGGGTCGGCCGCCGCGACGGCGGCGACGGACCACAGGCCGACGGCGTGCAGCGCGCCGGCGAAGCGCTGCGCCGCGGCGACGTCGGAGGCGACGATCACGAGCGGCTCGTCGGGCTCGACGGTCCAGCCGACGCGTGTCGCGCGGTTGGCGCCGGTGCCGAGCGCGAGCGCTCCGCGCAGGTGCAGCTCGTCGAACGCGGCGGCCGGGCGGACGTCGAGCACGGTTGCGCCCGCGCCGACCGCGTCGCGCAGCCCGGCGGCGTCGAGCACCGCGGGCGCCGCGGGCTCGACGTCGAGCGCGCCCTGGTTGAGCGCGACGATGCGCGCGATGTTCGGCGGGCGCGGCGGCGTGCGCCCGGCGATCGCGGTCACGAACGCGTCCGCGGCGAGCCCAGCCGCGGCCTGCGCGCGGCGCTCGAAGCCGATCGTCGAGCTCGTCTTCGCGCTCAGCCGGCCGCCGCCGCAGAGCGAGCCCCCGATGTGCGCCGGCCACAGCTCGACGTGGTCGCCGAGCTCGAAGATCCGCTGCACGCTGGCGTGCAGGTCGCGCGCGCCGTCCTCGGCGGCGACCGCGAGGTCGGGGCGGGCGACGTCGCCCACGAGCAGCGAGTCGCCCGCCAGCAGACACCAGCCGTCGAGGTCGCGCTCGCCGTCGGACACGAGCAGCGAGAGGTGCTCGGGGCGGTGCCCCGGCGTCGCGATCGCCGTCATCCGGATCCGCCCGGCGCGCAGCTCGTCGCCGGGGCGCATGCCGAGGGTCGCCGGATCGCCGTCGCGATGCGGGCGGTGCGCGAGCGCGCCGGTGCGCCGCGTCAGCCGGCCGCGGCCGGAGACGTGGTCGGCGTGGTCGTGCGTCTCGACGACGTGGACGATGCGGGCGCCGGCGCGGGCGGCCAGCTCGAGGTAGATGTCGACGTCCCAGCGCGGATCCACGACGATCGCCTCGCCGCGGTCAGCAAGCAGGTAGGACGCACATCCGAGTTCGTCGTTGAGTACCTGGTGGAAGCGCATTGAGACATTCTCCATCTAGTCGGTAGAGAATGTAGATAAGCACGTGGAGCGCGCGGGTGCAACCGGCTAAAAGCCGATCGGAGAAGGGCTATTCGCTGTGGCAGGCGCGATCGGCGGCTTGCCAGGACTCGTTCGCCGGGGTGGCGCAAGCGCTGGCGAACGGCATCACTGATGGGTGGGCGGCCTCGCTCGCCCGTGTCGGGCACCGGTAGGCGGGTGGCTTGGATGGGCGGGAACAAGCGACGGATCGACGGCCGACCGCGGGCCAACCGTCGCTGCTTCACGCCTGTGGTGAACCAGCGACGGATCGACGGCCGACCGCGGGCCGTCCGTCTGTCGCTTCACGCGGCGCATGGAGGACTGACACCCCAAGCGCCCACGGCGCCACGGCTGTCAATTCTCCGCGCATGCCATCGAGGAATGACACCCGACCCGACCCGCGACCGCTCGAGCTGTCACTTCTCCCGGCGCAGCCGGCCCTCTCTTCGCGCGCGTGTCTAGCACTGTCTAGCCACCTGCTAGACACCGCTAGACACAGACGAAAAGACACAGCACGCGCGGCATCCCGAGGGCGCGGGCGCGCCGCCCCGAACGCTCGAACCGCTTCTTCAGAGATGCCGTTCCCAGACGCCCCGCGGCACGCCAACGCCGCACGGCACCCGCTCAGCCGCGATGGCACCGCTCTCAGCCGACGGGCGGCTGCCGCAGCGCCGGCGTGATGCCGAGCGGGAGCGGTGACGTCACGGTCCAGCTCCCCTGCGGGAAGTACTCGGTGTCCTTCGCCTCGCCGCCGATCGAGCCGGGGACGAGCGTCGGCGAGAGGAACTGCGGCTGGAGCGCGACCGCGTTGGGCGACCCGGCGCCCGGCTCGCGCGTGCTCCACGGCGCGAGCAGCGCGTTCGTGAAGACGCGCGGAGCCCGCAGATGGCCGACGATGTCGCGCGCGCTCGTGCCCGAGCGCAGCGCGTCGCGCAGGGCCAGGCCCGTGACGTAGCCGCGCAGCCCGTCGACGGACGCGATCTCGCCGCGGAACAGGAGCGGGACGGCGGACTTGTAGAGCTCGGCGTCGGCGGTGTTCGTGGCGACCTCGCTGACGCCCTGGACGGCGCCGATCCGCCCGAGCGGGCCCGCGCTCAGCACGAAGGTCTCCGACAGGACGCGCTCGGAGAAGAGCAGCGGCGCCGGAATCAGGTCGGCGCCGCGGGTCGCGCCGAGGCGCGCGATCGCGCGTGCGTCGGCGCCGCCGGCGCCGGGGGCATCGAGCACGAACGCGGTCGTCTGGCGGCGATCGAGCACGCGCGTGAGCGCATCGGCGGACAGCTTCGCCAGCGATCCCGGCTTGATCAGCTCCAGGCGCGGCTCGCGGCCGCCGCGGACCGGCGCCCCGCGCGCCGCGGACGCGTCGCGCAGCCCGATGCGCAGGCCCGCGAGCAGGCGCGTGGACTGCACGTCGTCGCCGACGTCGGCGCGCACGGTCCGCACGCCCGGCTCGCCCGACACGAGGATCCGGTTGCGCACGAGCTGGCCGAACGCGACGCCCTGCGCGAACGGGTCGGCCGCCAGCCGGAAGGCCACCTTCGCCGCCGTCGGATCGACCCCCGGGTCGCCGACGACGCTCGGGATGCCCGCCCGCGATGCCGCCTGCAGCGCGGCGACCGCGCCGGTCCCGCAGCTGCCGGCGGACGCGATCGGATCCTCTGCCAGCCCGCGCTTGGCGGCGGCCCGCGCGCCGGCGGCGGTCCCGCCGCTGTCGAGCACGAGCGGCGCGAGCTTGCGCCCGCCGTCGACGCCGCCGTCGGCGTTCAGCCGCGCGATCGCGAGCTCGAGACCGATCACGTGCGCGCGGCAGCGCTCGCCGTACGGGCCCGAGAGGTCGGCGACCGCCAGCAGCGTCACCGGCGCTGCGCCCGCGGCGGCGGGGACGCCGACCGGGAGCTGCACGGGCGGCGCCGCCTTGCCGTCGACGGTGACGTATCCGAACCATGCACCGTCGGTCGGCAGCCGGACCTCGGCCGACCAGGTGCGCCCGCCGCGCCGGCGCAGCTGCGCCTGCACGGGCGCTACCCGACAGGCAGAGCAGACCAGGCTCACACGCACGCTCGCAGGCGTCCGCTGGCCGGGCGCGACGCCGACGGTCACGACGTTGATCCCGCTCCGCGCCGGCGCGAGCCCGACCGGGGCGTTGGCGTTCGCAAGCAGCGCCGTCGCGAACGCCGGGCCCGGAAACAGCGTCCCGCGCTGCGCGGGCAGCGGCTGGCCGCGCCCCTGCGCGAGGCCCGACAGCGTCGTGGCGAGCACGAGGATTCCGACGACGCCGGCGGTCTCGGCGCGCAGCAACAGCGGCCGCGGTCCGGGGGCCGCGGCGCCGCGCGAGCGCCACCACGCAAAGCCCGCGGCGAGCGCGACGATCGCGACGACGACGGCCTTGATGATCACGATTCGCCCGTAGTCCGACCAGCGCAGGAAGTACCAGCGGTCGACCTCGCGGACGGCGGACAGCACGCCGGTGACGATCGCGATCGCGAGCGCTCCACCGGCGACGGGCGCGAACGCGCGCGCGCCATCCACGAGCCGCACGCCGCCGCGCACCGTCACGAGCAGCAGCGCGACGAGCCCGCCGAGCCACAACCCGGCGGCGAGCACGTGCACCGCCTGGTCGAGCAGCGCCCAGAACGACGGGAACGCGAGCGCATGGCCCGACAGCGCATACGTCAGCAGCACGGCCGCGCCAGCCCCGAGGTAGATCGGGTGGCGCGCGCGGCCGCGCTTGGCGGCCAGCACGAGGGCGAGCGAGAGGAGCGCGACGAGGATCGCCCGCACGAGGTCCGAGACGCCGGTCGCGCTCGCCGTCAGCAAGCCGAAGTCAAACGCGTCGACGGCGCCCGAGCTCGCGCCCGCCAAGACGCCCTCGATCGTGGCGAGCACGACCATCAGCCACGCGATCGGCGCGACGGTGTGCAGGATCGCCACGTCGCCGTCGCCGTCTGCGCCGCTGGCGCCGCGCCGGCGCTGCAGGAGCGCGAGCAGGACGAAGCCGCCGAACAGGATCGACGCCGACAGGATGCCCAGCCAGCGGCTGATGATCCGGACGACGCTGTCCGTCGCCGCGCTCTCCGCGCCGCGCCCGCTGCCCGCGCTCGACAGCGTCTCGACGCCCGGCGGCGGGGCGCCCTTGGCCCCGGCCACGCCGAAGTCGAAGGCGCCGGTGACGATGTGGCCGTCGTCGCCGAGCGCGCCCCAGCGCACCGTGTAGACGGCGCTGCGCAGCCGCGAGCGCGGCCTGACCGACAACGTGCGACCGCCGTCGGCCGCCCGCACCGCGCTGACCGGCAGCTCCGCCCGATCGGGTCCGAAGAGGCGGATCCGTGAGCCGCGCGCGACGGCGGGCTCGGTCAGCGCAAGGCTGATCGCGCTCGGCGACGAGGCCGCGATGAGCCCCGGCTCAGGCGAGGGCGCGATCAGCAGCGGATGAGCCCAGGCGGCCGTCGGCCCGATGCCCGAGAGGGCACCGAGCGCGACGGCCGCGCCGAGCACGGCACGGCGCGTCTTCACGACGTGCTGCGCCCTACGTCTTCTTCGTAATGCAGCGGGCGAACGTCGCCTTCCTCGTGACGGTCTTCCCGCCCGCGGTCCTGATCTTCTTCGTCACGTTGACCTTGCTCTTCTTGTAGTTGCGCAGGTTCAACTTGACGCTCCATGCGCCGGTCTTCTTGTTCTTCTTGGCCCTGTACGTCTTGCCGTTGAAGCGCACGTTGCCGCCGGTGATCCGCTTGCCCTTGATCTTGGCGAAGCGGACGGTCAGCGACGTCCGGCAGCTCTTCGACGACGACGACGCCGCGACCGCGCGAACCGCCGGATCGGCGTTGTCGGGGCAGATGCCCGGCGGGCAGACCCAGATCTCCGAGTGCGGCTTGTAGAAGCCCGCGTCGGGGTTGCCGGGCCAGTTGCGACGGTTGAAGTTGACGCCCAACGATCCGGTGTTCTCGTCCCGGAAGTTCTCGTTGTAGCTCAGCTTCCCGTCCGGTGCGATGTCGACGTTGTAGAAGCGGTGGTCACCGTCGACGCCCGTCCTCGAGACGAAGTAGTTCGAGAACGTCATGCGCCACGGGACCCCGTTCTGGTCGACGGAGTGGTTGTCGAGCGCACCCCAGTGCGGGCCGCCGCTCGTGATGTCGTTGACCGGCAGCGCCGAGATCAGGAACGGGCAGTCGGCGATGCGCGCACCGGTGGCCAGCTTGTTGAAGAGCTGGATGCCGGTGAGGTCGAGGCCGTTTGAGTGGATGCCCCGCGACAGGTCGCAGTCGACCTCGCCATCTTGCGCGCTCTTGATCAGCGGCGAGATGTCGATGTCGTAGACGAGCTTAGCCTGACCCTGGTCGTAGTAGTTGTCCGATGCGGCGTTGCGACCCTGCACCGCGCGGAACATGATGCGGTTGTTCGGCGCCACCTGGTGCCAGGCGCCGCCGGCGCAGCCGCCCGGCTCGTCGATGCCCTTGCCCTGCGGCGTCTGGATCATCGCCAGGCCGTCGTTCCAGACCTGGACGACCTGGTCGGAGAAGTCGCCCTTGGCCTTCGTGATGTCGGGCACGAAGAAGATCCCGCCGCCGCACATCGAGCCGGCGAACAGGCCCTTCGACTCGAGGCCGCCGTTGTAGCGGCCGGCGTTCGGCCACGTCTTCGCGTCCTCCATGATCCCGTACTGCTCGTGCGCGCGCTGAGCGGGCTGCAGCGGGCCGTTGGGGACGTGCGCGACGCCGACGAGCTTCGGCTTGCGCGCGTTGGCTCCGGCGATGCTCCAGGAGCGGATCGTCGGCCGGAACGCGTACTTGTCGATCGTCTTGGCCGGGTCGAGCACGATCTCGCGCGGCTCGGCGTAGTCGGCGGTCACGCCGACGCCGAGATCGGTGCGGAACTGGATGCCGTGCGGGTTGGCGCAGGTCCCGAGCGGGCGGGACTCACGCAGCGAGCAGGGCTCCGGAACGCCACCCGGGTTCCTCGCGAGCTTCAGGCCGCCGGCCAGCGCGCCGCCGGCGGGAGACTCGGTCTCGACGACCATGCCCTTCGTCGGGTGGGGCTTGAACGTGACGATCTCACCCGGCGATCCACCGAAGTCCGACAGCGGTCCGCCCATCAGCGTGAGGTAGTAACGACCGTCGTCGCCCTTCTCGTAGGCGTCGGCGATCGAGCCGCCGGGGGTCTCGGCGTTGGAGATCTCGTTGAGCAGCTTGAGGTTCGGGATGTCCGACGGGTCGAGCACGTGCGTCGTGCCCGTGTACAGGCCACCGGCGAGGATCGGGTCGCCGTCCTGCCACTCGTACTGCATGTGGTGCGCCTCGTTCTCGATGCCCCAGGGCAGCGGGAGCTGGACGAAGTTGACGACCTTGCCGAAGTCCGGGTTGTCGCTGCCGTCGAGGTTCTTCTCGCGCAGATCGATGACCTGGAAGCCGTCGAGGCCGGGTAGGAACTGCGGGTTGAGCAACTCGGCGATGCCCTGCGGGTTGACCGTCGAGGCCTGGACGAACTTGCTGATCACGTCGGCGTGAATGTCGGCGACGTTCTGCTTCGAGGACCACACGACGTTGTACTCGGGCTTCGCAAGCGGGCTCGGCTGCGGGCCGGTGCCGGCCTTGAAGGCTGCCTGCGCGGCCTTCCACTGCTCGACGGCAGCGTCGCGGCGGGCGAGTGCGCCGTCGATGACGTTGTTCTTGACGCCGCCGAGGTTCGTGGCGTTGCCGAGCGTGTTCGCCAGCCACGCCGGGTTGATCGGCAGGTCGCCGAGATCGTCTGTCTGACCCGATGCCGCCGGGACGCCTGCGACCCCCGCCGCGGCGATCAGCCCGATGGTCAGGACACCGGCCAGCACCCTGCGCCGGCCGCGCGTCACGTCACGTCTAGTCATGCGTCTCCCCTGGATCGGTGTCGCTGCGGTGCATACTATATAAAGTCGATCGACATTATCTGCTCAGCCGGTTGTTGGCACGCACTCACGCCGCGCAGCCGGGCTCGAACGTCCCCTCGAAATGCCAGGACGCGGAGAAGTTGTTGAACGCCCCGCCGACGATCTGGCTCGTCCACTCGAGCGTGTAGGCCTTCGTGTCGGCGTTGTACGTGCCGGTGACCGGGCTCGTCAGGCCCGGGAACGACCCATTCGGCTTCGGCGAGCCGACGTTGAAGTTCTGCTTGTTCCACTGCGCCGCGAAGGACTGCAGCTGACCGCTGAGCTTGCCGTCGGTGACGCTGATCGAGGGCGCCGGGACGTCGGCGCCCGTCTGCGGATCCTTCGGCGACGTCTGCGCGCTGTACTGGATGAACGCGAAGCGCTGCGGCGCGATGATCCGGCTCGCGAGCGCATCTCCGGTCGCCGAGAAGGCCGGGCTCGGAGCGGGCTGGTAGCTCCCGGTCCGCAGGCCGCCGTCGGTGCCGGGGTTCAGCAGCGTGTACGTCGTCGCCCGCGAGCTCGGGTTGGGGAAGAACGGCCCGCTTTCGCGGCTGCCACCCGCCAGCACGAGGCGGATGTAGGAGCCCGTCGCCTTGCCGTTGGCATAGGCGCCGGGCGTGAAGCGGAAGAGGCCGACCATCGGGCTCGCGGTGCCCGTCGACGTCGTCGTCGGGGCGGGCGTGGCCTTCTTCTTCTTGGCGGCCTTCTTCTTCGTCGACTTCACGACGCAGACGCGCACCCAACGGCCCTTGCGAAACGCCTGGTGGCAGCGCTTCGTCGACGTCGTCGTCTTCTTCTTCGCCGTCTTCTTCTTCGCCGTGGCCGCGCTCGCCGTCGGCGTCGTGCCGGACGAGAGGATCGCCGTGCTGCCGAGGGCACTCGTCGCGAGCGCGCCGACGAGGACACCGAGGACGAGGTACTTCATGGACGATCGGTTCATCGTTCGCTCCGCAGTCGGATGTGTCGGCGCGCTCAGCGCGCCTTGAAGGTCCCTTCGAGATGCCACAGGCCGCTGTAGCCGTTGAACGGCCCGCCGCTGATCTTGCTTGTCCATGTCAGGACGAAGTGCTTGGTCTTGGGGTTGTACGTCCCCTTCGCCGCCGCGCCCGAGCCGTCGGGCTTCGGGGCGCCCTGGTTGAAGAACTGCTTGTTCCACTCCGCCGTGTAGCCGGGGATCCGCACGGTCAGCTTGCGACCGGAGACGCTTGCGCGCGTGACGGCGACCGTCTTGTCGGATTGCGGATCGACCTTCAGCGTCGCGACCGAGAAGTTGATCGCCGTGAACGGCTGCGGCCGGATGATCTTGTTGGCGAGCGCGTTGCCCTTGCCGTCGAACGCCGGGCTCGGGTGCGGCTGGAAGCGGCCCGTCGAGAGGCCGCCGTCCCTGCCCGGGCGGCCGAGCGTGTACGTCTTGTCGGCGGCCCTGGAGTCCGGGTTGGGCAGGTAGGCCTTCTTCGCGCGGTTGCCGGAGATGATCATCCGAAACCACGTCCCGTGGGCCTTGCCGCCGGAGTACGTGCCGGGCGTGAGCTTGAAGGTGCCGTTGAGCGCGCGCGAGCTCGCGGCCTGCGACGGCGCGCCGGTCAGCACGACGGCGGTGACGGCTGCGAGCGAAACGGCGGCGAGGCCGCTGGCGATACGGCGGGGGGTGAGGGTCATGCTGCGCCTCCTCAATTGGGGGTGCCGGATGTGGTCAGTGGCCCGGCCGCGACCGCGCGTGCGGCCGGCTGGGCGCCGCGCCGGCCGGGCACGAGCGCCAGCGCGACGAACAGGAGGCCTGGGATCACGAAGAACCAGGGGAACAACGTGAACGACGGCAGACTCCTGACGGCCTGGTAGTTGTCGACGTTGTCGCTCATGGCGCCGATCATCGGCGTCATGTCGTTGAGGATCGGTATCCAGCGCCGGTTGAGCGTCTGGACGTCGCCGAAGCGAGCGTCGATCTCCCTCGTCGAGAGTCCTTCGCGCTGCAACGCGGGGACGATCTCCAGGCGCAGCGAGCCCTGGCCGACGGCGATCGTGCTGAAGTAGCTCTGGATCGTCTCGACCTTCTTGCGCGTCTCGATCGTCGCGAAGGCGGTCATCATCTCGGCGCCCTTGGGCGCGCGAGTGAACATCTGGAAGATCACCGGGGCGAGCACGAGGCCGATGCCCAGCGCGACGAATGCCCAGCGCAGCTTCGGCCACGACCGCGGCGCGAGCATCGCCCCGATCGCGAGCAGGAAGACGATCACGCCGGGGATCACGAAGAACCAGGGGAAGAGCTTGAAGCTCGGCAGCGCCGCGATCGCGCGGTAGTTGCCGGCGTTGGCCTGGATCTTGTCGAGCAGGCTCGACATGTCGGCGTTGATCGGCGGCCAGTCCTCGGCGAACTGGGCGAACGACGGATAGCGCGCGTCGAAGCGGCGGTGCGCGGCGGCGCCGCGCCCTTCGAGCGCGACGGCGACGGGACCGTTGGCCTCACGTACGCCCGCATCGATGTTGCGGATGTGGCGCTGGAAGCCGTTCAGCCGAGCGTCGGTCATGAACGGCTTGAACTCGGCCATCATCTCGGCGCCCTTCGGACCGCGCTCGAACATCTGAAACGCGACCGGGGCGAGCGCCAGTCCGAGGCCGATCACGGCGATCGCCGTCAGCGCCCAGCGGTTAGCGCGGGCCCCCCTCCCCGAGGGAGCGCCAGCGTGCCGTTTGAAATACGCCATTCCCTACCAGGTTATTAGGAAATGAAATCGAGCGTCAAGCCGAGCGCGGCGCCCGTGGACCCTGCGCGACGATGTCGCGGCCCGTCGGGCGTAGCCGCTCGTCGAGCTCGAGCTGCCAGAAGTAGCGCGTGAACGTGTGCCCGTGGGCGAAGTCGCCGACGTGCGGCTCGATCGTCTCGCCGCGCGCCATGCGCACGATCAGCTCGGGATACGTGCGACCCGGCCGCGCGGCGTACATCGGCGCCGGGAACGCGCCGCCGAAGCGGGTGTTGACGTCGGTGATGCCGAGCCCGATCTCGGGGTCGCGAAACGCCTGCACGGTGCAGGGTCCGCGCACTCCGAGCGCCTCGCCGACCGCGCGGCCGAGCTCGATCAGCTCCTCGTCTGCGCTCACGGTGCCCTTGATCGACTCGCCGCCGCGCGACTCGATCATCGTGCGCGGGATCGCGTTCAGGCAGCGCCCGTCGAGGTCGCAGAGCAGGTCGATCGAGAACTCCGGCCCGCCCATCAGCCGCTGCACCATCACCGGCTCCTTGACGTAGCCGACGAAGAACTCCATCTCGGCGCGATCGGCGGCCGGATGGATCGAGCGCGCGCCCGAGCCGCGCCGCGGCTTGACCATCACCGGGAAGGACTCCGGCTGCTCGTCCGGCAGCACGGTCGGCGGCGACGGCAGGCCGTGCGAGCGCAGCAGGTGGTGGGTCTCGTACTTGTCGAACGTCGCGCGCGCGATCTCGGCCGACGGCACGAACGCCGGCAGCCGCGCGCCGGCGGCCGCGAGCGCCTCGATGTCGAGGTCGGTCAGCGGGACGACGGCGCCGACGCCGTGCTCGGCGACGAGGCGCTCGAGGAACGGGACGTACTCGGGGTCGTCGATCCGCGGCGGCGTGACGGCGAGATCCGCGGCGTAGCGGGCCGGCGCGAGCGGGTTGGGATCGGCGGCGATCGTGAACGCGTGCTCGGAGAACGCGCTGACGATGTCGTAGCGCTTGCCGACGCCGGTGAGCAGGACGGCGCTGCGCTCAGCGGCCATCGACGTGGTCCGCCGGCGGGTGGAACTGCGCGAGCGTGTCGGCGCGCAGACCGAGGCGCAGCGTCTCGAGCGACAGCACCTCCGCGGGCGGGACGTTGCCGAGGTTCACCTCGGACCCGTAGCGCTCGATCAGCCACACCTGCTGGTGCTTGCGCGGCGCCTCGAAGATGAGCTTGCCGCGGTCGATCTCGTGGACGATCTCGTCGATCAGGCCGGTGCGCGCCTCGCCGTCGGGGCGGTAGAGGCCGGCGGTGCCGGTCGCGCGACCCTCGCAGACGACCATCTCCGCGCCGGCATCGAGCGCCTCGCGGATCAGCTGCACCCAGCGATACGGCGCCATCAGCGCGGCCGGGTCCTTCTCACCGACCTCGGCGTAGACCGTGTAGCGCGGCGCGAGCCGCTCGATCAGCGCCGTCTTCTCGTGCGGCGGGATCGCCACGACCCCGCTCGAGACCTCGAGCCGGTCGATCCCGAGCTCGTCGAGCCAGGCGCACAGCTCGTCGATCCGGCCGTGCAACCAGGCCAGCTCGGTCAGCGTGCCGCCGAGCATGACCGGCACGTCGTGCGTGCGGTAGATCGCGAGCTTGGCGTCGAGGTCGGCGGTCACGTAGGCCGAGCCCCAGCCGAGCCGGACCGTGTCGATGTGCGCGGCCGCCTGGCGCAGCAGGCCGTCGACCTCGGACGTGCCGAGGCCCGTGTCGATGACGTGCGTCAGCCCCGAGCTGCGCGGCTTGCTCGGTCGTCGGGGCAGCGGCAGGAAGTCGGGCATGACGCGGCGCAGGCTATAGCTGGCCGGGTGGCTACCGTTCGACGACCTGATGGAGCTTCTCCCGCAAGCGCCCAACGTCGAGCTGCGCGGCAGCGACGAGCAGCAGATCGTCGTGCTCGCCTTCCCCTACGACGCGAGCATCGTCAACCTCGTGCGCGGCATACCCGGACGGCGCTTCGACTGGGACCGGCGCGAGTGGTGGGCGCCGGTCGACGACTGGGTCGGCGTGCACGTCGCCGGCGTGATCGAGCGCTTCCCCGAGCTGTCGCCCTCCGACGAGGTCGTGCGGTGGCTGGCGGCGATCGAGCGGCGCTGGGTCGGCGTCGTCGGCGCGACGCGCTACGACGGGCGCGGCTGGTGGACGCTGTCGACGCGCGCCGGCGGACCGCCCGCGGAGCTGCTCGAGGGCTCGGCGACCCGTCCTGGGGACGGCGTGCTGCTGGCACCGCTGACGCGTGCGGGGGCCGAGGCGCTCGCCGCGCAGGAGACGTTGCGGATCGACGCCGGAGCGCGGCGCTGCGTCGAGGCCTTGCTGTCCGGCGTCGAGCCGCCGCCGGCGCGGCTGACGGCGGCGCGCACGTTCGACGGCGAGCGCCTGCGGCTCGACGTGCTGTGGGACGGCGATGCGGGCGCGGCGTTCAGCAAGCTGCCCGGCGCCGAGGCCCGCAGCCGCACCCTGCCGATCGACCCCTGGATCGTCGAGCCGCTCGATGCGTTCCTGGCGACGTTCGGCGTCGTCGTCGACGCTGCGGGGGCGCTCGCGCTCGACGCGCTGCGCGACGAGCATGCGGCAGCGATCGCGACGATCCGGCGTTCGCGCGCGGTCGACGGCGAGCCGCTCGCGCCGGTCGCGGCGGTGCTCGGCGGCGAGCTCGCGCCGTTTCAGTGGGCGGCCGTCCGCTACGCGCTCGATGCCCGCGGCTGCTTTCTCGCCGACGAGCAGGGCCTCGGCAAGACCGTCGAGGCGCTCGCGACGCTCGAGGCCGACGGCGCGTTTCCGGCGCTCGTCGTATGCCCGGCCTCGCTGAAGCTCAACTGGCAGCGCGAGACCGAGCGCTGGCTGCCGCACCGCAGCGTCGCGCTCGTCGAGGGCCGCGTCGCGGTCGCCCCGACGGCCGACATCACGATCCTCAACTACGAGATCGTCGCCGCGCACCGCGAGGCGCTGGGGCGCCTGCGGCCGCGCGCGCTCGTCGTCGACGAATCGCACTACTGCAAGAACCCGCAGGCCAAGCGCACGCAGGCCGTGCGGCGGCTGGCGGCGTCCGTCGTCGACGGCGGGCTGCGGCTCGCGCTGAGCGGGACGCCGGTGCTCAACCACGCCGAGGAGCTCGTCTCGCAGCTGCGCGTGATCGGGCGCCTGGGGGACTTCGGCTCGGGCGCCCAGTTCGCGCGCCGCTTCCGCGGCGAGCTGTCCGAGGAGCGGCTGCACTGGCACCTGCGGCGGCGCTGCTTCGTGCGGCGCCTGAAGAGCGAGGTGCTGCCGCAGCTGCCGGCCAAGCGCCAGGTCGTCGTGCCGGTCGCGCTCTCCAACGCGACCGAGTACCGGCTCGCAGAGCGGGACGTGGTCGCCTGGCTGCGCTCACAGCCGCTCGACCTGCGCGAGCTGCAGGCGAAGATCGCGGCGACGCTGCGCGCGCAGCGGCTCGCGCAGCTCGGGACGCTGCAGCGGCTCGCCGCCCGCGGCAAGCTCGCGGCGGCGCTGACATGGATCGCGGACTTCCTCGCGTCGGGCGAGCCGCTCGTCGTGTTCGCCCGCCACCTCGAGGTGCAGCAGGCGCTGATCGAGCGCTTCCCCGACGCCGCGCACCTGCTGGGGCGCGACTCGGCGATGGCCCGCGCCGCGGCGGTCGACGCCTTTCAATCCGACGACGGCCCGCAGCTGCTGATCGGCGCGACCCGCGTCGCGGGCCAGGGGATCACGCTGACGCGGGCGTCGAACGTCGCCTTCCTCGAGCTCGAATGGACGCCGGCGATGCACGACCAGGCCGAGGATCGCTGCCACCGCATCGGCCAGCACGACGCCGTCACCGCCTGGTACCTGCTCGCCGCCGACACGATCGACGAGACGATGGCCGCGCTGATCCAGCGCAAGCGCGGCGTCATCGCGGCGGTCACCGACGGGCGCCAGCTCGACGGCGACGGGCTCGTCGAGGCGGTCGTCCGCGAGCTGCGCGACGGCCGTCCGCTGCGCCACCTGCGCCCGGTGGCGTAGGTCGCTCGTTCAGCGGGTCGGCGCCGCGGCGAGCGCGGCCCGGATGCGGGCGCGCGTCTGCGCCGGGCGCCCGACGGCCTGCTCGTAGGTGATCCGCAGCACGCGATGGCCGTCGGCCTCGAGCATCGCCTGCTTGCGCGCATCGTCGGCCTGCACGATCGCTGCGTCGTGAAAGCGGCGGCTGTCGGCTTCGATCACGAGCTTGCGCGCGCGCCAGAGGAAGTCGGGCTCGATCGTCTCGCCGTCGAGCTGAAGCCGCGCGTTGATCTCCGGGCGCTCGCTCGTCACGGAGTCGATCAGGTCGAGCACGATGTCCTCGAGCTCGCTGCGCGTCGGTGTCGGACCGTCGGCGATCGCGGCGCGGAGGTTCGCCACGCCGCGATGGCCGTTGGCGCGCGCGAGCAGCTCCAGCAGCTGGCGGACGTTGACGCGGTGCTCGACCTGCGCCTGGCGAGCCATGCGCCGCAACGCACGCGGCGGCGCGCTGGCGGCGAGGTCGAGGATCGTGCGCGCCGGCGACGTGACCCACAGCCCACCATGGCGGATCACGTCGCGGCGGTCCAGCCGGCGCGCGCGGTGCACTCGCACTCCGTGCACGACCCGCGGGCGCGAGGCGGGTACGGTCACATCGGGGTTGCGGTCCTCCGCTCGCAGCAGACCGAGATGGATCGCGGCCGCGTGGTGGCTGAGGACCGCGCCGTCGCCGCAGGCGAGCACGGCAGCCAGGAATCTGGCCGCGGGCGTCAGCGCCTCGTGGCCGACGCTGTAGACGCCGCGATAGCGACGGTGCAATCGCCCGTTGCGGACGCGGATCCCGATCGCGTCGTCGGTCAGTCCCAGTGCGTGCAGCTGACCGACCGACACCTGACCGTGCTGCTCCCCGGCCAGCGCGGCGACGCGAACGTCGGGGGGTGTGATGTCCTGCTCGGCTCTAGGTCGAGTGGGGCTACACACCCTCCAAGCGTCGCGGGGCGCGTGTTGCGGAACAACGCGCGCTTGTGACGAAACTCCGCAGCGCTTGCGGCAGAACGCGCGCTCAGATCATCGAGCGGTCCGGCGGGATGATCCAGAGGTCCTTCGCGGCGCGTTCCACGACGCCGGGATCGAGCTCGGCGACCGTCGTCACGTCGCGCTTCTGCAGCTGCGACGCGAGGTCGTTCCAGGCGCGCGCGATCGTCCCGATCTTCGCCATCGGCCCCCAGCCGATGAGCGCCTTCAGCTCCGCCGAGTGCGCGCGCGCGTCGTCGAGCGTCACGGTGCCGAACTCGCGCACGACGCCGCACACGCTGACGGTCTGCGTGAGGATGCCGCTGACGTCGGGCACCCACGCGTCTGCGAAGCGCTGCTCGACGACGTCCCAGTCGATGACGTTCAGCCAGGCGTCGACGTAGTCCCCGCGCCGGTTCTCGTAGTCGAGGTAGTAGGCGTGCTCCCAGACGTCGACGCCGAGCAGCGGCTCGAGGCGGTCGGTGACCGGGCTCTCCTGCTCGGAGGTCGTGACGACGAGGACGCGGTAGCCGTCGTGCACGAGCCAGGCCCAGCCCGACCCGAACTGGCTCAGGGCGGCTTCCTTGATCGTCTCCTTCATGACGGTGAGGCTGCGGAACGTCTCCCTGATCGCGACGAGCAGCCTGCCGTCCTTCGACGGTCCGTCGCCGCCGTCGGGCGTCATCCCCTCCCAGAACAGCGTGTGGTTGAAGTGCCCGCCGACGTTGTTGCGCACGGCATCGCGGATGTTTGGCGGCAGCTCGCTCAGACGCGTCAGGATCTCGCGCGCGGGCGCGTCCTCCAGGCCGGTCCCGGCGAGCGCCGCGTTCGCCTTGTCGACGTACGCCTGATGGTGCTTGTCGTGATGGAAGCGCATCGTCTCGGCGCTGATGTGCGGCTCGAGCGCGTCGTACGCATAGGGCAGATCGGGGACGGTGTAGGCCATCGCCACATCATGACGACAAAGATCGCTCGTGGAGCGTGCGCGATCTGCCGATACATGCCGGGAACCCCGGTCATGCTGACGATTTGCATCATCTTCGCCCTGCTCGTCCTGCTCTGGGGCCGCATCGGCATCACGCACTCCGGCCGCTGATCGGCGACCGCTCTCGCTGACCGCCCGGAGGCCTGCAGCGGGTGGCTCGCGGAGCGGGCTCGCTAGGTTGCACGTGCTCGCCGCATGGACCGTCGCCGCATCCGCGCACTCGTGTTCGTCGTGGCCGTCGTGGCGACGGCGCTCGTCGCCGTGCCCGCCGGCGGGCAGCAGAGCGAGAGCGGGCTGCGCGATCGGATCGACGCGCAGCGCGATCGCGAGCAGTCGCTGTCGGGAGCCGTCGCCCGGCTGGGGCGCCTCGAGCACGCGACGACGCGCGAGGTCGGGATCCTCGAGCGACGCGTCGCCGCGGTGCGAGCCGAGCTCGGCGCCGCGCGGACGGTGCTCGCGTCGACCGAGCGGCGCCGCAACCGCCAGCAGAGCCGGGCGCTGCGCCTGCGCGCGCGCCTGCGTGAGTCGCGCGCGCAGCTCGCGACGCTGCTGCGCGAGCGCTACACCGGCGGCAGCCCGGACCTCGTCACCGTCATCCTGAACACCGACGGCTTCGCGCAGCTGCTCGAGACCGTCGACTTCGTCAAGCGCATCCAGCGACAGGACGAGCGGATCCTCGACACCGTCAAGGGCGCACGCCGCGACGCGCTCGGCCAGCGCCGCGCGCTCAGCCGGCTCACTGCGCAGCGGCGCAGCGCCGCCGACGCGGTCCGCCGCCGCCACGACGCGCTCGCGTCGATCGTCGCCGGCCTGCGCGAGCGGCGCGCGGAGCTGTCCGAGGCGCGCGCGGCACGCGCTGCCGCGCTGCAGGGCACGCGCGCGAGCCGGCAGCGCGCCGAGCGCGCGCTCACCGGGCTGCTCGCGCGGCGCGCGCAGGCGCTGAAATCCGTCGGCCCCGGCGGCCCGTGGTCGATCCCGTGGCCGGTCGTGCAATGCGAGTCCGGCGGCCAGAACCTGCCTCCCAACGGGGCGGGTGCGTCGGGCTTCTACCAGTTCCTGCCCGCCACGTGGCGTGGCCTCGGCGGCTCGACGCCACACGCCTACCTGGCGCCGAAGGCAGAGCAGGACAGCCTCGCGGCCCAGCTGTGGGCCGGCGGGAGCGGCTCGCGCAACTGGGTCTGCGCGGCGCTCGTCGGCGTCGGCTGAGCGGCCCGGGCGCGTCTCCGCCCGCGCGATACTGCTCGCATGAAGCGCGCCGCCGGCCTGCTGGCCGCGATCTGCCTGGCAGCCGTGGCCCTGACTGCAGGCGCGGCGGGCGCCCAGGCGCCCGAGTCGGCGGTCTACGTGGCGCTCGGCGACTCCTACACGGCCGCACCGCTCGTCCCCGACCAGTACGGCGATCCGATCGGCTGCGCGCGCTCGAACCGCAACTACCCGTCGCTCGTCACGGCGGCAATCCGCGCGACGACGTTCCGTGACGTGAGCTGCTCGGCGGCAACGACCAAGCACATGCTCGCGCCGCAGGGCGTGCTCGGCGGTAACAACGCGCCGCAGTTTGACGCCCTCTCGAGCGACACGTCACTCGTCACCGTCGGAATCGGCGGCAACGACGTCGGGCTCGTCGGCGCGGCCACGAGGTGCGTCGAGCTCGGGCTGCTGGCGCCGACCGGCACCGCCTGCCGCACGAACTTCGCCACGCCCGGCGGCGGCGATGAGCTCGTCGACCAGATCGCGGCATCGGCGTCGAAGATCGCGGCCACGCTGCGGGGGATCCACGCCCGCTCGCCGCAGGCGCGGGTGCTGATCGTCGGCTATCCGGCCGTGACGCCGCGCGACGGCCGCGGCTGCTACCCGCTCGTGCCGCTGTCCGACGACGACATCGCTTACCTCGACGACGCGCTGCGGCGGACGAACGCGATGATCGCCGAGCAGGCCGCCGCGAACGACGCCGAGTTCGTCGACACGTACGACGACAGCGTCGGCCACGACGTCTGCACGCTGCCCGGAACGCGCTGGTTCGAGGGCCTCGTGCCGACCACGCTCGCAGCGCCGGTCCATCCCAACGCGCTCGGCGAGGCGAGCATGGCGCGCTCGGTCCTGCGCGTGCTCGGCCAGCCGCGCCCCGGACCGCTGCTCGGCGCGCTCGAGCGCGCGCAGCGGACGGTCGTCGTGGGACGCTCGGCGCGCTTTGCGTACACGCTGAGCCGGGCCGCGAGCGTGACGTTCGGGCTGCAGCGCTCGCTCGGGCGCGGACGCTACGCGCCGATCCGCGGCGTGCGGACCGTCGCCGGCAGGGCCGGCGCCAACGCCGTCACGCTGTCGGCGAAGCGGCTCGGTCGCCGACCCGGGCTGTACCGCGTCAGCGCCGTGCTGGCGGACGGCGCCACGCAGGCGACGCACATCCGCATCCGCCGCGCGCGCTGATCGCGGCGATCAGCGCGTCGAGCGCAGGATGATCTCCGAGCGGCCGCCGGCTCGCACGGTGACCTTGGCGCGGCGCCGCGCGGCTGCGCTGAGCGCGCTGCGCCCGCTCTTCGTCGACCGCAGCGCCGACCAGACGCGGGCGGCGTTGACCTCGCCGCGCATCGCCACCCGCGTGCGCTGCCAGCCGGCGGTGCGGGCGCTGCGCGCCGCGCTATCGCTGCGGGCGAGGCACAGCAGCGCGGACTTCAGGCGTGTCACGCCGACCTCGGCGAGCGAGCGGCTGACCGCCGAGCACTGCGACGCAGCGGCGTTGCGCTCGGCCTCGCGAGCGGCCACCGCGCGGTCGGCGAACGAGCCGATCGCAGCGCCGTACTGCGCGCGGCCCGTTTCGGACACCGTACCGTGCATGAAGCTCGACGACGCAGCGCCGGGGCTGCCCGCCTCCAGCTCGACCGTCTGGGTCGTCGGTCGCACCGCCTGGAAGCGAGCGTCGTGCAGCGCGCTGACGACGCTGTCGTCGGCCTCGTGCATGAGCAGCACGTCGGCGTGGATCGACGGCGCCAGCGAGACGAGGTTCCACGGCGCGATCTGCTCGAGCGTGTTCCCGAAGAAGCGCGTGATCTGGCTGGCGACGAGACGAATGCGGGCGTCGGGGCTGATCGCGGCCTGCGACTGGTAGAGCGGGAGGTCGGTCGGCGTGCCGATGCCGATGACGCAGTCGATCGCGCGCAGGCGCGCTGCTGCGACGAGCGCGAGATGCGCGCCGGCGGACTCGCCATAGATACAGAGCGGACCGTCGCTCGACTTGCGGGCGAGCTCGTCGCCGGCGACGTTGAGGACGTCCTGGAGCCCCTGCGTGCCCTCGTTGTAGTCGATCGAGACGACGCGCCAGCCGCGCGCGACGAGCATGTCGCCGGGGCGGTCCATCAGCAGACCCTGCGCGTGCGCGTCGTGGCCGGCCCAGCCGCCTGCGTGCACCATCAGCATCGTGCCGCGCGGGGTCATGCCGGCGGGATCCTCCGCGGCCGGACCGGCGACCGGAGCGATGACCTTGACGGCGGGCTTGGGCTTGAGCAGGTCGAGGAGGGAGGCCGCAGAGGCCTGCGCTGGCTGGCTGGCGAGGCTGGCGAGCGCGACGAGTCCGACGAGGGTGGAGCGGATCACGGTCCGTGGCATGCGCTCGCAATCGGGGCCACCGGCTGGAGGCATGAGCGTTCCGTGGCTGCATCGGACATTCGTCCAGCCAGCGATCCGCCACGTGGTCCAATCTGTTGCCACGGATTTCCGACCGCCGTCGGAGGATCGGCGCAGCCTGCGCGGCGATGATCGCGGTCATGGTCAACCGCCGCCCACAGCCGCGAACGCGCGTCAGCGCCCGGCGCGGCCGTCTGCGCCCGCCCCCGCGGCCCGTTCGTGCGCTGATCCGGCCCGGCCGCGCCGCGCCTCCGCGCGGCGCGCCGGGCGCATAGTCGCGCGCCTCAGCGGCGACCCGAGCCGTCGTCGTGGTCGCCGCCGCGCCCGCGATTGCGCCCGCGGCCTGAGTTCTCGCCTGCGCCGTCCTCCTGCGTCCCGGCGGCCGCCGCGATGAAGGCCGCGAGCGCTCCGACCTCGGCCTCGCTCAAGCGGCGTGCGTAGTCGGTCGGCATGAGCTTCTCGGGATAGCCGTCGACGGTGTCCTCGCGCGGTCGCGCGATGCTCTCGACGATGTCGTCGGCGTCCTCGTCGATCGTGTCCAGGCGCGGCCCGAGCTTGCCCTCGGCGCCGATCGCGCCGATCGAGTGACAGCGGTCGCATCCCTCCTCGTCGAAGAGCTCACGCCCGCGCGTCACGGTTGCGCCGGCGGCGGCGATCCGCTGCTTCGCGGCGCCGACCTGGCGCGGCGATGGCGCGGCCTCGCGCTCAGCGGGCGACTGCCCGATGCCGATGCCCGCGATCGCGCAGCCCATGACGATCACGACGGCGGCGGCGAGCAGCACCCTCATCGACGGCCCCCCGCAGCGAGCGCCGCACCGAGCAGCGCGAGGACGACCGCGGACAACTCGGCGACGACGATGACCAGCGCGTCGGCGTCGTAGCCGCCCTCGCGAAAGCCGAACAAGCCGGACGAGTGGGAGATCGCGATCGAGACGAGCGACGGCGCGCAGATCGACAACGCGCCGAGTACGAACAGCGCGCTGCGCTCGAAGACGAGCGTGAGCACGACGACAGCCGACCCGGCCGCGTTGGCGAGGAACAGCGGGCCGATGATCTCGACCTCGGCGTAGCCGCGGTGAAACAACCGCGCGTGCTGCACGCCCGCGACGAAGATGCAGGCCGCCGCGAGCGCCAGGACGCCGAGCGCGAGAGGGGTGATCCGGGCGGGCGCGAGCAGGCGACGCATGGCTGCGCCCTACCCATGCGTCGCCTGATCAGAGCCTGAAGTC